>JBIIXB010000010.1:0-37581 GCA_044338605.1 Rhodoluna sp. | reverse complement strand
CCATCGTGGTCACATTCGAAGCTCGGTAACTTGCCTCAGCGCTTGTTCCAAACCAACTAACTTCTGCCTTGGTTACCTGCTGCATGTCGCGAACGTAGCTGTCATCAACGTTTAGTACCACTTTGGCACCTGGATGAAGCGAGCTTGCAAGTTCAGATTTGATCTTTGCGGTGACATCAATGCCGCCGAATTCTCCAACGTGGGCCAGGCCCACTTTCAAAATAATTCCGATATCTGGGTTGGCCATTTTGGCTAAATACTCAATGCTGCCAATGCCCTCGGCGCCCATTTCAACAACAAGAAACTCGGTCTTTTCGTCGGCACGCAAAATAGATATAGGAGCACCGACGCGATTGTTAAAGGATTCGATCGGGGCAATAGTTGGTCCCACCCGACTAAGAATTTCTCGAAGCATGTTTTTGGTCGTTGTTTTCCCATTCGAACCGGTGATCCCAACAACTTTTAGCTTGCCCTTGGACTTGAGCTCTCCTGCCAACCAAGAAGCCAAGACGCCAAGTGCTTCTTCGCTGTTTTCTAAAACTATCTGATTTATTGTCTCCGGTAACTGCCGTTGCACGACCGCGGCAATAGCGCCCCTAGCCAAAGCATCACCAACAAAGTTGTGACCGTCTGTGACCTCGCCAGGCCTTGCAAAAAACAGGCCGCCTGCACCAATTAGCTTGGAGTCAGTCTCGACAGTTCCAGATACTTCAGCGCTTGGATCGCCCACCAAGGTGCCATTCAGAATTTTCGCCAGATCGCTGAGCCTTAGATTTATCATGTTCTACCACTCCGTTGGAATGTCTGGAGAGACACTTGTCGAAGGAGAGATCCTGTTTGTCAAAAGCACTTGAGAAAGAATCTTTTGGTAACTGGTCACAGCTGCTTGAGAGTTTGTGTAAATCTGTTTCGGTTTGTAAACCATTACCCCAATCGCATACTGAGGATCTTCAGCTGGGGCCATTCCTAGAAATGATGTAGCAAAGTAATCTCCGTAGCCAGAGCCTTCTGGGATCTCTGCTGTACCAGTTTTTCCAGCAGAGCGATAACCGGGGACAGAGGTAGCCCTACCAATCGCTCCATCCTCGACAACTTCTTCCAACATCAAAACGACATCCTGCGCGGTTTGCGCCGATACCACTTGGGTAGCAGTGGATTTAGGTATTGAGGTCATTTCGCCGTTTTCGTCTCTACAGCCAGCAACCAAAACTGGATTCAACCGCACACCAGAGTTCGCCAATGCCTGGTAAGCCGAAGTCATCTGAACTGACGACGCTGATAATCCCTGACCGAATGTTGTTGTCATGTTCGTAACGCCATCCCAGTCCCGGTAGTTGTTTAGCACTCCACTGGTTTCACCTTCAAAGCCAACCTCGGTAGGTTTGCCTAGGCCAAACCGGAGCATGTAGTCATACCTACTGCTGGCCGGTATGTTTTGAGCGATCATGATCGTCCCAACGTTTGAGGAGTACCTCAGCACACCGGCAAGAGTTAATTGCATTGTGTCGTGCGAGAAGCTATCGATGATGGTGCTATCAAAAATCCTTATCGAGTCCGGCGCACTCACTCTGGTACCCATGTTTGCAAAACCCAAATCAATTGCAGTGGCAGCGGTTAGGGACTTCATCGTGGATCCAGGTTCATAGGCAAACTGGAAAACCCTTGCACCACGTTCTTCTGGCGGAGATTTTCCAGGGTCGTTCGGGTCAACGCTTGGTGCTTCAGCAGCTAAAACGATACGGCCAGTCTTTACTTCAATGACCACCGCAGATGCCCAATCTGCATCCAAGCGCTCTACCTCGCTGGCAAGAATCTGCTGTGCCTGATATTGCAAGCTTGCGTCAATGGTTAGAACTACATCCCGCCCATGATTTACTTCCTGGGTCACCACCGCGCTGGCTGGAATCCTGATTCCATCAACGCCAGTTTCAAAACGCTCTTGGCCGTCAACACCGGCCAAGCAGGCGTTGAACTGCCGCTCTATTCCTGCAAGAGCCTTGCCGTCTGTTCCGACAAAACCAATCAGGTTCCCAGCCACCGCGCCGTTTGGATAGAGCCGATTCTGGAAGGCGTCGGAGAATATCCAAGGAATTCCAAGCTCAGAAATCTGTCTGTGAGTATCGGCATCAACACGCTTTTTGAGGTTCACGTAGTTCGAAGTTCCAGTAAGTTTTGGCAGCAAGGTTGCAACGTCTTCCTGCAAAATCCTGGCTAACTCTGCGGCAACTTGCTCCACGCTAGTAACTTGGGTGGCTCCATCAATAACTCTCTCGACTGGCCCAACCATCGCTGGCGCAGCGTTAATGTCGTAGCGATACACAGTGGTTGCCAAAATAGTGCCGTTGACATCAACAATGTCTCCGCGAATAGCAGGAATAGTTCGCGCTACGGCACGCTTTTCGTAGGAGAGCTGACTGATTTGTTCTGCTCGAACGATCTGAAAGTCAATTAGTCGAACCGAAAAAACTAACACCAGAATTGCCGAGATCGAGAGGAATACTCTCATTCTTCTGGATATGTTGGTTTGCCCCGCTGGATTCATTAGTGGACAAACCTCTCAGGAATTATCTTGTCGGTGATGCTGGTATCAGGCTGGACGAAACAATGGGCTCCGATGGGATTGCCACTGGTTCAGTTGCACTAGCTGGAACAGTCACCTGGTTAATTTGAGTTGACTCAATAATCATTGCCGAATTGGCCACTAAATTCGTGGATTGAGCACTCGCGATTGGTGCAGGAAGCGGCTGACCCAACACCGCCTGATCGGTCAAACGAAGAAATACTGGGTTGGTATTTGCAACCATGCCTAGGCGGCTAGCGGTGTTTAGCAAATTCTGATTGGAAGCCAGGGATGATACTTCTTCGGAAAGAATCTGTGATGTAGTTTCCAGCTCTCGCTTTTCTCTCTTCAGATCAGATAGCTCATACACAGACTGAGAGGTGAGGATGGTAAGTAGCAGGTGGAGTATGGAGATAGCTACGAAGCCTGTCACCAGAATCATTACCACCGGAGCACTGACGCGAGATTTTCTTAGTGAATTCATGCTACTTTCCTGATTTTTTCCGCCACTCGCAAGCGCACTGAAGCAGAGCGCGGGTTTGCAGCTATTTCTTGGAGGGTTGCCTGCTCGGCGCCCTTTATTACTAATTTCAAAACTGGAGCGTGCTCTGGAAGCTCGAAAGGTAAGTCAATTGGGGCCGATGAACTAGCGGCCTGCACTATGGCCTGCTTCACGATGCGATCTTCCAGCGAGTGATAGGCCAGCACCAGCAACCTGCCGCCAATTTCAAGAGCGTCGATGGCTGCCGGAATGGCACTTTCAAGAATTTCTAGCTCTTGGTTCACGGCGATTCGAAGAGCCTGGAAGACCCGCTTTGCAGGGTGACCGGATGACTTGCCTGGGATGAAAGGCACGATCTGGCTGATGATGCCAGCCAGTTGTTTACTTGAAACAATCGGGGTGGCATCTCTTCTGGAAACTATCTCGGCCGCGATTTTCTTAGCAAAGCGCTCTTCGCCGTATTCCTTGAAGATTCGAGCGAGTTCTAGTTCGCTAGCGGTTGCAATCAGCTCAGCGGCGGTTTCTCCAGTAGAAGAATCCATCCGCATATCAAGCGGTGCATCAAAGCTGTAAGCGAAGCCGCGATCTGTGCTATCGATTTGCATTGAGCTAACGCCAAGATCCATCAAAATTGCCGACGCTTCAGAAAAACCGAACTTCGAAAGAGCCTCAGGAATTTGCTCATATGTGCCGTGAAAATACTTCACGCGTGAGCCAAATACCTCAAGCCTTTTGCCGGCCAGGTCTAGGGCAACCAGGTCACGGTCGATTCCAATTACCGTGAGGTTCTCAAAACTATTCAAAAAAGCCTCGGAGTGTCCTCCAAGGCCAAGGGTGCAATCAACGAGCACCGCGGAATCACTTGCGAGCGCAGGGGCCAGTAACTCCAAGGTGCGAGCTAGCATCACCGGTTCGTGTAGTGATTCGAGATTCTTGTTTGTCATGAGGTGATAGGCCCCTTAGCCGCCTGATTGGTTTTGATATCGGGGAAGAAAATCAAACCCAAATCAGGCAGTCAAGGTCAAAACAGGCCTGGAATCACCTCCTCAGAAATTTCCGAGAAGTCATTTTCTTTGTTTGCTAAGTAGTCCGTCCAAGCGGTAGCGTCCCAAATCTCTGCTCTGGACCCAACGCCAATAACAACGAGTTCTTTACCTAGTCCTGCGTAGGTTCTAAGGGCTGGTGGGATAGTTACTCTTCCCTGCTTGTCAGGGATCTCGTCGGACGCTCCGGAAAGAAAGATTCTTAGGTAGTCGCGGGCCTGCTTGCTAGTGATTGGCGCCTGGCGAATAGTTTCGTTGATCGCCTCAAACTCTTTGGAGGAGAAAACGTAAAGACAGCGGTCCTGGCCACGGGTTAGTACCAGCCCAGAAGAAAGATCATCGCGGAACTTGGCGGGGAGAATAACCCTGCCCTTTTCGTCCAGCTTGGGGGCGTGAGTGCCTAGAAGCATCTGAATCCCCTTCCCCTTGAATTGAGCCGCTTTTGCGATTTCCTCCACTATACACCACTTTGACCCACTTTGTGGTCAAAATTTGGAAAAAAGACCCCTTTGGGCGTGTTTGGCCTTAAATGAAAAAAGACCCTCGAAATGAGGGCCAAATTGGGCTAATTACTGGGGTTTACTCCCCTTGCCTCTTATCCCAGCGGTCTTCGAAGAAGTTACGGCCAGGTTTTGGGGAGTTTGGGGTGGATTGGCCAAAACCTGAACTTAGATCCGGAAGCTGGATGTTGGAGGTGGCAACAAACAGGCCAGCAAGCATGATCAAGAATCCAACCACGCCAACAATGGAGAACTGAATAAGTACACCAGTTAGAAGCACCCCGAGCCCCACTACGGCCAATAGTGCTCCACCGATTAGCTTGGCTGCAGGATTTCCGACCCGCTTAGCCTTAGCCGCTATGCCTTTGTCGCTGTCCATGAGCCCGCGCTCGAGCTCATCTAGCAGCTGCTGTTCGCGCTCTGACAAACCCATGAGGAACTCCCAATTCGATAGCTCTTGAGCCAAGTCTAACTCAATCAAGCTAGTTAGGCTATTGCTGTGAATGAATCCGAGAGCCTGCTGAAATTAGTGCAGGAGCACCTGGACGAGTTTTGTGCCACCCAGCTGCGAGAGTTCGGGGCAATTTCGGAAGACCTAGCGCCTTTGGTTATTTACACCCAAGCCCTCCTGCAAGGCGGCAAGCGTTTCCGGGCGCTGTTTTGCTATTGGTCCTGGGTTGGTCACCTTGGCACCGCGCCTATTCAATCGAGCGAACAGCGTGCGCGTTCGGCCGAAGCCATGGTTGGAATTGCGGCCTCACTCGAGATGTTTCAGGGTGCGGCTTTGGTCCACGATGACTTGATTGACCAGTCCGATCTGAGGCGGGGTCAGCCAGCAGTTCATAAACGATTTGAAACCCTTCATAAAAACTCTTACTGGGCTGGCTCACCCGAGAGATTTGGTGTTGCAGGATCTGTGCTTGTAGGCGATCTAATGCTCGGTTGGAGCAGCGAGATCTTCGGTAGCGCGCTATTGAATGCTCCAAGTAACGAAGTTTCAGCAGCTTGCCGAGATGAGTTCAGCCGAATGCGCGTTGAGGTCATGGCTGGGCAGTACCTGGACGTTGTGGAAGAAAATGCCGCAATCACCAGGCCGGTAGAAGATGCCGTAGGTAGGGCCAACAACGTCATTTTGTATAAGAGTGCCAAGTATTCAATCGAGGCACCACTTCTAATTGGAGCCGCATTTGCGGGAGCTAATCCTGATCAGCTAAGGCAGCTATCGGAGTTTGGTGTTCCTCTAGGAATGGCATTCCAACTTCGCGACGATGTTCTAGGGGTATTTGGCGACTCGGCCATTACCGGTAAACCTGCAGGCGATGACCTTAGAGAAGGAAAACGCACTGTGCTTATTGGTTACACCAGAGCCTCTCTGACTGCCTCCGTTGGCAAGCTGTTTGATGAAATGCTCTCCTCGCGAGAGCTAACAGATGAGCAGGTTTCGTTTTTGCAACAAACAATCATTGGCTCCAAAGCTCTAGAAAAAGTTGAGCGAACCATTACCGAACTAGCCGATCAGGCAATGGCGGCTTTAGAAAGAATTGAAATCGATGGCCAGGCCAAGGCACAGCTAAAGTCGATGGCTCAAAAGGTTATAAACCGCCAGGCTTAGATATCTAGCATCTGAGCTAGACGCCTTACTGGGGCCTTTTTACCTTCCAAAAGTGATTGAAGTGGTGTCTGACCCAAAACATCAGAGTGAGTAAAAAGCCAGTCGATGGACTCTTCAATACTGTAGCCAGAATCCAGCAGCATGATGATGGTTCCTCGAAGTGGAGCTAAGGGCTCTCCCTGAACTATGACATCAGCTGGAATCATTAGCTGTCCATCTTTTTTTACTGCCACCAGGCTGTATTCCTCCAGGAGTCGGTTTACTCTTCCTTTTGGAACGCTTAGTGCTTCCGCGGCTTGCTCCACGGTAATCCAGTTCTTCACTGGATCTGAAGTATTGTTCACGCTACTAGATTGCCACACCCGAGCCCTTCACGGAATAACCAATCTTGCTGTGTGAACATAGAAAGGCTTATGAAGCCACAAATACGCTCAATCAAGCCAATCGAGTTGGCTTTGATTGCGCTGCCGAAGCTAAGTTCATACATATCTATAGGTGCAGGAGAGCTCAATGGCTGACCTTCTAGGTCAACTGGTGGCTGGCCGCTATTTGATAAAGGCCTTCGTGGCCTCTGGTGGCATGGCGAGCGTTTATCGAGCCCAAGACCAAATCTTGGAACGAGAGGTTGCGCTCAAGGTTATTCACCCACACTTAGCAACCGATAGATCCTTTATCGAAAAGTTTCGTCGGGAAGCAAAAATGGCCGCTTCGCTATCTCACCCGAACTTGGTAAACGTATTTGACCAGGGAACCGACAATGACATCACCTTCTTGGTGATGGAATTCGTACCTGGCATCAACCTGCGAGATGCCCTTAATGACTTTGGGTCGCTATCACCCGACAGGGTCTTGGAAATTCTGGAGCCTTTGACTGCAGGTTTGGCTGCCGCTCACACCGCAGGTGTTTTACATCGAGACCTAAAACCCGAAAACGTATTCTTATCGGACAACGGAACAGTCAAACTAGGTGACTTTGGTTTAGCTCGGGAAATCTCTTCCCATACGCAAACAGGGTCGATTGTTGGAACCGCCGCCTACCTATCCCCCGAACTAGTGCTCCGCGGTCAGGCTGATGCCAGAAGTGACATCTACTCACTTGGAGTAATGGCCTTCGAAATGCTCACCGGTAAACAGCCCTACGCAGGTGATCAAGCAGTACAGATCGCCTACCAACACGCCAATAGCAACATTCCGGCACCCTCGAGTTTGAACCCGAAAGTTCCTGAACTGCTGGATGAAATAGTGCTCTGGGCCACTGCTAGAAATTCGAATGACCGACCAGCCAGCGCCAAGGAATTACTCCCTGTTATTTCTCGAGCCAAATCAGACATCAAGCGCGGTCTGACTACAACCTTCGAAGACTTTGGAATTATTAGAAACAACACCGAAGTGTTTGTTGCTCCGGCCGGTGCGACCGAAGTTATTGGTGAATATCCGATAGATCAGCCTGCGCAAATAAATGATGGCTTCGTAAAGCTCAAAAAAGCTAACAGACGCAGCGGGCGTTGGGTAGTGATACTTACCCTTCTGGCAATTTTTGCTTCTAGTGGAGCGGGCTGGTGGTTTGCCAGCGGTCCAGGTGGTCAAGCGATCATTCCCGAGCTTGAAGGTAGGTCATTAGAAGTTGCCATTTCTGCCCTTGAGCCAATGGGTCTCACTGTTATTGAGCAAGAAGAGCACGACGCCCAAGTTCCCGTTGGCCTAGTCATAAGAACGGAGCCAACCGCTGGCACCAGAGTTTTCAAGCAGTCCGAGGTGAGGGTAGTTATCTCCCTTGGGCCAAAACAGGTGCTGGTTCCAGAATCCTTGGGGCTAGACCTAGAGCAAGCGACCGAGCTATTGGAATCAACTGGGCTCATAGCTGGAAGTGTCTCTTCGTTTTATGCCCTAGCTGAGGCAGGTCAAGTTCTAGCATTTTCCAAGCCAACTGGAACTTCGCTAGCTGAAGGCAGCGTGGTGGATTTAACCGTCTCGCTCGGCCCATTGCCTGATGTTGTCGGGGAGGATTTCTCGCAGGCTACCCAGACCCTGGAAGCACTTGGGCTTACCGTGACTTCGCTAGAGGTGTTCAATGATGACGTTTCGGCAGGGCGGGTTGTTTCCATCACTGTGTCATCGGATCCACTGCCCGAATCAGGATCTGTGACTCTCAACGTTTCTAAGGGTCCAGAGTTTATAACTTTGCCAAACGTTGTTGGCGAGACGGTAGCTGCAGCCAAGAATGCCCTTGAGTCTCTCGGGTTTACTGTTTTGGTGGACACCGATCAACTCAGTAGTCGATTTGGAGTTGTGAAGGTCACCAGGCAAAACCCTGCAGCATCTTCAAGGGTTCGTGTGGGAACCCAAGTAACTATCTATACGCGCTAGCGCTTCGAAAGCTTTTCTGAAACTAAGAAGGCTAGCTCGAGTGACTGCATGTGATTAAGCCTTGGATCGCAAAGCGATTCATAGTGCTGCTCCAAAGTTGCCTCATCGATTTTCTCGGATCCGCCCAAGCACTCTGCCACGTCATCACCGGTTAGCTCGATGTGTAAACCGCCAGGGAATGAACCAAGAGATTTGTGAACATCAAAAAAACCAGACACTTCATCCATAACATCGTCGAAGCGACGAGACTTGTAACCATTTTTGGTAGTGATGCCATTGCCGTGCATCGGGTCAGTAACCCAAAGCGGCTTAGCATCACTTGCCAAAACGGTCTCAATAAGAGGTGGCAGTTTCTCTCTGATTTGAGATGCACCCATGCGGGTTATAAAGGTAAGCCTGCCAGGCTCACGATTTGGGTCAAGCTTCTCGATTAAGTCCAAGACATCCTTTGGTTTGGTGGCAGGACCAAGCTTTACGCCAATTGGGTTTCTAAGTCTTGCCATGAAATCAATGTGAGCTCCATCAAGCTGCCTGGTTCGCTCACCCACCCAAAGAAAATGTCCGCTGGTTCCGTAAGGGTTACCGGTACGAGAATCAATTCTGGTCAGCGGGCGTTCGTAGTCGAACAACAAAGCCTCGTGTGAAACGTAGAACTCGGTGCTCTTGAGAGCGTCAAAGTCAGCGCCACATGCATCCATGAACCTAATCGCGCGGTCAATTTCTCCCGCTAGTTGTTCGTAACGAGAGTTAGCTGGGTTATCTGTGAAGCCCTTGTTCCACTCGTGAACCGAACGAAGATCTGCAAAACCACCGGTAGTGAAGGCGCGAATCAAATTCAAAGTTGAAGCCGAGGTGTGGTACGCGCGCACCATTCTGGCGGGATCTGTAGCTCGGGATTCAGGTGTGAAATCGTAGCCATTTACCGCATCGCCTCGGTAGGCAGGTAGCGTCACGTCCCCACGAGTTTCGGTGTCCGAAGAACGAGGCTTTGCAAACTGGCCGGACATGCGACCCATCTTCACAACCGGCAATGACGCTCCATACATCAAAACAACAGCCATCTGCAAAATTGTCTTGACTCGGTTACGAATGCGATCCGCCGTAGCGTCGGCAAAAGTTTCCGCGCAGTCACCGCCTTGCAGTAAAAATGCTTTTCCTTCAGCGGCTGCGGCAAGCCTATTTCTAAGAGTGTCTACTTCTCCGGCAAAAACCAAAGGAGGAACGGTTGAAAGTTCCTGTCGAGCAGCAGCTAGTCGAGCCTGGTCAGTCCAGACCGGTTGCTGAGCGGCAACAAGATTCTTGTAGTTGTCGAGCCCGCTCAAAACCTTCGGGTCAGCTTGTATGTTTGGCTCCATGATTTATTCTAAGTAGCGAGCGCTGCTCGCTTTTCCTTCACTGTCGAAGCGTACTGATCCGCATATTCTTGACCGCTTATTCGCATCAGCTCGTACATAATTTCATCGGTAACCGCGCGCAAGACAATTCGGTCACCTTCCATTCCATCAAATCTAGAAAAATCCAACGGCTTCCCATAAACAATCCCCACCCGGCGAACCCGAGGAAACCTGGTCCCAATTGGCTGCACTTTTTCGGTGTCAATCATTGCAACGGGAATCACGGGAACTTTTGCTTCTAGCGCCATGCGGGCAATACCGGTTCTTCCGCGGTAGAGCTTGCCATCGGGTGATCTGGTTCCCTCTGGGTAGATACCAAGAAGCTGTCCTTGCTCCAAAACACCCAGTCCGGTGTTCAAAGCGGCCTCCGAGGCCTTGCCGCCAGATCTATCAATTGGCAGCTGTCCCGTGGATTTGAAAAAAAGCTTCACAAAAAATCCCTTGATGCCCTTGCCCGTGAAGTATTCGCTCTTGGCAAGGAAAACTACCGGCCTTGGGCACTGCAATGGCAAGAATATGGAGTCCGAGAAAGAAAGGTGATTGCTGGCCAGAATTGCAGCCCCTGAGGTCGGCACATTCTCAACCCCGCGAGTCCATGGTCTAAAAATAAAGCGCAGCAAGGGGCCTAAAACGAACGTCTTCAGAATGAAATACGTCATGGCTACCTCCCTGTCCTGGGCTAAATCTCAAGTTTAGTGTTCGAGCCTAGCTAACGCTATGGCGGGCTAAGTCGGCAGCTCCGATAAGGCCTGCCTGGTTCAAAAACTTAGCCTTGATGATCTTCAGCTCAGGCCGATAACCCTTGGCTGGAATCAATCGCTCAAAAGAAGACCTAATCGGAGCAAGTAAACGATCTCCCACCGCGCTAACGCCACCTCCAATAACAACTAGTTCAGGATCCAGCAACGGCACATAAATAGAAGCAATGGCTGTCCCAAGATTTTGACCGAGCTCAGAAATTAGCTCATTGGCAGCACTATCGTCTTCGGAAATGGCTTGGTAGAGCTGCTCACCGGATAGCTCACCTGTTGCGAGCATCAATTCCTTTAGCCTTGCTGCTCTTGAGTCACTCGATATGGCAAGCTCACGTGCAGCTTTGAGAAGAGCCGTACCAGAACAATATGACTCAACACAGCCACGTTGACCACAACCACACTGCTTGCCTCCGGGGTGCAACACCGCATGGCCAAGTTCTCCCCCGATACCGAAACCACCCTTTAGCAAAATACCGTCCGAGATAATCGCCCCGCCAACACCGGTTCCAATTGTGAGCATGATCATGCTTTTTGAACCAGCCCCTGCACCAAAGCGAAACTCTGCCCACCCAGCAGCGTTTGCGTCGTTTTCGAGCAGTACGGGAAGCTTGGTTTTGGTCTCAATTCGTTTTTTTAGCGGTTCGTTGCGCCAGGCGGCAATGTTTGGCGAGTGATACATAATCTCTCGATCGGCGCTCATAAATCCCGCCGCAGCCACCCCAACAGCAACTACTTGCGCACCTTCACCGAGTGTTGAAATCAGCGAGCCAATGGCCTCGATCATCTGGTCTGAATCATCAATTGGGCTGGGAACCTTGAGCTCCTTCAGGATTTTACCGGCGTCATCAACTAGGGCGCCGGCCATTTTCGTGCCACCGATGTCGATACCTATTGCGTGCATTAAATGAGCCTGTCTAGAAAGTGCAATTTTGACCAAACAAGGAGTTTACCTGCCGAATAGAGGCTTTGTCAGGGGCAGTTTGTTCGCAAACAGGCCTCTATGGGTCTATAGTTATCAAAAATCGCGCTATTACAGGAGACCCAGATGAGATCCTACGAACTACCATCCCTTGTTGAAACTGCAGCAAATGAGAACATCACGGACCTACTGCTAAATAGGGTTCGCAAGACTCCCAATATCCCACTGTTCGCAATCGAAAAGACCCCTGGGGTGTGGACTGATGTAAGCGCTAAAGACTTTCTGGAGCAAGTCGAAGATTTAGCAAAGGGCTTAATAGCTACAGGCATACGCCCTGGCGATGCAGTGGCCATCATGAGCCGAACCCGCTACGAGTGGGCTCTAGTTGATTACGCCCTCTGGTTTGCCGGAGCAGTATCCGTTCCGATCTACGAAACCAGTGCACCCGCTCAAATTGAGTGGGTGCTATCGGACTCTAGCTCGGTTGCGCTATTTGTTGAGACTTCAGAGCACCTGAGCAGATTCGAGAGCATCAAAGGATCGGTTCCTTCAGTAAAGCAGGTATGGAAATTTGACGATGACCCGCTGGTGAAGCTAGTTGCTATGGGTAGAGAAATTTCCGCGCAGCAGCTTGAGCAAGCGCGCAGCTCACAAAATCTCGATTCGCTAGCGACAATCATCTACACCTCCGGCACAACCGGTAAGCCAAAGGGTTGTGAGCTACTGCATCGCGGTTTTGTGGATCTTTCCAAAAACGCCATGTTGGAGCTTCCAGAGGTTGTACAAGAAGGCAAAGCTACCGTTTTGTTCTTGCCTCTGGCCCACGTGTACGCAAGATTTATTTCCATTCTCTGTGTGCACGCTGGTATCAAAGTTGGACACCAACCAGATACCACCACGGTGGCCGCTTCCATGCAGTCGTTCCACCCAGACTTTTTGTTAGCGGTGCCAAGGGTTTTTGAAAAGGTTTATAACTCAGCTGAGCAAAAAGCTGAAGCGGGCGGTAAAGGAAAGATTTTCCGTAAGGCAGTTCAGGTAGCAATTGACTACTCAAGAGCACAAGACACCAAGGGTGGTCCATCACTGCTTCTAAAGCTCGAGCACAAAGTATTTGACGCTCTTGTTTACAAAAAACTACGAGCTGCAATGGGTGGTCAGGTCAAGTACGCAGTATCTGGTGGCGCACCACTTGGAGATAGATTGGGTCACTTCTTCCGCTCTATCGGGCTTGTTGTTCTAGAGGGCTACGGACTTACCGAAACTAGTGCTCCCGCCATGATCGGAAGACCATCCGATGCCAAGATTGGCAAGGTCGGAAGAGTGCTTCCTGGATGTGCGGTGAAGATTGCTGATGATGGCGAGATTCTTCTGAAGGGTTCCAATGTTTTGCGTGGCTACTGGAAGAATCCAGAAGCCACGAAAGCCGCTATCCAAGATGGTTGGTTTAGAACAGGAGACATTGGAGAGCTTGACGAAGAGGGCTTTATATCAATTACGGGGCGCAAGAAAGAACTGATTGTTACAGCCGGGGGCAAGAACGTTGCCCCAACTGCCTTGGAAGATCCGCTACGAGCGAGCCCAATTATTGGCCAAGCCGTTGTAATCGGGGACCAAAGGCCATTCGTTGCTGCTCTTCTGTCACTCGACCCAGAAATGATGCCCGTGTGGCTTGCCAACAACGGTCAGCCTTCAGATCTCACTCTTTCCCAAGCAGCAAAGAATCCAAGGGTGCTCCAAGAGCTGCAAAAAGCGGTTGATCAAGTCAACGCCACTGTCTCAAATGCAGAAGCCATCAAGAAGTTTGAGGTTATCGATAGTGAGCTTTCAGAAAAGTCTGGCCACCTGACGCCTTCATTGAAGATAAAGCGGGAAGCAGTCTCAAGAGATTTCTCCCCGCTTATTGAGAAGATCTACGGCGGCGCTCCAACCACCAGGGATGCGATTACTCTTCCAAGCTAGTTGGACATAAACCAGCTCGTTTCGCGAAGCGCTGCCATGCTGATTTTTCTAGCTTCAGGGTCTAGGCGATCTAAATAGACCTTGCCATCTAGGTGGTCGATTTCGTGCTGCAAAACTTGAGCCAATAACCCTTCGGCTTCAATGTTTACTTGCTCACCCTCGAGAGTTGTTCCAGAAACTTTTACCTTTGGGTACCTTGGGGTCTTTGACCAAATCTCTGGAAGTGAAAGGCACCCCTCGTCAACTAACTCTGGTTCGCCAAAAGTTTCAACAAGAACTGGATTGATCAGGTGCCCAATAACCCCATCGACCTTATAGCTGAACGCTCGAAGGTTCACACCGATTTGTGGAGCGGCAACTCCTGCGCGACCCGGTAGGTCGGTTGCCTGCTCTAAATCAAGAATCAGGTTTCGAATGGAATCGGTTATCTCAGGTATTGGATCCGAGGCGGTTCTAAGGACTGGGTCACCAAAAAACCGGATCTGTCTATCGGCCATGAATTAGAGCGGGGAAATAATGGAGCCAATAACCTCGGCAGCTAGTTCCCTAGCTGCTTCACGAGTTTGTTTGTTTAGCTCATTGAACTTGATAACTGATCCCGCAGCAAGAGCCGCGTCATACGGAATACGAACTACTGAGCGAACTCTAGTTTTGAAGTGCTGCTCGATCTCGTCTAGCTTTACTAGAAGTGTCGCTTGAGTTGCGGTGTTTAGCGCAACAACAGAGTTTCTAACCAGTTCACCAAAGCCGTTCGCTTCTAGCCAGGTTAGAGTCTCCGAAGCCAGTCTTGCTTCGTCAACAGAACCACCGGAGACAATAACCAAAGTGCTCGCGCGCTGCAGGGTGGGTCTCATAACTGAGTGAACGATTCCCGTACCGCAGTCAGTAATTACTAACGAGTAGTAACGAGCTGCCATGTCGGCAACCACGTTGTAATCACCCTCGTTGAAAGCTTCTGAAAGCATTGGGTCAGCATCTGAAGCCAAAACATCAAGACGGGTTTCATCTCTTGAAACCATGTTGGAAAACTCGGCGAAGCCATCAATTGAAGCAGCTCTATTCACGACGTCTCGAACAGTGAATCTAGTTGACTTGCTAACACGCTCGGCCAAGGTTCCACGGTCTGGGTTGGCGTCAATTGCAATAACGCGGTCTTCCCTGACCTGAGCCAGTGCCATCCCAAGAAGCGTGCTGATGGTGGTTTTACCAACACCACCTTTTCTAGTGAGGACTGGAATGTACTTTGTTCCACCCTCGAGCAATGCGCCAATTTTGGCATCCATCGCTTTGCGTGCTTTCACTTTGGGTGAATCACCTAAATTAATTAGCTTCAGGCTGATGAAGAAAACAAAGCGGCGCCATCCAGACTCCGGTGCCGCACGAAACTTTGCTGATGCGTCAAGCAGTCTGTCAGCGGTTAGCATTGCAGCTGGTTCTGGTTCGTCAAAAGTCTCGCCACGAAGACTGTCTCTTCGTGAGTATCCAGCTCTTACTAGGTCTTGCTCTTCGGTGACAACAGGTTCAATTTCTTTAGCACTGGTGTCTGGAATAACCTCGATCGAAGATGTGGCTGGTGAGATGTCAACTTCGTTTGAAACTACAGATAGTTGATGGCTGACCTCAGAGCCAAAATCGGCTGGGTCAACGTTTGGAGAATTTTCTCCAAGACCTGCTCCGTCTTCTCCGAATCCAGAATCTTTTTTCTTTGACAAGAACTATCTCCTAAGTGACCGAATCAAAATCAACTCTGCAATTCTAAGGCAGTTGCCAAAGGTGCGCTAATTAGCCTTCTATTTCAAGGATTAGATCGCCCGCGTCAACAGACTGGGTGCTGGAAATGGCAAGACGCTTGACGGTTCCGGCCATGCTGGCTGTGATTGTGGCCTCCATTTTCATGGCCTCAATGCTTGCAACCGGCTGACCCAATTCGACTTTTGCACCGGCGACTGTTTTTAGGGTGACAACACCCTGAAATGGTGCAGCGACGTGGCCAAGTTTAGAAACATCTGCTTTTTCAGAGCTCACCACATCGCTAACAATCTTTCGATCTCGCACGTTTATTGGACGTAGCTGTCCGTTGAGCGTTGCCATAACAGTTCTAAAGCCCTTAGCGTCCGGTGTTCCAATCGCTTCCAGGCCAATAAACAAGGTGAGGCCTTTGGAAAGCTCAATGACGTGCTCTTTTCCTTGCTCAAGACCGTAAAAGAAGTCGATGGTGTCTACTTGATCGAGAATTCCGTAGTTCTCTCTCATCTTCTTGAACTCCCGATATGGGTCCGGAAACAATAATCTGTTTAGCGTTGCACGGCGATCAGAACTGCTGCCCGCAAGCAAAGCCAAATCTTCAGCCGAAACTTCGGTTAGGGATAGATCGACAGTTTTGCCCTTGAGAACCTTGCTTCGGAAAGGTTCTGGCCAGCCTCCAGGTAGATCACCTAATGCACCAGCCATAAAACCTACAACTGAGTCTGGGATGTCATAGTTTTGCGGGTTGTTGGCAAAGTCCTCCGGGTCGGCACCCACTGCAACTAGGTGCAGTGCTAGGTCGCCAACAACTTTCGACGAAGGCGTCACCTTCGGTGGCCTTCCTAGAATCTTGTTGGCGGCCGCATACATGTCCTCGATCTGTTCGAACTGGTCCCCCAGTCCTAGCGCTATTGCCTGCTGACGCAGATTCGAGAGCTGTCCACCTGGAATCTCGTGATCATAGATTCTGCCGGTAGGTGCCGGAAGTCCTGACTCGAACGGAGCATAAACTCTTCTAACCGCTTCGAAGTATGGCTCAAGCTGAGTGAATGCAGACAGTGGAATCTGGCAATCTCGGTCCGTGTTCGAAAGCGCTGCAACCAAAGACGAGGCCGATGGCTGCGAGGTGGTTCCGCTCATCGGAGCGCTTGCAACATCCACCGCGTCTACGCCGGCCTCAATTGCTGCCAATAGTGTGGCTAGTTGGCCACCTGCGGTGTCGTGGGTGTGCAGGTGAACGGGTAGATCAAATTTCTCACGTAGGGCCGCGACGAGCAACCTTGCAGCTTCAGGACGCAACAGACCTGCCATGTCCTTGATTGCAATAATGTGAGCGCCAGCGCTAACAATCTTCTCGGCAAGTTTCAAATAGTAATCAAGTGTGTATAGATCTTCTTTAGGGTCAAGCAAGTTTCCCGTGTAGCAAATTCCAACTTCAGCAATCGCGGTATTGGTTGCAAGCACCGCTTCAATAGCTGGACGCATCTGCTCCACGTCGTTTAGCGCATCGAAGATCCGGAAGATATCAACTCCAGACTCAGCTGCTTCTTTCACAAACGCATCTGTGACAGTTTCTGGGTACGGCGTGTAACCAACAGTGTTTCGACCACGAAGCAGCATCTGAATGCAAATGTTTGGGATTGCCGCGCGAAGAGCAGCTAACCTCTCCCACGGGTCTTCGGCCAAGAATCTAAGTGCCACATCATAAGTGGCTCCTCCCCAAGCTTCCACAGAAAGAAGCTGTGGGGTTAGACGCGCTAGATGCGGCGCAACCTGAACTAAATCTCTGGTTCGGACGCGGGTAGCAAGAAGCGATTGATGAGCATCTCTGAAAGTTGTGTCGGTAATTGCAACGTGTTTTTGGTTTCGTAGCTCCTTTGCAAAAGCTACCGGCCCGAGAGCCAAAAGTCTTTGCCTTGATCCATCTGGGGCTGGAACGGTTAGGTCGACAGCGGGAAGTTTGATTGCAGGGTTCACATAGTTCAGCCTTGGGCCATTTGGTTGGTTCACGGTAGTTTCTGCTAACCACTGCAACAGCTTTGTTCCACGATCTTTTGAAGATCTGGTGAGCATAAGCTCAGGTCGCTCTTCAATGAAAGCGGTACTTAAGTTTCCAGTTGCAAAGGTTTCATCTTCTAAAACGCCTTGCAGGAAGGAAATGTTAGTTGCGACTCCACGAATTCTGAATTCGGCGAGTCCTCTTCTGGCTCTTGCCACAGCTGCCTCAAAGGTAAGGCCCCTGGCAACTAGCTTCACGAGCAAAGAATCAAAGTGTGGTGATACTTCTGAACCGGCGGTGACCGTTCCTCCGTCGAGTCGAATTCCTGCTCCTCCGGGAGAGCGATAGGTAGTTATCTTTCCGGTGTCGGGCCTGAAGTTAGCTGATGGATCTTCGGTTGTGATTCGGCACTGAATTGCAAAGCCCCGCATCGAAATGGTTTCTTGTGAAAGACCCATGTCTTTAAGGCTCTGGCCCGAAGCAATCCGCATCTGAGACTGCACGAGATCTATGTCTGTGATTTCCTCGGTTACGGTGTGCTCCACCTGAATCCTTGGGTTCATCTCAATAAAGACGTGCTTGCCTGTGTTTGGGCCCACAGTTTCGACTAGGAACTCAACCGTTCCAGCGTTCTGGTAGCCCAGCTCCTTGGCGAAGTTGACAGCGTCTTTGTATAGCTGCTTACGGAGAGTCTCATCGATGTTTGGGGCTGGAGCAATCTCAACCACCTTCTGGTTACGGCGCTGAATCGAGCAATCACGCTCGAAGAGATGAACAACGTTGCCTTTGCTATCGGCCAAGATCTGAACCTCGATGTGACGAGGTCGAAGCACGGCCTGCTCAAGAAAGACCCTGGCATCGCCAAATGCGCTTTGCGCTTCTCTTGAAGCCTGCTCGATTGCCTCGGCAAGATCCTTGGCATCCGCGACGCGACGCATACCGCGTCCGCCACCACCAGCTACCGCTTTAACGTAAAGCGGAAATCCAATCTTTTCTGCCGCTTTGATTAGCTGCTTTGGATCTTCGGAGGATCCAGAGGATTGCAAAACTGGAACGCCAGCTTTGGTGGCTGAAGCAATTGCATTTACTTTGTTGCCCGCTAGCTCTAAAACCTCAGAGCTTGGACCGATAAATGAGATGCCGTTTTCGCGAGCAGCTTTCGCCAGTTCTGGATTCTCTGACAGAAAACCATAGCCTGGGTAAATGGCATCGGCACCGCAGGCCTTTGCAACACGAATAATTTCGGCAACGTTCAGGTAAGCACTTACCGGGTGACCCTTTTCACCAATTTGATATGCCTCGTCAGCTTTTTGACGGTGAGTGGAGTTGCGGTCTTCATATGGAAAAACGGCCACTGTCTTGGCACCAAGCTCATAGGCAGCTCGAAAGGCGCGAACAGCGATTTCGCCTCGATTTGCGACCAAAATCTTGCTAAACATGGGCCCTTACTGATGGTTAGAAACGGTTCGTTTCGCGTAAATACATTAACTCAATAAAAAGGTAGCCTATTTGGGTGCATGTACTAAGCGTGAGTTCCCTAAAGGGCGGTGTCGGAAAGACAACCGTTGCCCTAGGGCTTGCCTCAGCATCACTTTCTAGAGGCCTTCGCACCCTGGTGGTCGATCTGGACCCTCAGTCTGATGCGACCACTGCTCTTGGGGCAACGAGGGAATTGAAGTTGTCTTGCGCCGAGGTTCTTAAGCTTCCCAAGCATGCCAACGTGGTTCGGGCCATCGTGGCTAGTGACTGGGAGTCTCCTTCTGCCGGAACCATGGATCTTCTCCCAGGAAGTCCAAAGGTAGTCGAGTTTGATAGCCCGACTCCGACCAAGAGGGATCTTTGGAGGCTTGAGGAGGCCTTGAGTCGAGTGGAGACAGATTACGATCTTGTGATCGTTGACACTCCCCCGTCATTGAACGGACTCACCCAGCTAGCTTGGACGGCAAGCGACAGGGTTTTGATTGTGGCAGAGCCTTCTATTTTCTCCGTGCTTGCTGCCGACCGAGCCATGCGAGCGATCACAGCAATCAGCAAACAAACAGCCGGCCGTTTGAAACCTCTTGGTGTTCTAATCAATCGCTACATTCCAGCATCCAAGGAGCATCAGTTCCGGCTAGCGGAACTTGAGCAGCTGTTTGGATCAGATTTACTATCAGTTGCAATTGAAGAACACTCGGCGGTTCAGCAAGCTCAAGGTGCAGCAAGACCAATTCACAGTTGGCCAGGTGAAGTAGCCGGCAATACCGCTAAGTCTTTCGAGTTAGTTCTAGATCAGATGTTCCAGTCGCACAGCGCGGACACCAGCAAGAGATCTTCAAAGCGGAGCACCAAGCTTCTAAAGGGTTCGAAGATTCGACGCGGTGCTATTCAGACCGTACTTGATTTGGTAGACGAGCCCTAAACAGCTTTTCTGTTGGCTCTTCTGGAAGCTAGCTCGTCCATGTCATCTAGGTGCAAGCTCTGAATGTTCACAAGCGATGCCTCAACCTCACGAAGCACTCTTCCAACAGCAATTCCAAATACACCCTGGCCACGGCCAAGTAGGTCAATAACCTCATCTTGTGAGGTGCAAAGGTAAACCCTGGCTCCATCGCTCATCAAGGTGATGCGGGCTAGGTCATTCATACCTTCAGAACGCAATTGATCAACTGCAATTCGAATCTGCTGCAGCGATACTCCAGTGTCGAGAAGTCTCTTCACAAGCTTTAGAACCAAAATGTCACGGAATGCGTAAAGTCTTTGTGAACCGGAACCAGTTGCGGAGCGAACCGAAGGCTGCACTAGTGCGGTTCTGTCCCAGTAATCCAACTGACGGTAGCTAATACCGCTCGCCGAAGCCGCCGCGGTTCCGCGGTAGCCAACTTTTGGGTCCTGCGAGATCATGCCGTCGGTAAATAACATGTCGTTATCGAAACCGTCGTTTTGAGCCATCGCCTAACCTTTCTGTACTGGTTGAATGTTTCAATTCTCCCGCCTTAGTGCCAGCTAGGCCAGTTAATCGGTAAGGGCGGCGTGTCGAGCGCCAAATTAAGGGGTTTTTACTTGTCGATCTTAGAGATAACGGACTTGATTAGCTCGGAACGGATGGTTGCGAACTGGTTCTCGATTTCCTGGGCGTAGTGGGTAGCTCGGGACTTGCTGGCTGCTTCGTTCTTTGAAAGAACTGGTGCAACAACGCCCTCAATGATTCCAATCTCGCGATCAGCTGAGGCCTTTAATCCTCTTAGGTGACGAGGTGAAATACCGAAGCGCTGCAGGTGAACAATCGCGCGGGCAATCTCAAGATCTGAACTTTCAAAAGGTTCTTTGTTGATCAGCATGAGAGTCTGTGCATCTTGCAGTAAACCTGCACTGATTCCGGTCTCGCTCATAAGAGCGACCTTGGTGAGTTTGATTGGGTTCTTGGGCTGAAGTTTTGCAACCGATGCCTGAACTTGAGGAAGGTTTGGAGTCTTGCCTGAATCAAGCTGCTCTAGGTAGTCGCGAATAACTCTCAAAGGAAGATACTGATCTCTTTGCAGCTCAAGGATCACCCTTGTGCGCTGAACATCTTGTTCGGAGAACTTGCGGTAGCCAGCAGGTGTGCGCTGCGGTTCAATCAGACCCTGCTCTTCAAGAAACCTTAACTTAGAAGGAGAAAGATCTGGAAATTCGCGATTCAAAATTGCAAGCACCTGACCGATGGTGAGCAATCTTCCAGAGGAAGATATTGGCCTCACATTGGATTGGGCTTGAGCCATTAGATGTTTCCTGCTGCTTTCGATGGGTAGAACGTGAAGCGGAATTTACCGATTTGAATTTCAGCACCTTCTTCTAGAAGAGCGCTTTCAATTCGAACCCCATCGTAGTAGATGCCGTTTAGCGATGCCAAATCCTGAACTTGGAAGGAATTGCCATGACGACGGAACTCTGCGTGGCGTCTCGAGACCGTGACATCGTCCAAGAAGATTGCGGAATCTGGGTGTCGGCCCACGGTTGTCACGTCTGCATCGAGCAGGAATCTTGCTCCAGAATTTGGTCCCTGGCGCACTACCAGAAGGGCGTTTCCTCGAGGAAGAGCGTCAACGGCTGCCTTATGCTCCGGATCTAGATCGGGGCTATCGTCGTTGAGCCACTCGGAATTAAACCGAAGGGTCTTCTCGACTTCATTGCGGTTTTCGTCGTTCATTTCACCCTCCCCCTTTGTTATCCAATAGATTACTGCTATTTCCACGCTCCTGACGCCACAGCAAAATCAGGTGCCAAAGGTATACAAATCCAGACCACCAGTAAAGCGCCACCCCCCAAAGAGCAAATGCCCAGGCCAAAGGAAGCAGTATGAACTGTGCCTCAACAAAGATCTTCCCCATCAATAAAAGCGGGAACGAATACAGCAAAGCAAAAGTGCTTGCCTTACCCAGGTAGTGAACCGGAAGAGTCGCGTATCCAAGAGACACCAGAGCTGGCAGTGAGATCAGCATGAGTAGATCCCTACCGATAACAAGCGCTGCAAGCCACCAAGGAATGTGTCCCGTGATTGACAGCGCCAGTAATGTTGCAAAGATGTATAGCCGATCGGCTACCGGGTCTAGAACCTTACCCAGCTTGGTCATTTGGTTTAGCTTTCGAGCCAGATAGCCATCCAAGAAGTCAGTAATACCCGCAACCATCAGAACAAAAATCGCTGACAGAAACATCTCATTCAGTAGCAGCCACAAAAATACCGGAACAAGTGCTATTCGCAGAAAGCTAAGCAGGTTCGGAATGTTCACTACCTCACCCTTGAGGAAGCTGGATTTCCTAGCTGTCGGCATAGCTTGATTGTATTAGATTGACTAACTTGCGTAAGTTCCAATATTTCCTGGTCGGGCTAGCGGGATTTGAACCCACGACCCCTTGACCCCCAGTCAAGTGCGCTACCAAGCTGCGCTATAGCCCGTCTAAACAAAAAGCCTAACGCTTACGCTTTTCTCTAACCCGCATGGAGATCTCTATTGGGGTCCCCTCGAACCCAAAGCTTTCACGCAGTCTTCTTTGGATGAACCTGCGGTACTGCGGGTCCAAAAAGCCAGTTGTGAAAAGAATGAACTTTGGAGGCCTAGTCGAGGCCTGGGTAGCGAACAAGATCCTAGGCTGCTTGCCTCCCCTAACTGGGTGCGGAAACTCCATTGCTAGCTCTTGTATAAAGGTATTGAGCTTGCCGGTAGGAATTCTTAGGTCCCAGCTGTGTAGGGAGACCTCTAGAGACGGAACAAGCTTTTCTAGGTGGCGGCCAGTTAGAGCCGAGATGTTTACCCTTGGAGCCCAGGAAACGTGAGAGAGGTTCTGTTCGATTTCTCGCTCCAGATACTTCCTTCTCTCATCGTCCATCTGATCCCACTTGTTGAAAGCAAGTACTAGTGCACGCCCTGACTCGAGTGCCAGATCAACAATTCGGATGTCGCCATCGCTTAGCGGTTCGGTCACATCGAAAAGCACTACCGCCACCTCGGCTCGCTCAAGGGCGGCAGCTGTTCTCAAAGATGCATAAAAGTCTGCTCCCTGAGCTAGCTTGATTCTTCTTCTGATACCCGCGGTATCAACAAAGCGCCAAGTCTTGCCACCTAGCTCTACCTGCTCATCGATTGGGTCACGGGTAGTTCCAGCGATTTCGCTAACTACAGCCCGAACTTTACCCACGGCCTTGTTCAGTAGCGATGACTTGCCAACGTTGGGTCTACCAATCAGGGCGACTCTTCTTGGTCCACCAAATTCTTGCTCAGCAACGGCCGAGATTGCAGGAAGCTTTGCCATCGCGGCGTCAAGCAGATCCGCTACCCCACGACCGTGAACTGCTGATACTGGATGTGGCTCACCAAGCCCCAGCGACCACAAGGCTGCCGCTTCTGGTTCTTGTCTGGCATCGTCGATCTTGTTCGCTACCAAGATCACCGGCTTGCCAGATGCACGAAGCATCTTCACTACCCTTTCGTCGGTAGCGGTAGGGCCGACCATCGCGTCCACCACAAACAAAACAGCATCAGAAAGCTCAACTGCTACCTCGGCCTGGGCCGCAACTGCAGCATCAATTCCCTTGGGGTTTGGCTCCCAGCCTCCGGTATCAACCAGGGTGAATTTTCTGCCATTCCATTCGGCCTTGTAAGAAACTCGGTCACGGGTAACCCCAGGAACATCTTCAACTACCGCTTCACGACGGCCAAGAATTCGATTTACTAAAGCGGATTTACCAACGTTTGGACGACCAACAATTGCCAGCACCGGAAGAGCTGGAAGATAACCCTCGAAGCCTTCTTCGGCTAGCTCGATCTCTAAGAGCGCTAAGTCTTCTTCATCTAGCTCGTAGTCGCTTAGCGACCCGCGCAGCACGTCGGCGCGTGCTTGCTCGTCGAGCTGATCTTCTTCCATTTCTTTATTCCTTAGCCAGTTAGTGGTTGATTAGATCAACCAAGGCAGTTACCGATTGCTCGAAGTCGAGTTCGGTGGTGTCTAGAAGGGTTACCCCGGGTGCTGGGTTCAAAAAGTCAACGACCTTAGAATCCTTCTTGTCTCGATCGCTAAGTTGGGCTGCTAGAGAACCGCTTCCTAGCAGATCGATTGACCTTCTGCTAAGTCTAACTTCTTCGCTGGCGGTTAGCAGAACTCTAACTTTGGCATCAGGCATCACCACCGTGGTGATGTCCCTACCTTCAACGATGATTCCATCGTTTGGGCAGCTGGCGGCCAAGGATCTAGTGATTTGCCTCATAAAGCTCCGCACTTTTGGCTGGGCAGCGACTTTACTGACATTGAGCTCGACTTCTTGGCTACGAATAGCATCGGTTAGGTCTTTATCCCCAACCTTGACCCAATAGTTATCTGGCTCTGTCGAAATCGAATAATCAAACAAGACATCCAGGTCTTGCTCGCCAACGGTTGCAAGATCAATCCCTGAATCTAATGCGGTCTTAGTTAGAGCCCGGTATCCAGCCCCGGTATCTAGATATCCAAAACCAAGTTGCCTGGCGGCTTGCTTTGAAACACTTGACTTGCCAGATCCCGCTGGTCCATCAACTGCCACTATGGTCCTGCTCATCCGACGATCTTCCAACCGCGACCGGTCAGAGCTGAAACAAGCTCAGCTTCCGAACTTGGCAGAACGTAAAGTTCTGGAAGTCCAACCTGTGCTCCGGTTGCGTGCTCTAAGGTTAGGTCTTCTAGGTTGATACCGATCTGGCCAACCTCAGTTAGTAGCCTGGCAAGCTCTCCAGGTTTATCGTCGATCATGACAGTGACCTTGGAGTACTTTGTTGCACTAGAACCGTGCTTACCTGGAATCTTGGCAACGCCTAGATTTCCAGATTCCAGCAGCTTTCCGATGCTCGTTAGCGAACCAGGCTTTGATGTGTCATGCAAGGCTTCGAGAATCTGGTCCAGGTCATCCCGCACACTTCTCAAAACATCAGACACCTGTTTGCTGTTGGCTGAAAGAATTTGCATCCAAAGCTTAGGATCAGATGCGGCAATGCGGGTCGTGTCTCGAAGCCCCTGGCCAGCAAGTGAGACATCTGAACTATCAGCCGTGGCAAGCCTTGCAGCCAATAGCGAAGAGACAATCTGCGGCGCGTGTGAAACCAGGGCGACTGCTCTATCGTGGTCAATAGGGTCCATAGAAACTAACGAGGCTCCAACATCATGGGCAAGTGCTTCAACCAACAGGATTGATTCTTTAGAAGATTCCTTGTTTGGTGTCATCAGCCAGGGTCTGCCAATAAACAGATCCCCTCGGCCTGCAAGAGCTCCTGTTTGCTCGCGACCGGCCATCGGGTGAGATCCCACGTAGTTGGCAAGCTCTAATCCCTGCTGTTGCAGCGCTGTCAACACTGTTCCCTTAACGCTTGCAACATCGGTAACTGTTGCCTTGGGGTGAGCCTTGAGATGTTCTCCGATAACTTGAGCTGTCACATCAGGTGGTGTGCAGACAACAACTAGCTCTGGCTCTGTGCCCATTTGGAATTTGCTGCCCGCGCCAAAATCTATCGCTAGATTCAATACCGCTGGCGAGGAGTCTTCGAGCAATACTTCAAGGCCCTTACCTTTTAGAGCTAGACCAATGGATGTTCC
This sequence comes from Rhodoluna sp., assembly GCA_044338605.1. Classification (GTDB taxonomy): domain Bacteria; phylum Actinomycetota; class Actinomycetes; order Actinomycetales; family Microbacteriaceae; genus Rhodoluna. The sequence continues at coordinate 12,146 of JBIIXB010000010.1, read as the reverse complement.
AATAAGTCCGGTGCCAACAATCTTGATTGGCCCGGTTAGTCTCGAGTCTTTCACTGGGCTAAATCCAAGCGCAGGGCTGCTGCTCCGCGAAGATAAACGTGCTGGATCTGACTTCTTGGAGTATCTGACTCAACGTTTATAAGAACTCTGATCACTCGTGGCAACGCTCCAGCCACATCCATTTCAACAAAGCACATCAACGGAACATCTCCTAGGCCAAGCTCTCTGGCTGCTAAGGCTGGGAACTCGGAAGTTAGGTCAGGGCTTGCCGTGAACAGAATCGAGATCAATTGGGAATCATCGACTTTGTTGTCGTGCAGCATTTTGGTAAGAAGCTCAGCGGTTGATTTAATCAGGTGGGAGCGTTCATCAACATCTAGCTGGATGGCACCGCGAATTGCACGAATTGACATGATTATGTCCTTTTCTTGTCAGCGGCTTTCAAAATTGCTCCGAGCTCTATTTTAGACAGTTGCCTCACAGCACCAAGCTTTAGGTGGCCTAAATGTAGTGGTCCAAACTGCCTTCTAACCAGGGCCACCACAGGAAACCCGAGAGACTCAAACATTCTTCGGACAATGCGGTTTTTCCCACTGTGTAGCTCAACTTCGACCAGGCTGTGGTTTCCGGAGGCGGACAGGAATCTGGCCTTATCGGCCTTAATCGGACCATCCTCTAATTCGATGCCAGCAAGCAGTTGGTTCAAAACAGGTTGAGTAATCTGGCCGTGCACTTTTGCTTGATATGTCTTTGAAACCTCAAAAGATGGGTGCATTAGCTTGTGTGCAAGATCGCCATCGTTAGTCATTAGCAACAATCCGGTGGTGTCAACATCTAGTCTGCCAACGTTGAAAATCCGATCGTAATCAAGTGCGTACTGCGAAAGATCTGGTCTGCCGTGCTCGTCCTGCATGGTGCTAACTACTCCAGCTGGTTTATTGAGCATCAAATAGACCCTTGAGACATCAAGTTGAATCGGGGTTCCCTTGACAACAACCTTGTCTATTTCGGGATTGATTCGGGTTCCCAGCTCTTTGACTACCTTGCCGTTAACCTTGACGGATCCGGATGAGATCAGGTCTTCACAAACTCTTCTGGATGCCACTCCGGCATTAGCCATAACCTTCTGAAGTCTTATGCCCTCGGTTGATTCTCTATCGCTCATTAAAGTCGCTATGGATATCAGGCAGGTAAGGGCTAATCGGAGGCAGCTGGTCCAAGGAATTGATTCCAAGCTGCTCCAGTAGCAACGAAGTTGTTCCGTAGTGAATCGCACCGGTTTCAGAATCGGTATACAACTCGGTGACTAGTCCTCTAGAAGTAAGCGTTCTAACAACCGAGTCGACGTTCACGCCTCGAATCGATGCTATCTGGCCCCTAGCAATTGGTTGCTTGTAAGCGATTACAGACAGTGTCTCAAGGGCAGCTTGCGAAAGCTTGGTTGGATTTTCGTTGGCAATAAACATCTTCACGGCCCAGTCGTAGTTTTGGCGGACGTAGATTCTCCAACCACCGGCAACTTCTCTAAGTTCAAAACCTCTAGCGCTGATACCGTCTTTTCCGTCGTAGTCATCGCGTAACTTCATGACGGCATCGCGAACTTGGTTGACCGGGATCTCTAGAGCGGTGGCCAGTGCTACCAGCGAGATTGGCGCATCGGTGACCATCAAGATTGCCTCGATTGCTCCTTCGATGCTGTCTTCTTGCAAGGTGTGCTCGGTTCCTTGATTTTCATCACGCGTCATAATCTGCTCCCAGGTTAGCTAGTTGTTCATCATCAAAGTTATCGGCTTGCCAAGTAATCAATAGATCCGCCAACGGGCCATCCTGCTGCATGGCAATCGCCGAAAGCCTGTATAGCTCTAGCACCGCAAGGAACCTAGCGACTATCTTGGCTCTATCTGGTTCGTCCCGAATTAGATCAAAGAAAGTCAAGCTGCCGGCTTTTCGAAGTCGGAGAATTACCTCGGTTGCCTGCTCACGGATACTTACTGCGGGTGCGTGAAGGTGAGTTAGTCCAATACCCGGAATTTCTCTCGGTGTGAAAACCTCTTGCGATAAGGCGTGAAACTCTTCCAAGGTCATTGTCCAAACAAGCTCTGGGGTACTTTCACGGAACCTGGTTTCAATTGGAACAGCTCTGGCAACCCGAGTAGCTTCCATATCTATCCTGGTTGCGAACCAGGCAGATACTTCCTTGAAGGCCTTGTATTGCAACAACCTTGCAAACAGAAGATCTCTTGCTTCGAGAAGTGCAACATCTTCGGCGTCAACTAGCTCTCCCTGAGGTAGCAACGAGACAATTTTTAGATCCAATAGCGTTGCGGCAATAACTAGAAACTCGCTAGCCTGTTCCATTTCTTCATGCTCGTCTAGCTGCTTCACGTACTGGATGAATTCATCAGTAACACGGCTAAGTGAAATCTCGGTGATGTCCAACTCGTGCTTAGAGATAAGTGTCAACAATAGGTCAAATGGGCCCTCAAAGTTGCTTAGCGTTAGCGCAAAGCCTTTGTCTTTTTCGGGTTCCATGACCTCGAGGTTATGGGGCGTTGCCACGAGACACTAACTCTCTTGCCACGGTTCGGTAATATTCAGCGGCATCTGAAGTGGGCGCAAATTCAGTGATCGGAACGGCTGCGATGGTGGCGTCTGGGAATTTGACGGTGCGGTGCACAATTGTGTCAAAAACCTGATCACCAAATGCTTCGTAAAGTCTTTCCACTACTTCCCTGGCGTGCAGGGTTCTAGGGTCATACATCGTGGCCAAAATACCATCCAACTTTATGGCTGGGTTCAACCTATCGCGCACCTTTTCAATTGTCTCGATAAGAAGCGCTACCCCGCGAAGGGCAAAGAACTCACAGTTCAACGGAATTAGCACTCCATGAGCCGCTGTTAGAGCATTAACGGTCAATAAACCAAGCGATGGTTGGCAATCAATAATTACCACGTCATAGTTGTCAGTTACTGGGCGAAGCACCCGAGCAAGAATTTGCTCTCTAGCAACCTCGTTGACTAGCTGCACTTCAGCTGCGGAAAGGTCTATGTTGGCAGGAATTACGTCAAGGTTCTTCACGCCAGTTGGCAAGATAACATCTTGAACCTTTAGGTCTTTTTCAACCATGAGATCGTAGATGGTTTTGATATCGTGGGCCACAACCCCGAGCCCTGCTGAAAGAGCACCCTGGGGGTCGAAATCAACTAGCAATACCTTGCGGCCATAACCTGCAAGAGCAGAGGCCAAGTTAATTGCTGTGGTGGTTTTTCCCACCCCACCTTTTTGATTACACATCGCAATGATTCTTGCGGGACCGTGACTTTGCAAGGTGGCGGGGATGTCAAAAACCGGCCTTTTAGCTGGTCGCTGTGCCATGAATCCTCCCGAGCTAATAGCCTACCTGCCCGTTGCGACCGCTATTTCCTGGCCCGCGGATGGCTGGTGGCGTAAACCTCGCGTAGGGCATCAACCGTAACAAGCGTATAAATCTGGGTGGTGGCAACCGAAGAGTGACCCAGTAATTCTTGGACCACTCGCACATCCGCCCCGCCCTCAAGAAGGTGGGTTGCAAAAGAGTGCCTAAGCGTGTGAGGTGAAACCTCCGATGAAATCTTCGCGGCATCAGCGCTATCGCTAATGATCTGCCAGGCCGACTGCCTGGATAATCGGCTACCGCGCTGATTCAGAAAAAGAGCTGGAGTCCCCTTACCCTTTTTTACCAACACCGGTCTTGCCCGAACCAAATAAACCTCAAGAGCACTCTGGGCAAAACTTCCAACTGGAACCATGCGCTCTTTCGAACCCTTTCCAAACAATCGAATCATTGTTGGGTCAACTAGGTCATCCAAGTTGAGAGCTGTTAGCTCGCTGATTCTGGCCCCTGTTGCATACAGCAGCTCCAGAATTGCCCGATCGCGCACTCTCGCTAGGTCGGGTTCACCAGCATCGAGTTTCTTGGGATCTGGACCCGAGACTTCTATTAGTTTCTCTATTTCTGAAACACTGATGGCTTTTGGCAGGCGCTTTGGTAGCTTCGGAGGCTTCACCATAGAACTAGGGTCGCCGATCGTGATGGACTCAAAAAGCCAGAATCTGTGTAACCCTCTAACTCCCGCGAGCATTCTGGCAACCGAGTTGGCCGAGAGTGCTCCCGATTCAGAAATCGAACTTACGTAGCCAGTCACGTGGGCTTCGGTCACTTGGCTAGGGTTTGTGATCTTTTGCTTCTCTAAATAGCCAAGATAGGAGTTCAGGTCACGCCGATAGGCGGAAATTGAGTTCTTCGCTAACCCTCGCTCAATGCTCAGGTGTCGAAGGTAATCATCAACTAGCTGCGCGAGGGTTTTCATTAGCTTTTTTGTGAACCGTCTTTACTTAGCTGGTAAGCCATGATTCCAACAACCGCGCTCGGGCTCATGATCTTTCCCGAGAGCACGAGCTTCACGGCCTCGGAAATTGGAACCCATGATTGTGGCATGTCAACCTCCTCGCCAGTTGCCTCAAAAACCAAGCTGGTTTCTGAAAGCTGCTTGGCAACAAAGATTGTAATCACCTCGTTGTTGCCGCCCGGGGTGGTGTGAAAGCTAATCAACTCGGACCAGTCAGCGGCATCAAATCCTGCCTCTTCAGCTAGCTCACGCTTGGCGCAATCAAGGAGTGACTCCCCCGGCACATCCAATATTCCTGCAGGAAGTTCAATTAGGTACTTTCCAACAGGTCTTCGATACTGCTTCATTAGAAGCAGCTCCTCTTTCTCGTTGAAGGCCAATACGGCAACTGCGCCGGTGTGATCTACGTACTCGCGGGTAAGTCGCTGTCCGTTGAATTCAAATGTGTCTGAAACTAGATCCCAGACCATACCTTTGTGAATCAGTGTCTTTTTGATAGACGCAATATCGACGCTCTGGTCGTTAGGCATCCTTGACCTCGAAGAGTCGGTTGGACTCTTGACGCTCCAAACTTGCCTTCACTAAACCAATAAACAGCGGGTGTGCTCTATTTGGTCTGGATTTGAATTCAGGATGCGCTTGAGTTGCAACAAAGTAAGGGTGATCGGCTTTTGATAGCTCAACAAATTCAACGAGCGAACCATCAGGAGAGGTTCCAGAAATCACCATTCCGCCAGCTGCTAGCTGCTCACGGTAAGAGTTATTGACTTCATAACGATGACGGTGACGCTCAGTAACTTCGTTGCTGCCATAAACCTCGGCGGCAATAGAACCCTTAGAAAGTTTTGCTTCGAAAGAACCAAGACGCATTGTTCCGCCCATTTCACCTGCTGCAAGAATGTCGATTTGTTCTGCCATGGTGGCAATAACAGGGTGCTTGGCTTGCGGATCAAACTCTGTCGAAGATGCGTCTTGCAATCCAATTACATTTCTTGCAAACTCGATAACCATGCACTGAAGTCCTAGACACAAACCAAGAGTTGGAATCTTGTTCTCACGAGCAAACTTCAAAGCTCCTAGCTTGCCTTCGATTCCTCGAACACCAAAACCGCCTGGAATACAAATTCCGTCAACATCGGCTAGCTGGCTAGAAGCACCCTCTTCAGATTCACAAAGATCAGAGGCCACCCAGCGAATGTTTACCTTGGCCTGATGAGCAAAACCTCCGGCACGAAGTGCTTCGGTTACCGATAAGTAGGCATCTGGTAGTTCGATGTATTTGCCCACAAGAGCAATGGTGACCTCGTGCTTTGGTTCGTTTACTGCGCTTAGTACTGAACTCCACCTGGTCCAGTCAATTTCTCCGGCTTTGAGGCTCAAGGAGTTAATGATGTAGCTATCGAGTCCCTCGTTGTCCAGCACTGTGGGAATGGCATAAATACTCGGGGCATCCGCGGCGTTTACAACAGCCCTGATATCCACGTCACACATCAAGGCAATCTTTTTCTTTATTGAATCTGGAAGTGCCCGATCCGAACGGCAAACAATGGCATCTGGCTGGATACCAATGGATCTAAGCATGGCAACCGAATGCTGAGTGGGCTTGGTTTTTAGCTCCCCCGATGGCCCAAGGTATGGAACCAGTGAGACGTGAACAAAAAAGACATTGTCACGGCCAACATCGTGCCTGATTTGCCTAGCGGCTTCCAAAAATGGTTGGGATTCGATGTCACCGACGGTGCCACCAATTTCAGTGATGATTACGTCTGGAATGGGTTCTTCATTTGCCTGAAGCCTCATGCGACGCTTGATTTCGTCGGTGATGTGAGGAATTACCTGGACTGTGTCGCCTAAGTATTCTCCCCTGCGCTCCTTGGCAATAACGGTTGAGTAAATCTGACCGGTTGTGACGTTGGCGGCTTTTGACAAATTTATGTCGAGGAATCTTTCATAATGACCGATGTCCAGATCTGTTTCGGTACCGTCTTCAGTTACAAAAACCTCACCGTGTTGAAACGGGTTCATGGTTCCAGGGTCAACGTTTAGATAGGGGTCTAGTTTTTGCATCACAACGCGAAGACCGCGTGCTCTTAGAAGGTTTCCTAGACTGGCTGCTGTGAGGCCTTTTCCAAGTGAGGAGGCAACTCCGCCGGAGACGAATATATGTCTTGTACGCCCCGGATCCACAGTTTCTACCATGGAATTTTAGTTTACTCACTTTTGCTTGTGGATCTCAACCCCAGCAAAACGACACGCAAAAAATTTTAGATTGAAGCTTTTGCCAACTCCAAGAGCTCTTTGGCGTGAGTCTTTCCGCTTTCGGATTCGCTCAACCCAGATAACATCCGAGCGAGCTCTTCCACCACAGCTTCGCCTTCGAGGCGAACCACGTCGGTCGAGGTGTATTGATCACTGATGCTTTTTAGAACCCTCAGGTGCCTGGTCGCAAAGGCTGCCACCTGTGGCAGGTGAGTAACCACGATTACTTGGGAGTTTTGGGCCAAGGTGGCAAGTCTTTTTCCGACCTCGGTAGCTGCGGCACCACCAACTCCGGCATCAACTTCATCGAATATAAAGGTAGGGGCTAGTTCACTGCCAGCCAGCACGACCTCGATAGCCAACATGATCCGCGATAGCTCTCCCCCAGAGGCACCTTTGCCAAGCGGCCTGGGCTCCGCGCCCGGATAAGCACTTAGCAATATGGCCACCTGGTCTGCCCCGTTAGCCCCCAGCTCTGAGCCTTGAGACACAGTCACCTCAAGAGAAGCACCAGTCATGGCCAGAGCAGCTAGCTCTCCGGTTACTGACTTAGCCAAGGCACTGGCTGCCTTGGTGCGAAGCTCGGTAATTGTCTTGGCAAGTGATGTGGCCTGCTTGCCAAGCGATTGCTCTAGTGCCGTGAGCTCTTGAATCTCTTTGTCTGAAGAATCAAGCTCTAAGAGCCTGGCTCCAGAGTTTTCAAAATATGAAATCACTTCTTCGAGAGTTGGGCCATACTTTCGCATCGCGGAAGTCAGATCCGCCCTTCGTTGCTGCACCCGCTCTAATTCTTGGCCACCTTCGCTATCCAACGAGGCAAGGTAGCCAGAGATGCTAGCGCTAGTTTCGTTTAGCGAAAAGCCGATTTCCTTTAGCTGCTGCGCAAGAGCGGCTAGTTCTGGATCATGCTCACTGACTGCTTCAAGTGCACGCCTAGCTTTGCCGATCAAAGTTATGGCATCGGATGAGTCGTCAAAACCCTCGCTGCTTAGCTGGTTATGTGCTGCGGTAGCAGCAATTCGTAGCTCTTCTAAGTGAGTGAGCTTTGAAGCTTTCTCGGCAAGCTCGATGTCCTCTCCTGGCTTTGGATCAAGACTCGTGAGCTCTTCAACAGCAGATCTAATCTGGTCGGCCTCGCGAGATCTAGCTTCTAGCTGAGTAGTAATCTCGGAAAGCCTGGTTGCGGCCTGCTTCCAGTTTGCATAGACGCTCGTGTACTCGGTCATTACTTTTGCAAGCTCTACGCCTGCGAATTGATCTAGAGCTTCGCGTTGTGCGGCTGCGGAGCGAAGTCGTATTTGATCGGACTGACCGTGAACAACCACAAGTTGTTCACCAATTTCTGACAAGATTCCAACCGGAACCGATTTGCCTGAAAGAGCAGCCCGTGATCTGCCTTCAGCTGAAACCGAGCGGTTCACTAAAAGCTCAGCATCTTCTAGTTCAATACCCAGTTCGCGAATTCTTGTTACGGCTGAGTCGGCAAGCAGCCATCTTCCCTCAACGAATGCTTGTTCTTGGCCCTTGCGGATAGCTGAGGAGTCACTTCTTTCTCCAAGTAATAGACCAAGGGCGTTTAGCACCATTGTTTTTCCGGCACCGGTTTCACCGGTTAGGACCGTAAGCCCTGGACCAAATTCCAGCTTGGCTTCGCTAATGACCCCGAGGTCGCGAATGAGAATCTCTTCAATCACGAGCTAATCCTTTTTTGAATCCGGTCCACGCCAACCTTCAACCGGTAATGCAAATTTCTTTACCAATCGGTTTGTAAAGGGACCCTGATTCAATCTGGCAAGTTTCACAGACTTCGAGGATTTCCTTACCTCTACTCTTGCACCAGCCGGTAGTTCAGTCGATCTTCTTCCATCGCACCACAGCACCCCGTGGCCAGGAGATCGCTGCAAAACTTCAACAGCTAGTAGTGCTCCCGGGCTGATTACAAGCGGTCTTGCGAACAAGGCATGAGCACTTAGTGGAACAAGCAAAAGTGCATCAACTGATGGCCAAACTACTGGTCCCCCGGCAGAAAATGCGTAAGCTGTGGAACCGGTTGGTGTGGACATCACAATTCCATCGCAACCAAAACTTGATAGCGGCCTGCTATCTATTTCGACAACCACCTCGAGCATCTTCTCGCGAGCGCTTTTCTCAACCGCAGCTTCGTTTAGAGCCCAGGTTCGGTATACCTCTTTACCTTCTAGCAAAACCAAAACATCTAGAGTCAGGCGCTCTTTCACTATGTAATCGCGCTTAGCAACGCGCTCAATGGTGGACCCAATTTCGTTCTTTTCGCTTTCGGCTAAGAAGCCAACGTGGCCGAGGTTGATACCAAGCAATGGAGTCTGAGATTCCCGAACGATTTCGGCGGCTTTCAAGATGGTGCCGTCCCCGCCAAGAACTACCGCGAGCTCAAGCTCTGCTTCTTCACAATCAGACCCGAGCTCAAGAACCTGTTCCATGGTCTTTGCTGCCTCGCCGGTAGCAATCTTTTTGGTGTCTGTTAGTTGCTCTTTGGTCATCACTGGCGTAATTCCAGCAGCTAGCAGAGCTGTTGCCGACTCCAGGGTGGCAACAATTGCTTCATCTCTGGCGGTATGGGAAACCAGCAAAACTAGTCGTTTTGCGCTCATTTTCCCTCCCTGGCCAGTTTTTCAATTCTCTCATTCCATTTTGACTGATTTGGGCGCTCGGAACTAGCAACCCAGATTAGATACTCGATGTTCCCGTGGGTGCCAGGTAGCTCCGAACGCTCCAATCCAAGCACCCCAAGACCTAGCTCGTCACAACAATCCACAACCTGCTTGATGGCTTGGGCCCTAAGTCGGTGATCCGACACTATGCCAGAGGCAGAAAGGGATTGCTTACCCACCTCAAACTGAGGCTTTATAAGTAGTACAAAATCAGCCGTTGGCGCCACCTTTACTAGAGCCGGCAGGACCAATGTGACAGATATAAAGGAAAGATCCGCAACCACCAGCTGAAACTCAAGATCAGCTATCCCGGTTAGCTCGCGAAGCTCCGTCATCGTTACCTCGCGGGCATTAATGCCTTCAAAAGAGAGAACTCTTGGGTTTGTAAGTAGCTCTGGGGCTAGCTGATCGTGACCCACGTCAATAGCGACAACGCGGCTTGCTCCATGGCGAAGTAAGACATCGGTAAAGCCGCCCGTGGAAGCTCCAACATCTAAGGCGCACTTGCCGACAACGTCGATTTCAGCGAACTTGTCTAAGGCTCCCTTGAGCTTTAGTCCTGCCCTAGAAACATACTCGTCGGCAGCCACCACGGTGATTTGGGCTTCGGTATCAACTAGCTGACTAGGTTTGGTGAGTTCGCGTTCGCCAATAAAGACTCTGTGGGCTTTGACTAGGTCAGCTGCGTGACCCCTGGATCTTGCAAGCCCAATGTTTACAAGGTGCGAATCGATTCGAAGATTACTCAGTTTCTTGTGGCCTGTTGTCAGAAATCATGGCTTCGAGCTTGGCCCTGATGGCCTCGAAAGCTGCAGGCTGCTCGGCAAGCGGTAATTCACGGGCGCTGGAAATCTCAACAGCGAGTTCGTCCAAGAGATCTGACATGATTACCTTTCCTTTGTTCCTAGCTTATTCGTATAGAGCTTGCTCTACATCGAGGGTATGAATTGGCTGGCCACTCTCCCAGATTGTCAAGCATGCGCACTTCAAAGCCTCCAAAGACTTTGGATCTCCGAAGCTCACAAGAACCTTTTGACCCAGTAGCTCTACCTCGGTGCTACCTAGTTTGTAGCCACGCTTGGTTTTTACAGGTGCCTGATAGCTACTCAATAGATCCTTTAGTGTTTCAAGAATATATGCCGGCCTCGAGTCAGGCTTTGCTGCCAATAACTCTTTGCGGGTAGTAACCCCGGTCATCACCAAAGCTGAACTAATTCCTGCTCGATTGGCTCCCAGCACATCGGTATCTAACCGATCGCCCACGTAGACCGCACTCGAAGAGCCAAAGTGCGAAAGCGCCGTTTCAAAAATTGCTTTTTCTGGTTTACCTGCAACAACCGGAAGCTGCCCAACTGCGGTGTGAACGGCAGAAACCAATGTGCCGTTTCCTGGCGCTAGACCTTCTTCTCTTGGAATGGTCCAGTCTTGGTTTGTGGCTACCCACTTAGCGCCATTTTGTATTGCATAGCTAGCTTCAGCTAACTGTTTCCAGCCAACTGATGGATCAAAACCTTGAATAACAGCGGCTGGTGAATCCTTACTTGATTCGACTATTTGGAATCCAGCAAGTAAAACATTTGAACGCAATCCCTCGCCACCAACCACCAAAACTTTTGATCCTGCTGGAACAATCTGTTTTAGTAAGCCTGCTCCAGCTTGCGCTGAAGTGATTACATCCTTAGCTTTTAGCTCTAGGCCAAAGGATCGAAGCTGCTCGGCAATTGCCTCGCTTGTTCTAGATGCATTGTTGGTTACGTAGCCAACCTGGATTCCTTGTGCCTGAAGTGCGGATATCGATTCAACAGAATCGACAATTGCCCGTCCACCTTCATAGATAACTCCGTCAAGATCTAGTAGCAGTGTTTCGAAATTGTCTAGTACCTTAGCGGCCACGAGGAGCGCCTCTTCTCTCGCCGCCTGGATTATCAAATCCCCTGCGGGGTTTACTAGAGTCCCTGCCACCAGAGTTGGATCGGCCATAAGGTTTTCTTGGTTCATCGTCTGATGAAGTCCTAGCTGGGCGATCGGCTAGTTTCGGAATTTCAATTTCTACAATAATTTCCAGAACATCTTCTGGCTTGCCAGCAAGTGCAACTTCCGCACGCTTTGCTAAATCAAACCATTTCGTGGCATCTTCTTTGCGACCAAGTAACTCAAGGGTGTCGGCATATGCCCGAAATAGTGGCGGCGAGTACGAGAACACCTTTGCTGGGTTTAGCTCTGGAATTTCAAGTTCGGCCAATGCGAGCTCGTTTTCGCCAAGGTCCAATCTTGCACCGCTAGTGACAATTGCCAAGTTCACCCGAACAGCAGGGGTGAGTTTTTTTCTGTCAACCTCGCGGGCCATCTTGAGTGCTCTGTCGGGGCGGTTCATGCCGCGCTCTGAATCAACAATCAGCGGAATCTGATCATTCGATGCTGAAATTCTGCGGTGAGCCAATAGTTCTCGAAGGGCCAGGGTGTAATCGCCAACGGTATACGCCGTTACTCCAACAGTTTCTCGAACTATGGCAATTCTTCCTGCTCTTCTGGCTGCAGCTAGTGCGTGCTTGTGAGCTAGCTGCGGGTCTTGCTCAATCAACAGATTCACCATCGCAAGATGTCTTGCGACCATTTCGGCGTTTTCTGGGGTGAGGGTTTTCAGTTGCACCCGAACCCCAAGATCAACATCGTCTGGAGTTATGGCATCTGGAATTACAGGCGACTTCTCGCGATTTGGATCGCGGGTTCGCTCAACTAGTTGCTGCCAGTCTGGCCGCTCTGATTCTGGCTGCTGACGCTCTGCGCGACCTGATGGTCTCGGGCGAT
>JBIIXB010000019.1:0-11258 GCA_044338605.1 Rhodoluna sp. | reverse complement strand
TCGATTACTCGATTGCCGAACCGGCTGCTGAGGCAGGACTCGTTGGTTTGATTCCTGGAAAGTTCAGTTGGCATGACGTTGGGGACTTTGCGGCTATCGCCGAATTGCAATCTCAGGGTAGGAAAAACAACCTTGCCGTCCTGGGCGCAGCCAGGGTTTTATCGGATGACTCGAGCGGCATCTTGGTTAGCGAAACTAATCGCATGATTGCCATCATTGGACTCGAGGACGTAATCATTGTGGACACCCCGGATGCGCTTTTGGTAACCAATAAGGCAAACGCCCAAAAGGTTAAAGCTTTGGTTGACTCTTTGAAGGCAACCGGCCATGACGAGATTCTCTAAACCCAGCCCATTTGTATCAATTTCATCTCGAAACGATATAGCCTCGGCGTTGCGGTAATTTACCCCCTGTTTGGGCGGTTATTCTTGTCCCATACCGCGAGCTGTGAACGCCATGGCTCGTACCCAAATAGGAGGAACTAAGTGAAGCTAATTTCACGCTCAAGTGCTGCTAAGGCACTTACGCTAGCTGCTGTTTCAGCACTAGTACTTTCTGGTTGCGCAGCTGCACCAGAAGAAGACGCTACAGATGCAGCAGCAGTTGATTTTCTTGCATGTGCAGTATCTGACGAAGGAAACTGGAACGACAAGTCCTTCAACGAAGCTGTTTACACAGGTCTAACCCAGGCAGAAGCTGAACTAGGAGTAACAATCAATGCTCTTGAGTCTGCAACACCTGAAGACTTCGAGCCAAACCTACAGGCAAGCGTTGACGCAGGTTGCGACCTAATCATTGGTGTTGGATTTGCTCTAGGAGATGCAATCACCAAGATCTCTGCTGAGAACCCAGACCTAAACTTTGCTTTGGTTGACTCAACTTCCGAGAGCGCCAACGTAAAGCCATTGCTATTCGAAACTGCTGAGGCAGGCTTCCTAGCTGGTTACGCTTCGGCTGACTACTCAACCTCCAAGACAATCGGTACCTACGGAGGTCTTCCTTTCCCTTCAGTTACTGACTTCATGACCGGTTACTACTACGGTGCAATGCAGTGGGGTATCGACAACGACACCGAAGTTACTGTTCTAGGTTGGGATCCAGCTAACCCAGACGGCGGAGACTTCATGGGTGGATTCGCTCCAAACAACCCAGAGGGTCTAGCAATTGCAAAGACTCAGCTACAGGCTGGTGCAGATGTTCTACTGCCAGTTGGTGGAAACCAGTTCACCGCTGCTCAGTCCGCAATTGATGAGTTGAACCCAGACGCAGTTATGTTGGGTGTTGACGTTGACATTGCTGCTGGTAACCCAGATCTAGCGCCATACATCTTCACATCTATTGAGAAGAGAATGACCATCGCTACATTCGATGTAATCAAGGGCCTTGTTGAGGGAGCTGCATTCGATGCAACTCCTTACGTTGGAACTCTTGCTAACAAGGGTGTTGCAATCACTGCATTCACTGACTTCGCTTCAAAGGTAAGCTCGGGCCTAGCAGACAAGCTAGCCGAACTTGAGGCTGGAATCATTGATGGCACCTACAAGCCAAAGGGCTAGTAGCTAAATCACCGTTGAAGACCGGATGCTCCTTTTGGGGCATCCGGTCTTCAATTTTTTATGTGGCAGAATAAAGTCTGACCAAAACAATTTGCACATAGGAGTGCTGAATGAGACTAGAGCTAAAGGGAATCACCAAGCGATTTGGTGCCCTCGTAGCTAATGACTCAATCGACTTGGTAGTTGAGTCTGGAGAAATTCACAGCTTGCTCGGTGAAAACGGAGCTGGCAAGTCAACCCTTATGAATGTGCTCTACGGTCTCTATCAAGCTGACGAAGGTCAGATTCTCCTGGATGGCAAGGTCGCAAAATTCTCAGGCCCCGGAGACGCAATGGCGGCGGGCATCGGCATGGTCCACCAACACTTTATGCTCATCCCGGTTTTCACAGTGGCTGAGAATGTTGCGCTAGGTCATGAGCCAACCAACAAGCTTGGAGTTCTAGACCTGGATGCCGCGAGAGCACTCGTAAAAAAGATTTCTGATCGCTTTGGATTCGATGTTGACCCCGACGCTTTGGTTGAGGATTTGCCCGTAGGTGTTCAGCAGAGAGTCGAGATCATCAAGTCTTTGGCTCGTGACGCCAAAGTACTAGTACTTGATGAACCGACAGCTGTTTTGACCCCCCAGGAAACTGACGAGCTTATGGAAATCATGCGCGGTCTAGCTAAATCGGGAACTTCGATAGTCTTCATCACTCATAAACTGCGAGAAGTAAAAGCGGTGGCCGACAAGATAACCGTTATTCGACAGGGTCGCGTTGTTGGAGAGGCCAAACCTAGTGCTGAAACAAAGGAACTTGCCAGCATGATGGTGGGGCGCGATGTTGGACTTACTGTTGAAAAAAAGTCTGCCGCCCCCGGCAAAGTGGTGCTGAATGTTCAAGACCTCTCAGTTCTAGATGATCGTGAACAGCGGGCGGTTGATCACGTAAGTTTTGAAGTCAGGGCTGGTGAGATACTCGCTATCGCTGGCGTCCAAGGAAACGGCCAAACAGAACTGGCCGAGGCAATATTGGGCCTTCGAGGGCTGCACTCTTCCGCCGGAGATATTTCAATTTCAGGGTCAAGCGTTCGAGGAAAGTCGGTTAGAACAATTCTCGAAAAGGGTGTCGGCTACGTCCCAGAAGATAGGCAAAAAAACGGACTAATTTCAGAGTTTTCAATAGCCGAAAACCTTATGCTCAACGGCTCTTTCACAAAGCCATTTGCAAAGGGGTTAGGAATTGCCTTTGCCACCAGAAACAAAATAGCCGATGAACTAGTCAAAGAATTTGACGTTAGGACATCATCTGCACAAAGTGCTGCCGGAAAACTTTCCGGAGGTAACCAGCAAAAGGTTGTTTTGGCCAGGGAGCTTTCTCGGGAAGTGGAGTTGTTAGTTGTATCTCAGCCAACTCGTGGAGTTGATGTTGGCTCTGTCGAATTCATCCACGAACGCCTGGTTGAAGAAAGAAACAGCGGTAAAGCAGTCCTTCTTATTTCCACAGAGCTGGATGAAGTTTTGGCACTCGCCGATCGAATTGCTGTGATGTATCGAGGCAAAATTGTTGGCATTGTTGCTGCCAATACCGATAGAGCAAAGCTTGGCCAGATGATGGCGGGTGTAGCAGCATGAGTGAGACAGCAAGAAAAGAACCAATCAACTGGAACGCAGCACTGAAGGAAATTCTCTCCGGTGGAATAACACGAACAGCGATGTCTGTAATTCTGGGCTTTGCCGTTGGTGCGTTTTTCATGATTATTTCCAATAAAGAATTTCTCCAGAGCGTGGGCTATTTCTTCGCAGACCCATTAGCTAGCTTGCGTGCAGCAGGAGATGTTGTTGGCGCAGGTTACGGGGCGTTATTTAAGGGTTCAATTTATAACGCCAGCGCTGCAACCTTTGACGGCGCAATTAGACCGCTAACCGAAACGCTAAGGCTCGCGGGTCCACTGATTGCGGCTGGACTTGGGATCGGGCTTGGTTTCCGAGTTGGTCTATTCAACATTGGTGGAACTGGCCAGCTAGTTTCTGGTCTAATCTGGGCAACCTTTGTCGCAACTCGACTAGAGCTTCCGCCAGTCATTCACTTCGTCGTTGCTATAGCTGCTGCAATAGTTGGCTCTGCGATAGTGGGTGCTTTTGTTGGTTTTCTTAGAGCGCGAACAGGAGCTAACGAAGTAATCACCACGATTATGTTGAATTACATAATCATTAGCTTCTTCAACTTTTTGCTTTTGGATAACAACTTGCTGCAAGGTGCTACAGCTGGTGGGCACACCAAGTCTGATCCTGCATTCGAGACGGCAAAACTTCCAGGACTACTCGGTGAGAATTTTGCTCTCAACCTAGGATTTGTCTTGTCCATTGTGGCCGTAGTTGTTTACTGGTGGCTCATGGAGAGATCAACAATTGGATTTAGGCTCAGAGCTGTTGGGTTTAATGCATCGGCTGCAAAAACCGCAGGCATTAACGTCGAGGGAACCTACATTCTTGCCCTGGGCCTATCGGCTGCATTTGTTGGAATAGCCGCAGCCAATCAAGCTTTATCTTCAACCGGTGGAGTCACACCAACTACTCACGCTGGTATTGGTTTTGATGCCATAACTGTTGCACTTCTTGGTGGATCAACAGCTTCGGGTGTGTTACTGGCCGGGCTATTGTTCGGTGCCTTCAAAGCTGGATCATCGGCTATTCAGATCGAAGGAATTTCTCCTGACGTGCTCGGCATTGTGCAAGGCGCAATTGTTTTGTTTATTGCTGCCCCACCTTTGATTAGGGCAATCTTCCGTCTTCCGCCGCCGCAGACTACGACGATGCTAAGTGCCTTGAAGTCAAAGTTTTTTAGTCGAGGAGGAAAATAATGGCCACTGAGACTAAAAAGGAAGTTCGCGAGTCCTGGAAGACACCAACTGTTATGGGCTCCATAGCCGCAGTAATTTTGATTTTCTTTGGAATCCTCGGCAAGCATGAAATTGTTTCATTCGAACTAACTGGAGTTAGGGAAGCGATCCAGCTGCCTTACCTGGACATTCCTTCCAGCCTTTTGGGAACTGTGGCTGGGATTATCTTGCTCGCTATTACTGGTTATGTGGCATGGCAGGTTAGTAGAAACATAAGAGCATCGATTTGGTTCTCAATGCTCTATGGCGCTATTGCGCTGGTGGCACTTCTAGGTTGGCTGGCAGCAGGCTCTGTGGTTCCAGTGGCTTTCATTTTAGGTTCAGCCTTGGTCTTGGCAGTGCCGATCATTCTTGGTGCAATGGCCGGAGTAATGAGTGAGCGAGTCGGGGTTGTAAACATTGCAATTGAGGGTCAGCTGCTAACTGGAGCTTTTGTTGCATCCGTGGTCAGCACACTGACTGGAAATCAAATCATCGGCATTGTCTCCGCTATGGTTACCGCAGCCCTATTTTCAGCAGTGCTGGCGGTTTTTGCAGTTCGCTTTTTGGCCCAGCAAATCATCGTTGGTGTAGTTCTAAACGTTCTGGCGATTGGAATAACTAACTTCCTTTATCAGCAGTGGGTAACTGAGGATGAGTCCGCGACCAACAGCCCAGGAACTCTTCCGATTATTCACGTTCCGTTTCTTGGAGATATTCCAATTATCGGGCCAGTTCTATTTCAAAACAGAATCACTGTTTTTCTTGCGATTGGAATTGTGATCGTTTTGTGGTTTGTGCTTTTCAAAACCAAATTAGGTCTGCGCGCCAGAGCCGTTGGAGAGAACCCTTTAGCTGCAGACACAGTTGGCATCAACGTCTCTCGCACTAGATTCTGGTGGGTAACACTCGGCGGGCTTTTGGCTGGTCTTGGAGGGGCAGCGCTAACTGTTGGTAGCTCAGGATCATTCGGGCGTGAAATGTCCGGCGGATTAGGATTTATCGCTTTGGCTGTTGTTATCTTGGGCCGCTGGCACCCAGGATATGCCACGGCAGCAGCGCTCCTATTTGGCTTCTCTATTATTTTGAGAATCTGGGCTAACCAAGTTAGCCCAGGAATTCCGACTAACTTCATCACCATGGTCCCGTATCTTGTGACAATAATTGCCGTAGTTGGATTCGTCGGTCGATCTAGACCGCCCGCCGCTGACGGCATTCCTTATGTGAAGGGTTAGAAGATGCAAATCGACTGGGAGCTACTTCGCACCGAGGCTATTGCAGCAATGCAAAAAGCATACGTTCCGTACTCGAAGTTCCCTGTTGGGGTTGCAGCGCTAACAGAAGACGGTCGTATTGTTTCTGGCTGCAACATCGAGAATGCTTCGTATGGAGTGACCTTGTGTGCGGAGTGCTCCATGGTCAGCGACTTATTTAGAACTGGCGGAGGCCGGCTAGTTGCCTTTTACTGCGTCGATAAGCACAACAACATTTTGATGCCGTGTGGCAGATGCCGTCAGCTACTTTATGAACACTCGGCACCTGGAATGTTGCTAGAAACTGTTTCAGGCATCAAAACCATTGATGAAGTTATTCCAGATGCTTTTGGTCCTAGAGATCTGGATGCTAGAGCTTGAGCACTTTTGATGCCGTTGACCTGATTATTGCTAAACGCGAGAAGCAGGAACTTTCAACAGAAGCTATTGATTGGCTAATTGAGAATTACACCGCAGGCGTCGTGGCAGACGAGCAAATGTCAGCAATGGCGATGGCTATCTTGCTAAATGGAATGAATGGCCGCGAGATCAAAGATCTCACGATGGCCATGATTGCATCCGGTGAAAGACTCAACTTTGAATCCCTCGGTGTTCCAACAACCGATAAGCACTCAACCGGTGGAGTTGGTGACAAGATCACATTGCCACTGGCACCACTGGTAGCAGTATTCGGTGTTGCTGTTCCGCAACTATCTGGTCGAGGCTTAGGTCACACCGGTGGAACTCTAGACAAACTCGAATCAATTCCTGGCTGGAGAGCAAACCTATCCAATCAGGAAATGACCAAACAGCTTGCCGAGGTGGGCGCCGTTATCTGCGCCGCTGGATCAGGCTTAGCTCCTGCAGATAAGAAGCTTTACGCACTGCGTGATGTGACCGGAACAGTGGAGGCAATTCCGCTTATTGCTTCTTCAATCATGAGCAAGAAAATTGCTGAAGGAACTGGCTCACTTGTCTTGGATGTGAAGGTTGGCTCTGGAGCATTTATGAAGGATTTTGCAAGAGCCAGACAACTTGCCGAGGTTCTAGTTCAGCTCGGTAAAGACGCTGGTGTAAACACATCAGCGCTGCTTACGGACATGTCAACACCTCTTGGATTGAAAGTTGGTAACGCTCTTGAGGTTGAAGAGTCTGTTGATGTTCTGGCTGGTGGGGGACCGTCGGATGTAATTGAGATAACAGTTGCTCTGGCCACAGAGATGCTTAGTCTTGCGGGAGCCAAAGACGTTGATGTTGCGGCTGCTTTGAAAGATGGTCGCGCGATGGATAAATGGCGCGCGATGATTAGCGCACAAGGCGGAGATCCAGATGCCAAATTGCCAGTAGCAAAAGAAACTCAAACAGTGGTGGCAGAGTCTGACGGTGTGATTTCAGAACTAGATGCGCTAGCTGTTGGCCTTGCTTCCTGGAGGCTTGGTGCCGGAAGGGCCAGAAAAGAAGATCCGGTTCAGTTTGGAGCCGGGGTTACCTTGCACGCTCAACTTGGAGACACAGTCAAAAAAGGCGCTCCTCTATACACCTTGCATACCGATGAACCAGGCCGCTTTGCCCGGGCCGCCGAGACCATCGCGAAAGCTTATAAAATTGAGGCTCAAGCTCAAGTGACGCGAAAGCTGATACTTGATCGAATATCTAACTAGTTGCTTTGACAAGGAATAACCACAATGGCCACAAACATCAAGGCACTGCCTAAAATCTCTCTTCACGATCATCTAGATGGCGGTCTAAGACCACAGACCATGATTGATTTGGCTGACAAAATTGGCCACAAACTTCCAGCAACTGATGCGACCGAACTAGGAAACTGGTTCTTCGAATCCGCTGACTCGGGTTCTCTCGAGCGTTACCTAGAAACTTTTGATCACACCACTGCTGTTATGCAGACCGCCGAGGGTCTTTCCCGTGTGGCAAAAGAGTTTGTTCTTGATTTGCATGACGATGGTGTGATTTACGGTGAAGTTCGCTGGGCCCCAGAGCAGCACCTATCAAAGGGCCTAACTCTCGATGAAACAGTCGAGGCCGTTCAAGATGGTCTTGAGCAGGGTATGTCGGAAGTTGAAGCAGCCGGAGGATTCATCAGAACCGGACAATTGGTTACCGCTATGCGCCAAAACAATCGCGGTATGGAAATTGCGGAGCTAGCTGTTCGCCATCGTGACAACGGAGTTGTTGGTTTCGACATTGCAGGACCTGAAAAAGGATTCCTTCCGATCAATCACAAGGCGGCTTTCGAGTATTTAGCGGAGCAACTATTTCCAATCACCGTTCATGCTGGAGAAGGCGATGGAGTTGAAAGCATCCGGGATGCAATCGTTTCCGGCAGGGCACTTCGACTAGGTCACGGTGTCAGGTTGATTGAGGACGTTATGTTCTCTCGCGCAGAAGGTGACACCGATGTAGTCGTGCTTGGAGAGGTAGCCGAGTGGGTCCACGATCGAGGAATTGCTTTAGAGCTTTCGCCTTCATCAAACCTGCAAACTGGAGCTATTTCTATGCTTGGAGAAACCATGTCAGATCACCCATTTGATATCTTGTATGAACTTGGTTTCAAGGTCACGGTCAACACCGATAACCGCCTTATGTCTAGAACCACACTCACAAGGGAGCTTGAGCTTCTAATGAGCACTTTTGGTTACTCATTGGCGGATCTTGAGCAGTTCCAGCTAAATGCTGCCGAGGCATCTTTCCAGGCTCTTGATGACCGTGAAGAACTAATCGACATGATTAGCGAGGGTTTCGCTAACGCCTAGCGGGACTTTTTTGGCAATGCACTAGAGGTATAGGCTCTTTGAATGTCACTTCCAAATCCTGGTGAAAGCCCAAGAACTGAGATAAACCGTCTCAAGCAGCGCTCGGTTTCAGATCGTGATGCGATGTATGAGATCTTGGACTCGACTATTTTGTGTCACATCGGATACGTAGAAAGCGGGCAGCCTTTTGTTTTGCCTTACGCATTCGTCCGCGAAGGTGACCGAATCCTCATCCATGGTTCTTCTGGAGCCAGGTTCATGCGCGAACTGGCTAAAGGTGCACCCACTTGCATCACGGTTACAAAACTAGATGGCCTAGTTCTTGCCAGAACAACATTTGATTCGAGCATGAACTATCGCTCGGTAGTAATCCTTGGAACCGCTGAGGAAATCACCGGAGATGATAAGAATGAACTTCTTGAAAAATTTAGCGATGGACTTGTGCCAGGTAGAACCCTAGAGGTTAGAAAATCTACCAACAAGGAATTAGCAGCCACAACTTTGCTTTCAATTTCGCTTGCGGAGGCCTCGGTTAAGATCCGAACAGGTATGCCTCACGACGATGAGGGAAGCGGAACCGGAGTTTGGTCTGGGGTCATTCCACTTCATCTAGTTGCCGGTGAGCCCATTGCATCCGACGAGGAGTCCCAAAATCTTCCAATTCCACAAAGTGTAAAAGAATTTAGGGCTAACCCAAAGGGTTAGTTCAACACTTGCCGCATGGCGGCTTCTAGTTCAGCAAGAAGTTTTTGGGACTGAGCTTCGTTATCTGAAACGGCCTGCAGGTAGCACTTGAGCTTTGCTTCAGTTCCAGAAGGTCTAACAATCACAGTTCTACCATCTTGGAGCTTGAACCTAAGAGCATCTGTTGCAGGTAGCAAACCAGAGCCCTTGTTCATATCCTCAAAGACCGCATCTACTCTCGCTATTTGTGCAGGGGGATTGGTACGAAGCTTATTCATCAGGTTGGCAATCACAGTCAAGTCAGTTACTCGCATGGATATCTGTCCGGTTGCGAAGTAGCCATAGCGCTGCATAAGTTTGTCCAGCTGGTCTCCAAGGGTGTAGCCCTGATTGGCCAGCGCGGAGGCGATGTCGGCAACAATCAGCGCAGCAGACAGTCCGTCTTTATCTCGAACCTGACTCCAGTCAACGCAGTATCCAAGCGCTTCTTCATAACCAAAGATCAGGTTCGAAACTCTGCTAACCCACTTGAATCCAGTGAGTGTCTGCTCAAATCCAAAACCGTAATGCTTAGCAACTTCACTCAACGCCGAGCTAGAAACAATGGAGCAAGCTAGGGAGCCCGTTCTACCCTCACGTGAAGCGCGTGAGGCCATTTCTTCGCCGAGAATCAAACCAAGTTGATCTCCTGTTAGCTGCTGGTAACCACCATCAGCCTTCTTGAAAGCAACAGCTAAACGATCGGCGTCTGGATCGTTCACTAAAACTAGGTCAGCATGCTGATCTTCCGCCGTGGCTAAGGATGCATCCATCGCGCCAGGCTCTTCGGGATTTGGAAACGAAACGGTTGGGAACTTACCATCAGGCTGCTGCTGCGATAGAACCTGTGCTGGCTCAGCTAAACCTGAAAGCTTAAAAATATCCTGGATAAAGCTTGCTCCAACGCCATGCATTGCTGAGTAAACAATCTTTATGCTCTTTCTCTCCGAATGCTTGTTTAGCAGCCCGCTGACTGATTGCAAGTACCCGGCTCTAACACTTGTTGGCACCTCGACAAATGATTCAGAACGCGTAAGTGCTGCAACGGAGCCCGACCTAGCGAATTCGTCAATGTGTTTTGCAATTTCCAAATCCATCGGAGAGATAATCTGTGATCCGCTGAAGTCATAGACCTTGTATCCGTTATCACCCGGAGGGTTGTGTGAGGCGGTAACCATAACTCCAGCCGATGCCCCCAGATTTCTTACCGCGTAGGCAACCAGGGGTGTTGCGGCAAGTTCTGGAAACAAGAAAGCCCTAATTCCAAATCCTGCAAAAATCTGAGCCGAATCCTTGGCAAAAACGTCGGAGTTTTTTCTCGCGTCGTAACCGATGACTACGCTCGGGTCATCGAAGTTTTCCTTGAGGTACTTCGAGATGCCAGCTGCAGCTTGAGCCACCAGAACTCTGTTCATGCGATTAGGTCCTGCGCCCAATAAGCCTCGAAGCCCCGCAGTTCCAAAGCCAATTCGCTGGCCAAAGCGGTCTAATAGCCCAGCCTCATCAGATTCGGATATCAGCTTTTCTAGCTCGGCAACAGTTTCCGCATCAGGATCTTGATCAATCCACTTGCGCGCTTGTTGAATCAGGGTTTCTAGCTGGGTCATATCTTTTTGATGATTGCTGCAAGCAGAGCGCTTATTCGTGGCTCTGCCTCTCGTCCGGCCTCAAGAACTTCAGCGTGAGATAGGGGAGTCTTCTGAATACCAGCTGCAAGATTGGTCATTAGTGAGAATCCTAGAATTTCCATTCCAGCTTGACGAGCTGCAATTGCTTCGAGAGCGGTGGACATACCAACTAAGTGACCACCCATGTGCTTAACCATTTGAACTTCAGCAGGTGTTTCATAGTGCGGTCCTGTGAACTGCGCGTAAACACCCTCATCCAAGGTGGCATCAACTGTCCGTGCTAGTTCGCGCAATCTCTTTGAGTAAAGATCGGTTAGATCAATGAAGGTTGGACCCTCAAGTGGGCTGGAGGCAGTTAGGTTGATGTGATCGCTAATCAATACTGGTGTTCCTGGCTTCCAAGTGTCTTTTATTCCTCCACAACCGTTAGTTAAAATCATGGTCTTTGCACCTGTAGCGGCTGC
>JBIIXB010000009.1:0-37726 GCA_044338605.1 Rhodoluna sp. | reverse complement strand
TTCCAAAAATACGTTTATGGTTCAGCTGAGGTAGTTGGCCTGATGTGCCTGCACGCCTTCATCAAAGAGTCCGATTACTCCCCCGCGGATTACAAGCAGATTGTCACTAGCGCCAGAGCGCTAGGAGCTGCATTCCAGAAGGTCAATTTCTTACGGGACCTAGCAGCTGATTTCAAGAAGCTAGGAAGAAGTTACTTCCCAGATGTAAATGTTCAAAGCTTCAATGAAGCTCAGAAGGCAGAGTTACTAGCCGACATCCGTGCTGATCTGAAAAGCGCAGCCATTGGACTCAAGATGCTTCCAAAAACTTCTCGTCCAGCGGTTGCTGCAGCGCAGATGCTATTTACCGAGCTTGCAAACCGTATTGAAAAAACTCCGGCTGCCCAAATGCTTGAAGCCAGAATCTCTGTTCCGAATCCAGTCAAGCTGCTGATTGTTATCAAAGCAGTTCTTGGAGTAGTTCCTAAGTGACCCAAAAAACCGCAGTAGTCATCGGTGGCGGAATTGCGGGGTTAGCCTCTGCTGCCCTATTGGCCAAAGCGGGCATGAAGGTAACTTTGTTTGAAGCCCGCGAAAAAGTTGGCGGAAGAGCTTACGTTTGGGAAAAAGATGGCTTCAAGTTCGACATGGGTCCTTCTTGGTATCTCATGCCAGATGCTTTCGATCAGTTTTTCAAGCTCATGGGTACCACTTCGGCTAAAGAGCTAAATCTAGTTCGACTAGACCCTGCCTATCAGACCAGAAATGAAGGCAAAAACGACAAGCTGATGATTGTTGAAGACCTGGCCAAGAACAAAGAGCTTTTTGAATCCATTGAGCCAGGCTCAGGCAAGCAGTTGCAGGAATACCTAGATTCTTCCAAGGACACCTACGAGCTATCAATCAAGCACTTTTTGTATACAAACTTCCAAAACATCTCGATGTTCACAAACAAAGAAGTACTCTCCCGCGCGGTTACCTTTGCCAAGCACCTGGTGACTTCTTTGTATGACTTCAGCGGCAAGTACGTAAAAGACGAGCGACTAAAGAAGATCTTGAACTTCCCGGCTGTGTTCTTAGGAGCTTCTCCCTATGACACCCCGAGCATGTATCACCTGATGACGCATGTCGATCTAAACGTCGGTGTTTACTACCCAATGGGCGGTCTTTACTCCGTTATTGAAGCTATCGAACGCGTTGCCAAAAAGCACGGAGTGGATATCAAAACAGGTACCCCGGTTAGCAAAATTGAAGTCAACAGCGATGGTCTTGCTACCGGAGTGGTAGTTGGCGGAGCAACTATTGCAGCTGACGTGGTTGTTGGAACAGCAGATTTGCACCACGTTGAGACCAAGCTAATTGAAGAAAAGTACCAAACTTTCCCAGAGAAGTTCTGGAGCAACAAGGTTCCTGGTCCTTCGGCCATGTTGTTATACCTAGGCGTCAAGGGCAAGATCCCGCAGCTTGATCACCACACGTTGTTATACACCGAAAACTGGAGCAAGAACTTTGCTGAGGTTTTCCATAAAGCGGACGGAAAACGTCAAGTTCCATCCCCTGCTTCTTTGTATATTTGCGCGCCAAGTAAAACTGATGACTCGGTGGCTCCCGAAGGCTTTGAGAACTTGTTCGTCTTGGTTCCAATCGCAGCTGACCCAAGCATTGGTGGTTCAGGAGATGAGAAGTTTGAAAAGGCAGCTGACGAGATCATCAAGCAAATTAGTGACTGGTGCGAGATTCCAGATTTAGCTGAGCGCATTGTTCTGAAAAGAACTTACGGTCCAAGAGATTTCGTGAACGAACTAAACGCATGGTCAGGGACAGCTTTAGGTATGGCTCACACCTTGCAGCAGAGTGCTTTCTTTAGGCCGAAAAACAGATCTAAGAAGATCAAGAACCTGTTCTACGCGGGACACAACACCATTCCAGGAATTGGTTTGCCGATGTGTCTAATTGGTGCCGAGCTTGTTTATAAGTACCTAGTGGATGATAGATCCAACGGTCCTATCGAGGGCGAACTCTCCCAGGTTCCAGCCGGTGGCTGGAAGGGACTGAAGTAGACCCTTTCTTGTCACAGATTTTGGTCTGCGAAGATCACAATTGCGTCGTAGTGAAATTGGCCTAATCCTTTAGCAACCGCTTCATAGCTTTCTTGATACGGCGAAGGCAGTATGTAACTCATAGCCAAGGACTTATAGCTATCGCGATCTGGCTTCCAAAACTGCAGACAGAATTCATAGTGCTGGCGCACTAACTCTTGAACTTTTTCACCCTCAGCGCCAAGCCCTTGCTCCATCGCAACCCTAAACCCCTCGGTGATTTGGCTAAAAGCGGCTGTGAATTGCTTGTTCTCTGCTTCCGAGTAGTTGTTTGCATACTGGCCACTGTGGTAACCGAAAAGATTGCTCATGGTCTAATCCTACAAATAGCTAGTTTCTCAAAACTGCCTTTTGGTGTTTAGCTAGTTGATGGAAGGAGCTATTCTCAGAGATTATGTACGGAAGTTACTTGCTTGTTCTTCTCCTCTCGCTTGTTGGGCTTTATCTTTTAGATCGCACTCACAAACTCGCCTTCACGGTTGATGCCAAGCGCTCTTTACTTTCAATGGTGCCTGCATATGTGCTGTTCTTGATTTGGGATATCGCCGGTATCGCAACAGGTATTTTCTTCCGCGGCCAGAACACTTTGTTGACTGGCATTCAGGTCTTCCCAGAGTTTCCAATCGAAGAGCTGTTCTTTTTAGCACTGCTCTGCTACAGCACTCTGATTGTTTTCACCTGGGTGCAAAAGACCCTAACTGCCAGAGAGTCAGGTGGCAGATGAGCTACGCGTTACTGAATCTGATTTTTATTATCCCGGTGTTAGCTCTGCTGTTTGCCTTTCGCTGGCTAGCTCACTGGGGAACCCTGTGCTACACCCTCGTGGCTCTTTTGCTGATGACCGCGGTGTTTGACAATTTCATCGTGGGCTCTGGCATCGTGGCCTATGACCCAGCACTACTCTCAGGCGTATTCATTGGCTTCGCGCCAATTGAGGACTTCGCATACACCCTGGTAGCTGCACTCCTAATTCCACTGACTTGGTGGTGGCTCGGTAGTAGAGTCAAAAAGTGAAAGCTTTAGTGTCTCTGTTTTGGAGCTCAAGACCAGTTTCTTGGGTGAACACAGCTTTTCCATTTTTTGCGGCCTATCTATTTGTTTCGGAACGCATTGATCTAACTCTTATTCTTGGCACGCTGTTCTTTCTGATTCCATACAACTTCTTGATGTATGGAATCAATGATGTCTTTGATTATGAAAGCGACCTTCGAAACCCCCGCAAGGGCGGCATCGAAGGTGCCCTGCTAGATCCCAAGTATCACGCCCTAACCATCTGGGCTTCGGTTGGCTTTGCAGCTGTTTTTATTGTTTACCTGGTGCTTGTTGGATCTCTGGAAGCCAATTTGTGGCTCGGGTTCACTCTTTTTGCCGTTCTTGCTTATTCGGTACCCAAGCTCAGGTTCAAGGAGCGTCCCTTCTTGGATTCTTTTACTTCAGCCGTGCATTTTGTTGGCCCAATGGTTTACGGCTTGGTGCTAGCCGGTTCTTCAATTGCAGACCCAAAGGTTATTGCCGTAATTGCGGCCTTCATGGGGTGGGGTATGGCAAGCCATGCCTTTGGTGCAGTTCAAGATGTTCGGGCTGACAGGGAAGCAGGCATCAAATCGGTAGCCACTCAAATCGGTGCAAGAAACACGGTGCGCTTTGCCTTTGCGCTATACATAGTCTCTGCCTTGGTAGTTATGGCAATTGGCTGGCACGGGGTTGTGGCATCGCTTGCTGTGGTGCCATACCTGGTAATCATCTCGCCGTATTTGAACATCACTGATGCCGATTGCGAAAGAGCAAACGGTGGTTGGAAGAAGTTCATTTGGCTGAACTTCGCAGCTGGTGCGCTAATTAGCTTGGTAGTAATTAATTATTTTCAAGCTAACTAAGCTGCCCGCTTAGTCCACGAAATAACATTTCGTGGATTGAATCCCCGTCCGCAATAAAGGCAAGAAAGCTTTGCCTTCGGGCTTTTGAATCTGTAGTGACGGTGGCCGTTGCGGCATTCACCAACCCACTTGGCAGTTTGCTCAGCAATTTCTTTACCGGTGAATTTCTCGGCACGGTAACCAATTGATTTGGCGGTGTTCTTCCAGTTCGGTCCATGACCTGCCGACTTGCCAGCAAGAGCATGGGCGATCTCGTGCAAGATAACCTGCTCGGACTGGTCGATGCTGTGATACTCGACGATGTACTTAGACAGTGAAATCTTGTGATCGCTATAGTTACACAAACCCGCACGCTGCTTTGCTGAGTCAAAGACAAACTCCCAGTTAGCACTTAGCCCGTGCTCACGCATCTTGTCTTTGGCTAGTTGCTCCACAAACCCAAAACGAGTTATCTTCATGCGCTGCAATCTGGTTTTTCCTTTAGAAAAGGATCTACCAACAATAAATCCCAGGGCTTCCAGGCTTCTTGTAAGTTCTTGCTCCCCTAGTTCGAGGGCAACTCGAACCTCAAGATAGTGATGGTAGGCAAAGACGTCTCTGAGAAACTCCTTATCGATTAGATCAGGAGAAGGAACCTCTAGAATTTGTGATTTGTCAGCCATAACCAAATAACCCTAACCCCGATGAAGATTCTGGCTGGTAGCTAGTGTCCCTTGGGGTGCCAGACGGTCTTGACTTCCATAAAGGCCAGAATCTGCTGCAGCGAACCCTTGGAACCAGTTCTACTAAACGCACCTGGTCGAACCACGCGCTTTAGAGTCTCAGCTCCGCGGATCTCAAGATCTACTGGGTCAGAGGTTCCTTCCAGATCCAGCGCGTTGACGTCCTGGTGAGAAGCAAGCCATGGCGCCATTTCTGATTCTTTACCGGTAAGCACGTTTACTACCCCACCTGGTAAATCACTGGTTGCTAAAACCTCGGTCAAGGTAATTGCGGATAAAGGTAGCGACTCGCTGGCAACAATAACAATTGTGTTGCCGGTGACAATCACTGGAGCGATGGTGTTCACAAGTCCAACCAATGAACTCTTTTGTGGAGCAAAGGCTGCAACAACACCTGTTGGCTGGTTGGTTGAGATGTTGAAGTAAGGTCCTGCAACCGGGTTCATCGAACCTGCAACTGAATCAACCTTGTCTGACCAGCCGGCGTGCCAAACCCAAGAATCGATAGCTGCATCGACTTCTTGGTTGGCTTGCTTTTCGGTGGCTCCAGTGAGAGTTCTAATCTCTTCGACGAACTGTTCGCGTCTTCCTTCAAGCATTTCTGCAATCCGGTAGAGAATCTGGCCGCGGTTATATGCGGTAGCTGATTCCCAACCGGGTTGAGCAGCTCTTGCTGCAACAACGGCATCTCTGGCATCTTTTCTAGATGCTAGACAGACGTTGGCAACGAATTCACCTTTCGAAGAGGTGAGCTCGTAGGTTCTACCGGACTCGCTTCTGGGGAACTTGCCGCCAATGAAGAGCTTGTATGTTTTCTTGACGTCTAATCTCATTAGTTGTCTCCCTTCAGGTAAGCAAGCAATCCGTGCCTGCCTCCCTCTCGGCCGTAGCCCGATTCTTTGAAGCCACCAAATGGGCTGGCTGGATCAAACTGATTAAAGGTATTGGCCCAGATAACTCCAGCATTCAGCTGATCGGCAACCTTCAGAATTCTTGAGCCCTTCTCGGTCCAGATACCTGCGGACAAGCCAAACGGAGTGTTATTTGCCTTGGCTACAGCCTCGGCTGGGGTTCTAAAGGTAAGTACCGAAAGGACCGGACCGAAGATTTCCTCGCGGGCAACGGTGTTGGTTGGCGCTACCCCGGTGATCACGGTCGGTGCGTACCAGAAGCCTTTCTTTGGAATCTCGCAGTTAGGAGCCCAAGCTTCGCCACCTTCTTTCACACCAAGTTTTACAAGCTTCGTGATCTTATCCAACTGCATCTTGGAGTTGATGGCTCCGATGTCGGTGTTCTTATCTAGAGGGTCTCCAAGCTTGAGAGTTTCCATGCGACGCTTTAGTTTTTTGAGCAATTCGTCTTGGATGCCTTCTTGAACCAGCAACCTGCTTCCAGCACAGCAAACATGACCTTGGTTGAAGAAGATGCCGTTGATGATGCCTTCTACCGCTTGATCAAGCGGTGCATCATCAAAGACGATGTTGGCGGCTTTGCCGCCAAGCTCAAGCGTTACCTTCTTGTTGGTTCCAGCAACCTGCTTGGCTATTAGTCTTCCAACTCCTGTTGAACCGGTAAAGGCAACTTTGTTGACGTCTTTATGGGCGATTAGGTCTGCACCTGTTTGACCAAAGCCAGTGATGATGTTCACAACACCATCAGGCAAGCCTGCCTGCTGACAGATCTCGGCGAAGATAAGTGCAGTCAGCGGTGTTGTTTCGGCTGGTTTTAGAACAACAGTGTTTCCGGCAGCAAGTGCTGGAGCGATTTTCCAAGCCAACATCATCAGTGGGAAGTTCCAAGGAATAACTTGCGCTGCAACGCCGTGAGCTTTTGGATTTGCTCCTAAGCCTGCGTAGTCGAGTTTGTCGGCCCAACCGGCGTAGTAAAAGAACCAGGCGGCAACAAGTGGAATGTCGGCATCTCTGGTTTCCTTGATTGGCTTGCCGTTGTTTAGAGTCTCTGCAATTGCTAGCTCGCGAGCGCGCTCTTGAATGATTCTTGCGATTCGGTATAGGTACTTACCTCGCTCAGCACCAGATAACTTAGACCAGACCTTTTCATATGCGTTTCTAGCGGCCTTGACCGCTAGGTCAACATCCTTGGCAGTTGCCGTTGAGATCTCGGCAAGGACCTCTTCGGTAGCGGGCGATATGGTCTGGTAGGTATTGGATGGCTTGGTGAACTTACCGCCGATGAAGTGGCCATAGCTGGATTGGAAGGTAACAAGGGCCCTTGATTCTGGGGCTGGCGCGTATTCAAACATTTCTTACCTCTTAGTCCACGGTCACATAGTCGGGACCGGAATAGTTTCCGGTCTTTAGTTTTTGTCTTTGCATCAGTACATCATTTAGCAAGCTGGAAGCTCCAAAACGGAACAAATCTGGTGTTAACCATTCTTCTCCCGCTACCTCTTTTACTACCACCAGATACTTGATAGCATCTTTTGCGGTTCTGATTCCTCCTGCTGGTTTTACTCCTATTTTGATACCAGTTAGCTCATACCAGTCACGAACCGCCTGAAGCATCAGCAGGGTTATTGGAATAGTGGCGTTCACCGTTACCTTGCCAGTTGAGGTCTTGATGAAACCTCCCCCGGCAAGCATCCCAAGATAGCTTGCCCTTCGGATGTTGTCGTAGGTCTGCAGCTCACCGGTTTCAAGAATTACCTTCAGGTGGGCAAAGCTGCCATCTTTCCTCTGGCAGGCTTGTTTGACTGCCTGGATCTGTTTGTATACCTCGAGGTAGTTGCCAGACAAAAACGCTCCGCGGTCAATGACCATGTCGATTTCATCCGCTCCAGCTTTGACCGCATCCTTGGTGTCTTGCAGCTTTACGCCTATGGATGCCCTTCCAGAAGGAAAAGCTGTTGCAACAGCTGCAACGTATATGCCTGACTTACCAAGAGCTTCCTTGGCGAAGGGAACCATATCGCCGTAGACGCAAATTGCAGCTGGGCTTGGGCAGTCCAGATCTGTTGGGTCTGGTGTTATAGCTTTCAAGCAAAGTGACCTCACTCGCTCTGGGGTATCCATCCCCTCAAGGGTTGTTAGATCCATCATCTTGATGGCGGCATCCAAGGCCCAGGCTTTTGATGTTGTCTTTATGGATCTTGTTCCAAGAGAAGCGGCTCTGGCTTCAAGGCCTACTTTGTCTACACCCGGTAGAGAGTGGAGCCAACGCCGAAGGCTAAGGTTCGTGATTTTGCCACCAACCATAGCTTCAGGCTCAAATGTTTTGGGCAACTGGCTACTCCTTGAAAGTTACTTGCCAGTCTAAAGCACGCCCCAATTAGGCGCTGAGTTACCTAGTTTGCTGGGCTGTAGAAACCGAGGCGGATTTCCTCGGTGCTCTTGCCGTTGGCGTCTCGACCACTCAGGATGATCTCGTAACCACTCGAAGGTGCAAGGTCTTTATAAGTGAATGAGCGTCCCGCACCCTCAACTCCAGTTTGTGAGTAAGAAGTGAGCTGACGAACAGTGAAAGACCAAACCGTGATCGGTGAATCACTCGGGTAATCCCAAGCTGCCGTTACCTCCGAAGTGCTAATGGCTGTGACTCGAAGATTAGTTGGGGCAGCGTATTTAGTAGGCGGGGGTGGTGGGGTACCCGGGGTGGTTATGTACCTTATTGCTCGTTCCGACCTTGACCCGTCATTCATTACTGCTTCCACGGTTATTCCATACCTTGTGGCCGGTGAAATTGATCCATCTTGGAAAATAACCTTGGTTGGAGTTAGATGCGTATATCCGCCACATTGCCAGGACATGCCTCCGCTGACATGGCAGACGTAGTACCAGCTAGCGCCCGGTACTTCATCAAAGGAAGCAGTGACTGTAGTTTGGGTAGCTGACAGCTGCACGTTGGCTGGTGCTGAAGCTTTTATGGGCTCCACTGGCCTGTTTCCAGTGGTATGAACATCCAAGCAGGCACGATTAGATTCAATGTTGTTGACTCGATAATAAACACAGGTCACATAATCAAAATCAGGTGAAAGATCTCTGAATGTAACTGTGCCTGCCGAGCCGACTCCAGTTGCTGTGTATGAGTCGCCATGACGTATGTATACCTGATACAACGAAACGTTTGGAATAGTTGTAAAGCTAAGGGAAACAAAGTTATCGCCAACTTGGGTGATTCTGAAGTTCTGTGGCGCGGAAGGATTGCCTACAATCGGTTGCTCTGGCTCAGAGGGGTCTGGATAGACAACTTCAGGTGAACCGCCGGCGTTTGGATCAAGAATTAGATTCGCAAGTCGCGACTCAGGAGTTGGAGTTTCTACAGCTGCAAGAAACGGACGTTGTTCTTCCTCCTCGGGAGCCAGGAGTTCCGAACCTGACTGACTCGAGTCTGAAATCTGGGAAGAAGTTGGCTCAGGAGATGAGGGCGATCCTTTAGTTGATGCGTTCGTAAGGCTCCAGGATGCGACCGAACCGCTGGTAACGATCAGTCCAAGACAAACCGCAAAAGCTATTTGGGAAACTTTGAACTTTGACAATGTCAGTCCTTCCAAGTTGTTGAGATAAACCTATTGCGGAAGGGCTCAATTAGCTAGAGATAAAGTCTCCGTGCCGCTTAGCAAACTAAGCTGAAGCCATGAACTGCACAAACTGCAACGCCAAATTGGCTGAAACTGACCTGAATTGCCCAAGCTGTGACCAGATCACGGCCCGCACTCGCGAGGACCTTCAGAAAATAGACCCCAAGGTCAACAAGACCATCGCCTGGAGCCTTATCGCAATGGGCCTTTTGGGGCTAGTTTTTGTTATCTCCAATAGTTGGACCGACTGGTATTCAGGTCTGGACTACGTTGCTCCGGTTTTCCTGCTAGTTGTGGGCGGTCTAGCTTTGTTTAGCATCAACCGGAAGTAAACTTAAGGGTAAATCGGACTAATAAAAAGGGGTATGAATTGGATCACGACCTAGTTCTCACATTGAACGAAATCACCGCTTTGATGGCCATTAGCTCGGTTGGCATCTTGGCCTTGATGGGCATGATGGTTCACCTATCTTTAACGGCCATTTTCTCTGGCGAATCGAAGAACACAGCCACCAAAGGCGAGTAGTTTGCCAGGAAAAGCTAAACAAGCAGATAAGCCCTTTTTTCTAAGACACTGGCAGCCAATCACAGCAATCACTTCGGTGGTTATCTTGCTTTCAGGCCTTGGCGTGGTCGCCAACGAGAACTACATCCAGGGTCAGATCTCAGCAGCTGCCGACGCTGAATTCGCGGTTGAGTTAGCTCAGCTGCGGATTGGGGAAGTCTCTGCCACCCTTGATGATTTAGAAGTTGCTATTCAAAACGCTCTAGAAATTTCAACCGAAGCGGTTGGTCAAACCTCAGACGGGAAAGACCTAGAGGCGCTTGTTGCTGACATCGAAAAAGCTAAAGAGATTTGGGTCAAGGAAACAACCAGACTGCTCGAGCTGGAAGCTGTAGTCAAGGCTCTGAGGCAAAAAATTGACCAAGGGACAAGTTCTGGAACTACTATTGCAACTTTGGTGAAATCTGTAAACGATGCGGTGTCTTCTGATTGGGGCAAGATTGTTGTCCAGGTTGTTTCGCTTGGCGAGAAAACAACCTCGGTCCAAGTTGCACAAGCACTTTGGGAACAAGAGCAAGAAGAAGTTGCAGCTGAGAAGGCGGAGGCTGAGGCTGCGGAAGAAGCCGATCGACTTGCCCGCGCAAGAACCATCACGCCAACTAGCACACTTACTGACACGGGTGGATCCACGGCACCGTCGGCTCCAGCGCCTCCCGCTCAAGAGGTAGTGGTAGCGCCAGTTGAGGATGGACAGAATCTCGCATACATCACTTCGTACATCGCAGCTCTGGCGCCAAATTCTTTTATTAGTTGGGTTCCTGGTTTGTGTGATGGATACTACGTTTGCGGTCGCGCTTGGGTAGGTGGCGTCAACTCAACACCAGTACGGATCGAGCTTGATCCAGCCCTATATGACATTTATGTAAACACCGTAGGAATCTCAGTACTTGTTCACGAAGCAGCTCATGCTAGACAGTGGTTCAAATATGGCTCGAACATCATTACCGCGAATGAGGGTTACACCGGGTTGGTCGGAACAATCGCGGTTGAGCGAATGGCGGATTGTGCAACTATCGTGAAGCTTGGTTACTCGACCAATGTTTATACCAGCAGCTGCACACCGAGTGAGCTCGAGGCTGCTGCAACAATCTGGTAAATCAAATACCGTTTCCACTTAATTAAGTTAAGCGGAACAAAAAAATTTGCATTCACAAGCATCGCTAAAATATCGCCTATGTCAAAAAATAGCGATTCCAGATCTTATGGTCAGGGAGCCCAAGGGGAACCTTCTGCTCCAAAAGTAAACAAAGTGGGCTTCTTCAAGCGCATCAGATATAACTTCGACAATTCTTTGTCAAAGCCTGGGGCTTTTGTTGGCTATGTCTTTGTGGCCATCATAATTCTGGCCTTTATGATGACAGCGGTGCAGGGTGCTATCGCAACCGTCGTAGCACTAAATGAGCCGCTTGACCCAGCTACTTACTTCTTTAAGTTCTGGGAATCGTTCACCAAGATTTTGGGCATTGGTTCAACCGCCGCGTGGGGTACACAGATCATCAATACCTTCTATTGGGCAATTGGAATCGCCATTTCTGGTGCTGTGATCGGTTTTATTTCGGCTCAGATTATCCGTGCGGTGGCCAAGCTGCAAGAAGGCAAGAGCGCGGTTATCGAATCTGGTCACACTCTCATTCTTGGTTGGTCTAACCGAGTCTTCCCAATCCTTTCCGAGCTAGCCATTGCCAATGAAAATGTCCATAAACCTAGAGTTGTAGTCTTTTCCCCTACCACTAGAGCTTTGATGGACTCGGAGATTAGATCTCGGGTGCCAAACCTGGGCAAGCTAAAGGTGATCACCCGAACCGGTGACCCAACCAACCCAGAAGATCTAAAGCGCGCCAATGTCTCGAGTGCGAAATCAATCATCATCTTGGATGCTGATGAAGCAGGAGACGCAACGATTGTTTCCACAGTTCTTGCCGTAAAATCCGTAAACGCCAATCCGAAAACCAGAATCATCGCCGAGCTAGACGATGAGAACACTGCGGAGGCAATTACCTCGGCGACCAACAATCGAGTGATTGCCGTTAGGTCACAAAACGTCATTGCTCGGGTCACCGCTCAAGCTTCAAGGCAACCAGGGTTGGCTGCTGTAACCCTTGATTTACTTGATTTTGCAGGCGATGAGATCTACATCTCTGCTATCCCTGATCTAGTGGGCAAGACCTACGCCGATGCCCTTTTGGCCTTCAACCATGCCTCAGTTATTGGTTTAGTTGACGCCAAAGGTGTAGCTAAAATCAACCCGGCAACTGGTACCAAGATTGCAGCCGGCACCAAGATGATAGCCATCGCCGAAGACGACGACAAGATTGTTTACTCAGGCCTTCGAGACGATCTAAAGACCAAAAAAGTTTCTGGCAGCGCCAGGGATAAGAAGGCGCCAGAGCACCTTTTGTTTATCGGTTGGTCCTCAATGGGACGAGCAGTTGTTAGCGAGCTAGCGCAGTTCTTGCCTAAGGGCTCTAGTGTGCATATCGTTGCTGAAGCACGTCATGTGGACCCAGCAGAACTAAAGGGCCTGAGCTTTGGAAAGAACATCAAGGTTAGCTTCGCCTCGGTTTCTGGTGACATCGATGAACTAATAGCTGCTGCCTCCGCCAAGAAATACAACGAAGTTGTCATTCTTGGCTATCGCGAAGCTATCAGTGAAGCGGAAGCCGATTCTCAGACCATGCTCACCATGCTTCAGATGAACCAGCTTTTCGAAGCCAAGGGTAACGGAGTAGAGCCAACCAGGTTGGTCGCCGAAATCCTAGACAGCCGTAAGGCAGAGCTTGCCAGGGTTGCCGCTGTTGACGACATGGTTGTAAGCGACAATCTAGCTGCGCTCTTGATCGCTCAAGTATCTGAAAACCCAGCTCTTGCACCGGTGTTTGATGATTTGTTTGATGCTGATGGTGCATCGATCAGCGTTAACCCAATTGAGATC
The DNA here is from genome assembly GCA_044338605.1 of Rhodoluna sp. GTDB lineage: Bacteria > Actinomycetota > Actinomycetes > Actinomycetales > Microbacteriaceae > Rhodoluna. Next base: position 25,015 of record JBIIXB010000009.1, on the reverse strand, counting down.
TATGCCAAGGTCGGTAAGCCAGTTGAGTTTGCAGAACTAGTGGCAATTGGAAGAGCCCACGGAGAATCTGTAATCGGTTACCGAACCTTGGAAGGTTCAAAAAACTTAGCTTCGTCTGGTGTGAAACTTAATCCTGTTAAGTCAACGAGCTTTACTCCTGCAAAAGGTGACGGACTAATTGTTGTTGGAGATCTTCGTTAGAACTTAGATTGCATTTTTTCCCACTTTAAAAATGTGGGGATATCCGAAGGTCTTGTTTTTGCTTGTAATAGGATTAAGTTATGTCTAGAAAGCCCCGCGAAACTGTAAACAGCTCAGTTGATCTGATTCCTGAGGTGCAGGCAATAGCGGATGGCTTGGGGACAAGTATCTCCACCAGAGATTTGATAATTCTTGCATCAATAGATCAGATGACTGAGACCGGGCCGGTTGATTTCAACTCTGGCGCTGTGTGTGACCTGTTGAATCTAAAGCACCCGATGATCAACTACTACTTCGGTTCTCGCGATGGCTTGATTGCCGAGGCTTCGATTTGGGCCTACCGTGGCTGGTCAGACAAAGTCATGACTGCAACCCGTAATGCTCCAAAAAATGCCGAGAAGCGTTTGCGAGCCTATCTTGAGGCGAGCCTGGAGTGGGCCGAAAATATGCGGGCAGTTACCGTGCTTTCCCAGTACCCCGTTCTCTCCAAAGCCGTGAAAGACCTGATTGATGACGGTTATTCAGTCGAACTGCAGAAGGACTTTGAATACCACATAGTGTTTTTGGCGTCTCTAATAATTGATATGAGAAGTGGCAAAAACTCAGATCTAGATTTTGACAAAACCAACTACCCAAAGACAAAGTACTTTTTGAGCCACCCACGAGAACTCCTGGATGCATCAAGCATTGCCTGGGCATCCCACGGAATCATGATGTGGCGAAGTGGTTCTCACATTCCGACCAATAATTTGCGCAAAGATTTCACTGACAAGGTGAGTGAAACCTTAGCTACGAAATTACATGTTGACAACATCGTCGCAATCGCAAGAGGACGAAAGTAAACCTAAAGATAGAGCCTTGTCTGGCTATCTGGTTTCGGCAAAGATGTATGCCGCTAGCGCAGCATTGAGCTCTGAAGCTTCAATCCCGAGCACCTCAGATACTGCCTGGTCCCAGCCCTCAGTGCTACTTAGCACCTGAAGCTCGTGAACATCTAGAAAGCTGAAGTTCATATACAGATACTCATATCCCATCATCCCCAGATCATAGGCAATGTTTGAATCCGGTTGGCAGATCTGATCGTTTTCTAGCAGACCCAAGAGTTCTGACTCGGAAAGTCGCGCAATGCCTAGTGGACTCTCACTTAGTCTCAATAGGACTTGATCTCTCGACCTGGAGCTAGATTCAAGATAAGTCTCAAAGAAAGTTGCCTGACCTTCAGCCATCCAGCACCTGCCGCCGTAGCCAAATACCGCTTGGTAAAAATGAGCGGATTCGTGTCTAGAGACGTAGTCGATACGTTGGCCCGTGAAGGCTGTTCCAACAACATTGTCTTGATAGTTTTTGCCGTTCACGGTGTTGCCCGCACCGCAAAGCACGTCCGAGGCGAGCTTGCAGTGACCCAGTTCGTTGATTTCCTCATTCCAAAGTTCTAGCGGGAAGTTTGAGTCTTGAGCAGATCGGAAATCCACCCACCACTGATAATCCTTTTCACTTGCCAAAACCCAGTCCTGGTCTAGAGACTCGAGTCCGAGAAACTGGTACATCTTGAGTTTTTCGGAGAATCTCGCTATTACGCTATCAACTTTGCTCTGAACGGCCGTAGGTCCTGTCGTGTATTCAATTTCAAATGGTTCGAGTTGCTGGGCAGCTTCATCTATTGCTTTGTAATGAGCTTTGAGTGCTTCCAGGGTTTTACCTTCTGGAAAGGAAGTGATCAATTCCGTGATTTGTTGTTGGGTGAGGTCCGTAATTGCTTCTTCACTAGCCTCCGGCGAAGCTGGGATCGAATTGGATGAGTCTGGGGAAAGTGAGCAGCCGGACAAAAGGATGACGGTGCAGGTAGAGATTACAAACCTCAACAAATGTGTCATAAGACCCCCCCTGTTCTCATGTTCGCTTCATCTCTAGAGTAAGGGATAGGGTTTGGAGTCTGTGAGTGGACTTAGCCAAAACTCAAAGAGCAAATACAATTTGTCTAGGAGGTATCTAGTTGACTAAGCGAAGTCCTGGAATCAGTCTGGCAAATGCGCCTGTTAGCTATGGAGCGTTTGAAGTCACGGTTGGAATTGACCCAAACACCCCAGATGGAATCACAATTCTCGATGAGGTTTCATCGGCAGGCTATGAAGGCATAGACCTAGGACCAGTGGGTTATCTGGGTCTAGGAAAAGAACTTGGGATGCGGCTAGCTGATCGCAATCTTGGCCTTGCCGGTGCCTACCTTGAATTTCCCTTTGCAGATAAGGCAAGACTCACCGAAAGCCTCAAAGATCTTGATGCCATGCTCGATACCTTTGACGCAGTTGTGCCATTCATTGCTGGCCCGCAACCTCGCCCAACCATCGCAGATAACGGAAGTCCTTTCCGTAATGCCAACCCTGGCTCGGGAAGGCGCAACCCATCGAGTGGTCATGATGACCCAACTTGGGAGAAATTCGGTGAAGGGCTTCGAGTCGTTGTCGATAGATGCCGCTCCCGCGGATACGAGCCAACTTTTCACAATGAGACCGGAACCTTCGTGGAGGCACCAGAAGAAATCGAAAAGATGTTGTCTGTTTCCGATGTCGGCTGGTGTTTGGATACCGGTCACTTTCTTTTAGGCGGCGGAGAACCGGTTGCCGCTCTCAACAAGTGGTTTGACCGCATAAACCACATCCACATCAAGGACGCAACGCTTAGCCGCTTTGAAAATATCGTCGAAGCCAAGGCTCCCACCACGGCAATCTGGGATCAGGAAATCTTTCCGATTCTGGGCCAAGGTGATCTACAACTAGAGACTTTCGTTGAAGATTTGCACAAGCTTGGCTTCCAGGGTTGGGCAGTAGTCGAACAGGACATATTCCCCAAGACCGCAGCTAGATTCCAGCGTGCCGCTGAAGATCAGCGCGAGAACCGCAAGATTCTTTCGAAGCTGGGTCTCTAATGAGCACTTTCAAGCTCGGACTTGTTGGCGGTGGCCGCATGGGGCAGATGCACCTGCGAGCACTCTCTTCATCAAAACATGTTGCTGTGACTTCGGTTGTGGAGCCATTTGATTCCACTGCCGAGAAGATTAGAAGCCTGGGCTATAAGGTCTATCCCAATTTGGAGCAGATGGTTGATGCCGAGAAATTAGATGGGATCCTCGTGGCGGCCCCCACAGATCAACACCTAAAGGTAATAAGTGAGATTGCCGCAATGGGAATCTCAATCCTTTCCGAGAAACCATGCGGTCTGAATTCCGATCAAGCTCGCCAAGCCGGTGAAATCTGCAGCAAAAACGGGGTCAAATTACAAGTTGCCTACTGGCGCAGATTCATTCCGGAGCTTAGAGAAGTAGCCAGAAAGATCGCGTCCGGGGAGATTGGTGAAGTCCATTTCATAAATGCTTCCCAGTGGGACGAGTCCCCTCCTCGCAAAGAGTTTCGCCTGGCAAGCGGTGGAATCTTTGTTGACATGGCCGTGCACGAAATTGATCAGATTCGTTGGTTAACTGGCCAAGAAGTAGTCAAGACAAAAACTTCGATCTTTCCTCAAACTGAAGACTCAAAGGGCGACACTGATAGCACTCAATCGATTTTGGAAATGTCTGGTGGTGCTATTGGTCTAGTTTCACTGGGAAGATTCCACCCCGGTGGGGATTTAGTATCGGCAGAAGTATTTACCTCAAAAGAGCACACCAGAATAGAGATCTTGACCCCTTCCACTGGAGAAAAGCCTCAACTTGATGCCCTCAGGTTGCAGGCTGAATCATTTGCACGCTGGGTCTTGGGTGGCCCACAAGAAGGTGCCACTTCTTCGGATGCCGAAGCAGCCCTCGATATCGCAAATCAATTGAAGTCGAACGCGGGACTAGCCGGCTAACCAAAAGACGGCCTTTACAAGAGCATGGGTTTAGTTTATGACTGGTTTGTGTAGTCCCAATATTTAAGAAAACCCAACTCTCGTGAGAAGTAGCTGGGTTTTCAGTGCACCCCCCGGGACTTGAACCCGGAACCCACTGATTAAGAGCCAGTGGAGCGGTGCCTCTATACCCTACTACCTACGCGGGTTTACCCGCTACCGGGTGCTTGTCGTGCCCAATACGTGCCCAATAGAGACCAAGGGTCTCTAGATTATTTACACGGGAGGGCAGAAGCAATTACAAGGTGGTTAAATGAAACTAAATACATTACAACGGAGTCAAAACCCAAAACTTTGGGTCCAGTGGCTACTAGGATGGCATAAACGTTAGGACCCCAATGAAAACCAAGCCTAAGATTCTGGTTGTTGTGCATGACATAGATGATCACCTCAACGAGATGGCTAACCCGATTGCCGAGGCTGGAATTCTCATGGATACCTGGGACGTACAGAATGACAGTGTCGGAAAACCCGATCTAGACACACTTGAGCAGTACTCGGGAATGATTTCAATGGGTGCGCACGCTGGTGTTCTCGAAGAGCCTAAGCACGCTTGGATGAGCCACGAGCGAAAGATTATGCAGTGGTTTTTGGATACAGAGACTCCGCTACTTGGGTTGTGCTTTGGCTCGCAACTGCTCGCCTCGGCTGCCGGCGGACGAGTCTATAAGGCAGAGACCGGCGAGTTTGCGTGGACAAGAGTTGAGATGTTGCCAGAAGCCGCAAACGATCCAGTAATCGGCGCTTTGGGTGAGACCGCCGACGCCTTTCAGTTTCACTATGACAGTATCGAGTTACCGGAAAACGCAGTTCTGCTAGGCGAAAGCGCAGGAACAACCGAGGCGTTCAGGGTTGGCTCTAGCGCATGGGCAACCCAGTTTCACCCAGAGGTCGGTCTTTCTCAGCAGTTGGCTTGGCTCAGCACTTACCGCGGTGCCTTCATGCGCGAAGGCATCGATATAGATAAGCAGATTGCTAAGTCGCACGAGCTTGCAGCAAGCTACCGCAAGCAAGCGTGGGACTTATCCGCAGCTTTTGCAAAGCAGGTTCTGGCCTTCCATAGCCGGTAGCCCAGGATTCGTTGCACTGGATTCCGTATGAACAGAAAAACTCCAGTTAATGAGAAAATCCAGCTCTCGTGAGAAGTAGCTGGATTTTCCGTGCACCCCCCGGGACTTGAACCCGGAACCCACTGATTAAGAGTCAGTTGCTCTGCCGATTGAGCTAGAGGTGCTTTTAGCTGCCTAATTGGCAACAGTTCTAAACAATACCACTTGGGTGAATTGGTTCAAAACCTAGCGAAGGTGTGGTTCGGGGAAGGTAATGGCTCAGGGTATGCGAGAAAATCTGGGCTTCAGGCAAGAGTTAGACTTAACTCATGAAGACACTCAAATCCAACCAAAACACCATTCTTACTGTTGCCCTAGTTGCACTAGCTATAGCTTTTGGAGGTTGGGGATACTCACTAGGCGAGCCAGCCTCCTCACATACCAATCTCACTGAAGAAGTTGTGGTGTTGGGGATATTGGGTGCGATATTGCTTTCGTTGTTGGTGGGTCTTGGGATCAAGGGTAAGCCAACTGCTCTGATCAACCTAAATAGATTGCTGGCTTGGCCGATGGCCTTTGGATACATTTTCGTACACTACGCCTATCACATGGAGCATGGTCAGGCGGGCGGACTTATGGCGCTAGATATTGTTCCTAGGGTGTTTTTCCTGGTGTCTTTTGTGTGGATTGCATTCCACGCCGGCGTTGCTTATAAAACCTATGGGGCTCCTTGGAAGCTAAAACTAAGAACTGCTAACGACTACTACATCGCCTCTGCTTGGCTAGTACTAGTAATCACTATTCCGGTTTTCTCGATACCAGCACTTGGTGCCATGCCAATTGCGATGGCTCTAGCTTGGGTAGTCTTTGCACCACATCTAGCCATAAACGTTTTTTACATGTCTAAGCGAGTTCCAGTTTCCAGTATTTCCGAAGGAATTGGTCCATGGGTAGTCAGCGGGGTCTACTTGATTGCCATACTAAACGCAGCCATCATGAGCTTTCCAAAGAGCTAGTGGTTACTAAGTTCAAAGGCTCCATGATCGAATGGCGTGGACCGTCACCCTTTTACTTTGTTCCAGTTCCTGAGGGTCCAAGTAAAAAAATCAAGGAAATGGCCGCTCAGCTGACTTACGGCTGGGGTGTTATTCCAGTTATTGGAAAGATCGGAAAGACTGAGTTCTCAACGGCGTTGATTCCAAAAGATGGCCTCTACTACTTGCCAATAAAGAACGCAGTGAGGTTTGCAGAAGAGCTAGAAGTGGGCTCGGAAGCGGCTGTGTCAATCAGCGTTGGTAGCTAGTAGCGGAATCAGCGAAGAATCACTGTCGTTTTCATCCTGATCCCCTATCCGCTTCAAAAGCTTCTCGGTAGCAATCAGTGATCCACCAAGTACCGCAGGGATGCCTCCCCCTGGATGCGTCGATGCTCCCACTCGCCAGAGCCATGGTCGAAGAATTGATGCGTGCTTGGGTTGGTGCAGTGGTCCTGACTGCCAAATCTTTCTGGCTTCTCCATAGAGCGCTCCCCCGGTTGCTCCCCACCCAGAGAAGTACTCAGGATCTAGAATCTGGTATTCACCAAAGTACTCTTTGATGTTCTTAGGTAGACCCATAACTTTGCTGACTCGCTCCAGCTCTCGCTTAGCGAAGTCGCTGTCGATGCCGTAGTTCTTGCCATCGGCTGGAGCGGTAATCAAGACGGCTACCGTGGACTTCTTATTTGGGTAGATGTGTCCTGCCTTGTAGTAATTCACGAAGACCATCGACTGCTCAGGTAGCTCTTTATTGCCAAGAGATCTATGGAGCCTGGCTGGGTCATCGGGCATAATCACCGAGTGAGTCTTGGTTTGCTCTGGTAGGTCTTGATCTAGCACGGCATAGATCGCAACACCGCTACAAGACATCTTGCGGTTAGCTTCTTGGGTTTTCTTTCCCAGTAGGCGGTCTGTGACTTTGGCATCCAGGCTGGAAATCACAATATCGGCCTGGTAGCTAGCGGAGCTAGTTTTTACCTCTTTATTAGAGATCGAAAGCACTTTTTGGTTCAAGATAATCTCGGCTCCGGCGTGACGAGCTAGCTTTTCCAAAGTAAGAGGAATCTCGTTCACGCCGCCTACTGGAACCAGCACCTGTTGGGTTGCCATAACAGCTGGCATGGTGGCAAAAAGTGCCAGCGTGGATTCAGGCGCTACTCCTGCATTCAAGGTGTGAATCGAGATGATTTCTTTGAGGCCTTCCGGTAACCACTTCAAACCATCAAGGTAGCTTTTGGTGGTGAGCCTAAATCCGTAGTTGGAAACTAGCTTGCTTACAGCGGGCACTGCCTTTGGGCTCATGGACGTGTTAGTAAGTAGCGTGGTTATTTCTTTATCAAGCTTGCCGTGAACGGCTTCGAATCTGTTCCAGCTCTCATGCCATTTGTTGCTTGGTTCAACCGGAAGCAAGCACTTATCCCCTTTATAGAAGTACTCGCCAACCTCGGATAACGCCTCAAACTCTATTGGAGCTATTTCCGATGCAGGTATAGAGGTATTGCCAAGGTTGTCATACCTGCGAAGAAACTCTTTCCAGACTCCTGGAAAAGTAACTAAGGCAGGGCCGGTGTCCATGCGTTGACCGTCCACGATTATTCGCTTGGACTTGCCACCGATCCAATCGGATCCCTCGATGACTTTGACCTTGTGTCCCGCTTTGGCAAGTAGGGCTGCGGTTGCCAAGCCGCTGATGCCAGCGCCGATTACAACAATAGATTTCTGACTCAAGGATAGACACCTATAAACATTGCAGCCACCAACTGAACACCGGCAACAGTTCCTGCAATGTATGGGAAGGCGATCGAAAGCCGATAGAGCTTTCGACCAGTTTCAGGAACTGGTTTTCTAAAGATGGCAACAGTTAGGTAACCGGCGATAACGGCGTTGACTATTGCTACAGGAATGTTCACCAGAGCAAACAAGATAGTGGAAATAAGCCACCAGAAACCAACCCAGTAAGCACTGCCTTTTGTTCCTAACCAAACAGCGGTTGTCTTGATTCCAACGAAGCTATCTTGTGGGATGTCTTGCACGGCATCAAAAGTGTGTTTGGCCATGGACCAGACCATGAGGCCAATCGCTGCAAACCAAAGCGGTTCGTGGCCAAAAGCTAATGGAATGAAAACTAATGGGAAGGCGTAGTCGGTGTTAGATACCGAGTCCCAAACCGGTCTGGCCTTGAACCTAAATGGAGGTGAGGAATAGAAGTAGAAAAAGAGTCCATAGGCCAATATCCAGGCCATGGCAGCAGGAGGCACAGTGAAGGCAAAGTAGATCAAGAACGGGATATTGGTTAGTGCTACCGCTACAAATATTGGCACCACTTCGCGGGGGCTTATCTTTGCGCCCTCCATGCCACCCTTGCGGGCATTTATATTGTCGGTTTCCTGGTCAAAAATGTCGTTGATTCCATAGATCAACAAGTTGAAGGGGAAAGTTACCCAGATAAGGAAGGGAATGATGTCCCAGCGCCAGAGGTCCCCGCCAAGCCACATAGCAATAACCGAGGTGCCTATGGTGTTGATCCAAAGCACTGGACGAGAGATTTGAATCAACCGCAGCAACATTCTTCAAGCATAATCGCTGGCCACCAGACCCAATTCTGCTGTGGTTTACACTTGTTTCAAGACCCAGGTAAACCCAAATGGAGGACAAATGGCTGAGGCAAAAAGGCTCGAAGTTGGCAGCAAGGCTCCTGATTTCACTCTCGTAAACCACGATGGAACCAAGGTGAAACTGTCCTCCTTCAAGGGCAAAAAGGTCATTGTTTACTTCTTTCCAGCTGCACTGACACCTGGTTGCACCAAGGAAGCAGAAGACTTTAACTCGAACCTAAAGGCTCTAGAGAAGGCTGGTTACGCGGTGCTTGGGGTGTCTCCAGATACCGTCGAGAAGATGCAGAAATTCCAGAAAGCTCACAAGCTCAAGTTCGCACTGCTCGCAGATCCTGACCTCGCGGTTCACAAAAAGTATGGCGCCTACGGCACCAAGAGCATGTATGGCAGGACCTACGAGGGTGTGCTGAGATCTACTTTTGCCGTGGATGAGCAAGGAAAGCTCGAGCTGGCTCTATACAACGTGAAGGCAACCGGCCACGTCGATAGCCTTCGCAAGCAGCTGGATATTTAGTTCGTTAGATCGCCATCTGTTTCTTCATTGGTCGCTTCGACCACTTTTGAATTAAACAGCAACAAAACAACGAGTCCAGATACTACAACCAGTAACGCTCCAAGAATTCGACTGGTTCCTGTCTCTGCGATTGCACCAGCTCCGACAACTGCTTGAAGTAGTTGCCAAAAAAATGCTGCACTTCTTGCCCAACGTTTTTTGTTCAATAAGCCTCTAGAAAAAGTCAATACCCAGACCGTCGCAGCTGCTGCTAGTACCAACAAAAACACTTCTGCGTAAATACTTTGAAATTGTCCCGAGAATAATTCAAAAAGTAGTGTGAAAAAAACAGCCGCTAAAACTAGGGCTTCAAGAACCAGCAAAACAAGCACAATTTGGACCAGGGCTGGGGCCTTGCTAAAGGGTGTCATTTGGGCTCCAAAGTTGGGTATTTACAAACCGCTACCAGTATGGAACGATTAGATACAGAACACGAGTTACGCACATAAGCGTAAATCACAATTTTCGACCTCACCAACCTAAGTGAGAGTTTGTATTGCCCGTCTTGGCTATGGGGGCCAACTGATAAAGGATTATTCGCATGGATATGCAGTGGCTAAACCAGTCTCGATGCCTAAATGAAGACCCTGAACTGTTTTTTCCAGTGGGAAACACCGGTCCTGCGGTAGATCAGATCGAGCAGGCCAAGGCAGTTTGCCGCCAGTGCACCGTGACAGCCGAATGTCTCGAATATGCAATCAAGGAAAACCAGGACACCGGAGTTTGGGGTGGCTTGAGTGAAGACGAGCGAAAGTCTCTAAAGCGCAAGTACGCCAGGGCTCGTCGCGCGAGCTAAATCGGAATACTGATGGCGACTTTGGTGCCGCCATCTTTCGGTGAAAACCAACTAATCTTTCCCCTTAATTCGCCCTCTATTAGGGTTTTAATAATCTGAGTTCCAAGGCCTTTGCCGATGGCATCTCTTTCAAATCCCACCCCGTTATCCTCGACCTCAATGGTCAGCTGCTTGGCGGTTTGCCTTGGGGTAATCAGTATGCTTCCGCCGTGCTCGCCCAGTCCGTGACTTGCGGCATTGGTAACTACTTCGGTTAGGGCAACAGCTAGCGGTGTGGCAAGGCCGCTATCTAATTGTCCAAACTTGCCATCAATTCGAAGCTTGATCTCTCTGGATGAATCGGTCGCTAACTCCCCCACAAGGCGCATGCTGGATTCAAATACCTCATCAAAATTCACTTCGTCGGAGAATCCTTCGGCGAGAGTGTTGTGCACCAAGGCAATAGCTGAGACTCGGCGAATTGCTTGCTCGAGTGCTTCTTTAGCTTCGTCGCTGGTGGTTCTGCGCATTTGAATTCGCATCAAACTGGCAACGGTTTGCAGGTTGTTTTTCACACGGTGGTGAATTTCACGAATGGTGGCGTCCTTGGTTAGAAGCTGCTGCTCTTGGCGCCTAAGTTCTGTAATTTCGCGACAGAGAACGATTGCTCCGGTTCGAGCTCCGGATCTCATAAGCGGAATTGCTCGAACCGATAGCGTTACATCTTTTGACTCTAGGTCAGCACGCCAGGGAGCTTTGCCGGTTAGAACTAGCGGTAACGACTCATCAACGGTGGATTGCGCTTTGACAATCTTGGTGGCTACTTCTGCCAGGGACTTTCCTTCTATTTCACCTTCGATACCTAGCCGGCTAAAAGCTGAAAGCCCATTGGGGCTAGCAAAGCTAACGTTGCCATCGACATCGAGTCTTAGTAAGCCATCGTTAGCTCTTGGCGCACCTCTTCTTCGGCCTGTAGGAGACGAGTAATCAGGGAAGGTTCCTTCGGTGATCATTGAAAGTAGCTCTTTGCCGCAGCTAACGTAGTTCAGCTGAATCTTGTTTGGGGTTCTGCTTTCAGAAAGATTGGTATGGCGTGTTATGACGGCAATTGGACCAGAGGTACCCTCTTGATCAGCGGATTCTTTTTGCACCGGAATGGCGTTAAATCTTGTTGGTAGCCCAGCTACAGTATCGGAGCTTTTTTGCTCAACAATCTGAGCGGTGTCGAAGGCTTGCTTGACTGTTGCCAGCCACTCTTTCCGAATAGTTTCACCGCTGATGTCGCGATAGAAAACTGTTGCCGCACTCGAAGGTCTAGCGTGACCGGCGGCAACGAAGCTGCCGTCCTTGGTTGGGACCCAGAGAACTAGGTCTGCAAACAATAGGTCTGCGACCAATTGCCACTCCGACTGCAACCGAGTGAGCCATTCGATGTTCGCCTTATTCGGGACACCGTAATCGCTAATCAGTTGAGAAAGTGTGGACACCTAACCGAGTTTAGCCACCCGCGCATCTAGAGCGCCTGGCCTATCCAAGATGGCAACCCTGGTGAAGATACCAACGGCCGAGCGAAAGCTCCCCGATCGCCCACCGCCTAGCATTCCCAGCCTCGTTGCCTGATCAACATGAACTGGGTCATCAGGCAAAAATGCTGCGGCCTCGATTGCACCAAGGCCGGCGAGAGTGGTCTTGATTTCGGACTTGGCCTGCGAAATAGCAGAATTTCTAGTTCGATTTACCAAGAGCTTTGGCTGCTCGGTTAGCGAAAGCAAATACTTCTCAACTCTAAGCAGCCTAAAGATCCCTATCGGGTCCGCAAGTGCCACTAGTACTACTTGATCACTTATGCGAATAACTTCAGTGGTTAGATCAAATTCTTCTTTTGGTTTTAGCGAACCCAGATCCACAACTACAAAGTCAAAACTTGCTTTAGCTACTTCTAGAATTGCCTGAATGCTCTCACTGGTTAACTCCAAGACCTGGTCTGAGATAACCACGGGTAAAACTGTGATTGAGCTTTTCGGAATCTTGATGCTGAGTCTTTCAAGTTGCGTTTGATCAAATCGGTTCTGGCTCGCAATTCTCAGGGCCCCAACTAGCCCGGCCGGTAGCTCTGAAAGGCAGAAGTAGTTTGCAACGCTGGGGCCTTCAAGATCTGCGTCAATTAGCAAGACAGAATACTTTTCTGAAGCGAGTTCTAGAGCCATGTTTATGGCCACGGTAGTTTTACCGGTTGAGCCGTGGGGGCTAGTAACGGCAATGATCTTTGGTTCGGGTTTTGTGTTTTGTTTCTTGGCGGCTTGCAGTGACCGAACAATTGATTCCAGCACTAGCTGGAACCTCCGGTAGCAGTAATTGCAATCGAGGCCTGGCCAGAGATTGCTCCAAGAAGATACTGAAGTGAGGCAGTTGGAACTCTTAGCTCTAGAGATTTCTGCTGGCTGGCAAATCCCCCTTCTGGTTCAATGAGCTCAACTACCTCGACGTCCACTGACAGCAAAACTGGTTCGCCATATGTTTGAAATTCCAGTAACGGTGAGGCCCAGATGGCTACTTTTGAACCCACGGTGACTTGGCTACTTACAGGTATTTGTGGGGTGAGCACCAAGTTGGAGAAGTTGTCTTGATCTTGGGTTGTTATGGCTGAAAGCGGAATTGTTTCGCCGGAACCGATGGGGCGTTGTAGATAGGTGCCTTCAAGCAGTGATTCTGGCCTCAGGTAGGCTCCTGCCAGACCAAAGAGCGAAAGCTCTATCTTCTCTAGATTGTTCAGGTTTAGAGCTGCCCCCGAAGGCAAGTCTTGCTTGGTAACCAAAAAGACCTCCGTGGTTTTATTGCTTTCGATAAAGAACCAGGCTCCAAGCACTGATCCCAGGACGGCAAGAGCTGATAAAGCAATGGAGATTGGGCTCTTGCCACCTGGCTGGCTTCTAAGCATTTTCACGAGTTGAATTCCGTTCTATTGATTGCGCTTGGGGAAATCTCTAGGTAGCTAATTGCCTGGAGTGGAATCAGAGGTAGTTGGTAGCTATCGGTTGCGACCAGACCCTTTGTTACGCCCAACACAACCAAGCTGACTTTCTTGCGGGAATCATTTTGAAAGCAAATCGTTGCTGGGGCAGGCAGAGGGATTAGACCAAGTAGCTCCCCCGCAGCTTTGCGGGTCCAAGTGATCTCAGCTGAGCAATCAGGGGTGTGGGTCTGAAACCTAAGGGACATGACTTGATTTAGTCGAATCAGGCTCCAGCTCAACTTGTCTTCGAGTAGCCCGAAAACAAAGGACCGGCTAATTCTTACCTGGGTCAGCTCGCGAGTGAGGCCATCGGCTAATTCGACCTGAAGATAATTGGCGCCTACTGGGATTAGCGGCGAATGTCTCTGACGGTTTCGAACCTGAGGTTCGTAGTTGGTGAGTGTGGACATGGAAACATCATTACGCACCTGCCGACATTGCTAAATAGTTATACACAAGTGATTAATGCCAGCTAAATGCGCAAGCTTATTCAATTACCCTGAAGCCACTCAAATTGAGTTTGGCAAGCAAGGGAGTGAAGTGAAGAAACCAGATATTCGAATTGATAGCACTATTCACTCGAGGGGGTATGAAAACCAAAGACACCTTGAGTTTGGGCCTGATTTACCAGAAACCCAGCCGCTTAGGCGGCCCCAGATTTTTATTGCAGCTATTGCAACAGCCGTCAATGAAGTAATCTCAGGAGTCCGGTCGGTTGATCAATTACAAAACGTTTTGAACGAACATGTATTTGAGTCCCTAAAGAGAAGGGCTGTTTCCAGGGCTCAGTATCGGTTGAAACACGGAAGAAAACCTCAGGTTCAACCAACTGATGTGGTGCGCGTTAGATACCAATACCCGAGCGCGGGGGTTATCGAATCGGTAGTGGTTCTAAGCTCTGGCAGAAGATCTAAAGCTGTTGCGATCCGACTTGAGGGTGTCCATAACATCTGGAGGGCCACCAACATTGGGTTTATCTAGTCTTTGAAAAAGTAGCTTCCTTTTTCGGGCTTGACCCCTCATGCTCGAAGCACTCAAGGCACCAAGGCGATTGGGGTGACCCATCGAGGCTTTCTGGGCTAGCGGAAAACCAGATATTCACCTTTGGAGGCCCAAAACCTATCTCCTGTTGACAGTCATGGGAATAGTCACGCTCTAACCTCTCCGACAAAGGCTTATCGGACTCCTTCAGTTGCTTTGGTGGGAAGCAACTATTTCGATTATCTATGCCTCTATGATAAAAGTGTTTATCTGAATCGGACATTGGGGGCGTCAATTGATTTGTAAAAAGTGTGGCACTAAGAGCAAGCCTAATTCTTCATTCTGTGCTGATTGCGGGACACCTCTGTCCATAAAGGCTCCACGAAAAGTGAAAAGTGGTTTGGGCGATTCAAAGGCACCTGCAACTGCTAAAGCAAGTAAGTCCCTGACAACAGGGCAGATTGTTGCACTCTCCGCTGCGGGCATGGTCCTTCTGTCTGGGATTGGTGTTGGAACAATCCTTTTGCTCTCCGGTGGTTCGAGTGACGACTCGCAGGTTTCCCAGCAAGATTCAACTCAACGTATTGCTGCTGAAGGCACTTACGGTAGTGACACCTACCTTGATTCATTATGGGACAACTGTGAGGACGGTGATTTCGAATCGTGCGACACACTGTTCTTGGATTCTCCTGCCGGTTCAGAGTATGAGGAGTTTGGTGATACCTGCGGAAATCGAAACGAACCAGGTGAATACTGTGTAGACATTTATAGCTCTTCAGGCGGCTCTTCAGGCGGGTCTTCGTCTGCTGCTTATGGAACGTACGGTAGTGACAGCTATCTTGATTCACTATGGGACAGTTGTGAGAACGGTAACTTCGAATCTTGTGACACGCTGTTCTTGGATTCTCCTGCGAATTCTGAGTATGAGGAATTTGGGGATACCTGCGGAAATCGAAACGCGCCAGCTGAATACTGCGTAGATATTTATAGTTCTTCCGGTGGTTCTTCTTCTGATGGCTCGTACGGTAGCGATTCTTACCTGGATTCTCTTTGGGACAATTGCTCTGCAGGTGACTTCGACTCGTGCGACGATCTGTTCTTCGATTCTCCTGCGGGCTCGGAATATGAAGAATTTGGCGATACTTGTGGGTATCGAAATGAGCCTTCAGGATATTGTGTGGACATTTACAACTAGTTAGAAACCCAGGTTTCTGCTGCACCCTCGAGAAGCCTTAACTAGAAGTGAGACACACCCAGGGTCTGGCAGAAGATCTAAAGCTATTGCCATCCGACTAGAAGGTGTCCATAACATCTGGAGAGCTACCAACATTGGTTTCATCTAGCCTTTGAAAAAGGAGCTTCCCTTTTCGGGCTTGCCTGATTTTTTGGCTTGAGCTTGCTTTCTGGCAGCTGCCCGATTCAACGGAGCTCTTTCAACAGCAGGCTCAGCATCCTCTTTTGGAGCTCCCGGGGCACTGTAACTTAAGTTGGCCTGTGGTCTAATCTGGTCCACCGGTGACTGGTTCACGCTGACTTCTACATTGAATAGATAGGTGATGACTTCCTCGCGGATAGATCCCATCATCTGCTGGAACATAACGAAACCTTCGCGCTGATACTCAACGAGTGGATCACGCTGAGCCATGGCACGCAAGCCGATACCTTCTTTTAGGTAGTCCATCTCATACAGGTGATCGCGCCACTTTCTGTCAATTACAGAAAGTACTACTCGCCTTTCAAGCTCGCGCATGCCTTGCTCGCCAATTGATTCACTGCGCTTTCTGTACGCAATCTTGGCGTCGCTGATAATTTCCTTGGAGAGAAAGTTTGCAGTCAGTCTTGAAACGCTTCCTGCTTCAGCAAGGACCTCATCAATCTCAAGTGAAATTGGGTAAACAGCCTTTAGGTCTACCCATAGAGTCTTTAGGCTCGCCGAGACATCTTCCTTAGTGGCAAGGGTGGACTCAACAAGATAACTAATGGTGTCTTCCAGGAATTGATCAATCCGGGTTGAGATCTCATCGCCTTCGAGAACTCGCCTGCGGTCGCCATAGATTGCTTCACGCTGACGATTCAACACATCGTCATACTTCAGAACGTTCTTTCTGATTTCTGCGTTTCTGCCTTCGACTTGCGATTGTGCGCTAGCAATTGCCCTGGAAACAACTTTGGATTCGATGGCGGTATCGTCTGGCACACCGGATCGGTTCATCAAGGCAGAAGCTGCTCCAGAGTTGAAAAGACGCATTAGATCATCGGTCAATGACAGATAGAACCTGGATTCTCCAACGTCACCTTGACGACCGGAACGACCACGAAGCTGGTTGTCAATACGTCTTGATTCGTGGCGTTCGGTGCCAAGTACATACAAACCGCCAACCGAGAGAACCTTCTCGGCTTCCACGGCTACTTCTTGCTTAATCTTTTCAAACTCGGATGCCCACGCGGTTTCGTATTCTTCTGGGCTTTCTTCGGAACTTAGGCCCTTCTTAGCTAGAGCCTCGACTGTTAGAAACTCGGCGTTTCCTCCGAGCATGATGTCGGTTCCACGACCGGCCATATTGGTGGCCACGGTTACCGACCCAAAGCGTCCGGCCATAGCAATAATGGATGCCTCGCGGGCGTTGTTCTTAGCATTTAGAACTTCATGCCTTATTCCGCGCTTGGCAAGCAGCACTGATAGATACTCGCTTTTTTCTACGCTGGTTGTTCCAACCAGGACTGGCTGACCCTTGCCGTGACGATCGACTATATCTTCAACAACCATGTTGAATTTAACTTCTTCGTTTTTGTAGATAAGGTCTGACTGATCTTTTCTAACCATTGGCTTGTTGGTTGGAATTGGGATCACACCTAGTTTGTAGGTGGCCATAAACTCCGCAGCTTCAGTTGCCGCGGTACCGGTCATGCCGGCTAGCTTGCTGTAAAGACGGAAGAAGTTCTGCAGCGTAACTGTTGCCAGGGTCTGGTTCTCAGCTTTTACCTCAACACCTTCTTTGGCTTCAATTGCTTGGTGGATTCCCTCGTTGTATCTTCTACCCTGAAGAATTCTTCCGGTGTGCTCGTCAACAATTAGCACTTCGCCTTTGATAACCACGTAGTCCTTGTCCTTTTTGAACAGAGCCTTGGCGCGGATTGAGTTATTCAAAAAGGAAATCAGTGGAGTGTTGGTTGATTCATATAAATTGTCAATTCCCAAGTAATCTTCGACCTTGGTGATTCCTGGTTCCAAAATTCCTACGGTGCGCTTTTTCTCATCCACTTCGTAATCAATTACTGGCTGAAGCTTCTGGGCAATTTTGGCAAACTCGGTGAACCAGCGGTTAGCTTCACCTGAGGAAGGTCCAGAAATAATTAGCGGAGTTCTTGCCTCATCAATCAAGATCGAGTCAACCTCGTCCACGATTGCAAAGAAATGCCCGCGCTGAACCAGGTCGGCTTTTTGCCAGGCCATGTTATCGCGCAGGTAGTCAAAGCCAAACTCGTTGTTGGTTCCATAGGTAATGTCCGCTAGATACTGTTCCCGACGAACAGTAGGTTCCTGACCGGATGTGATGCAACCGGTTGTCATACCCAGGGCCCTAAAGACTCGACTCATGAGCTCACTCTGGTAGCTGGCTAGGTAGTCGTTTACGGTAACAACGTGAACACCGCGACCGGCAATGGCATTTAGGTAAGCGGGCAAGGTCGCAACCAGGGTCTTACCTTCACCGGTTTTCATCTCAGCAATGTTGCCAAGGTGTAGCGCGGCACCGCCCATAATCTGCACATCGAATGGTCTTAGCCCAATGGTTCTGGTGGCGGCTTCGCGCACCGCTGCGAAAGCCTCTGGGAGCAAATCATCCAGACTCTCGCCCTTGGCAAATCTCTCTCTTAGAGAAGTAGTCTCGTGCCTGAGTTCCTCGTCGCTTAGCTGTTGAAAGTCTGGTTCTAGAGCGTTGACAGCCTTGGTCAGAGCCTTGAGCTTTGCTAGGGTCTTGCCTTCGCCAGCACGAAGAACCTTGTCAAAAATTGACGCCAAAATGCGCTCCAAATCAATTGGGAAGTAATTACCTTCAATCTTAGAGCCTTGGCTAGCTCGTAGCCCAGGCGCTGAAATTAGCCCTTCGAATAGCTAACTGCCAGCACTCCAGCCAGATATGCTCCCCCGACTCTAAGCACCCTCGCCGCCTCAAGGGCGGTGACCCCAGTGGTTACAACATCGTCCAAGAGGTAGCAAACTCTCCCCGATACCGATTGATTTAGCTCCATGCTGAAAGAAAGGTTTGCTAATCGCTCAGGTTCAGTGAGTCCCACTTGATCTTTCACGCGGCGAGAAAATCTCAGGCAATTCAGAACCGAAAAGCTTGGGTATTTACTGGCGACCTCTTGCGCCAAAAGCAGCATTGGGTGAAAGCCTCGCTTGGAATAATTCTCATGGCTGCTTGGTGCGGGCACTAGATACCGACTTGACTCACTCGCGGGTAATTTTTCAATAACAGGTCTAAGCATTTGAGCTAGTTCTGCAATAAGTGCAAACTGCCCTTTGTCTTTGAGCGAAACTAATAGCTTGGAAGTTTCATCGCTGTATTTGGTCACTGTGTAAACATCTAATCCTGACAAGAGAAATTCTCTTGGTTCAATCCGAAGCAGATTCTTGCAATTCAGGCATAAGTTTTCTCCCGCTCGATCACAGACCGCACACCGCGAGGGAAAAATCAAATCAACAAGTGAACTTCCAAGCACTGGTCAATGTTGGCCAGATAAACCAATCGAAAACAGCAGATACGGAAACTGTTGAAAACTATTTCAGTAAAGCAATTGCTGAAACTGAGGAAGCGATTGAGGCCCAGAAGGAACCTCTAAAGGTGAACAGCTCTCCGCTGTCTTTTAGTAAGTACATAGCCGATCCATCGCCTAGGGCAACCAGCGACATAGCGTCTGCTATCCCCTGAACAAATCTTGTGCCACCACCAATTTCAACCAAAGCCACGTTTGAAGAATCCGGCTGGGAAGTAAGAATAGAAAGCGTGACCTGGTCAAACCAACTCACCAAAGTTGGATTTGAAAGCTCTGTTGCCAAAGCTATGGGCAAAGCAAGCTCAATTGGAGTTCCAGACTGGTTTCTTATCACGCTAGCAAGAAGCACCTGGTTGGTAGCTCCACGATCAACAATCAGTGCCGCTCGGGATCCTTCCGGCGAGAGGGCAAATGCGGTAACAATCTGGCCACTAAGCCAGGAAGCAACCACTGGTTTGGAATCCACTGAAATTTGAGAACCAGAAACTAGCCAGAGCTTGCCAAGCTGGTCATAGTGAATTGCGCTCAGATTGGTCCTAGCATCTAGCAACTTAACGGCTGCTCCGGGGTTATCAAGCGCTGTCTCAAACACTCCAGCACTTGTAGATGCGGCAATCTTTGAAGCCGAAGTAGACAGGGCCAAATTGGTTACATCTCTTGAACTAAAAAATGATAAGCCAGCTGGAATCTCATCTGCCGCTGCGCCAGAAACAGCCTTGAGCCCATCTTCACCCAAGGCCACCATGGTGCCGCTAGGTCCAGAGCTCACTTCTAGTTCACTATCTGGGATGTCCTGGGCGGAACGCTCAATTGAGATGGCCACTTCCGTGATAGTTGGAAGCTGTGAAAGAGTTGCAACAAGTTGCGCCTTCATGAGCGAACGATCGGACAAACTTGCAACTAGTGCTCGTGCACTTAGATCAACTAGTGCAACTTCTTCTTGAACAGTAACCGCATCCAAAGACAGAACTGTTCCAGTAGGAATAGCAGAAACCACCGCGGGCTTGAGCCATTCTGAAGGTCCCGCTAGCAAAGCGTTGACTAACTTGGTTCCGGTAGCAGGGTTCGCTGGAAACCACCTGAGTTCTGGAACCAGTGCTGATTTGCCATGGTCCAAGAAATACACAGAGTAGCTTCTAAAGACCACATCGAATACCGGTCTGATCACGATTGTGACATCGGGTGCACTACTTAGGCGAATCTGTCCGGCTTGCTCACTGAAGGTATATTCCAAGGTCCTGGTTGATCCTGCAGGAAGTGTTTCATACCTGCCATTGGCATCTACCCTTGCGGTTACCTCAACTTCAACAAAAGCAATTCCCGAATCGGTCAAAGTAACTTGGGGTGTTGATTTTTGAATAAGCAGTTCTTGGTTGGGGTTCCAAGTGGCTCGAATAGATTCACTTAGATACTCTCTTGCAATTGCATAGTCATTTTGGGGAGCTGTTCCTGCCGCTAGAAAACCAGCCAAAATTTCTGTTTCACTCGCTCCATCAACTGGGGTTGAGGGTGAGTAATAAAAAGAAGTGGAATCAGAAGGTGGTGCCAAATCTGGTCCAATTCTGACCGGACCTGAAACCGGTAAAGTCGCACAACCGGTCAGGCTTGCCAGCAGCAAAACCGCTAAGAACTTGCGCTTCATCGATCCTCGATTGGCTCAGGCTTTACCTGCGTTGCACTCGGAAGATCAAGCGGAGAAGCGGTTATTTGCCCACCCTGGACCTTGGGAAGGGTCAGCCTAAAACTGGACCCCGCGTTTGGCTTGGCCCAAACATCTAAGGATCCGCCGTGTAACAAGGTGTCTTCTAGGGAAATGGCCAAGCCTAATCCGGTGCCGCCACTGGTTCGCTTTCTTGCTGGGTCTGCTCTCCAGAATCGATCAAAGACTCTGGCTAGTTCGGCCTCGGTCATGCCAACGCCGTTATCGGTCACCGTAACTGCAACTGCTGCGTCGTTCATGCCAACGGCGACATGAATAGGTTTACCTTCGCCGTGTTCAATTGCATTGGCCAATAGGTTTCTAAGAAGGCGTTCGATTCTGCGTGAATCAAATTCAGCCATTACTTCACTATCTGGAATTTGAATCTCAATGGCACTTCCGCGTTTTAGTGCGAGCGGGTCAATTGAGGCAACTGATGATCTAACAACTTGGTTTAGGTCGTAAATTTCTAACTCTGCTCGAACCGCGCCCGCGTCATACCTAGAGATCTCCAATAGGTCATTCAACAGCACTTCGAATCTCTCGATTTGACCCTGCATGATTTCAGCAGATCTTTTCAAGGATGGATCTAGATCTTGCCTAGATTCAAAAATCAGGTCACCGGCAAGTTTTATGGTTGTTAGCGGTGTCCGAAGCTCGTGAGAAACATCAGATACGAATCTTTGTTGCATTTTAGAAACTGATGCCAGTTTCGTGATTTGCTGCTGCAGTGAATCGGCCATTCGATTAAATGACTTGGCTAACGAGGAAACAACATCATCGCCTTTTTCTAGGAGTCGAACATCTAACGCTCCATCCGCAATCTCTTCAGAAACCTCAGCTGCGATTTTTACCGGTCTAACAATCCATCCAGTTACTAGGTAGGTAACGCCGCCGATGATAAAAATGATTGCTAGTCCGCCTGCAAATAGAGTCTGTTGCACAAAATTCAAAGTTTGCTGGTCGCTAGATAGATCAAAAACCAGATAAAGCTCGTGCGAACCAGCAAGAGGGATTTGGATTGGGGAACCAACAACAAGGCCTGGGCTGGTGGTTACAACCCCATCGGTAGCGCCGGTGAGTTGGATTGATTGGTATAGCAAACGTCCTTCGCTTAGTCGCACCTCAGCTCTAAAGCTTGAAGAGATCACCGCGGTATCCAAACCAGAGGAAATCGGGCTCTGCAGCAGCTGGACACCTGATTGGCCAGGAGTTCTAAGCAGGGCCACGCGTCTTGTGTCGGAAACTCCGGTGGCCTCTAGTTTGGGAACCACAGAATTCATCAAAGTCTGAAGGGCCACTTCGTCGCTCACACTGGCTGCCGCAAAGGTGTTTTGAACATCTAGCACCGCGGCCTCAGACTCAGCAAGTGCTTGCTGCAGGCGCTCTTCAAAGAGGCCATTTCCGATTGAGAAAGATAGGAACCACCCGAGGGCTACAAGTAGCACCGAGCTAAGCGCAACAGTGGTGGCAACCGCTCGAGCCTGAACCGAGCGTCTTAGCAATCTAAACATTGAGCCTAGCCAGCCCTGTAACCAATGCCTCGAACAGTTTTGATAATTGTTGGATTATCTGGATCCTGCTCGATTTTTGATCTAAGTCGCTGCACATGAACATTGACCAATCGGGTGTCAGCCTTGTACTGATAACCCCAAACCTGCTCTAGCAGTAATTCTCGTGTAAATACTTGTTTTGGCTTTTGAGCCAACGTCAGTAGCAAGTTGAACTCCAATGGGGTCAAAGAAATAAGCTCGCCATTGCGCAAGACCTGATGCCCCTCAACATCCAAAACGAGCGGCCCGATACTCACTCTTGCTTCTGAGCTTGTAATGGGTCTGAGTCTTGCGTTTATTCTTGCTGTTAGTTCACTTGGCTCGAACGGTTTCACCATGTAATCGTCGGCACCAGCTTCTAGCCCCAGCACAACATCGTTGGTCTCAGACTTTGCGGTGAGCATGATTATTGGCGTTCCCGAAACACCGCGGAGTTCTTTACAAACTTCAATACCGCTCTTACCGGGAAGCATGACATCAAGCAAAACGAGATCCGGTTTTTCGGCTTCGAATATTGCGAGCGCCTGATTACCGTCTGGGCAATAAGTTGGTGTGAAGCCAGCTGCCGTCAGGACAATTCCAACCATTTCCCTTAGCGCGTTATCGTCATCGACGACAAGAATCTTAGGGGTCATGTTTGGTCCTAGTAGCGGTAGTGGTCCACCTTATATGGTCCATTGACTGGAACACCAATATACCGCGCCTGGTCTGCGTTCATTTCTGTGAGTTTTACTCCAAGAGCGTCAAGGTGCATTCTGGCAACCTTCTCGTCTAGGTGCTTAGGCAGAATGTGAACGCCAAGTGGGTAGGCAGACAAGTTAGTGAACAACTCAATCTGAGCCAGAACCTGGTTGGAGAACGAGGTGCTCATCACAAAGCTTGGGTGGCCAGTGGCGTTACCAAGGTTCATGAGCCTTCCCTCACTCAAAATCAGAACGCTTCGGTTGTTTGGAAGCAACCACTCGTGAACCTGAGGCTTGATCTCGATCTTGCTGACGTCTTTGATCTTGGCGATACCAGCCATGTCAATCTCATCATCGAAGTGACCGATGTTTGCGATGATCGCAAGGTGCTTCATCTGCATAACGTGCTCTGGTGTGATTACTCCGGTGTTACCGGTAGCGGTTACAAAGATGTCAACTTCTTCGATTACGTCTTCCAAGGTTGTTACCTGGTAACCATCCATTACTGCCTGCAGTGCACAAATCGGATCAATCTCGCTCACAATAACGCGAGCTCCCTGTCCAACAAGGGCTTCAGCTGCACCCTTACCTACGTCACCGTAGCCACCAACCCAAACAGTCTTTCCACCAATCAATACGTCGGTAGCGCGGTTTAGACCATCTGGAAGTGAGTGTCTGATTCCATACTTGTTGTCGAACTTGGTCTTGGTAACAGAGTCGTTCACGTTGATCGCAGGGAACAATAGTTCTCCGCGCTTGAAGAACTCGTAGAGTCTGTGAACACCGGTTGTGGTTTCTTCGCTAACACCGATGATTTCAGAAGCAATAGTTGTGAAGCGCTTTGGGTCTTCCTTCAGTGAGTCACGAAGTAGCTCAAGAATTACGCCATACTCTTCGCTGTCGTCTGCACCGGTAGGAGGAACTGATCCAGCTAGTTCGAACTCGCGTCCCTTGTGAACTAGCAATGTTGCGTCTCCACCGTCATCCAAAATCATGTTTGGTCCGGTGTAATTAGCACCTTCTGCTTCGGCCTCAGTTGACCAATCGAAAATTCTAGAAGTTGCCCACCAGTACTCGTCTAGGGTTTCGCCCTTCCAAGCAAACACTGGAATACCAGCTACGTGCTCTGGGGTACCGGAACCAACTACAACAGCTGCTGCTGCTTCGTCCTGAGTGGAGAAAATGTTGCAACTTGCCCAACGAACCTGTGCACCAAGGGCAGCAAGGGTCTCGATTAGAACGGCGGTCTGAACAGTCATGTGAAGTGAGCCGGCGATGCGGGCTCCCTTTAGCGGCTGAGCTGCGGCAAACTCTTGGCGCAGAGCCATTAGCCCAGGCATTTCGTTCTCAGCAAGGCGGATTTGATGTCTTCCAGCCTCGGCAAGGGATAGGTCGGCTACTTTAAATTCAATGGCGGTTTTTGATTTCAGCATTATCCAAGCATACCTTGGGGGCTAGCTATTAATTAGACCCAAAACCCTGGAAGTTAGCTCGTTGCAGGCCGATTTGTCCTCAGATTCCACATTCAACCTAAGTAGCGGCTCGGTGTTGGAGCTTCGGACATTGAACCACCACCAGGGGCTCTGTCCTGGCTTAGAACTTACGGTGACACCGTCTAATTCGTCAATATCGAAGTCCTGAAACTCACTTTTGATTTGGGCCATTTTGGCCCCAGCATCAGAAACGGTCGAGTTGATCTCGCCGCTGGCAAAATACGGGTCGAACTTGGCGGCAAATTCCGAGAGCGGCAAATCCTGAGAACCGAACTCGCGCATCACGTGCATCGCCGCGAGCATGCCGCTATCAGCACCAAAGAAATCTTTGAAGTAGTAATGCGCGGAGTGTTCGCCACCAAAGATAGCTCCGGTTCTTGCCATCTCGTCTTTAATCAAGGAGTGCCCGACTCTTGTTCTGGTGGCTTTAGCCCCAGCCGCTTCGATAAATTCCTTAACGGCTCTTGAGGTAAGTAAGTTATGCAAGATGTGAATGTCGGCTACTCCTTGAGCCTTGGCTCTGGCGATCTCACTAACTGCAACGATGGCGGCAACGGCAGAAGGTGAAACTGAGTTTCCCTTTTCGTCAATCACAAAGCAGCGGTCTGCATCACCATCAAAAGCCAAACCGATGTCAGCTTTTTCTTCGATCACTCTTTTTTGTAAGTCGACGAGGTTCTTAGGATCCAGCGGATTTGCC
>JBIIXB010000037.1:0-3419 GCA_044338605.1 Rhodoluna sp. | reverse complement strand
ACACTATTGAAATCATCCCGGTTTACGATGAGTTCGCGACGCGAGTTGAGTTCTTTGGGGATGAGATTGAGGCCATCTATTCGCTTCATCCACTCACTGGTGATGTCATTAAGAAGCTTGACTCCGTTGGGATCTTTCCGGCCAGTCACTATGTCGCATCCCCAGTTCAAATGGGGCGTGCTATTGAAGAGATTGAAAACGAGCTGGCTGCGAGGCTTCGCGAGTTTGAATCAGCCGGAAAGCTCCTCGAAGCTCAGCGCATAAAGATGAGGACTAATTTTGATCTCGAGATGATTCGTGAGCTTGGCTTTTGCTCGGGAATCGAGAACTACTCACGGCACATCGATGGCAGGGCTCCGGGGGAGCCGCCTTCCTGCCTTCTTGACTATTTCCCTGAAGATTTCCTGACGGTGATCGACGAATCGCACGCCACAGTGCCTCAAATTGGAGCGATGTATGAGGGGGATTCTTCTAGAAAGCGCACGCTG
This sequence comes from Rhodoluna sp., assembly GCA_044338605.1. GTDB lineage: Bacteria > Actinomycetota > Actinomycetes > Actinomycetales > Microbacteriaceae > Rhodoluna. Next base: position 2,931 of record JBIIXB010000037.1, on the reverse strand, counting down.
GTCGAACATGGTTTTAGACTGCCTTCCGCTCTAGACAACAGACCGCTTCGCTGGAGCGAGTTCCAGCAGCGAGTTGGACAAACTGTTTATCTATCAGCAACTCCTGGTAAGTATGAACTTGCTGCGGCAGACGGTGTTGTTGAGCAAATCATCAGGCCAACGGGTCTGGTAGATCCAAAGATTGTTTTGAAGCCAACCAAGGGTCAGATTGATGACCTTCTAGAAGAAATTCGCGTAAGAGCAGCTAAGGATGAGCGCGTTCTAGTGACCACTCTCACCAAGAAGATGGCCGAAGAGCTAACCGATTTTCTCTCAGAAGCCGGTGTCAAAGTAAGATACCTCCATTCGGATGTTGACACCCTAAAACGAGTAGAGCTACTGAGGCAGCTTCGTCAGGGAGTTTTTGATGTTTTGGTTGGAATCAACTTGTTACGTGAGGGTCTTGACCTCCCTGAGGTTTCCTTGGTTGCGATACTCGACGCCGACAAGGAAGGCTTCCTTCGCTCTGCCACTTCTTTGGTGCAAACCATTGGTAGAGCTGCAAGAAACATCAATGGTGAAGTTCACATGTATGGCGATAATCTCACAGAGTCGATGCGCAAGGCTATCGACGAGACCACCAGAAGACGCGAGAAGCAGGTTGCCTACAATAGGAAATTGGGTGTTGATCCACAACCGCTGCAGAAGAAGATCATCGACATTACTGATCAGATTGAGCGCGAAGAGCTGGATACTGCAGAGTTAATCGCTGAACTAGGAAAAGCCAAAGGCCGTAAAGCAACCGCAGTTCCACTTAGATCAAACCGAGGGATTGCGGCCATGGCTCAGGATGAGATTCTCGCTGTGGTTCTGGATCTCGATGCCCAAATGAGACATGCTGCAAGCGAGCTTCAGTTTGAGCTGGCCGCGAGGCTTCGAGACGAAATTGCGGAACTAAAGCATGAACTGCGACAAATGAAGAAGGCCGGGCACATCTAGTGCCACTTGCCTCAGAGCTAAGCTAGGAAGAATGAGCGCCAAAGACACCATGAATCTTGACCATTTGGTGGTCAAAGGCGCACGCGTTCATAACCTCAAAAACATCACAGTTGAGATGCCACGCAATTCCCTGGTTGTGTTTACCGGACTTTCGGGTTCTGGTAAGTCTTCTTTGGCCTTTGACACAATCTTTGCTGAAGGTCAAAGGCGCTACGTTGAATCTCTTTCGGCTTACGCACGTCAGTTTCTCGGTCAAGTAGATCGTCCAGATGTTGATTTCATTGAGGGCCTAAGCCCTGCTGTTTCTATCGACCAGAAGTCAACAAACCGAAACCCTAGATCGACAGTTGGCACCATTACCGAGATTCACGATTATCTCAGGTTGCTTTGGGCAAGAATTGGTATCGCCTATTGCTCTGAATGTGGCGAAAAAATTGTCAAGCAAACACCGCAGCAGATTGTCGATCAGATACTTGAGAACCCTGAAGGAACCAAGTTCCAGGTGCTTGCAGAGCTCGTGGACCAGAAAAAGGGTGAGTTTTCAGACCTCTTCCGCGACTTAATCTCGCAAGGTTATGCAAGAGCTGTTGTCGACGGCGAAACAATTACTCTGGCTGACGCGAAGCCGCTCAAGAAGACTTTCAAGCACGACATCGCTGTTGTTGTCGATCGATTGGCCATTAAGGTAGGAATCTCTGGGCGCCTCACGGATTCAATTGAAACTGCGTTGAAACTTGCGGGAGGCAAGGTAACTATCGATTTTATTGATCGAAAGGGAAAAGACGCCAAGCGGAGCTTTTCTGAGCAAATGTCTTGCCCAAATGATCACCCCTTGGCTCTTACGGAGATCGAGCCTCGCACTTTTTCCTTCAACGCGCCATTTGGTGCTTGCCAGGCGTGCTCAGGGCTTGGCACGAAGATGGCTGTTGACGAGGATCTAGTGATTGGTGATCCCGACGCGTCGATTCTAGACGGCGTGATTCTGCCGTGGTCCACTCAAGGTAAGGGATTATTCCACTACTTCTCAAGAATGCTGCAGGGTTTAGCAAAGGATCTTTCGTTTTCACTAAAGACCCCTTGGAGCGATCTGCCCGAAGAAGTTAGATTTGCAGTTCTTAATGGAAATGACTTTGACGTTCAAGTGAAATGGAAGAACCGTTACGGCAGAGAGTTGCGTTACACAACCGGATTCGAGGGAGTTCTAAAGTACATCGAGCGTAAGTATCTTGAGTCTGAAAACGACTACTCCAGAGGTAAATGGGCAGGATTTTTAAGAGAGATCAATTGTCCGGCTTGTGATGGCGCGAGACTTAGACCCGAGGTTCTTGCTGTAAGAATCGGAAAGTCCTCAATTGCGGACGTCGCGTCGCTTAGCTTAGGCGAATGCGTAGCTTTCTTCGCGGGTATAAAACTTGACAAGCGCGATGAGAAGATCGCCGCTCAGGTGCTTCGCGAGATTCGAGCAAGGCTCGATTTTCTTATGGCTGTTGGCTTAGATTACCTTTCTCTATCCAGGGCAGCTGGCTCGCTATCGGGTGGCGAAGCGCAGCGCATCAGGCTAGCTACCCAAATCGGATCAGGCCTCACGGGCGTGCTTTACGTTCTTGATGAGCCATCAATCGGCTTGCACCAAAGAGACAACAGGCGACTAATTGAAACACTGCTAAAGCTACGTGATCTAGGAAATACCCTCGTTGTTGTCGAACACGATGAGGACACTATCAAGACCTCGGATTGGATTGTCGACATCGGTCCAGGTGCCGGAGTCGACGGTGGTTCTGTTGTTCACTCAGGCACATACAAAGATCTCCTGCAGAACAAAGCATCATTGACCGGTGACTACCTGGCTGGTAGGAAGAGTATTTCTACTCCCAAGAAGCGAAGGGCAATAGATCCAAAAAGGACTCTTTCCGTCGTTGGAGCGAAGGCCAATAACCTAAAGAACCTGACAGT
>JBIIXB010000003.1:0-119269 GCA_044338605.1 Rhodoluna sp. | reverse complement strand
GCAAGAAATAAGGCTTGGCATCAGTTACCTGGACGGTGACTAGGTCTCCGGGTCTTGGTTCAGTTTCGCCAGTGGGTAGCTCAAAGTGAACCAGTCTGCTATCTCGTGCCCGGCCGCTGAGTCGGTTGTTTTGTGAGTCCTTGCGACCCTCATGATTTCCAACCAATACCTCGACGCTCTTGCCAATCTGCTTTTTGTTTTCTTGCCAGGCGATGGCGTTCACGTGCTCAATCAGTCGCTCATATCTTTCTTGAGCCACCTCTTTAGAGATTTGATCGGGCATCGTGGCTGCCGGTGTTCCAGGGCGTTTGGAGTATTGATAGGTGTATGCCATCGTGAAACGAGACTGAGTAGCAATTTCCATGGTGTCTTGAAAGTCTTGTTCGGTTTCGCCTGGGAAGCCAACAATAATGTCAGTGGTAATCGATGCTTCTGGCATAGCCGCCCGCACCCGATCCAAAATGCCTAAGTATTTATCTGTTCGATAGCTGCGCTTCATTGCCTTCAGAATTGAGTTCGAACCAGACTGCAGCGGCATGTGAAGGTGAGGCATGACGTTGTGCGTTTCGGCCATCGCGTCAATAACGTCATCTGTGAATGCGGCAGGGTGGGGAGAAATAAACCGAACCCGCTCTAGGCCCTCAATTTCGCCACATGCCCGAAGTAGCTTTGCAAATGCCCCGCGGTCACCAAACTCAACTCCGTAGGTATTAACGTTTTGGCCTAGCAGCATGATCTCGATAACCCCGTCATCGACCATTGCCTTGATCTCGCTAAGGATTTCTCCGGGCCGACGATCTTTTTCCTTGCCGCGAAGGGCTGGGACAATACAAAAAGTGCAGCTGTTATTACAGCCCACCGAAATAGAAACCATGCCCGAATAGGTCGAATCGCGCTTGGTGGGTAGGTCGGACGGAAAAGTCTCCAGCGCCTCAATAATTTCAACCTGGGCTTCGCGGTTATGCCTGGCTCGCTCTAATAGAACCGGCAGGGATCCCATGTTGTGAGTTCCGAACACCACATCGACCCAAGGGGCTTTTTTGATGATCAGGTCACGATCTTTTTGAGCTAGACAGCCACCGACGGCGATCTGGAAGTTCGGGTCCTCCTCCTTTTTGGCAAGGAGGGTTCCGAGGTTTCCATAGAGCTTGTTATCCGCATTCTCGCGGACAGCGCAGGTGTTGAAGATGACAACATCCGATTCCCCGGTTTCACCAGGTAGGTAACCAGCATCTTCAAGCAGACCAGAGATGCGCTCAGAGTCGTGAGCGTTCATTTGACAGCCGTAGGTTCGAACCTCGTAGCTGCGAGTTTTGGTAAGCATCAGGCTTACGATTTTACCGCGTGGGACTCCGCTTCCCTAATGGCAGCAAAGACAATGCTTGAGCCAAAACCGCGCCTTTGCAAGAATCCAACCAATCGGCGGTTTCTCACATCGGAATCCAAGTGTGATAGCTGCCCGTGGCGCTTGATTGCAAGCTCTGTGGCAACAGCTAGCTCGTCCTCGTCAGTAATCTCAGAGGCGACCTGATTGATTAGTTCTCGATCAATCCCCTTGCTTTCCAGCTTGCGCTTGACCATTGAGCGTGCCAGGCCCTTGGTTCGGCGGCTGGCATCAGCTAAATCCTGGGCATAGACCTGGTCGTTGATTAGCTCTACTTCAGTGAATCGCTCGATTAGGGGCTTGGCAATCTCAATCGGAATCTCATTAGCTTCCAAAACCTCTAGAAGTTGAGCTGAAGACTTAGGGCCTTTTTCAAGCAGTCGCAAGACGATGTTTCTAGCTCGCTCTTCTAAGTTATCCACCGAGGAGAGCATGATTAGCCTGCTGACGCAGCCTTCTTAGGGGCCTCCGGGGCTACTTCTTCAACCGGTAGATCGGCAACTGCACGAGGAACTCCAACGCCAAGCTTGGACTTGATCTTCTTTTCGATCTCGTTGGCAACTTCTGGGTTCTCAATTAGGTAACTTCTGGAGTTTTCCTTACCCTGGCCTAGCTGCTCACCTTCGTAGGTGTACCAAGCACCAGATTTCTTGACCACTTCGTGCTCAACACCGAAGTCCAGCAAGCTTCCCTCGCGAGAGATACCGGTTCCGTAAATGATGTCGAACTCAGCTTGCTTGAATGGCGCAGCCATCTTGTTCTTGACAACCTTTACGCGGGTGCGGTTTCCAACTGCCTCAGTACCGTCCTTTAGGGTTTCGATTCTGCGAATGTCTAGTCGAACCGAAGCGTAGAACTTCAAAGCCTTTCCACCGGAGGTGGTCTCTGGGCTTCCGAAGAAGACACCGATCTTTTCACGTAGCTGGTTGATAAAGATCATTGTGGTGTTGGTGTTGCTTAGTGCTCCGGTTAGCTTGCGAAGCGCCTGAGACATCAACCGAGCTTGCAAACCAACGTGAGTGTCACCCATCTCCCCTTCGATTTCTGCGCGTGGAACCAAAGCAGCAACCGAGTCGATAACGATGACATCTACTGATCCGGAACGAACTAGCATGTCCGCAATCTCAAGAGCTTGCTCACCGGTGTCTGGCTGGCTGACTAGTAGAGCGTCAGTGTCGACCCCGAGCGCCTTGGCATATTCCGGGTCCAAGGCGTGCTCGGCGTCAATGAACGCAGCAATTCCTCCAGCGCGCTGTGCGTTGGCAATAGCGTGTAGGGCAACGGTTGTCTTACCTGAAGACTCTGGCCCGTAAACTTCAACAATTCTTCCTCTTGGCAAACCACCGGTTCCAAGGGCTGCATCAAGTGCGATTGAGCCGGTTGGGATGACCTCAACAGGAGCCCGCTCGTCAGAACCGAGTCTCATAACGGAACCCTTACCAAACTGACGTTCGATCTGGGCTAGAGCAGTGTCGAGTGCTTTCTCGCGATCTGATGCTGATGGCATTTGGGTCCTCTTTCGATTTGATGTGGTTCTGAGAATACTTTTTGCTTCCGACAACCTTTGGGTCAAAACACCAATTTGTGTATAACTTCGACCTTCAAACTGCCTTGGTAAGACCCTAGCAGGATTCGAACAAAATTTCGAGTATTTTTCTACTCGGCGTGTTGTTTTTTAGCTTTTTTGTCCAGACCCGCCCAACGCTCCTTTGGGACCTGCTGAACCCGGCAAATAGCCAGCCAGATCTGCTTTGGGTCTTCCCCCAAGGCCAGTAGTGAGGCGGCTGTAAGGTCTCCAAGCTCCATTAGGGCAAGGTCACGGATTAGGACATCGGATTGAGCTTTGCCGAACTCATCGGCCATTAGCTCCTGAAACTGGCTAAGACGCAAGGGTCTAGATGCGACCGCCGAGCAGGTCCTTTTCGAGCTGCTCGTTGAAGTCCTGGACGAAGCCAATTGGGACTATCAAATCAGATACTTCCTTGCCAGAAAGGCTGGTTGCCATAAATTCCTCTGGCAATACGCCTTCAACAAGGGCAATTCGGTCAGAAACCTCTCGCAACACAACAGAAAGCGGGACCTCTAGGGCCTCGGCAACGGAGGCCAAAATCTCGGAAGAAGCCTCTTTTTGGCCTCGTTCTAGCTCGCTCAGGTAGCCCAGGGCAACGCTGGCGCGGGAAGCGACCTGACGCAGGGTCTGGCCCTTCTGCAGCCTAAAGTCCCGCAGTACATCTCCGATTTCAGTTCTTACTAGTGCCACGCGACCCTCCTTTTACTTTCTTGGCTAAATCTACTCTTTGGCTCTGACATGGATAACTAGATTATCCCGTAATTTCATCCCACAAGTGTCCCACTCCCAGCAAAACCGCAGAATTCTGGATTTGGCCCCGCTCCCCAGCTAGCTGGTGGGCAAAGACCTTGGTAGCCCCGGCCTGAGACACCGCAATGTATAGCTCCCCCACTGGCTTTTCGCCTTGGGCAGCAGGTCCTGCAACCCCGGTTGTGGATATTCCAACAATTTGATCAGAATCAATTCCAGTTTTGTTGGCAATTCTTGATCTAACCCCCTCGGCCATTTGGGCAGCAACTTCTGGGTCAACCGGCCCTTGATTTTCCAACAGCTGATTCGAGACCCCAAGCAGCTCGTGTTTCAATCTCGTATCGTAAGCAACGATTCCAGTTAGCAAAACATCCGATGCGCCAGCAATTGCTGCAAACCGGGCAGTTAGTAACCCCCCGGTTAGCGATTCCGCTACGACTAAGTACTTGCTCTGGCCTCGAAGCTGATCCAGAATCTTTTCAGGCGTGGTCATTTTTTTCTAACGGCCACAAAAAACGAAATGCCAGACACCAAAGTTGCGGCAACCGCAAGATAAATAGTAAATAGCTCGAACAGACTCCAGATCGGGAGCCAAACCTCGAACGGTGCCAGCACCACTCCAATTGCAACACCTTGCAAAATTGTCTTTAGCTTCCCAGCCCAGCCCGCGGCAATCACTACTTTCTTTGCTACCAAAGCGCGATAAGCAGTAACCAAAACTTCACGAAGCAAGATTACTGCCGTAACCCACCAATCAATCTCACCGAGAATCGAAAGAGCAACTAGAGCTCCACCGATGAGAACCTTGTCGGCAACCGGATCCAAAAACTTTCCAAGATCCGTGACCTTGTCGGTTCGGCGGGCAATCATGCCATCAATTCCATCTGTGGAGATTGCTAACACAAACAAGAAAAGAGCCAAGAATCTCTGCCAAAAGGCAGGTTCAGGAAAAGACAAGAGTAAAAACACAAAAATCGGAGCCATCAAGATGCGAAGCATCGTGATGCTATTTGGCAGGTTCAAGGCCTACCCGTCAACTGCCAAGCGTCTTCATCGCCTTCGTCGTCATCGTTAGAAACCGTCAAAGTCTGTGGCTTGTCGCCTCGCAGCTGGGCCAGCACCGTGGCAAGCTCCTCGGGCTTGACCAAAACATCTCTGGCCTTGGAGCCCTCGGAAGGACCAACTATGTTTCTGGATTCCAAAAGGTCCATAAGCCTTCCTGCTTTTGCAAAGCCAACTCGTAACTTTCGCTGCAGCATAGAAGTAGAACCGAATTGTGAGTTCACAATCAATTCGGTGGCCTGTAGCAATACCTCTAGGTCATCACCAATGTCTGAATCAACAACCCGTGCTGTTGCGGTAACCGCCACATCCGCTCGATACTCTGGCTCCATCTGAGCCTTCACGTGAGCCACAACTTGGTGTAACTCAACTTCGCCAACCCAGGCTCCCTGCACTCGAATTGGTTTGTTAGTTCCCATCGGGGAAAACAGCGCGTCACCTTGGCCAACTAGTTTCTCAGCGCCGGTTTGATCCAAGATAACTCTGGAGTCCGTTATTGATGAGACCGAGAAGGCAAGCCGGGAAGGCACGTTTGCCTTAATCAATCCGGTAACCACATCAACCGATGGTCGCTGGGTTGCCAAAACTAGATGAATTCCGGAAGCTCGAGCGAGCTGGGTAATTCGAACAATCGAGTCTTCAACATCGCGCGGTGCGACGATCATCAAATCCGCTAGCTCGTCAACTACTACCAACAAATACGGGTACGGCTGTAGCTTTCTTGTTGAGCCTTCTGGAACACTTAGCTCGCCTGCTACTACCGCCCTATTGAAATCATCAATGTGCTTGAAGCCAAAAGATGCCAGATCGTCATATCTCATGTCCATCTCTTTTACTACCCACTGCAAAGCTTCGGCAGCTTTTTTGGGGTTAGTAATGATAGGCGTAATCAAATGCGGAACACCTTGGTAGGCAGCAAGCTCCACCCGCTTAGGGTCAATCAAAACTAGCCTCACCTCAGCAGGCTTTGCCCGCATCAGGATGGAGGTAATCATCGCGTTTACGAAGCTGGACTTACCGGCACCAGTAGCTCCGGCTACCAAAAGGTGCGGCATCTTGGCGAGGTTTGCCACCACGTAGCCACCCTCGACATCTTTACCGATACCGATGGTCAGCGGATGAGCTGACAGCTTGGCATTTTGCGAGCGCAAGACATCACCCAAAGAAACAGTCTCACGGTCAGTATTTGGTATCTCAATTCCAATTGCGCTCTTGCCAGGAATTGGAGCCAAGATTCGCACCTCGTTGGAGGCAACGGCATAAGAGATGTTGCTTGCAAGCCTTGTTACAGCCTCCACCTTTACTCCGGCAGCTAGCTCCACCTCGTAGCGAGTCACAGTTGGGCCTCTAGAAAAACCAGTCACGGTGGCATCGATATCGAATTCTTGGAACACTGAACTAATCGATGCAACTACCTCGTCGGTGACCTCGGACTTGAGTTTTGGAATTGTTCCTGGGCCAAGAAGAGATGGGTCTGGAAGCTTGTAAGCGCGTTGAGTCTTTCCAACTGGTGCCACTGGCTCAGATTCCTGCTCGGGTTCATCAAATAACGCTTCTGGATCCAGCGGCTCTTCATCTAGCTCATAATCCTGCTCAGGTTCAGTTTGCTCGAGCATGCCCTCAACTAAATCGGTACCTTCAACAAGAGCAGAGTCATAAGCGTTGTCGTCTTTTTTGGACCTTCTCCACCAGGGAGCCTTGGTGCCATCAAAAGCATCGTGAACTTCTAATTCGCTATCGTCCTGGCTCTTTCGCTCCAGAGCTGAACCAAATAGGTACTCGTAAAGTTCGCCCAGGCGCTCACCAATCTTGTTGGGAGCGGTCCTGGTCATAATCAAAATCGAACCAAAGCCAAACAGCACCAAAACTGGAACCGCTCCCCAAATAGACATAGTCGACAAGAAAGGTATGGCAATTAGCCAGCCAAGCAGTCCGCCGGCTTCGCTAAGGGCTACTACCCCATCAGTTGGCTGCGGCTGGGCGCTAAATAGGTGGAAAAATCCTGATGCCACCATCAGTAGTAAGAACAAGCCAATTCCAATGCGCGAGTTGTCCCGTGTGGTTGATGGGTGCCTTGCCAAATAAACAGCAAAAACAATCATGATTACCGGCAGCACAAAAGCCACGGGGCCAAAAAGCATCCCGAAGGTCCAGGCGTGCAATAGCTGGGCCCAAGGCTCCTGAATCAAAAACCAGCTGAAGACAATCCCCAGAACACCAAGCACCGCCATGAAAAATGGTGGTCCATCACGGCGATCTTCCTTGGCTAACTTCTCATGGGAAAAAGCCCTTGCTGTGGCACCAAACCCGTGGGCTAGGGCCAGATAAAACCTGGATGTTAGAGAAACATCAGGCTTTGCCGACTTAGCCGAGCCAAGAACCTGGGTTTTGGCCGTGGCGCGCTTAGACGCAGGAGTCGATTTTCGAGTTGCCATGACTTTTAAACTACTAGCGGCCTGGCCAAAACCTACGGAACCTAGGCGGCTAGCCGTGGATAACTACGGGGATGATCATCGGGCGTCTACGGTGAGCTTTGGAAACCCAGCCTCCAACGCTTCGACGAATCACCTGCTGCAACTGATGGATATCTTTGATTCCCTCTCTTGCGGCCAGTAGCAGAGCTTTTTCAATCTGAGGCTTCACATCGTCAAAGACGTGGTCCTCTTCGGCAAATGCCCGAGCTCTAATCTCAGGGCCCGCGGTGATCAAACCAGTTCTTGGGTCAATAACCACAAATACCGAAATGAATCCCTCTTCGGCAAGAATGCGACGATCTTTTAGATCCTCCTCGGTGATGGTTCCAACCGTCTTGCCATCAACAAATAGCAATCCACATTCGACCTCTCCGACTACTTTGGCTACACCGTTAGCCAGATCAATCACGAAACCATCCTCAGCCAAAATGATATTCTCTGGCTTGACTCCGGTTTGCTCCGCTAGCTTGGCGTTAGCCATAAGGTGACGATACTCACCGTGCACTGGCATAACGTTTTTAGGCTTCAAGATGTTGTAAACGTACAGTAGCTCACCGGCCGCGGCGTGACCCGAGACGTGGACCTTGGCGTTACCTTTGTGAATGACATTGGCGCCGAGCTTGGTAAGGCCATCAATTATTCGATAAACCGCGTTTTCGTTTCCAGGAATCAAGGAGCTTGCCAAAATAACAGTGTCACCTTCGGCAATTTCAATATCGTGCTCGAGATTTACCATACGAGAAAGCACCGCCATTGGTTCTCCCTGGCTACCGGTGGACATGAAAACTACCTGGCTTGGATCAAGACTTAGCGCGTCTTTCAGTTCTATAAGCGCGCCATCTGGAACATCTAGGTAACCAAGTTCGCTGGCGATGTGCATGTTGCGAACCATAGATCTTCCAACTAGCGCGACCTTGCGACCGTTATGAACCGCTGCATCAATTACCTGCTGGACCCTATGCACGTGCGACGAGAACGAGGCAACAATGACTCGCTTTTTAGCCCTACCAATTACGTCTTCTAGAACAGGTCCGATGTCTTTTTCCAAAGGAGTAAAGCCAGGAACATCAGCGTTGGTTGAATCACACAAAAACAGATCCAGCCCAGCTTCACCGATTCTAGAAAAAGCCCGAAGGTCGGTAAGCCTGCCATCAAGTGGAATTTGATCCATCTTGAAATCTCCGGTGTGCAAGATGGTGCCAGCCTTGGAGCGAATTACCACCGCAAGGGCGTCAGGAATCGAATGATTCACCGCAACGAATTCAAGTTCGAAATCTCCCATGGTCTCAACATCGCCCTCGGAGACAGTGTGAGTGAAAAGGCTCATTTTGTGCTCTTTGGCCTTGGCTTCAATAAAGGCCAAAGTTAGCGCAGAGCCAATGATTGGAATATCACCTTTTAGGCGAAGTAGATACGGCACTCCCCCGATGTGATCTTCGTGACCGTGGGTCAAAACCAATCCGACGATGTCATTTAGCCGATCGCGAAGGTATCCAAAGTCAGGCAGGATGACGTCCACTCCTGGCTGGTTCTCTTCCGGGAACAGCACACCGCAGTCAACTATGAGTATCTTGCCGTTGATTTCGAAGACGGTCATGTTGCGACCGATCTCACCAATTCCACCGAGTGGAATAATTCTCATTACATCTTTTTGAAGCTTTGCCGGTAACGGCAGGGTCTGAACCACAGGTTCTACTTTCTTGCTTTAGCGGGTTGTGCCTGCCACCTTCGGCAAAGCACCGCCAGCGGCAGCGTTTCTATCTGGTCTAAAGTTTTCAAAAGATAGTCCTGGCACAGTGCCGACTTTCTCAATTCCATCTTCAATGCGAGCAGCCTCGTCATCTTCTGGTCCAACTAATGGCAATCTAACACGCGCTGATGAAATCATGCCTAGGCCATCCAAGACATACTTTGCAGCCACGGTACCTGGCACGTGAGTCATGATGGCTCGCTGCAGTGGTTCGAGTGCATTGTGAACGCTTAGCGCGTGGTTGAAATCATTGCGGTTGGTAGCGTCAACCATTTCTCGATAGGCAGCAGGAGCTACGTTTGCTGTCACGCCAATCAAACCAGTAGCGCCAATAGATAGGTGTGGCAGCACGTTAGAGTCATCGCCTGAGAAATACATCAAATCAGTTTCGTTCATCAACCTCGAAGCTTGAGCTAGATCCCCCACGGCATCTTTTACGGCAATGATGTTTGGGTGCTTGGCTGCCCTATGGAAAGTTTGCTGTGAGATAGCAACACCGGTTCTACCTGGAATGTCATACAAGATAACCGGCAGATCGGTTGAGTCCGCGATGAGGCGGAAATGAGTCAAAATACCAGCCTGGGTTGGCTTGTTGTAATAAGGGGTCACGATCATGACGCCATCGGCACCAGCTTTTTCACTTGCTTTGTAAAGCTGCATGGCATGTGCGGTTTCGTTTGAGCCACCACCGGTAATGATCTTTGCTCTTCCCGCAGCTACCGATTTTCCAACTTCAACGAGCTTGATTTTCTCAGGGTCCGTTAGTGTGCTGGTTTCACCAGTAGTACCAGTGACCACAATTCCATCTGCACCATTTGAGATTACATAATCCATGTGCTTTTCGACAGAATCCCAGTCGACCTCACCCTCGGGGGTCATGGGCGTCACAAGAGCCACGAGCACTTGCCCGAAGATGCCTTGGTTTGTTTTAGCCATGGATAAACCATAGCTCAGAGCTAAGTTAGGGTGCTACTCGACCGTTTTGGTTGAAGGTCTCGTAGGTAAATGGCATCAGCTTGGCCCAGAAATCTTCCATCTTCTCAGCGCACATTTCGATTTCACGCTGTGGGAAAGATGGGAAGTGGGTGCCTTCGCGCTTGGTTCTAAGGCTCAAAAAGTTCATAAGGGCACGAGAGTTCATAGTTACATACATGCTCGAGTAAATGTTGAGCGGAAGCACGATACGAGCTACCTCTCTGGCAACGCCCGCTTCGAGCATTCTCTGATAGGACTCGTAGGCGCTAATTGAAGCAGTTCTTGATTCTTGCTCCACTAAAGCAATCTGCTCCGCTGATCCTGGTAAGAATTCGTAGTGACCAGTTTTGCCGGTTTGGACCAAGTTACGATCTGGTCCTGGAATGTAAAACACTGGAGAAAGCTCTTTATAGCGGCCCGATTCCTCGTTGTAGCTAGCGATTCGGTGACGCATGAATTCTCTAAATACAAAAATTGGCGCCTGAACATAAAAAGTCATGGAGTTGTGCTCAAACGGGGAACCGTGACGATCGCGCATCAAATAGTTGATTAGCCCTCTGTCGCGAGAGTCAGCCTCAGCGTCCTTGTTGGCTGTTGCCGCCTCAAGGGATTGTTCACCTTGGGTTGAAACCCTCGCGGCAAACAGCACATCCTGGTCACTGGCGTTGGATCGGACTAATTCGACCGTGACATCGGATCTAAAAACTACTTCGGACATTTGACCAGCTTATCTAGAACCAAGCAAGGAGCTGGCAAGGCCCCTCGTGAGCCCAAAAATTTCTCAGAAATCGGGCATAATCCGAACCGTAACCAAGTTGACTACAGGTGGAGCAAGAACCGACCGAATTGAGGAAGCCTTGGATTTTCGAATCACCATCATCGCAGCTCTGGTGCTGGTAGCCCTCGCGGCCGGATTCTGGTGGCGAGCAAGAACTGGCCGAGCCAAGCTGGTGCGCTCGGGGGAAATTGTCGATCTTGGAAAACTGAAGGCAACTAGGGCTGGCCAGCCCGTTACCAGCTTTGGTAAGAAGGCAACATTGTTGCAGTTTTCCACCGAGGTTTGTTCAATCTGTGTCCAAACCGCCAAATACTTCAAAGAGCTGGAATCAAAGAACCCAGATCTAACTCATATAGAGGTTGACCTAACAGACCGAATGGATCTGGCAGCTCACTTCAACGTCATGCAAACTCCCACCACTTTGGTCCTGGATCGAACCGGCAAGGTTCAAGCCCGAATCGGTGGCGCACCAAAACTAAACGTCATTCAACAAGAACTAGCGAAACTGGAGATCAAATGAGCAATACAAATCAACCATCAGCACCAAAAGGAATCGACCCAAGAGGCCCTAGATTTGGAGCCGCAATAACCTCTGTACTTATGGTTTTGGTGATTTACCTAAGCCTTGCTCCCGAAACTATCAACCTGGCATTGGGAATCATGATTTTCTCCGTAACGATGTTTGTTTTCGGAACAGCGTTAGGACCTGCCAAGCACCCCTACTCTTACGTATTCAAGTATCTGGTTCGACCAGCGCTAAAGCCGCCGACAGCTCTTGAGAATGCCACACCGGTGCACTTCGCACAGTTCGTTGGATTACTTGTCACTGGAACCGGACTTGTGCTGCACCTTCTGGGTGTTGCCTACGCCTTGCCAGTTGCAGCCGCAGCCGCATTCACTGCAGCGTTTCTAAATGCAGTTTTTGCATACTGCCTCGGTTGCCAGATGTATCTGGGACTAAAAAGAATTGGTGTAATACCTTCAAAGAGTTAGCTAGTTCGTCCGAGAGCGATTGCTTGTCGCATCGCCTTTCGGGCTCTAGCCCTGTCCCCCGCGGCGTCGTAAGCAAGGCCTAACGCAAACCAGGTTCTCCAATTAGATTCATCGTTTTCAACCAGCTCGCGATACTTGCCAAAAATTGCCTCGGCAGAATCCTTGGTTGGGCGGCCGCTTGGTCGAAGTTCGAATTCAAAACGAGGCCAGACATTTTCTTGCTTTAGAACTTCGCCCAGTTTTTCAATCCTCAGACCAAATCTAAGCTCCAGAAATATTCCCCAAGCCGCAACGACTGGAAGAAAGAGCATCAAAGATCCAATCGCTACTGCAACTGGCTCGCTTGAGGCAACAAGTGCTAGTGAGCGCTCTCCTACCAGGGTGAGATAAACACCCAGTAAGCCGGTCATGACAATTGCGCCAAGTTTTGCCGAGGTCAAGCTAGTTCTCTTCCATTAGATCCAGCATGCCAACGCTGAGTCCAGAAAGTTTCATGGTCTTATGCATTGATAGCAAGATGCCCTTGGCGTACACCTCGTGACAGGTAACCTCGTGACGAACATAGAGAAACTCATCGGGACCAGTGAGAGTTACTTCTTGCTCAGCGTGCTTATCTGGAAGCCGAACGCTTTTGATTGGAATTCCGTTAAACAAAGGGTCCCTAACCACTCCCGTTTGCTCGGAAGCAGGCTTACCTTTTCTTGCCTCGGAAATTGCAAGGGAGGTGTAAAGGGCAGTTCCAGAAGGGGCATCAACCTTTGTGACGTTATGGGTCTCGATGATCTCAATCCCGTCAAAATACTTGGCGGCATCGGCAGCAAATTTAGTCGCAAGAACCGAGCCAATTGAAAAGTTCGGAACAATCGCAACAACAGCCGATGTTCCAGCCATCTTGGCTCTTACCCGATCAATCTTCTCTTTGCTCCAACCACTGGTTCCAACCAAAAGCCGCAAGTTGTGATCGATTGCGAAATCAACCACTCGCTCGGAAACTTCCGGATTCGTAAAGTCAATAACTAAATCAGCACCGATAGCTTCATTCAAGGAGTTGCCAGAACCCAAGGCGCTGTGCAGGGTAAAAGAAGGGTCGTTTTCGATTAAGCCGAGCGTGAGTTGACCCATTCGACCAGAGGCGCCTATCAGGCTAACGCTTGTGCTCACGGTTTCAAACTTACCTTGAGCTAACTTACAAATTGATCAAACATGGCCTGATCAACATCACCAACAGCCACTAGGGATCTTGGCCTTGAAACTAGCTCGGCCGCCAGGGACTGAACGTCTTCTAGGCTGACTTGCTCAAAACGAGCAAGTGACTCATCAAGGTCCATGAACTCCCCCGAGACAATTTCCGCGGTAGCTAATCGGGACATTCTTGCCTGATTAGTTTCAAACTTCAGCGCCAGGCTTCCGGAGATATTTCCTTGCGCAAGTTCAAGTTCTGCCCTAGTGATGCCAGCGGTTGCGACCTTTTCGAGCTCTTCTAGCATCAAGGAAGTAACTTCAATTGCTTTAGCCGCAGAGCAGCCTGCGTAAAGACCAAAAGTGGCAGCATCCGAGTAACCCTGGTTGAAAGAGTAAACCGAATAAGCAAGGCCACGCTTCTCGCGAATCTCTTGAAATAGTCTCGAGCTCATTCCGCCACCCAAAACAGTGTTTAGAATTCCCATGGCGTGACGCCTTGGGTCATCTACTGACAAACCTTCGGAGCCAACCAAGATGTTCACCTGAGAGATTGGTCTGTTGATTACCTTTACCTTCAGCCCGCGAGAAATCTTGGCCGGGTGAAGTAGCCTTCTTGCTACTGGTTCAGCCGCAATCGATAGGTCCCAACCGGCAGCCAATAAACCCTTCTCCACTATCCTCACTAGCTCTTGGTGATCGACGCTTCCGGCTGATGCGACCACAAGATCTTGTGGGCGATAGTTTTGCTGGTAATGCTCCCAGACCGCGTCGCGCGTGACGGCTGAAATTGTCTCTTGGGTTCCACCAATTGGTCTACCGAGTGGGTGGTCTCCCAAAACGGCGGTTGAGAACTCTTCGTGCACCACATCGTGTGGATCGTCATCGTTCATGGCTAGTTCTTCAAGAATTACTGGGCGTTCGTTTTCAAATTCTGTTGGATCAAGCAGGCTCGAAGTTAGCATGTCGGCGATTACATCAACGGCTATCGGTAGTGCTTTGTCCTGAACTCTGGCGTAGTAAGAGGTGTGCTCTTTGCCTGTCGAGGCGTTCGATGAGCCACCAACCGAGTCAAAGGCCACGGCTATGTCCAGCGCGGTTCTTTTCTTGGTTCCTTTGAACAACAGGTGCTCAAGAAAGTGGGTACTTCCGAAGTGATTATTGGTCTCGTCCCTAGAGCCCACAGCTACCGAAAAGGAAACCGAGACGCTCTGAGCGCCAGGGACTTGCTCCGTTAAGACGCGAACACCGCTTGGGAGGACACTTCTGCGAACAGAAGTGCCACCCGAAGCGGTGAACGATAAATCAGATTGTCCTAGTGGGAACAATACTTCAGTCATGAAACCCTGGAATTACTTGTCTTCGGTCTCAACTGGAGAAAGTGATAGCTTTCCACGGTCATCGATCTTGGAGATTTCAACCTGGATGCGCTGGCCAACTTCTAGAACGTCTTCAACGTTCTCAACACGCTTGCCACCTGCCATCTTCTTGAGTTCTGAGATATGTAGCAGTCCATCGCGACCTGGAACCAAGGAAATAAAGGCTCCGAAGGTTGCCAACTTCACAACAGTTCCTAGGAATCGCTCTCCGATTTCTGGAACGTGTGGGTTTGCAATCGCGTTGATGGCAGCCTTAGCAGCTTCTGCAGAAGGTCCGTCAACGGCACCGATGTAAACGGTTCCATCGTCTTCAATCGAGATGTCTGCTCCGGTGTCATCCTGGATCTGGTTGATCATCTTGCCCTTCGGGCCGATAACTTCACCAATCTTGTCCAGAGGAATCTTCACCGCGATAACTCGTGGCGCGGTTGGCGCCATTTCGTCTGGGGTGCTGATTGCCTGGTTCATAACATCAAGAATCTTGAGTCTTGCTTCTTTGGCCTGCAGTAGCGCTCCATCTAGAACCGATGCTGGAATTCCATCCAATTTGGTATCTAGCTGAATCGCAGTGATGAACTCGCTGGTACCTGCAACTTTGAAGTCCATGTCTCCAAGTGCATCTTCTGCACCGAGGATGTCTGTCAAGGCCGCGTAGCGGGTCTTGCCATCGATCTGATCGGAGATAAGACCCATCGCGATACCTGCAACCGCTGCGCGAAGTGGAACACCCGCGTTAAGCATTGCAAGAGTAGATGCACAAACAGAACCCATCGAGGTTGATCCGTTAGAACCAAGTGCCTCAGATACTTGACGAATTGCGTATGGGAATTCATCTCTAGCCGGAAGCACAGGCACAAGGGCACGCTCTGCGAGCGCACCGTGACCAATCTCACGTCGCTTCGGGGTTCCCACTCTTCCGGTTTCACCGGTTGAGTAAGGAGGGAAGTTGTAGTTATGCATGTAACGCTTGGTCTTCACAGGTGACAGTGAGTCAATCTGCTGTTCCATCTTCAACATGTTCAAGGTGGTAACTCCAAGAATCTGAGTTTCGCCACGCTGGAAAATAGCTGAGCCGTGAACCCTAGGGATTACAGCAACTTCTGCATCTAGCTTTCTGATGTCGCGAAGTCCTCGTCCGTCAATACGAATTCCCTCTTCCAAAACGCGCTTTCTCATAACCTTCTTGGTTACAGACTTGTAAGCGGCACTAAACATAGCCATGTCTTCTTCAGAAACAGAAGAAGCAAGCTTCTCCTTGACAGATGCCTTGTAAGCGTCATCTTGATCCTGACGAGACTGCTTGTCCGCAACCTGGTAGATCTTGGCTAGCTCTGCTTCGGTTTCTTTCTCAACCAATGCGTAGAACTCATCTGTGTAAGGCAAGAACACCGGGTAGTCGGCACTCTCGCGAGATGCAACCTTGGCTAGCTCCTGCTGAGCCTTGATTAGCTGCATGATAAAAGGCTTAGAAGCTAGCAGTCCTTCTGATACAACTTCCTCACTTGGAGCAGTTGCACCTTCAGACTTGATCAGATCCCAAGCGTTTTCAGAGGCTTCGGCTTCAACCATCATGATTGCGATGTCTTCTTTACCGTCTTCGATAATCTGACGCCCAGCAACAACCATGTTGAATACTGCGCGGTCTAGCTGAGAGTGCTTCGGGAATGCAACCCACTGGCCATCGATAAGTGCTACTCGCACTCCACCAATTGGACCAGAAAAAGGCAATCCAGCAATCTGGGTAGACATAGAAGCTGCGTTGATAGCTAATACGTCGTAAAGCTCGTCCGGCTCGATGGACATTACTGTCACAACAACCTGAATTTCGTTTCTTAGACCATCAACAAACGATGGGCGAAGTGGGCGGTCAATTAGTCGACATGCCAAAATTGCCTCGGTTGATGGGCGTCCCTCACGACGGAAGAATGACCCCGGGATTCGGCCCGCGGCATACATTCTTTCCTCAACGTCGATAGTTAGTGGGAAGAAGTCGAACTGATCCTTTGGCTGCTTGCTTGCGCTAGTTGCCGAAAAGAGCATTGTTTCGCCGTCTAGGTAGATGGCTGCTGAACCTTGCGCCTGTTGCGCCAGTCTTCCAGCTTCAAAGCGAATGGTTCGCTTTCCGTACTTGCCGTTGTCAATTACTGCTTCGGCTGATTTAATTTCTGGACCTTCCATGGTCCCTCCTCTTTGTTCTTGTAATGCGCACTAATTTCACCCAACTGTTGGGTAAATGCGCATAGCGAGAATGAGGCGAGAGATTTTTTGCTTCTCAAGACTTGAAAAGCGTGCCTGATCGTCAGTAGAAAAACTTGGGATTTCCCAAGATCCACCACCGAGGACCAGCAAACCTATCCTCATCGCTCTGTATGAGCCTAACAGGGCAGGGCAAAATTGCCTAGGAATCTAGGTCAATAACAGTGTTTTGCTAGTTAGCGGCGGATACCTAGGCGCTCAATTAGAGCACGGTAGCGACCGATGTCAACCTTCTGCAAGTATCCAAGCAATCTACGACGCTGACCTACTAGCAGTAGCAGTCCACGACGAGAGTGGTGGTCATGCTTGTGCTCCTTTAGGTGCTCGGTTAGATCCTTTACGCGCTGGGTCAATACAGCAATCTGAACTTCAGGAGAACCGGTGTCACCTGGGTGAGTTGCATACTGCTGAATAATGTCGTTTTTAACTTTTGCATCTAGTGACATGGTGTCTTCCTTCTATTCGCTGCGCGGCGCAAAAAACATTGAGTTATTTGCTCTATCTATCCGCGGCCGATACACGGCAACCCCAAAAGCTTACTCTAGTAATCCGCCCTGACGCCAGCCCAAGAATCTATTCGGCGTAGCGGTTGCCATCTTCCTTGGATTTACTGCGCTTCAGGCACAAAACCAACAGAAAAACTTGCACAGCAAACGCCAGCAAGAGTGCTGGAACGAAGTAGGAAATCAAGGTAACTAAAGTCTCAATGTCTGGGGTAACAACGTTTTCAAGATAGCTGATAACTCCAACCACGCCATAGACAAAAGGCACAATTGGCAACAATAGGGACCATAGCCACTTACCCGACCAACCGGCGTCTCGAATTCGTCTGGAAGTTATCGCAAGAGATGGAATCAGTATGACAATTGCGAAGATATTAGAAAAAGGCGTCGGCTGATTTAGCGCTACCAGCACATCATCGGTAGCAACCGGGGGCCAAATAACCGAATCGATGGTTCCAAGGACAAGGGCCATCAAAACACTGAATAGCACGAAGTACCAATACTGAGCCCTGGTGCTCACACCACGAAACTGTGCGAAGTTCACGAACGCCGATTTCACGGCTCCAGCAAAAGTTACTTTCATTTCATCCCTAACTGTTTTCTGACTACTTCTAAATCTAGATTGATTTGGGCAACAAGTGAGTCAACCCCATCAAATTTCTCCACGGGTCTCACAAAGTCAATAAACTCCAAGGTCACTTCCTTGTCGTAAAGATCAAGCTCGGTTTCGTCCAGGACGTGCGATTCCACAAGCCTCGGTACCGCCTGAAAGGTCTCGTTGATGCCAACCGAGTGGGCTGCCGGATACCTGATGCCTTCAGACACTAACCATCCGGAATAGACGCCATCTAGTGGAAGATAACCTTCTGCCGCGCGCGATAAGTTCGCAGTCGGGAAGCCGATTTTTCTTCCAATCTTCAAGCCGTGCTCCACAATTCCAACCGCCACATGAACTCTTCCGAGCAGCTTCGCAACAGCCGACACATTTCCGTCGTCCAGGAGGTTTCTTACCCTTGTAGTGGATACAGTCTCGCCATCGATTTCAATTGGCTTCACTTCGAAAACACTAAATCCATATTGCTGGCCCAGCTCTCGAAGGGTTTGGGTGTCCCCCGAACCTTGATTGCCGAATCGAAAACCTTGGCCGACCATAACCACCTGGGCATGCAAAGTATCAACCAAGATCTCTTTCACAAACTGCTCAGGAGTTTTGCTAGCAAGTGCTTGATTAAACTCGAGCTCAACTAAAACCGCTGCGCCAAGGGATTCAATAATCGAGTGCTTTTGAGACTTACCAATGATTGGCAACTTTGCCCGATCTGGGCGAAGCAGATGATCTGGATGCCTATCAAAAGTCACTACCGTTGGCACCAGTGATGCATCCATGGCGGCTTGAATCAAGTTTGAAAACAGCGACTGATGTCCCAAATGTAGGCAGTCAAACTTGCCAATGGTTACGGCTGTTTTTCCGATATCGGATGGAACATCTGAAAGAACTGAATAAGTCTGCAAGCTAGTTGCCTCGTTTTGCTTTTCGAATCCAAATCAAACCAAGAATCGGAAGAACCAGAGGCAAGTAGCCATAGCCGGAGCCAAAGCCTGACCAAACGCTGGCGTGATCAAAAAGCTCTGGTGCAACAAAAGAAAGCGTTCCAACGCCAAGTACTCCAACCAGTTCAAAAACAACAGCCCCAATCGCAACTTTGTTCCAGGTCGTTCCAGACCTGGCCAACGAAACTGTTGCGAGAATGTAAACCAGAGCGCTCAGCAACGAAAGTGAATACGCCAGTGGCGCTTCTTCAAATTTTGTAATCACCTGAAAGCTGGCCCGAGCGGTTGAGGACACAGCAAAGACTGCATAAACCAAAATGAGCAGCCTGCCCACGCCAAGCGATCTCGAGGATTTTGTCAATCTAGAAGCCTTGCTCTTTCTTTGTTAGTAACTGCCGGTCCAGATTTGGTGCATGCGAACTAACATCACGGCAACAGTCAAAGCGGCAACACCCAGAATCATTGTTGACCAACGGTTTCTTTCCACCAGACCCCAAAATCCTGCTCCGATAGGAACCATGATCGCTACCAACAGGTACGCGAAGTACTCGACGGTATCCAGAGCTGCACTCGCCCCGCCACTAACCACAGCAATGGAAACTATGAACTGTCCGATAAGCCCAAGTAAGACAAGAGCAAGCGATCCGATGCTCCACAAACTCGGCAGCTTCTTCATGGCGCCAAGAGTTACGGAAAAGATCCCTGCCGCCACGGCGACCCAGAGCTGCGCTAGATAGAACCACTCAATCATTTTTTGCTCCTTGGAAGACCACAACTGATTTTAAGTCAGTTTTAACACTCTCCAGGACAGCAACTAGTTTTCCTGACGTTGAAAGCCCTGCAGCTAGGCCAGTAACCTCTGACTTACCTGAGATTCGCTTGCCATGAATCAAATCTGTAACTTCTGATTCCGTTAGCTCAATAACTGGAAAAAGTTGCTTGGCAGCCGCAGCTAATTCTGTTAGCCGTAATTCACTGAGTTCTTCAATCGAGTTGGCCTGAGTTACGTCGAAATGCCCAACCCTGGTCCTGCGAAGTGCTGTGATGTGACCGCCAACACCCAATAGGTTTCCTAGATCCCTAGCCAAGGCTCGGATATAGGTTCCAGAAGAGCACTCAACGCGAACTTGGACATCCATGAATCCAGAAACTCTGGCTACTGAGAGCATCTCAAAGCCGTAGATCTTCACTTCACGAGCCTTTAGCTCGACCTCTTCACCTGCTCGAACAAGGTCATAAGCTCTCTTGCCAGCTACCTTAATGGCACTGACCGACGAGGGGGTTTGCATAAGTACACCAGTTAGCTTGGCAATCTCACGGGCAATGTCCTCATCACTAAGTTTTGCTATTTCTTCTGCGCTGGCAGAGGCGATTACTTCCGATTCGGAATCATCGGAAATCGTTTGCTGGCCAAGTCGAATGGTTGCTTCATAGGTTTTGTCGGCACCTACCAAAAAGGTAAGTAGCTTGGTTCCAGATTCAATGCCAAGAACTAATAGACCGGTTGCTAGTGGATCAAGGGTTCCGGCGTGGCCGACTTTTTTTGTCCCAACCGCCTTGCGCACTTTGGCAACAACATCGTGACTGGTCCAGCTAGTTGGTTTATCAATCAAAACCAAACCTGGGGTGGCCAAGATTAGTCCTGATCTTCTTGGATCTTTGGTTCCTTGTAAGGATTTAGCTCCCCCGCATAGTTTGCTGACGCTGCAATCTTGGCAACCTGAGCATCTCTGGCTCTAGCTTCTGCCAGTAAATCGTTTAGGTGAGCTGCGTTTTCAGGAAGTTCATCGGCAATGAATTCGAGAGTCGGTGTAAGGCGAATAGAAAGGTTATGACCAACATCGCCTCGAATCCGACCAGTGTTTCTTTTGATTATCTCGTTTGATCTAGCGCGGTCTTCATCGGAGCCGTAGACGGTGTAAAAGATCTGTGCGTGCTGTAAATCTGGAGTCACTTTTACTTCAGTGAGTGTGACAAATCCCAGATCCGGGTCTTTCACGGTTTTCTCTAAAGACTCGGCCACCAAAACCTTGATACGTTCGGCGAGCTTGCGCGCGCGAGCTACATCGACCATTTCTAGACCCTAGGCTTCTCGCGCATCTCGAAGGTTTCAATGATGTCCTCGAGTTGCAAGTCGTTGAATCCAGCAAGACCAATTCCACACTCGAAGTCGGTCTTGACTTCGCTAGCGTCGTCCTTGAATCTCTTGAGCGATTCGACCTTGACGTTGTCGATAATGACCTCGCCACCACGAAGCACCCTGGCCAAAGCGTTTCTCTTGATTGATCCAGATCGAACAATCGATCCAGCGATTGTTCCCACCTTGGAAGACTTGAATAGTTCTCGAACTTCAGCTGTTCCAAGCTGGAATTCTTCGTATTCAGGCTTGAGCATGCCCTTCAGAGACTTCTCAATATCCTCTAGAGCTGCGTAAATAACCGAGTAGAAACGGATGTCAACACCCTCACGGTCGGCTCTTTCCTTCGCCTTGTTATCTGGGCGAACGTTGAATCCGATGATGATTGCGTTATCAACAGTTGCTAGGTTCACGTCGGACTCTGTTACCGCACCAACACCGCGGTGAATAATGCGAAGCTGAACGGAATCGTCGATCTCGATCTTGAGTAGCGAGTCTTCCAGAGCTTCAACGGCACCGGAAACATCTCCCTTGATAACCAAGTTGAGCGATTCGACCTTGCCGTCTTCAAGCGCCTTGCTGAAGTCTTCGAGGCTGACGCGCTTTCTAGTCTTGGCAAGCAGTGCGTTTCTATCTGCTGCTTCACGCTTTTCGGCAATTTGTCTTGCCTGGCGCTCGTCTTCGGTAACAACAAAAGTGTCACCTGCACGAGGGACACTTTGTAGACCTAGCACCTGAACAGGTCTCGAAGGTGTTGCTTGCTCGACCGCTTCGCCGTCTTCGTTGAACATCGCACGCACACGACCGTGAGCACTACCAGCAACGATTGAGTCACCAACGCTCAATGTTCCAGACTGAATCAATACTGTTGCAACCGCTCCGCGTCCCTTGTCTAGGTTTGCTTCGATAGCAACACCGCGAGCGTCCTTGTTTGGGTTCGCGCGCATATCAAGTGCTGCATCAGCCGTTAGAAGCACTGCATCAAGTAGCTCAGTAATTCCCTGCTTCTTCAAAGCAGATACAGGCACAAACATGACGTCACCGCCATACTCTTCAGCAACCAGGTTGAACTCGGTTAGCTGCTGCTTGACCTTGTCTGGGTTGGCACCTTCTTTATCAATCTTGTTTATCGCAACCACAATTGGTACACCTGCAGACTGGGCGTGGTTTAGTGCCTCAATGGTTTGTGGCATAACGCCATCGTCAGCTGCAACAACCAAGATTGCAATGTCAGTTACCTGAGCACCACGAGCTCGCATCGCTGTGAAGGCCTCGTGACCTGGGGTATCAATGAAGGTAATTGCGCGATCGATACCCTCATGAGTGGTGTGCACCTGGTAGGCACCGATGTGCTGAGTGATTCCACCAGCCTCACCAGCTTGAACGTTGGCGTTACGAATTGAGTCCAGAAGTGCAGTCTTTCCGTGGTCAACGTGACCCATAACGGTAACAACCGGTGGGCGACTAACCAGGTCTTCTTCTTCGTCGTCGTAATCAGCTGAAACATCCAAACCAAAGCCCTCAAATAGCTCGCGCTCTTCATCCTCAGGAGAAACTACCTCAATCTTGTAACCAAGCTCTTCTCCAAGAATCTGGAAGGTCTCTTCGTCTAGCGACGCGGTAGCTGTTGCCATCTGACCAAGTGCAAATAGCAC
This sequence comes from Rhodoluna sp., assembly GCA_044338605.1. Classification (GTDB taxonomy): domain Bacteria; phylum Actinomycetota; class Actinomycetes; order Actinomycetales; family Microbacteriaceae; genus Rhodoluna. Next base: position 96,873 of record JBIIXB010000003.1, on the reverse strand, counting down.
TGTGATCAGCTGACCAGCATTGGCATCAATCTTGTCGGCAAAGTCCTGAATCGAAGCTCCGCGGCGCAATCTGATTACTGTTGTGCCATCTCCTCTTGGAACAACTGCTCCACCAAGACTTGGAACACTTCTTTGTTCGAATTCTTCTCTCTTAGCGCGCTTTGACTTTCTGGCCTTTGATTGACCTCTTGCGCCGCCTTTACCAAAAGCACCTGCTGTACCGCCGCCAACACCGCGACCTCTACCGCCAGCTGAAGGACGACCTGGGAAACCTCCCGGTGCACCTCCACCCAATCCAGGTTTCGCAGATCCAAATCCTGGACGTGCTCCTCCGGCACCACCTGGTCTTGAACCACCTGGTCGAAATTCTCCGCCTTCTGGTCTAGATCCAGGTCTAGCTGAACCCGGTCTTGGTGTGCCAGGTCTTGCCATACCTTGTGAGGCATTGAATGGATTGTTTCCAGGTCTTGTCATTGGACGAGGAATTCCCATTCCCTGACTGGATGCAAACGGGTTATTTCCTGGTCTTGGAATACCCGGAGTGGTTGGAGAAACTTTTGGCTCTTTCGGAGCATCGGTAATTGAGCTCGGTGCAAGACGAGATGTTTTTGGCTTTACTTCTTTTGTAGTCTCTGCGGGGACAGCGCTCTCTTCTTCTGCAACTGGAGCATCAGCTTTTGCTTTAGGGGCTGCCTTGGGCTTGGCAACTTTTTTCTCTTGAGGCTTGGCGTCAGGAAACGCAGCGCGCAGCTTCTTAGCTACTGGGGGTGCGATTGTTGAAGATCCAGATTTGACGTATTCGCCAAGTTCTTCTAATTTGGCCAAAGCCACCTTGGTGTCAATGCCAAGTTCTTTAGCTACGTCGTAAACACGTGGTAGCGCCACTTACTTCTCCTGTCTGGGCCTTCCCAAACAGGGCAGGCCATTAAAGCTGTTGGATACTCATTTCGAGCTACTCATTTATTTGCCAACATCTTTTCTACCTGTTCTAGTTTTTTCTTCATGAACCAGAAAGATGGCCGTTTGGGGCCAACTTGATTCTTTCCCTATTCTAGCCCCAAAGGGCGAAAGCGCTCTAGTCGCCTTCGAGAATACTGTCGGGCTGAATATCAATTTTGGCCCCGGTCAACTTGGCAGCCAAGCGGGCATTTTGACCCTCTTTACCGATAGCGAGCGATAGCTGGAAATCAGGCACCAATACCCGCACCTGGCGCTCTTCGGCATTGATCATGTAAGCACTCGATGCCTTGGCTGGGGACAAAGCCTGGGTGACAAACTCCGTCAAATCTTCGGAATAGTCCACGATGTCAATCTTTTCGTCGTTTAGCTCAGACTGGACGGCCCTAACCCGCTGGCCGAGTTCTCCAATGCACGCTCCCTTGGCATTAATGGCAGGGTCCTTGGCTCGAACGGCAATTTTGGTGCGGTGCCCTGCTTCTCTGGCAACCGAAACAATCTCAACCACACCTTCAGCAATTTCTGGAACCTCAAGTGCAAACAGTTTTCTAACCAATCCGGGGTGGGTTCTAGAGACAGTAACCTGAGGGCCCTTGGTGCCCTTCGAAACGTTGGTCACGTAAACGCGAATTCTTTTGCCGTGGGCATAGTCCTCACCTGGAACTTGCTCTTCTGGGGGCATGATGGCCTCAATTGATCCAAGGTCAACATAGACCATGTATTGGCGCTGACCCTGCTGGATTGTTCCAGCAACTATGTCTCCGTCTTTACCCTTGAACTCACCAAAAACACCTTCGTCGTTGATCTCGCGCAATCTGGTGGCAATAACCTGCTTGGCAGCCCCCGCGGCAATTCGACCAAAGTTTTCCGGCGTGGCTTCAGTTTCTCCAGTTTGATTGCCTTCTTCATCAAGCACGGCTGTGAAGATAAGAACGTGGCCAGTTTGTTGATCCAGGTGGGCGCGGGCTTTATCGGTGTTACCGATGTTGCGGTGGTAGGCGGCTAGCACGGCGGCCTCAATGATTTCAACAAGCTCCTTGAAAGGAATCTCGTTCTCGCGCTCAATGTTTTTTAGAACACTTAGGTCGATGTCCACTTGCAACACCTCCAAAAGTTCTTATTTGACTGCAGACAAAACAGAGTCTAGCTTGATAGCCGCTCTTTCCCCAGTCCTTCTATTCCACAGTTCAACTTCGCCAGTTTCAAGACCCTTACCAACAATCACCACAGTTGGAATTCCGATCAACTCAGCATCCGAGAACTTAACTCCAGGAGAGACCTTGGCTCGATCATCCAACAAAACTGTCTTTCCGGTGCTCTCAATTTCAGCAGCTAGCTTCTCCGCTGCTTGATAAACCGCATCGTCTTTACCGGCTGCAACCACGTACACATCAGCAGGGGTTACCGACTTTGGCCAAATAAGACCCTTGTCATCGTTATTGGCCTCCGCCAAAACCGCAACCAAGCGCGTCACGCCGATTCCGTAGGAGCCCATCGTGACTGTCACAAGCTTCCCGTTTTCGTCCAATACTTTTAGATCGAGTGCCTCAGCGTATTTTCTACCCAGCTGGAACACGTGACCGATTTCAATACCTCTTGCAAGCTCCAGCTCACCAGAACCATCCGGGGCCAGGTCTCCTGCACGAACCTCCGCGATGTCGGCAATTCCATCAGCTGTAAAGTCGCGACCCGTAACCAAACCAAAAACGTGCTTCTCGTTTTCGTTGGCTCCAGTTACCCAAGAACTTCCTTTAACTACCCTCGGGTCAACTAGATACTTGATGCCAGATGCAGCTTTTGCACCAAGGAACTGGGCTCCCGCTTTTGTTGGGCCAATGTATCCCTTAACTAGAACTTTGTGCTTGGCAAAATCTTCATCGGTAGCTTGAGCTACCTGGTCAGTTCCAAAAAATGCTTCTGCACGTTTTTGGTCAACTTCACGATCTCCAGGAATACCAACAATCACAATCTCGGTTTTGCCTTCGGCCGAGGTGACCGCTAGCACAACATTCTTCAAGGTGTCAGCTGCACTCCAACTCGATCCATCGTGCTTTTTGACCTTGGAGTTAGCTAACTCAACGAGAGTCTTAATCGTTGGCGTATTTGGTGAATCATGTACCTCTGCTGCTGGTGCAGCAGAAAAGTCCATTTCGGCAGGCGCAACAGACTGCACCGCTTCTACGTTTGCCGCATAACCGCCGGCAGATCTAACAAAGGTATCCTCCCCGATTGGTGAAGGAGATAGGAACTCTTCCGATTTTGATCCGCCCATTGCTCCTGCGTCTGCTTTTACGATTACGTACTCCACACCTAGCCTGGTGAAGATTCGCTCATAGGCCGCGCGCTGTGCTTGATAGGCAACTTCTAAGCCTTCGTCACTCACATCGAAGCTGTAAGCGTCTTTCATGACAAATTCGCGACCGCGCAACAATCCTGCACGTGGCCTTGCCTCGTCACGATATTTGTTTTGTATTTGATACAAAGAAAGCGGAAGGTCTTTATAACTTGAGTAAAGATCTTTCACCAACAGGGTGAAAACTTCTTCATGGGTTGGAGCCAACAGATAATCAGCCTTTTTTCGGTCTTGAAGCCTGAATAGGTTATCGCCGTATTCGCTCCAGCGACCGGTTACCTCATATGGCTCTCTTGGCAAAAGAGCTGGAAAAAACACTTCCTGCGAACCAGCGGCAGCCATTTCCTCGCGGATAATCTTCTCGATTTTGGCCTTGACCATAAGACCTAGCGGGAGCCAGGTGTAAATACCTGGAGCTGCTCTTCTTATGTAACCTGCTCGAAGCAGAAGTCTGTGACCTTGAACATCAGCGTCAGAAGGGTCTTCTCGCAAGGTGCGAAGGAAGAGTTGGCTTAGACGGATAGGCATGGGCTCAATGTTACCGCCACGAGGCTACTTGTCTTTGACTAAAACCTGCGGTGAGCCAACAAGTGCCGGATCCATCTCAGCTGCCAAGCGGTTAGCTTCCTCAATCAAGGTCGCGACAATCTCCGACTCAGGCACAGTTTTGATAACTTCACCCTTTACGAATATCTGGCCCTTACCATTACCGGAAGCAACACCAAGATCGGCCTCGCGGGCTTCACCTGGGCCATTTACAACACAACCCATAACTGCAACTCGAAGTGGAACGGTTAACTTCTCCAGCCCTGCAGTTACGTCGTTAGCAAGTTTGTAAACATCAACCTGAGCGCGACCACAGCTTGGGCAGCTAACAATTTCTAGCTTCCGTGGCCTGAGATTCAGTGATTCCAGAATCTGAGAACCGACTTTGATTTCCTCGGCCGGTGGAGCAGAAAGTGAAACCCTGATTGTGTCGCCGATTCCTTTTGAAAGAAGTGCACCAAAAGCTACCGATGACTTAATGGTTCCCTGGAAACTAGGTCCTGCCTCAGTAACTCCAAGGTGAAGTGGCCAGTCTCCTCTTTCAGCAAGCAATTCGTAAGCACGAACCATAACAACAGGGTCGTTGTGCTTTACGGAAATCTTGAAGTCGTGAAAGTCGTGCTCTTCGAACAAGCTAGCTTCCCATACGGCAGATTCAACCAAAGCTTCCGGAGTTGCCTTGCCATACTTTTCCAAAAGTCTTGGATCTAGCGAGCCGGCATTAACACCAATTCGAATAGAAACTCCAGCGTCCTTGGCAGCTTTCGCAATTGGACCAATTTGGTTATCAAACTGTCTAATGTTTCCTGGGTTCACTCGAACCGCACCGCAACCAGCGTCAATTGCCTGGAAAACATACTTTGACTGGAAGTGAATGTCAGCAATCACCGGGATCTGAGATTTTTTCGCGATGATGTGCAGCACATCAGCGTCATCTTGTGATGGGCAGGCAACTCGAACAATGTCACAACCAGAGGCAGTGAGCTCGGCAATCTGCTGCAAGGTTCCATTGATGTCAGTAGTTGGGGTAGTCGTCATGGACTGCACAGAGATAGGGGCTTCGCTACCAACTTGCACTTTGCCAACCATGATTTGCCTGGTTTTGCGCCTAGGAGTAAGTACAGGCGGCGGCGGCTTTGGTAGGCCTAGGTTTACAGCTGGCACATTGCTCCTCGAATAACGGGTCTTAGGCCTTTAAGCATACGCAGGCAAACTGGGTTTACTGAAATAGCCCTAGCCGAATAGGGATATTGGGTTGATTAGGTCCGCGGTAATCAATAAAAGCGATACGGCCATCAGCGCGATAAACACCACCCAGGTAAGTGGCATCAATAAAGCAGTGTCCGCCGGCCCTGGATCTTTTTTGCCCAAGACTTTGTAAACACCGCGCTTTATGCTCTCGTAAACTCCCCCGGCTACGTGACCGCCATCTAGAGGGAGAAGTGGCAGCATGTTGAAAACAAATAGCGCAAAGTTCAAAGAACCAAGAATTGAAATACCGGTTGCAAGCTTGTCGGAAAACTCGGTTTGCTCCGACGCGGCAACCTCCCCCGCTATTGCACCAATTCCGACAATCGAAATTGGTCCATTTGGATCGCGCTCACCGTAACCAAGTGTGGAAGCAGTAACTTCAAAGATCTTTTGCGGCAGTTGCAAAATCAGCTGCCCAATTTGCAACATCACGTTTCCTGAAGCCTCTAAAGAAGCCCCAATTGAAACTGGAATTCTCTCAGGGATCAGAAACACTCCAAGAAATGGCTGCGGAGCAGTTAGCACTTCTCCATTGTCATCAAGAATTGGGGTGCCGAGGTTATCAAACTGTGGTCGCTGTTGAATTACGGCGCTCACAGTCACCGAGACTAATTCACCGGCTCTTTTTACTTCGAGCTCAACATTGGGGGTCTCGGTCAGTATCTTCCTGATCTGTACCCAATCCTCTGCCGGCTTTCCATCAATCGAGACAATTTCATCGCCGGCCTTGAGTCCAGCTAAGTGAGCTGGAGTTTGCTTGGACGCCGAGCAACTGGTTTGCGTGGAGTCTAGGCAAACCGAAACAGCGTCAATTTTTAGTGAAGATTGAAATACCCCAAAGCCCGACAAAGAAACAACCGTAAGCAGAACTCCAAGAACCAAGTTCATAAACGGTCCACCGAGCATGATGATCATGCGCTTGCCAACCGGTAGCTGGTAGAACTTGCGGTTTTTGTCCTTAGGGGTTTCTTCCTCGGAGTGAGCAAGCCTTGCCTGGGCAATCATGTCTGGAAAGAATCCAGTTTTAGTTTCAGGCTTTTTTGCCGGTGGGTACATTCCCAGCATGGCTATGTATCCACCGAGCGGAATGGCCTTTACCCCGTATTCGGTCTCGCCTTTTTTCCTGGAAAACAGCGTCGGGCCAAAACCAATCATGTACTTGGTTACCTTTACCCCAAAGGCTTTGGCAGGAATCAAATGACCGAGCTCATGCAATCCAATGGAGAAAGCGATGCCGATGATGACGAAGATGATTCCGGCTAGGTACCAAAGAGTTTCGCTCACAAACCCAATCTACTTCACGCTACCGACCAAGCCTGCTGGACTATTCACATTCTGGGGAAACTAACAGGCCTTAGCAATCTGAGCATCGGTTCTATCCCTTGCCCACTTCTCGGCTGCCAAGACACTTTCTAGACTCAACTGCGAATCCGGTTCGTGGGCATCCACTGCTCTTTCAATCAACTCTGTGATTTGATCAAACGAAATCAGCCCGGCGTGAAATGCTGCGACCGCCTGTTCGTTGCTGGCGTTGTAAACAGCTGGGTAGCTCTTGCCGAGCTTTCCAACCTGCCTTGCAAGCTTCACAGCACTAAAGACATTCTCATCTAGCGGATCAAATTGCCAGCTGTGAGACTTACTCCAGTCAATAGGCGAAGACACTTCTGCAATTCGCTCTGGCCAGCTAAGCCCGAGTGCAATTGGAAGTTTCATATCCGGAGGTGATGCCTGAGCAATAACTGAGCCGTCAACAAACTCCACCATGGAGTGAATAACAGACTGTGGGTGAACAGTGACCTCGATGCGCTCAAAAGGAATGTCAAACAGCAAGTGCGCTTCGATTAGTTCTAGGCCTTTGTTCACCATCGAGGCGGAGTTTGTAGTTACCACTTGACCCATTACCCATGTCGGGTGTGCAAGAGCTTGCGCGGGGGTAACTTCGGAAAGCTGAGTTTTACTAAAGCCCCTGAAGGGTCCACCGGATGCGGTAAGGATAAGTTTTTTGACTTCGGCAGAAGATCCCGCACGAAGACACTGGGCAATTGCCGAGTGCTCGGAATCAACCGGAACAATCTGACCGGGCTTAGCTAAATCTTTGAGTAGCTGTCCTCCAACAATCAAAGATTCCTTGTTGGCAAGGGCAAGAGTTTTTCCAGTTCTAAGAGCTGCAAGAGTTGGGGCTAAACCAATAGATCCCGTGATGCCGTTTAGGACAACATCGGCCTCAGTTTCTGAAACCAGCTTTGTGGCAGCTTCTGCTCCCAGCACCGCCTGCGAGGAAGAAAGTCCGAAATGATCGCGCTGTGCTTCTAGGTCCTTGGAATTTGACCCCGCGGCTAAGCCAACAACTTTGAATTTGTCAGGGTTTTTGTTGATTACCTCAATGGCTTGGGTACCAATTGACCCAGTAGATCCAAGGATTATGACGTGGCGCATTTATCAATAATGGCATGCTGTGGCTATCAATTGGGCTGGCGTAGAATTAGAGCACCATGGAAATCACCCAAGAACTGAAATTAGTTACCGCCATTCCAGGGCCAAAGTCCCTGGAATTTCACAAAATGAAGCAGCAGGAAGTTAGCCACGGTGTTGGCACTATGTTGCCGGTATACATCGAAAGAGCTCACGGAGCTGTTTTGGTTGATGTGGATGGCAATCAACTTATTGACCTTGGAAGTGGAATTGGTGTTGTGACCATAGGTCACACCAACAAACAGGTAGTTGACGCTGTCATGGAGCAGGTTCAAAAACTTACCCACTCTCTTTTCACAGTAACCCCATACCTTCCTTACCTTCAGGTCTGTGAAATTCTGAACCGCAGAACCCCTGGCAAGTTTGAAAAGCGCTCCGCCTTGTTTAACTCAGGTGCCGAAGCAGTTGAGAACGCTGTGAAGATTGCTCGCAAATACACCGGCCGAGGCGAAATAGCCGTTTTCGATCACGGTTACCACGGACGCACGAACCTAACCATGGCCATGAACTTCAAAGCTAACCCTTATAACAACGGCTTTGGTCCTTTTGCTCCTGGAGTGCACCACGTGCCAATGTCTTACCCGTTCCGCGACCCACAAGGCATGACCGGTGAAGAAGCTGCTCGTCGCGCAATTACCTATATGGAAAAGCGCGTCGGAGCCGAAAGCTTGGCGGCAGTAATCATCGAGCCAGTTCAGGGCGAGGGTGGATTTATTGTTCCAGCTCCGGGCTTTTTGAAAACAATTGCTGACTGGGCCGCAAAAAATGGAATTGTCATGGTGGCCGATGAGGTCCAATCCGGTATCGCAAGAACTGGAAAGTGGTTTGCCAGCGAATGGGAAGAAGGCTTCGAGCCTGATCTAGTGATTATCGCCAAAGGTATTGCAGGCGGTATGCCGATTTCGGCAGTAACAGGCCGAGCAGAAATCATGGATGCATCTCACCCGGGAGGCCTTGGTGGAACTTATGGTGGAAACCCAGTTGCTGCAGCTGCAGCCGTTGCTGTTCTAAACCAATTAGAAGCCGGCGGAGTGCTAGAGCAAGCAGAAAGAATTGAAAAGATTCTTTCGGCTCGACTTGCTCAGATGAAGGCTAAGTACCCAGTAATTGGCGATGTTCGCGGCCGCGGAGCTATGCAGGCCATTGAATTCATTGAACCTGGAACTATGAATCCAAACTCCAAAGCTGTAGAGGCGGTATCTAAATACGCACACAGCCATGGTGTGGTGATTCTGAGCGCTGGAACTCACGGAAACGTGATCAGGTTCCTACCGCCGCTAGCTATATCGGATGCCCTGCTGAACCAAGCACTGGACATCGTCGAAGCTGGCATCGCCTCCCTTTAATTAGGCACAACTCATGACCTCTTTTTACGATCCACCGCGCCTAGAGCAGCTCTTTGCCAAAGAGCTAGAGCTGTTTGTGAAAACTCATCCCGAGTCCAAAAAGCTTCATGACAAAGCGGCCGGACCCATGATGAATGGTGTTCCAATGTCTTGGATGAAAAAGTGGCCAGGACCCTATCCGGTTTATGTAGCTAGCGCCAAAGGAGCTCACTTCACCGATGTAGACGGCAATGACTACGTCGACTTTTGCCTCGGTGACACCGGAGCCATGGTTGGTCACTCCCCCGATGCATCCGTTGCGGCAATAAAGAAGCAACTTGATAAGGGCATCACCTTTATGTTGCCTACCGACGATGCCGCCATTGCCGCACAAACTCTTGCCGATCGCTTCGGTTTAGAAAAGTGGCAATTCACTCTCACCGCTACCGATGCCAATCGGCATATCATTCGCTACGCCAGGCACGTCACTGGGCGTAAGAAAATTGTGATTCATGACTACTGCTACCACGGCACCGTGGATGAAACTTTTGCGAACCTCGATGAGCAAGGTAACACCATTAGCCGCGCTAACAACATTGGTGCGCCGGTCGAGCTAAGCGAAACTACCTGGGTCGTGCCATTCAATGATCTAGCTGCTGCTGAAAAAGCCTTTGCATCTGGCGAGATCGCAGCAGCACTTATAGAACCGGCAATGACAAACATTGGAATCGTGCTTCCTGAGCCTGGTTATCTTGAAGGACTAAGGCAGCTTGCGACAAAGTACGACGTGATCTTGATACACGATGAGACACACACTCTTTCCGAGGGTGTTGGAGGTATGACTAGAAGACGCAACCTTCGACCAGACGCAGTCATCCTTGGAAAAACCATAGGTGCTGGAATTCCTGCTGGAGCCTTTGGCATGAGCACAGCCCTAGCCGAGCGAATCGCAAAAAGTGTGCACCTTGAGCACATCGACGTAGGTGGCGTGGGGGGAACCTTGGCAGGTAACGCACTATCCATGGCTGCTATCCGCGCAACTCTAACCGAGGTGCTTACGGAAGAGGCATTCGAAAGAATGGAGAAAATCTCCATCGAATGGACTAGAGCTGTTCAAGAAGTTATCGGCGAATTCAATGTTCCGTGGCAGGTCAGTCAGCTTGGCTGCCGAGCTGAATACAGCTTTAGATCAACTGCCCCAAGAACCGGTAAAGAAGCAGCAGATGCCGATGATTTCGCGCTGCAGCAGTATCTTCAACTTCACGCCATCAACCGCGGAGTTCTAATGACCCCGTTTCATAACATGGCTCTGATCTCACCTGAAACAACCCTTGAAGATGTGAAGCGTCACACCCTGCACTTCAGGGAAGCTGTTGAAGCTCTATTTGGCTAGTTTTGCAATTCTCTTGCGCTTTAGTGCGCCGCCGAGCTGGAATACCAGCACCAGAGCGATCGCAAAGATAAACACCGCTGAACCAATAACGTTTGCCTCTGGCGGAATACCACGCAGGGCTGCTGCGTAAACATACTTCGGGAAAGTAATCTCGGTTCCCGAGTTAAACGCGGTCACGATATAGTCATCGAAGCTAAGGGCCAGAGATAGCAGCGCCGCAGCCATGATTCCAGGCAGCAACAGTGGGAAAGTAATCTTCATAAACACCTGAGCAGGTGGCGCATAGAGGTCCCTGCCGGCTTCTTCAAGCTTTGGATCGAGCGTTGCGATTCGAGCCTTCACGGTTACAACAACAAAGCTCAGGGTAAACAAAATGTGACCGACGATTACGGTACCGATACCTCTTGGGATACCAACGTTGAAAAACTGTGCCGCAAGACCGGCACCCATAACTACCTCTGGGGTAGCAAGCGGTAAGAAAAGTAGCAAGTTGGTTGCGGAGCGGAACTTGAACTCGTACCTGGTTACCGCAATGGCAAGCATGGTTCCCAATGTTGTGGAAACAATGGTTGCGGTAACGGCAATCAGGATTGAGTTACCAAAGGCCTCACAAACCGCCTCGTTATTACATACGCCAGTCCAGTTATCAAAAGTGAAGCCCTGCCAGCCTGGGGTGTTCTTGAACGGGTCGTTGAAAGAAAACACGAAGGTGTAACCGATTGGGAACATGAGAAAGATAAACGCCAAAGAGATGTAGGTAGGAAGTAAGTACTTGCCCAGACTGAACTTGTTCAAAGCAGGTCCTCCGTTCCAGTTCGCCTAATGTAAATCGATACCAGCACCACAATCGCAGCCATTAGCATCACAGACAAAGCCGACGCGCTCGGAAAGTCCTGAATGGTTATGAAGTTGGCTTCAATGACGTTTCCAAGCATCGAGGTATTCGGGCTTCCCAGGAAGTTACCGCTAGCGGTTACGTAGTCACCTGCGATTGGAATAAACGTCAGAAGAGTTCCCGATGTAATTCCTGGGATGGAGAGTGGGAAAGTAACTTTCCAAAAAGTACTCGAGGGCTTCGCGTAAAGGTCATTTCCAGCTTCCAATAATGCAGTGTCTAAGCGTTCCAAGTTTGTGTAAAGAGGAAGTGTCATAAACGGAATGAAGTTGTAAGTCAAACCAAACACGACCACGAGTGATGATCCGAGCAAGAATTCATTGTCCGCCAATAGCCCTAGGTCTCTCAATGTTGTAGAGATAAAGGAGTCCTGACTAAACACCTGCTTCCATGCAAAGGTGCGAAGCAAGAAGCTAATGAAAAATGGGGCAATAACCAGTGTCAATAACAGCGCCTGCAAGACCGGCTTATTTCTTGCCTTTACCCCGATGAAGTAAGCGATTGGATAGCTAATTGCCAACGCCAACAAAGTTGCCAAGGTTGCGTAGAAAAAAGATCGGATGATCTGATCGAAGTATTCCCCCACCACAAAGGCGTAGTTTCCAAACTCAAGACCTGGCTGATAAACACCAATTCCTCCGCCAAGAACTGGCGCCTGAAGTGAAGTGGTGATTAGAGAGGCAAAAGGTGTAATGAAAAACAGGCCTAAGTAAAACAAACCAGGCAGCAAAAGAAGAAGCAGAATTTTTGGATTCTTTTTCTTCCCTGCGGTCTTGAATTTCTTGACCGATACCTGGGTTGACATACTGCTAGTTACCTTCAGGCTTCGCTTCAGGAAGATCGGAGAGTCCGAAGCTGTGCTCAACCTTCCAGCTAACCCAAACCTTGGCACCAAGCTCAGTTACCGGAGATTTTCCGATGTTCTGGGCGAACACCGTAACTTCCCCAAGGTTTGGAATCTCGATTAGGTACTGGTTGCTAACACCGGTGAACCTAATGTCAATTATTTCTCCTGGGCCAACTACGTTTAGTCCTGCGCTAGCATCAGGCTCAGCATCTTCGTGGAAGAAGGCCTTCTCGGGTCTAACGCCGATAGCAATTTTGCCAGTGGTCTTTTCTGCACGGTTGGTTGGAACCTTTATCTGTCGTCCCGCAACGCTGATGCTGACAGAGTCTCCAGAAGTTTCAACTACGTCACCAACAAAGATGTTTGATTGACCCAAGAACTTAGATACAAATAGTGTCTTTGGTCTTTCGTAAAGAGCTTCCGGAGCACCCATCTGCTCAATTCGACCCTTGTTCATAACCGCAACGGTGTCGGCCATGTCCATGGCCTCTTCCTGGTCGTGGGTTACGTGCAAGAAGGTCAAACCAACTTCGATCTGAATAGCCTTTAGCTCAACCTGCATTTGACGTCTTAGCTTTAGATCCAGTGCACCAAGTGGCTCATCAAGCAAAAGCAAGGACGGGCGATTAACCAAAGCTCTGGCGAGCGCCACGCGCTGCTGCTGACCTCCAGATAACTGGGTAGGTCTACGCTCTGCTAGGTGCTCTAGCTCAACAAGCTTTAGCGCTTCGGTTGCCTTAGGAAGTGGGTCGCCAACTTTTCGCTGACGAAGACCAAAAGCGACGTTTTCCAAAACCGACATGTGTGGAAACAGCGCGTAGTTTTGGAACACGGTGTTCACTGGTCGTTCGTGAGGCTTGATGTTCGTTACGTCTTGATTACCAATAAGGATTTTTCCCTTAGTTGGTGAATCAAGACCTGCAACCAATCGCAAGGTCGTTGTCTTTCCGCAACCAGATGGGCCAAGAAGTGCGAAGAACTCACCGGCTGGAATCTTTAGGTCAAGATCCTCAATGGCAACAAAACCAGGATATTCTTTCCTGATTCCAACTAGCTCTAAATCTGCCCCTCTGGCAACGAACTCGACGGCCAACTAAGCGCCCAGCTGAACTCTGCCCCAAGCGGTTACGAAGGACTGCTCTTCCTGAGCGGTCAAAGCACGGAATCCGTGAGTCGAAGCTAGGAAAGCCTCGTCTGGGAAGATCAACTTGTTTTCAGCCAATTCAGGATCCAACTTGATAGCTTCCTCATAGGCGCCAACTACTGGTGTGATGTAGTTCACCCAAGCGGCAAGCTCTGCAGCATTTACTGGGTCGTAGTAGTAGTTCATCAACAATTCAGCGTTCTTCTTGTGAGTTGCACCCATTGGAACGGTGAACATATCTGACGAAATTGTGCCACCAGTCTCAGGTATGAAGAAACCGAACTTGTCATAGCCAGCACCAAAGTTCATCTGGACAACGTCTCCAGACCAAACAATTCCAGCAACGTACTCGTCGTTAGCAAAGCCGTCCATGTACTCGTTACCTGCGAAGGCCTTGATCTTGCCATCGGCGTAAAGCGCAGCGATGTCGTCAATTACTCCGTTGAAGGCGTCTTCGGTGAAGGACGATGCGCTAGTGATGTCGATGCCCTTTGACTGAGCGATAACACCGATGGAGTCTCTCATCTCAGAGATAAGCACAATGCGTCCGTTGAGCTCTGCTGCCCAAAGGTCTTCAACAGTTTCTGGTGCGTCTTTTCCGGTTAGCTCTTTGTAAAGTTCCTTGTTGTAAGCGATACCACCCAAGATTCCCTGGTAAGGAAGTGTAAAGTCGCGGTTTGGGTCATAGGCTGCGCCCAAGTATGCAGGGGCAACATTTGCTTTGTTTGGAATGTTCACGGAGTCAAGTTTTTGAACCTGACCATCGTTTACCAAACGAGCAGCAAGCCAGTCAGTTGGGCAGATAAGGTCTGCTCCAACATCTTTACCTGCAATGAGTTCGTTTCGGTTGATTCCGTACCACTCGTCGTTATCGTTGTATTCCTCTAGGTACTCAACGGTGATTCCAGATTGCTCCTGGAAGCGATCAAGAGTAGGACGTGAAAGTTCGTCTTCTGAAAGGTCCATGTAGCCTGGCCAGTTGTACCAAACCAATACCTTCTCGGAATCCGAGACGTCGGTTGCCGGAACTAGGGATTCTGAAGTTGCACCGCCACCATCGCCGGCAGGTGCACAAGCAGCCAAACCAAGAGCGGCTCCAACACCGGCAGCTCCAGCTAGTGCGGTTCTACGAGTTAGTGTCTTGCGACGAGACATCTTTACAAGCTCTGCAAGCATCGGGTCTTGTGGGAGAGAGTTTGGATCTTTCATTATTGGCGACTCCTGGTGTTATAAAAGGCGAACAAGGAAAGAGCTGGGTTGTCCCAGACCCTTGGACTTTATCCTGCCACATAAATTTCCCGCAAAAGCCAAAAAACCGCCATTTGGCAAGGAGAAATTTGAGCGTGTCTCGGGCACTTGCTCACCCAGAATTGCCCCTGACGCATACCCGCTCGAGCGGGTATCCTTCTAAAGGCGCCCATTGAGGTTCCAATTTCGAACTCAGGAGAACCCGATGAAGATCTCAATTCCCAAAGAGGTCAAGAACAACGAATACCGCGTTGCGATTACTCCCGCTGGAGTGCACGAGCTTGTCTCTGCCGGCCACGAGGTCACCGTCCAAGCTGGAGCTGGTCTTGGTTCAGCTATTTCCGACCAGGAATACCAATCGGCTGGAGCCAAGATTGCCGCTTCCGCAAGCGAGACTTGGGCCGCTGGGGACCTAGTGCTCAAGGTAAAAGAGCCAATCGAATCTGAGTATCCGATGCTTCGTGAGGGCCTCACACTTTTTACTTTTCTCCACCTCGCCGCCGACCTACCTCTAACCAACGAGCTGATCAATAAGAAGGTAACCGGAATCGCTTACGAAACAGTTCAGCTTCCTTCTCGTCAACTTCCTCTTCTTGCTCCGATGTCTGAAGTTGCTGGTCGCCTTGCACCACTTGTTGGAGCCAGCACCCTACTTCGCCAAAACGGTGGCAACGGAATGCTACTTGGTGGAGTTCCAGGAACTCGTCCTGCCAAGGTGGTTGTTCTAGGTGGCGGCGTTGCCGGCACCAGTGCCGTGGCGGTAGCAGTTGGAATGGGTGCCGAGGTAACAGTTTTGGACACGAACCTAAATCGCTTGCGTGAACTTGACGCACTTTACGCCGGAAGACTAAAGACAATCGCCAGCAACACTTTCGAGATTGAGCGAGCGGTGTTGGAAGCTGACCTAGTTATTGGTTCAGTTTTGATCCCTGGAGCAAAGGCTCCAAAGCTTGTCACCAACGCACTGGTAAAGAAAATGAAGCCAGGAGCCGTTCTGGTTGACATTGCAATCGACCAGGGTGGTTGCTTTGAAGATTCCAAGCCAACAACCCATGCAGAGCCGACTTTCAAAGTTCACGACACTGTTTTTTACTGTGTGGCAAACATGCCAGGGGCTGTCCCTCACACCTCTACCTATGCGCTGACGAATGCAACCTTGCCATACGTGAAAGCAATTGCGAATCAGGGTTGGAAGAAAGCTCTTGCGGCCGATCCAGCTCTGGCTCTTGGCTTGAATACATTTGACGGAGCGCTTGTGAACGAGCCGGTGGCGGTTGCTCACTCGATGAAGGCAACTGAGCTAGCAAAGGTTCTGGCCTAACTCCTAAAGGAAAGCCAAAGCTTTCAGCCTGATTGCTACCGAAATAAACAATCGCACTGGCCCAACCAGAAACATTTATGCTCTTGTGTTTGCCTGGATTGATTCCAAGCTGAACCATATCAATTGGGTCCGAAGATGACATGGCTACCCTAGCCCGCAGGTTTGTAAGCATCGCGCGCGATACCCCGCTTAGTGATTGGGTTGCTGCCACCAGGTGAACTCCCAGCGACCTGCCACGTGCTGCAATGTCCTCAATGGTCGCAAGGGCCTTTGGACCACTTGCTAGAGCCGCCACAAACTCATCCACGACAACTACCAAGCGGGAAAGTTGGTTGCCACTGGCAACGTAAGTTTCAATACTCGAGCACTTGGCACTGGCAAATAACTGCTCCCGCTCAGAAAGTTCCTGAGCTAGCAGGGTAAAGAGCGCAAGCTGACTTTCCTGATCCAAGTCAGTAGCTATGCCAACTGAATCTTCCGCAAACTCTTCTAGTGCTGCGCCTCCCTTGTAGTCAAAGAGTGCGAGCTTGAAATCCTGGGTGGCGCGAAGAGAGGTTAGTAGCAGTCGTAGAAATTCCGATTTACCGGATCCAGTTGGACCAACAACAATTAGATGCGGTCCATCGGTAACCAGGTCCAGAACTAGTTCCCTGTTTTCGCTCGCGCCAATCCAGCTCACTAGTTTGCCCTCCCCTACACCGTTGACTCTGAAGCGGTTTTGTTTAATTCGATCAAGAGCAAGAGCAAAATGGTCGCCTGTTGATGCCTTTGACAGCTCAGCAAGAAGTAGCTGATGCCATTGCGCTTTCCAGAGAAACTGAAACCTAGGTAATACTCGGTTACCAATGGCAACCGCTGCATTCGATACGTGCACCACACTGTTTTCATCAAATTGCGGATAGCGGTTTTTATAGCCTTGCGTTCCAATAAGAATCAGCACCATCAGAACGCTTATGAGTGCTAGCTGCCAATAACCACTTGAAAAACCAAAACCTAGGCCAATCAGCATCGAGGGTAAATACCAAATCCATTGCATAAAGCTAAACCTGCCTCAATCCGAGGCAGGTTTAGTCAATTGGTTTGGAAGTTGTGGATTAGTCCCCGATGTAGCTCATGACGTGCTTGACGCGGGTGTAGTCCTCAAAGCCATACATTGATAAGTCTTTTCCGTAACCGGAGTGACGGAAACCACCGTGTGGCATTTCGGCAGCAAGAGGTATGTGGGTGTTGATCCACACGCAACCAAAGTTCAAGCCCTTGCTAAAGCGCATTGCTGTGGTGTGATTCGATGTCCATACGCTGGCAGCAAGACCATACTTCACATCGTTGGCATTGCGCATAGCCTCATCAGCATCCTTGAACTTCTGAACGGTGATCACCGGGCCAAAGATCTCGTTTTGGATGTGCTCGTCTTTTTGCTGCAGGCCAGACAAAACAGTTGCCTCTAGGAAGTAACCATGTCCTGGAAGCTGAGAGCCTCCGGTTTCTAGCTTGGCGTGTGAAGGCAGACGGTCAATAAAGCCCTTTACTCGCTCGAGTTGGTTTGCGTTGTTGACTGGACCAAACAAGATGTCATCGCGCTTTGGATCTCCGGTTTGAGCATTGGCCTTTACCTCGGCAACTAGCAGGCCCAAGAACTCATCGTGCACGTTCTCGTGCACCAGAATTCTGGTAGCGGCAGTGCAGTCCTGACCGGCGTTGAAGTATCCAGCGACCACAATCTGAGCTGCTGCCTTCTGAAGATCAGCATCTGGGAACACAATTACCGGCGCCTTGCCACCAAGTTCTAGGTGAACCTTCTTGACATCGGCTGCTGCAGATTTAGCAACTTCCATACCGGCACGAACCGAACCGGTAATGGAAACCATTTGTGGGATTTCGTTTTCGATCATGGCGCGGCCTGTGTCGCGGTTACCTGTCACAACGTTGAATACACCGGGAGGAAGGTGTTCTGCTGCAATCTCTGCCAACAACAGTGTTGAGGCAGGGGTGGTATCTGATGGCTTCAACACCACAGTGTTTCCAGCTGCAATTGCTGGAGCAAATTTCCAAACTGCCATGTTCAATGGGTAGTTCCAAGGAGTCACCTGACCGATAACACCAATTGGCTCGCGACGAATAGAAGAAGTGTGATCGCGGGCATACTCTGCGGTAGCACGGCCTTCTAGGTTTCTGGCAGCTCCTGCGAAGAAGCGAATCTGGTCAACGGAAGGATCCATTTCATACTCAACAAGTGTTGGTCTTGGCTTGCCGGTGTTTTCAGATTCAACATCGGCAGCTTCACCGCTTCTTGCAGCTAGAGAGTCAGCAATTCTAAATAGTGCTAGCTGACGCTCGGATGGTGTGAAGTTGCTCCACACTTCGAATGCAGCTTCGGCAGCTTTGTAGGCACTTGCAACATCAGCTTCCGAAGAAACCGCTGCGGTGGCGTAAGTCTTGCCGGTGGCTGGGTTGACAACATCGGATCTTTCGGAGGAGCTAGCCTCAACGTATTTTCCATTGATGAAGTTTTTTAGTTCGCGAACTGCCATTTGTTCATACTCCTTTGTAGAAGAGGCGGCGGGCCTCTATTTAACTATCGATTCTAACCCCAGAAAATGACCCCAAAATCTAGAGTTTTGTATCGAATTCGTTGCGGTTTGAGCCTTTGGGAACCGATTCGTTTGCTAATTCAATGCTTGGCTGGCAAAATCCATGTATGTCACGAAGTGGAAGAGCCAAGGCTTCTTCGCTCGACGACGTCTCGAAGTTGATCATCGAGCAGCTCCAAGATGATGGCCGAAAATCCTACTCCGAAATAGGTAAGGCCGTAGGCCTTAGCGAAGCTGCCGTTAGGCAGAGGGTTCAAAAACTCACCGAAAAAGGCGTGATGCAAATCGTTGCCGTCACCGACCCGGTTCAGCTTGGTTTTTACACCCAGGCCATGGTTGGTATCAAGTGCAGCGGAGACACCAGCGAAATAGCCGATGCCCTTGGCAAGATGACCGAGGTGGACTACGTGGTCATCACCGCAGGAAGCTTCGATATCCTCGTTGAGATTGTTTGTGAAGACGATGACTCGCTAATCAAGATTATTAACTCAAAAATCAGACGGTTGGCTGGCGTAACTTCGACCGAAACCTTCGTATATTTGAAGCTAGCAAAGCAGTTCTACAACTGGGGTACCAGGTAATCCCCTAGAAACGAATGGAATAGAAAAATGGCAGTTACCGAATCTAGGGCAAAGAAACTTGTTGCCGGGATCAAGTCCCTTCTAAAGCGCACCGTCAAGGTGGGAGCGGCAAAGACTCCCAAGCTTGCACTCGTTGAGGCGCGTAAAGAAGGTAAGAAGATAACTCCTGCCATGCTGGAAAAATCCGCCAAGAAGCATCTATGGATGCACTTCACCCGTCACGGGTCATTTGCCAACAAAGAGATTCCGATCATGGCTAAAGCCGAAGGCCACTACGTTTACGACGTCCACGGAAAGAAATACATCGATGGTCTATCAGGACTGTTCTCCGTAAACGCAGGTCACGGCCGCAAGAGATTAGCCGATGCCGCCTCCAAGCAGATCACCGAACTAGATTTCTTTCCGCTTTGGTCTTACGCCCACCCACCAGCTATTGAACTAGCCGAGCGTTTGATTTCTTATGCGCCTAAAAACCTCAGCCGAGTGTTCTTCACCACCGGTGGTGGTGAAGCGGTAGAAAGTGCATGGAAGATCGCTAAGCAGTATTTCAAGATGACCGGCAAGCCAACCAAGCACAAAGTTATCTCTCGCCACGTCGCTTACCACGGCACCAGCCAGGGAGCACTTTCGATTACCGGTATCCCGGCAATGAAGAAGATGTTTGAGCCGCTAGTTCCTTCGACATTTAGGATTCCAAACACCAACTGGTACCGGGCTCCTTCTTCATTCAAGACCGAAGAAGAATTTGGTATCTGGGCCGCTAACCGTGCCGAAGAAATGATTCTGTTTGAAGACCCAGAGACCGTGGCGGCAATCTTTGTTGAGCCAATCCAAAACTCCGGTGGTTGCTTCACCGCCCACCCTGCTTATTTCAAGCGCCTGAGAGAGATTTGCGACAAGTACGACATCTTGCTGGTAGCCGATGAAACCATCACCGGTTTCGGTCGCTCTGGTGCGATGTTTGCTTGCGAAAGATACGGCATCGAACCAGACATGATGATTACCGCTAAAGGAATTACATCTTCTTACCAACCGCTCGGCGCACTACTACTTACCGAGAGACTATTTGAGCCCTTCACAACCGGAACCAACATTCTGGCCCACGGATACACCTTCGCGGCTCACCCGGTTGCATGTGCGGTAGCGCTTGAGAACCTAGACATCTTTGATGAAGAGGACCTAGTTGGAAACGTTGCTAAGAACTCCGCTCTCTTCAAGAAAACTCTTGAGAAGCTCTACGATCTTCCAATTGTTGGAAACATCCGTGGCGATGGTTACTTCTTTGCCATCGAGCTAGTGAAGGACAAGAAGACAAAAGAGCCTTTCACCGCTCCAGAGCGTGAGAAGCTTCTTCGCGGCTATCTTGCTGGAAAGCTACTTGAAGAAGGTCTTTACTGCCGTGCCGATGACCGAGGTGACTCAGTTATCCAGCTAGCACCTCCGCTTACCATCGGAGCTAAAGAGTTCAACGAAATAGAACAGATTCTTCGCAAGGTGCTAACCCCAGCGATGAGTAAGTTCTAGCCAAAGCCATCTTCACCCCAAGTCCCCAAGTGGGTCTTGGGGTTTAGCTTTTCCACAACCCAAAAAATCGCCTTGACGGAATCAAAAAGCGACGAGAATTGAGGCATGAGCGAATCAGTAATCTCAAGGCGATCATTTCCCTCGCCTTTTGGTTTCATAACCATCACCGCGGAAGACGAAAAAATCACCTCTGTTGAGCTTTGCAAGGAGGCAAACTCCATAGGGTCCTCCAAAGTTCTTGAAGATGCAGCGAAGCAACTTGATTTGTACCTAAAAGGAACCCTTCCAAAATTTAGCCTTCCCCTCAAAGTCTTGGGCACACCGTTTCAACTAGCTGTTTGGAAGACAATTGCCAAAGTGCCTTTTGGCAAAACTATTTCCTACGGTGAAATTGCCGCAGCTATTGGTAAACCTCAAGCCGCCAGAGCAGTTGGGGCCGCGGTGGGTGCAAATCCAACGCCGCTATTGGTTGGCTGCCACCGGGTTCTTGGATCCAGTGGATCACTAACCGGTTACTCCGGTGGCCAGGGAATCAAAACCAAGAAGCTGCTGCTGGATCACGAAGGTATCTCCTATGAGTGAGTTTGTTACCAAGTATCCCGATGGACTAAAGCGCTGCCGCTGGCCTAAACAAGATCAGATCTACATCGACTATCACGACACCGAGTGGGGCGTGAAGCTAGAGGGAGAAAATGAACTCTTTGAACAGCTTGCTCTTGAGGCTTTTCAAGCAGGACTGTCATGGATCACGATCTTGAAGCGCAGGCAAGGCTTCAGAAAAGCATTTCACAACTTCAACATCCGCAAGGTTGCCAAGATGACAGATAACTACATCGAGCGGCTAATGCAAGATGAAAGCATTATTCGAAACAGGGCCAAAATCCGTGCAACCATCAGCAATGCACGCTTAATTTTGGAACTAGATCAGCCGCTAACTTCATTGATTTGGTCTCACGCGCCTAAGCGGGTAACAACACCTGCAGCTAACTTTGAATTCAAAGCCACTACCCCAGAGTCAATTTCGCTGAGTAAAACACTGCAAAGTCTGGGGTTTTCGTTTGTTGGCCCCACAACCATGTATGCGATGATGCAGTCAATTGGAATGGTGAATGACCACGCGCCGGGTTGTTTCAGGAGAAACGAACTTCGCCAGTAGGATTACAGCTGTGACCCCTGAAGAATTTACGTCAACCTACCGCCAGCTACTTCCACAGATCACAAAGTATCTTGTGAGGCGCGTGAGCCCTTCAGATGTTGAAGACATAGCCTCAAGAATTTTTGAAATAGCTTGGACGAAAAGATCTGAAGCTCCCAAGGGCTTTGAACTCCCCTGGCTCTATAGAATCGCTGGATTTGTGGTTGCAAATCACCGAAGAAGTCAGAAGGCCAAAGAAAACTTCTTGGTCTTATTCCGGCCAAGGGACTCTGCACCTTCTGCAGAGGACATCGCTCTAAGCGACCTTAGCCTTTCAGAAGCTTGGGCAAAGTTGACCCCAGCAGAGCGCCAGGTTATATCCCTAAGTAGCTTTGAAGGTCTAGACAATGCGGACTCGGCCAGGGTGTTGGAAATCTCGACTAATGCCTTCGCTCTTAGGCTGAGCAAGGCTAAGGCCAAACTTAGAGGGCTGCTTTCTTAAGGTTTCTAGACATAATCACCAACCTGGCTACATAACCTATATATGAATACTCCAGATGAACTAGACGCCCGTCTGCGCAAGGCAGACCCCGCAAACAATGCCAAGACTGAGCCGCTCTCAGCTGAAATCTTGGCAGCTGCCTCAAAGTCCAAACTAAGACTTGGCCTTACTCAAAGATTTGAACTTCTATCAGCCAAAGCTAGAGGTTTCGCTTTGGGTGGTTTAGTTTCTGGAACAGCGGCAATACTTGCAGTGGCCGTAGTAGTCAACCCTGTCCAAACTCCACTTATCCAATTAGCGGCTTCCTACCAAAATCCTTCAAATGGATCACCCTCGTCTGAAGCATCAGCAGACAAAATGATGTCTATGCCCTTTTTTAGCTACGAGTATGTGGCTGGACCTAATCTGTCAAATGAGGGTGGATCTGGCCAGATCTATAAGCTCGTGCGGACCGGAACTCCAGAATCCGTGCTCCAAAAAATAGCAAGATTGTTTGAAGTTCAGGGCAGCGTTAAGAAGTTCCCTGACTTCAGTGAAGCAAATCCTGGCTACTTTTTTGGTGAATCCGATGATCCTTGGGGCGTTGACAGTTTGAACCCAATAGTCTCGGTTTGGTGGAGCGGGACAGCATCTTGGTACTATTCCAATCCTTCTGACTCTTCAATTTCGACTGATTGCAGATCAATCGACGCCGAAGGGTTTTGTGAGGAGTGGATTGACCCTGTTCCAACTCCAGAACTACTCCCAAGCAAGTCTGAAGCCATAGCCAAAGCTCTGGAGATATTCAACGCAACTGGCCTTGCTGTGACTGAATCTGACTTACGGGTTGACTGGTCGGAATGGGGCGGTTCCGTAACCGCCGCCATGGTTGTAGATAATCAGCCGACAAGTATCGAGTGGTACATCGGCTGGGGGTCAGATGGCGAGATTAGCTACGCGCAAGGTCACTCGGTAGTTGCTCAAGCCGTTGGCGCCTACAACACCATTTCCCCTGTCCAAGCTATCGATCGACTCGATCAGTGGATCTGGTACGGATCTCCACCTAGCTATTTGTACGAAAAATACCCAGCAATTTATAGTGACATGAGCGTTCGCAATGAACCACTTGTTGATCCAGAGGTATCAGAAACCGAAGCGACAGCCGAACCTAGTGAACCTATTGAACCTAGCCCATCAGAGACCGCGTCAGCGGAGCCTGAACCTACCGAAACTGAGCCAGCCCCCGTTGAGCCCCAGGTTGTCACTTTGACAATTGTTAGGGCAGAGTCAGCTCTCTTGGGTATTTGGGATGCCGCCGGTGACGTTTGGCTAGTACCAGGATGGATCATGTTCAACGATGAGGGATGGTGGAGCACAGTAATTTCATTGATTGAGGGAATTATTGCCCTTCCAGACCCAGACATGTTTGAAATAGAACCTCTTCCTGCAGATGACTCATCCGTAGGAAACTAGCAAAAGCTTCTTTCCTGAAACTTCTAGTTTCAGATTGGCTAGCTTCGCAACGGTCTTAAGGTCTGCAATGGTTTTTGGTGCTGGGCTAATTATTAGTGCCGATCTTAGAAACTGACCCTTGGCCTGTTTGTTGAAATGATTTAGCCTCGTGCGTTTGCCCCTTTTGTCCTCTAGCACTACATCAAGTGAGTAACAGGAAAGGTTCTCTGGGACCGGAGCTAGCTCAGCGTATGAATTGGATCTCATGTCTATCACTATCTCTTTCGAAAGCCTTGGCCATACCGGCTCATGAGCTTCCTGCCATAGCTTTTTTAGGTTTAGCCCAGGAAGTTTTGAGCCGGCAGAAAAGCGATAATTTGGGATCTCATCGCCAGCTGAAATCAAACCAAAAAGCGAAGACTGAATAAACACTGCCTTGCTGGCTCTAGTTCGCATACCTGAGGTGACGCCACCAGCTTTGAGAGCGTCATACAAGGTGCCGGTGTATCGATCAAGGGCTGGTAAACACTTCGGGTTAGCCAGATCCAGGTTGACGGCAATCTCCCCCAGTTGCTTTGGTCCAAGCTTTAGGGCCTTAGCCGCAATCGTTGGGCTCTTGCAGATTTCAATCAAAGCCAGCTGAAGCAATTTACGAGTTTTGTCTAATTCTTTGCGGCTCAGAACCTTGGCCTTCTTTTTGCCACCAGGCTCCTTGGTTTCAGACGGTGGGAGCAAAAAGATCATTCCATAAGCCTAGACTTAGACCATGGTCAAACTTACAAAAATTTATACCCGCACAGGCGATGAAGGTCTTACTGGGCTCAGCGACTTTTCTAGAACTCGCAAAACTGATCCTCGTATCGAGGCCTACGCCGACGTTGATGAGGCTAACTCTGCAATCGGTGTTGCTGTTGCGCTGGCCCATGGCGAGTTCGACGCCGAAACTCTAGCTCTGCTATCGCAAATACAAAATGACCTATTTGATTTGGGCGCAGACCTTTCGAACCCCCTCAACGAACACTACGAGTATGAACCATTACGAGTAGACGCTATTTGGATTGATGCTCTAGAAGAAGCAATCGACAAATACAACAAGCAGCTTGAAAAGCTAGACAGCTTTATTCTTCCTGGAGGATCCGGAGTTGCTGCAGGTCTTCACTTGGCAAGAACTGTTGTTCGCCGAGCCGAGCGCGCCACTTGGCACGCAATCGAGAAGTATGGAACGGACCCTGCAAAAAAGGGTCAAAATAACGGCGGCGTAAGCGTTTTGGCTGCTAAGTATCTAAATCGCCTAAGCGATTTGCTTTTTGTTTTGGCACGTTTTGCCAACATCAAGCACGGTGGCGATGTGAAGTGGATTCCGGCTTCGAATAGACGTGAACGTCCTGCAAGCACCCGCCCTGAGCAGGATTAAGCTAGCGAAGCATTTCTAGCAACAACAGTTACTACGTCATGCTCCACTGACAAGAATCCATCATCTGCGGTAACAACGAGCACTTCACCCTCGGGTTTGGTAACCCTTACCTCACCGTTGGCCAAGATGGCAAGCATCGGTTCATGCCCTGGCATCAAACCAATTTCGCCTTCAACTGTTTTGGCTACCACCAACTTAGCTTCGCCAGACCAAACTGCCTTATCGGCAGCAACTAGCTCAACCCGCAGAGTTTTTTCAGACAAGGTTAGTTACCAGATTCCTTCTGAATCTTGGCCCACTGGCGCTCAACGTCTTCTAGACCACCGACGTTGAAGAACGCCTGCTCCGCAACGTTGTCGAAGTCACCGTTTGCAATCTTGGAGAATCCTTCGATGGTCTCCTTGAGTGGAACGGTGGAACCTGCAACACCGGTGAACTTGGTAGCCATGTAAGTGTTCTGAGACAAGAACTGCTGAATTCTTCTTGCTCTTGATACTGCGACCTTGTCTTCTTCGGAAAGCTCCTCAACACCCAAGATGGCGATGATTTCCTGGAGTTCCTTGTTCTTCTGAAGAATCTGCTTGACCCTAACTGCAGTCTCGTAGTGATCCTTCGAGATGTAACGAGGGTCCAAGATTCTTGAAGTTGAAGAAAGTGGATCCACAGCTGGGTATAGACCCTTGGAAGCAATTTCACGGCTTAGCTCGGTGGTTGCATCCAAGTGAGCAAAGGTGGTTGCTGGGGCTGGGTCGGTGTAGTCATCGGCAGGAACGTAAATTGCCTGCAGCGACGTAATCGAGTGACCACGGGTTGAGGTGATTCGCTCCTGTAGTAGACCCATCTCATCTGCCAAGTTCGGCTGGTAACCCACGGCAGATGGCATACGACCTAGCAGTGTGGAAACCTCGGAACCTGCCTGAGTGAAGCGGAAGATGTTGTCAATAAACAGCAGCACGTCTTGCTTCTGCACGTCACGGAAGTACTCCGCCATCGTCAGTGCAGACAAGGCAACACGCAAACGCGTGCCTGGTGGCTCATCCATCTGACCGAACACGAGCGCGGTCTTGTCGATAACACCTGACTCGGTCATTTCGTCGATTAGGTCGTTACCTTCACGGGTACGCTCCCCAACACCAGCAAATACAGACACACCGTCGTGGTCTTCTGCCACACGGTAAATCATTTCCTGAATCAAAACGGTCTTACCAACACCGGCACCACCGAATAGACCAATCTTTCCACCCAAAACGTAAGGGGTCAGAAGGTCAATAACCTTGATTCCGGTCTCGAACATCTGGGTCTTTGACTCAAGCTGATCGAACGCTGGTGGCTGACGGTGAATTGGCCAACGCTCGGTTACCTCAATTTTTTCACCTGGCTTAGCGTTTAGAACTTCACCAGTGACGTTGAAAACGTGGCCCTTGGTTACATCACCGACAGGAACAGAGATTGGCGCTCCTGTGTCAGACACTGTGCCGCCGCGGACCAAACCATCGGTTGGCTTCAAGGCAATAGCGCGAACTAGGTCATCGCCTAGATGCTGAGCCACCTCAAGAGTTAGAGTCGTGGTTTCTCCCAACAGGTCGATCTCTGTTGTGAGGGCGTTGTAGATCTCAGGGATGGCATCGTGTGGGAACTCGATGTCAACCACCGGACCATTTACTCGAGCAATGCGCCCGGTGCCTGCCTGTGGGGTTGTCTTTGTCTCAGCCATTTCTTATCTTTCTCTTAGTCCTCATCGCCAACGGTGGCTAGTGCATCCGCACCACCGACGATTTCGGAAATCTGTTGTGTAATTTCTGATTGACGTGCCTGGTTACTCAAACGGGTGTAGTTCAAAATCAGCTTCTCGGCATTATCGGTGGCTGACTTCATGGCCTTCTGACGTGCAGCGTGCTCGGAAGCCGAAGACTGAAGCATTGCGTTGAAGATTCTGCTCTCGATGTAAACAGGAAGCAAGGCGTCAAGCACCTTGTTTACATCAGGCTCAAATTCGTAAAGCGGGAAGATTTCGCTCTTGGATGGCTCTTCAACACCCTCAACTACCTCAAGAGGAAGTAAGCGAACAACCTCTGGAACCTGAGAGATCATCGACACGAAGCGGTTATAGACCATGTGAATCTCATCTACTCCCCCGTCTTTGGCATCGGTGTTGAAATCAGCCAACAGTGCGTCTGCGATTGACTTCGCGGTGTCAAACTCCGGGAGATCAGTGCCACCAACCCACTGCTGACGAGATAGCCTTCTGCGGAAATTGAAGTAACTAACCGACTTTCGTCCAACCAGGTAGTAAACAACGTCTTTACCCTGGCTCTTCAAAAGTGTTACTAGCTGCTCAACTTCTTTTAGGACGTTTGAGGAAAAGGCTCCAGCAAGACCACGGTCGGAGGTAAAGATAACTACCGCCGCGCGATCAATGGTCTCTGGCTCAGTAGTCAGCGGGTGATCGATGTTCGAGTACGTAGCCACGGCAGAAACCGCTCTAGTAACCGCTCTTGAGTAAGGAGTAGAGGCAGCAACGCGTTGCTGCGCCTTGTAGATACGGGAAGCGGAAATTAGCTCCATAGCGCGAGTAATCTTCTTGGTGGTCTGTGCCGACTTGATTTTCTGTCGGTAAACCCTGAGTTGCGCTCCCATATCTCTCCTTTCCTAGTCTCGAATTGGCAACTACGCTTTAGCGCTTTTGCTTGACGATCTTTTCCTGGTTCACTTCTTCTTCTTCCAAAGCATTCACAGCTTCGTTGCCCAAAGAAGAAAGTGGGACACCCTGCCCGGTCTGGAAACCCTTCTTGAACTTGTCAATGGCGGCATCCAACTCGCGGATGGTGTCATCTTCTAGATTCTTGGTTTCACGGATGGTCTCAATTACCTTGCTGTTGCGCTTTAGGTAATCCAAGAACTCCGACTCGAAGCGAAGAACGTCTTCAACAGGAACCTCGTCCAACTTGCCTGAGGTTCCAGCCCAAATAGAAACTGTCTGATCCTCAACTGGGTACGGAGAGTACTGTGGCTGCTTTAGAAGCTCCATCAAGCGCGCTCCGCGAGCTAGCTGCTGACGAGATGCTGCGTCCAAGTCGGAAGCGAACATCGCGAATGCTTCTAGTGAGCGGTACTGAGCAAGCTCAAGCTTTAGAGTTCCAGAAACCTTCTTGATTCCCTTCACCTGGGCAGCTCCTCCGACTCGAGAAACCGAGATACCAACATCGATAGCTGGACGCTGGTTGGCGTTGAACAGATCCGACTGCAAGAAGATCTGACCGTCGGTGATCGAGATCACGTTGGTTGGAATGTACGCTGACACGTCGTTGGCCTTGGTCTCGATGATTGGAAGTCCAGTCATCGATCCGCCACCCAATTCGTCGTTTAGCTTTGCGCATCTTTCTAGCAAGCGAGAGTGTAGGTAGAAAACGTCTCCCGGGTAAGCCTCACGGCCTGGTGGACGACGAAGCAAAAGGGAAACTGCTCGGTAGGCTTCTGCCTGCTTTGATAGGTCATCAAAGATGATAAGTACGTGCTTGCCGCCATACATCCAGTGCTGTCCAATAGCGCTACCTGTATACGGCGCTAGGTACTTGAAACCAGCTGGATCAGATGCAGGGGACGCAACGATGGTTGTGTATTCCAGTGCGCCCGCTTCTTCCAAAGCTGCCTTAATGCCGGCGATAGTTGAACCTTTTTGACCAATAGCTACGTAGATGCAACGAACCTGCTTGGTTGGATCTCCGGTTGCCCAGTTGGCCTTTTGGTTAATGATCGTGTCAATCGCAATTGCGGTCTTACCGGTCTGACGGTCACCAATGATTAGCTGACGCTGTCCGCGACCGATTGGAATCATGGCGTCGATGGCCTTGATACCGGTTTGTAGTGGCTCGTGAACTGACTTTCTAGCCATAACTCCAGGAGCCTGAAGCTCAAGGGCACGACGTGCCTCAGCCTTGATCTCGCCTAAACCATCAATTGGGTTACCCAGTGGGTCAACCACTCGACCTAGGAAAGCATCTCCAACTGGAACAGAGAGAACCTCGCCAGTGCGCTGAACTTCCATACCCTCTTCGATGCCCTCAAAGTTTCCGAGGATAACGGTTCCGATCTCACGCTCGTCAAGGTTTAGAGCAAGACCTAGAGTTCCATCAGCAAACTTTAGAAGCTCGTTAGCCATCGCGGAGGGAAGTCCTTCAACGTGAGCGATACCGTCACCGGCATCGATTACGTGTCCGACCTCGTTGCGCGAAGCCTTGTCGCTCTCGTAGGAGTTCACGAAACCCTTCAGGGCATCGCGAATCTCATCTGGGCTGATTTTTAGATCTGCCATTTGCTTCCTCTACTTCTGGGGCGAACCCCGGTTAGATGCTGGCCTAAGCCAGCATCATCTTTGCTTGCTTGAGACGGTTAGCAACGCTACCGTCAATAACTTCTCCAGCTATTTGAACCTTGATGCCACCGAGAATTGCTGGGTCTATCTCGATGTTGAGACGTAGGTCATTTCCGTAATCTCTGGAAAGTGACTTCTCAAGTTGAGCTTGCTGCGAATCGCTCAAGGCTTGAGCAACAGTCACTGTTGCAACCAAGCGCTCCGCGTAAGCGGCCAGCAACTTGCCAAACTGCTCCAGAACAACCGAAATGCGAACCTTGGCTGAGCCAATTACCGCAAAGCGAATCAGCAAGCTAGCTTCCTTGCCAAACTTGCCTGAAATCAGTTGGTTAACCATGGTCAGTTTTTGCTCATCGCTTGCCTGCCTTGAAGCCAACGCAATCTGTAGCTGCTGGTCTGAGTCGACAACCTTGCGGAATTCGAACAGCTCAGCTTCCAGGGCTTCAAGGGATTTGGATCTTGAGGCAATGGCGGCAACCGAATGCACGGCTAGCTGTTCCATAGCGCTAACAAGATCAGAACCCTTGGACCAACGCAGTGCGACAATCTTTCCAGCCAACTCAACTGCCTTGGCCGAAACCGATGCTCCAAACACTGCGCTCAGGGCATTTTTCTTGCCCGAAATCTCAGCGGAAGGGTCCGAGAGAATGTTGCGCAGTTGTTTGGATCCAGACATGGCTGAACTAATCACGAAAATCTCTTCCGCGAATCTAAGGTCAGCGTCCACTAGAAGCGGGGTAAGGATTTCCTTAGCCGCTTTTAGTGCTTGCCTGGTAGAGCTCGACATTATGCTTACTTGCCTGCCTTCTCAGAATTTTCTAGATCTTTCAAGAAATCGTCAACTACCTTGGAGGCAGTTGCACTGTCTTTCAAGCTCTGGCTTACAACCTTGGAGGCCAAATCGATTGCCATTGATCCCACTTCGGAGCGCAAGCTAATCAGGGCAGCTTGACGCTCTGCCTCGATTTGGGCCTTGGCGGTTTGAGTGATTCTGGCCGCCTCGGCTTGAGCTTGCTCTTTCAACTCGGCCAGAATCGCAGCGCCTTCGGCACGCGCTTCTTCGCGAATTGCGCTGGCTTCAGCGCGAGTGTTCTCTTGAGCCTTCGATAGTTCGTCGGTTTTTGCAGCAGCCTCAGATTGAGCCTTCTCTGCAGCAGCCAAACGTCCTTCGATAGCTTCAGTTCTTTCATTGAGTACCTTCTTGAAGCTAGGAAGAACCCTTAGCCAAAAGAAAGTAAGCATGATGGCAAAAACGACCGAAGACCAAAGAATGTCGTAGTCGGCTGGCAGAAGAGGGTTTTTAGTCTCTTCTTCCGCCGCTAAGACGATAATCCTTGAAATCATGGTTTAGTCCTTAACTTTTGCTTAAGCGAAGATGAATGGAGTTGCAAGACCGATAAGCGCTAGCGCTTCGGTAAATGCAATACCCAGCCACATTGTGACCTGTAGTTTTGACGCTAGTTCTGGCTGGCGTGCGGTTGCTTCGATGGTCTTAGATACAACTAGACCTACACCGATACCTGGGCCAATCGCTGCGAGGCCGTAGCCAACTACTGCAATGTTGCCGGATAGTTCGGCGATGTTTGTGATGTCCACTTGTTTTTCCCTTCCGTGGTTTATCCCTGACGGTTGTCAGATCCTTTAGTGCTCATCCGCTAGTGCCAACTGAATGTAAACAGTTGTTAGCAGGGTGAACACATAAGCCTGTAAGAAACTCACCAAAATCTCAAAGAGAGTAAAGGCGAATCCAAATATGAACGTTCCTACCCCGAAGAAGCCAAACAGGCCATCGGCGTAGAAGACAAAGAACTGAGTTGCGCTGAAGCAAAGCACCAGCAAAAGGTGCCCTGCGAGCATGTTCATGGTTAGTCGAAGTGCCAAGGTAACTGGACGAAGAATGAAGGTCGAAAGGATCTCAATTGGAACAACCATCACATACAAAGCTGGTGGAACACCCGCCGGAGCCACCGCACTCTTGAAGTAGCCAATGCCGTGCTTTTTGACTCCCGCATAGATAAAGGTCACATATGCAGCTACTGCTAGCACGATTGGGTAACCAATGAGTGCATTCGAAGAAATGTTGAGACCTGGGATGATTCCGGTGATGTTCAGCCCAAGAACCGTGAAGAAAACTGTTGTAAGAAGAGGTAAGAACCTGTCGCCGTCAACTTTTCCGAGCTGGCCGTGAGCAATACTGGTTCTAACAAAGTTCAGGGAAATCTCACCCATGAGCTGGAACTTGGTTGGAACAAAAACCTGGTTTTTTGTTGCCTTGTCGAACTGTCTAACCCAAAGAGAAAACAGAACGATTAGCAGCAAAACCACGAGTAGTCGAACCAAAATGATGCGGTTAATGGCAAATGGAGTGCCCTCGAATAACAAAATCTCGGGATAGAACTCCATGATGGAGGGTCCCTTGTAATTGCCCGAGTCGTCGGTGACCGCAGCCTTGATTATCAGGCTCAGAGCGTTATCTAGCAGGGTGGTCTCCTGTTTCGGGGTGAACGAAGTCACGGCGATTTACAGTGTCTCAGTGTCCAACACCAAGCCATTTATCAAAATTCTAGCAAGAAAAAAACTAGCCCTCGACCACAGGAATTCGGGCTGAGAGCACGGCAATAGTGTCAATTGCCAGCGATCCAAGGATGGCTGCGACCAGGGTAAAAAACAGCACCGGGCCATTTATGAATTCGGCCCTCGCCAAGAAGCCAACCACAAACGCAAAGCCAATTAGCTTCACGAGCCAGCCTCCCATGACCGCCCCAAAGAACCCAGCCAGAGATAGCCTTCTGCCAATCAAGACGCTAGCTAAGGTAAGGCTGGTAAAAACAAGCGCCAGCGATGCTCCAATTAGCGCACTTGGCACACCCTTCTGGGAATCAACAAAGTATCCAACGACTGAGCCCACCGTGGCAATCAAACCGATCAAAAGTGAACCCTGAGCCAAGACCTTTATGAATAGTTGATCTGCCGAGGAAGTAGTTGTCATTTCGATGCTCTCTTTCTAAGGGCGTTTAGTGCCGGTTGCCTAAGGGCGTTTAGTACCGGCCAAACGGTATAAATAGTGACTGGGATTGCGGCCAGGACAGCAATCAAAAGTGCAAGCTCTGTAGGAATGAACATCAGTGATAAACCACCGAAAGAGATGATGGCCGTCCAAAAATAGAAGACCAAGACGGAGCCGACGTGGCCGTGACCCAAATCTTGAAGCTTGTGGTGGATGTGACTCTTGTCTGCCCTGAAAGGTGACTTTCCCGCTCTGACTCTTCGAATAACCGCCAGAAGCAAATCAAGCAGCGGAAGCAACAAAATTGCGAGTGGCAAGACAATTGGTAAGAAAGCTGGGGCTAACACCCGGCTGGATACCGCAGCAGGGTCAATCTGCCCCGTGACCGCCAACGCGGCTGTTGCCATCAATAGACCAAGTAGCATCGATCCGCTATCGCCCATGAAAATCTTGGCTTTGTGCCAATTGAATGGAAGAAAACCCAATGCCATTCCAACCACGATTGCTGAGATTAGCGAGGCCAAGTTGAAGTAGTTGGTAGGTGAAGTTTGCTGGGTGACTAGATAGGTATAGAGGAAAAAAGCGCTGGTTCCAATAAGCACTACCCCGGCAACGAGACCATCGAGCCCATCGATAAAGTTAACGGCATTCATGATCAAAACGATCAAAAAGATGGTGATTATCATCGAAACCGCATAGCTACCAATGACCAGTCCCCCGATTGGCAAAGAAACAATCTGAACTCCCTGCCAAGCAAGGATTCCAGCTGCCAACACTTGCCCTGCAAGCTTGATGGTCCAGTCCAGATCAAAGAAATCATCTAAAACTCCGACGATTACAATCACTGTTGCGGCAGAAACAATTGCAAGTATTCTTTGTGGTTCGCTGAAAACAGAGTCGAACCAAGTAAGTGATCCTGCGACCAGTAAAGCGGCAAACATTCCCGCAAGCATTGCCAAGCCGCCAATGCGAGGTGTCGGAGTGGTGTGAGTGTCTCGATCTCTAATTTCTGGCATCACCAGATGCTTACGACTCATCCGGATTGTGAAATAGGTTGCCGAGAAGGTAACTATTGCCGCTATGGCAATAATGAACAAATAAGCTCTCACTTGCTAAGCCTCAAGATGCTCCCCGAGAACTAGTTTTAACTTGTCAATGCTAAGAGCCCCTCTTCTAACAATTCGAGCCTTACCAGTAGTTTTTAGCTCCCCGGAATCGTCAACCACATCAACAAGGTCAGTCATGTCCAAGATTGTGGACGCCTCGCCCTTTGGGCTAGAACCACCATCCAAATAAACTTTCACCTTTGAACCAAGGTAGCCTTCGGCTTGCTGACAAGTTATCGCAGCCGGCTCGCCAGTTAGGTTTGCACTAGAGACAGCTAACGGGCCAGTTTCTTGCAGTAGCGCAAGAGTAATCTTGTGATCTGGCATTCGAAGCGCGACGGTGCCTTTGGTTTCACCCAGGTCCCAAGTGAGAGAAGGTTGTGCCTTCAAAATCATGGTCAGTGCACCGGGCCAGAAAGTTTCTGCAAGCTTGTGAGCTAGTGCTGGAATGTCCTGAGCCAGTCCATCGAGTGCTGAGGCGTTTCCGATAAGAACAGGTGGTGGTGATTGTCTGTCGCGACCTTTAGCTGCTAGAAGTTTCTGGACACCCTCATGGGAAAAGGCATCGCAAGCCAAACCGTAAACGGTGTCGGTTGGAACAACAACTAAATCTTTGTGACCGATTGCAACTTTGGCCAATCGCATTCCAGTTAGAAGGTCAGTATCTAGGGAACAGTCATAAATTCGCTCCATGGTGACCTCCTTCTTGAGCCTTACTAGGCGTTTACTGCTGAAATCATTCGCTCTTTGCCTGCTAGGTCAGCTCTGGCTTCAATTTCTAACCAGCCCCCAGCCAATAATAGTTTACCGATGGCATTTGACTGGCTGTCTGCGTGCTCTAATACGAGCAAACCCCCCGATTTCAATAACTTCTTGGCGCGAATTGATATCTGTCTAATGACATCTAGTCCGTCAACCCCGCCATACAAAGACATGCTCGGTTCATGAAGCTGGACTTCTAGGTCAATAGGGATTGCATCGTTTGGAATGTAGGGAGGATTCGAAATTACCAAGTCGACCTCTCCGTCTAACTCACTTAGTGAATTTTGCAGATCTTCGTTTCGCAAGTAATCATCGACAAGGCCATAGCTTGCTGCGTTTTGCAGCAAGTAGCCAAAAGCTTCCTCTGATTTTTCAACTGCAAAAACTTTCGATCCTGATATTTCGGTTGCCAAGCTGATGGCTATTGCGCCACTTCCCGAACAAAGATCAACAATTAGCGGGCTTTGAAAATTTGTGATTTTCTCCATCGCAAAACCAACCACCTGTTCGGTTTCTGGACGCGGGGTGAAAACCCCTGGCCCAACATTGAGCTCTAGGTGCCTAAAAAGCGCGGTACCTGTGATGTGCTGCAGCGGCTGCCTGGCAACACGTCTAGCAAGTGCCAACTGAAAGTGATCCATTGAGTCTTTAGGAAATTCTTGGTTGGTTGCCGTCATTATCGCGAGCTCAGAACGTGATATTCCAAGGCAGAAACAAGCAATGAGTTCTGCATCAACTGTTGCTGAAATCACTCCAGCTTCTTTGAGCTTGCTGGAAGATTCGGATAGAAGTTCCGAAACTAACAATTACTTATCGCCTAGCGCTGCCAGCCTGGCTTCTTCGTCGGTTTGGATTGCCGAACGCACAACTGGCTCTAGCGCGCCATCCATAACTTGATCAAGGTTGTAAGACTTGTAGCCGGTTCTGTGATCCGCAATTCGGTTTTCCGGGAAGTTGTAAGTTCTTATTCGCTCGGAACGGTCAACGGTTCGAACCTGAGATTTCCTGGCTGCAGACTGCTCTGCATCGATTGCCTCTTGCTGTGCAGCTAGAATTCTGGCTCGCAAAACGCGCATTGCGGCTTCACGGTTTTGTAGCTGAGACTTTTCGTTCTGCATCGAAACAACGATTCCAGTTGGAATGTGAGTGATTCGAACAGCAGAGTCAGTTGTGTTAACCGACTGCCCACCAGGACCTGAGGAGCGGAAAACATCCACTCGTATTTCGTTCTGGCTGATTTCGACTTCTTCTGGCTCATCAACTTCTGGAAACACAAGAACTCCAGCTGCCGAGGTGTGAATTCTGCCCTGAGTTTCGGTTACCGGTACTCGCTGCACTCGGTGCACGCCACCTTCGTATTTCAGGTGTGCCCAGACTCCCTCGGCAGGATCGTTGGAATTTCCCTTGATGGCGATCTGAACATCTTTGTAGCCACCAAGATCTGACTCGGTCTTGTCCAAAATCTCTGTCTTCCAACCCTTGGCGTTGGAGTACTGGATGTACATGCGAAGCAGATCCGCCGCGAATAGAGCGGATTCCGCACCACCTTCACCAGCTTTGATTTCCATAATCACATCGCGACCATCATCTGGATCGCGTGGAATTAGCAGTCTTCGAAGCTTTTCGTTTGCTTCGGTAACCTTGGCCTCAATCGCAGGTAGCTCGGCCGCGAAGGCTTCGTCTTCCTTGGCTAGATCTTTGGTGGCAACCAAATCCTCAGTCAGTGAAATCACCTGGTTGTAGGCGCTAACAATCGCGCTTACTACCGCGTAACGACGGTTGAGTTTTTTCGCCAAGGCAGGATTCTGATGCACAGACGCATCTGATAACTGTTCCTGCAGCGAGGCATGCTCAGCCAGCAGGGGCTGGACTGAATCGAGCATTATTCTCCGTCAGAACCTGTTGGAACTGGCATGGACTTTTGAACCTGCATTAGGAACTCAACGTTGCTCGAAGTTTCCTTTAGTCTGTTCAGAACAAGCTCAAGAGCCTGCTGCTGCTCTAGGCCGGCAAGGGCACGACGAAGCTTCCAAATGATCTTGGTTTCGTCTGGGTTCATCAGCATCTCTTCGCGTCTGGTTCCAGAAGCGTTTAGATCTACCGCAGGGAAGATTCGTTTGTCGGCAAGTGCACGAGATAGGCGAAGCTCCATGTTTCCAGTTCCCTTGAACTCTTCGAAGATAACTTCGTCCATCTTGGATCCGGTTTCAACAAGTGCTGTTGCAAGGATGGTTAGCGATCCGCCATCTTCAATGTTTCTGGCAGCACCGAAGAAGCGCTTCGGTGGGTAAAGAGCTGACGAGTCAACACCACCAGAAAGAATTCGACCTGATGCTGGAGCACTTAGGTTATAGGCGCGACCCAATCGTGTAATTGAGTCAAGCAAAACTACAACATCGTGACCTAGCTCAACCAATCTCTTGGCGCGCTCAATGGCAAGCTCGGCAACAGTGGTGTGATCTTCAGCAGGGCGGTCGAAGGTGGAGGCAATAACCTCACCTTTTACTGTGCGCTGCATGTCGGTAACTTCTTCCGGTCTTTCATCAACCAAAACAACCATTAGGTGAACCTCTGGGTTGTTGGTTGCGATCGCGTTAGCGATGGCCTGAAGTACGAGTGTCTTTCCAGCCTTAGGAGGAGAAACAATCAGTCCACGCTGACCCTTACCAATTGGGGCAACAAGGTCAATGATTCGAGTCGAAAGCTTGTTGGCTTCGGTCTCAAGACGCAGTCTGGTCTGAGGGTAAAGCGGTGTTAGCTTTCCAAATTCAACTCGGTCTGCCGAAGCAGCCTGGTCCAGACCGTTGACGGAGTCAACGCGAACTAGGGCGTTGAATTTTTGACGACCCTGGCCTTCGCCTTCGCGAGGCTGGCGAATCGCTCCAACAACAGCGTCACCTTTACGAAGTCCATACTTCTTGACTTGACCCAAAGAAACATAGACGTCGTTTGGACCTGGAAGGTAACCACTGGTTCTAACGAATGCGTAGTTATCCAAAACATCTAGGATTCCAGCAACGCTGATTAGCACGTCATCTGGAGAGATCTCTGGTTCTGCCTCTTCGCGGTCGTTGTTACCTCCGCGCCTGCCGCGATCACGATCGCGGTAGCGGTTGCGGTTTCTGGAATTGCGGCCACCACCACGACGGTCGTCGTCGAAGTCGCGGTTTCTTCTGCGCTCACCAGAGTCGGAACTTGATTCTTGGCTTGGGGTATCGCTCGAGGCGGAAGAGTCCTTAGTGGATCTTGACTCGCCTGAGTCTTGGTTGCCATCGGCTGGCTTATCTGCCTTCGCCTTGGACTTTCTTGGGGAACTATCTACATCTGGAGCTGAAGCTTCAGCTACTGCTCTACGAGATTTGCGTTCCGGTTTAGCTGTTTGGATTTCATCCATTTATTGATTGCTCTTTCTTGAGTGATTAGGTAATCGGTTGCTAACTCGATTTACCTCAAACGCGATTTGATTGCGTTTTATTGCAGTATTTTCTGCGGGGATTTCACCTAGCGATTTACCCTAAGAGGGTCCAATTACTTCTGGTGTATTGATATGGTAGCACCTTTATTGTCAACCGCCAACAACAGCGGTAGCCATTGTGGATGGGTCTTTTCGGCTAATTCCTTAGCCCGCAGTCTCTGGGCCGGGTCACTAGCAAGCACCAAGACCGAGGGTCCGGCTCCCGAAACAACCGCGGCGTGGCCCTCAGCGCGTAAAGTCCTGATCAGGGCTTCAGTTTCTGGCATCGCGGTGGCTCGGTACTTTTGGTGAAGTCTGTCTTCGGTTGCTGCAAACAAAAGCTCGGGCGATTGAACCATGGCGGCAACAAGCAGCGCGGAGCGCGAAACATTGAAAACAGCATCTGCGTGCGGAACTGACTCTGGCTGTAGGGATCTAGCCAATGCGGTGGACATCTTTGTGGAAGAAACCAAAACCAACGGCGAGACACCGCGGTGAACAGAGAGCTTCTTGGTGTGTGGTCCGTGCTCGTCTTCCCAGGCAATACTCAATCCACCGAAAAGTGCTGGGGCGACATTGTCTGGATGATTCTCAAACTCCGTTGCGATATCGAGCATGGTCTTGTCACTAATGGTTGCGACCCCATCCATTAGACCCTTTGCTGCCACGATTCCAGAAACAACAGCAGCTCCAGATGATCCCATTCCGCGGCCGTGCGGGATACGGTTTGTCGCCTTGAGGGCCAAACCTGGCGCGGCTTGGCCAGCGCGCTTGAATGTCTCAAGGATCGCCCGAACTACCAGGTGCGATGCGTCGAGTGGAACTTCGCCTTCGCCTTCGCCGTGGACCTCAATGGAAATGGTTCCAGGCTTTGTGGCGGTAACTTCCAAATCGTCATAAAAAGCAAGGGCGATGCCAAGGGTGTCAAAACCTGGACCTAAGTTTGCCGAGGTGGTTGGCACCCGAACCGATACTGTTCTTCCTTCTAAATTAGTCATTTTCAAGCCAACCCCAACCGCTCCGCCACTTCAGCAGCATTGGCTGATACGGCTTCTGGAGAGATCTCGTTTCCGGCTTCGTCTTTAAGGGCCCACATCGGATCTTTTAGACCGTGCCCGGTAACGGTTACCACAATCAGCGCGCCAGCAAAACTTTCACCCTGTTGGGAAGCTTTGTAAATACCAGCTGCACCGGTAGCCGAAGATGGCTCAACAAATACACCCGCTTCTTGAGATAGGAATCTGTGCATCCAAAGAATCTCAGCATCTGAAACCGCGCCAAACTTACCCATTGAACACTCCATTGCACTCTGGGCAAGATCCCATGAGGCGGGATTTCCAATCCGGATTGCGGTTGCAATTGTGTCTGGGGTCTTGACTGGTCCACCGTGAACAAAAGGAGCAGACCCTTCGGCCTGGTAGCCATACATCTTTGGAACAACCTTGATGCGGCCCTCGTTGAAATCTTCCAGATAGCCCTTGAAGTAAGCAGAGTAATTACCCGCGTTGCCAACTGGTAACACGTGGTAATCAGGTGCTCTACCGAGTGAGTCAAAAACTTCAAAGGCTCCGGTTTTTTGACCTTCAATGCGATCTGGGTTTACTGAGTTGACCAAATGAACAGGATAGTTATCCGACAAGTCACGAGCCAAAGTTAGGCAGTCGTCAAAGTTCCCTTGCACCTGCAAAATCTTTGCTTTGTGTGCTACCGCCTGGCTTAGCTTTCCAAGAGAAATCTTGCCCTGTGGAACAAGCACAACTGAAGTGATTCCGGCCGCTGCCGCATAGGCTGCAGCGGAGGCAGAGGTATTACCAGTTGATGCACATATAACTGCCTTGGCGCCTTCCCCGACGGCTTTAGAAACCGCCATGGTCATGCCTCGGTCCTTGAATGAACCGGTTGGGTTCATACCCTCATACTTCAAATACACCTGGTCGGCTCCAACTAGTTTCGCAAGAGAAGGTGCTTCAATAAGAGGCGTACCTCCTTCGCCAAGCGTGATAATCGGAGTGCTGCTATCAACATCTAGTCGATCAAAGTATTCCCGAATCACTCCGCGCCACTGGTGTGCCATTACAAGCCTTCCATTCGAATCACAGAAGCGACTTTTTGAACCGCATCGCTAGCTTTCAAATCCTCAACAACAGCAGCAAGGGCTGCGTCACTGGCCAAGTGGGTTCCAATCTCCAGATAGGCAACGACGTTCTTTCCGGAAAGAACTGACTGCTCAACGGCTTCAATTGATACCCCGTGCTTGGAGAAAGTTGTGGCAATTTTTGCTAGCACGCCCGGCTGGTCAGAAACTTCGAGCTGGACCGAGTAACGAGTTTGAATTCGGCTTATTGGAAGTATCTCCAGATTTGCGTGAGTTGAGTTAGCAAGACCTGGGCCACCTGCCACGTGGCGCTTGGCTGCAGAAACTACATCACCCAGAACCGCTGATGCAGTTTGAGTTCCACCGGCGCCAGATCCGTAGAACATTAGACTTCCTGCTGCCTCTGCTTCAACGAATACTGCGTTGTAAGCGCCATTAACTGCAGCCAGAGGGTGAGATCTTGGAACTAGCGCAGGATAAACCCGAACAGAAATTCCCTCCGGTCCCGATGAGTCAGCTTCCAAAAATTCGCAAATTGCTAACAGCTTGATGACATAGCCATCTCGCTGAGCGGCTTTCATTTGAGCCACGGTTATTGAAGTGATTCCTTCTCGATAGACCTTGTCTAGAGGAACCTCGGTGTGGAAGGCGAGGGTTGCCAAAATAGCCGCCTTCTGAGCAGCATCGAAACCTTCAACGTCTAATGAAGGGTCTGCTTCGAGATAGCCAAGCTCGGTAGCTTCTGCCATAGCCTCTTCCAAAGAGATACCGCTTTTGTCCATCCGGTCAAGAATGTAGTTTGTGGAACCGTTGACGATTCCCATAATGCGCTTTACGCGGTCGCCGCCAAGAGATTCTCTAAGCGGGCGAATGATTGGAATAGCTCCGGCAACTGCAGCCTCGAAGTAAAGCTGTGCGCCAACTTGCTCTGCAACGTTGAACAATTCAGTTCCGTGGGTAGCCAGTAAGGATTTGTTAGCTGTCACAACATCAGCACCAGAATTAAGTGCACGCAAAATGTATTCCTTAGCTGGCTCTATGCCACCCATTACTTCAATCACGATGTCGGCACCGAGAATCAAACTCTCAACATCGGTGGTCAATAGTTCTTTTGGAAATCCCTCACGCTTGGTAGTTAGGTCTCTTACCGCAACTCCAACGAGCTCTAGCTCGGCCCCAACACGGGACTTAAGCTCCTGCTTCTGCTCCAGCAATAGCCTGGCGACCTCAGCACCGACTGATCCGGCACCGAGTAAGGCAACGCGTAGGGGGCGGTATTCGCTCAATGTGTATTCCTAACCAACTACAAAACTACCCTGTCTAGAGGGTTTGATACCCGGGGTCTCTAGAAAGCATGTCCGATTCGGTCTCGGCATTCATTAAAACTTTTACTTTTCCTTCGAGAACGGCAACCATTGCGGGCCTAGGTAGATAGTTGTAATTACTTGCTAGCGAGTGACAATAGGCACCAGTTGCCGCAACAGCCAGCAAATCGTCAGGGCTAATGTCTGCAGGCAGGTAGCAATCTTTGACCACAATGTCGCCACTTTCGCAGTGCTTGCCCACCACTCGAGAAACCACTGGCTCTGCAGCTGAAGTCCGCGAAACTAGCAGTGCGCTGTAATCGGCGCTGTAAAGACTAGGTCTTGGGTTATCACTCATACCGCCATCGATGCTTACGTACTTTCTTGACTGCTTGGAGTCATCACTGGAAATCTGAACATCCTTGATGGTTCCCACGGTATAAATAGTCACTCCAGCTGGGCCTGAGATAACTCTCCCCGGTTCAAAGCAAAGAACCGGTACCTCAATACCTAGTTCCCTGCACTGCTTTTCAACCTCGGAGCAAATCTCGGATGCAAAAAACGAGACCTCGGGCGCTTGGTCTGCAGCTGTGTAATTGATTCCAAAGCCGCCACCAAGATTTAGCTCAGGAACGCTCCCAGTTTCAAGCAAAAGCTTATGAAGCGGCATCAGTCGCTTGACGGACTCGATGAAACCCTCGACGCTAAAAATCTGGGAGCCGATGTGCGAGTGAAGCCCAAGAAAGTTCAACTGCGAATGAGATCGAATCTTGGCTACCAGTTCCGGGACATCAGCAATTGCAATTCCAAACTTTTGGTCTTCTCTCGAGGTGGCAAGATACTCGTGAGTGAAAGCGTGAACGCCCGAGTTAACTCTGATACGCACGTTTTGAGTCTTGTTTTGAGCACTGGCAATCGATGCGATTCTTTCAATCTCAATCTCAGAGTCGATAACGATTGCCCCGACCCCAGCCGTCACAGCCTTACTAATCTCGGACACAGATTTGTTGTTTCCGTGCAAACCAATCCGACCAGGTTCAATCCCCCCGGCAAGCGCAAGCGCGAGTTCACCCGCGGAGCAAACATCCATGTTTAATCCATTTGCCGCAACCCACTTAACCACCTCGGTAGTCGAGAGTGATTTGCTCGCGTAATAGACCTTTGCGCTTGTTTGAATCTTGGAGGCTGCGGAATCAAAAGCTTGCTTTACAACTTGAGCACGAGAGATAAAGTCTGCCTGGTCAATAACCATCAGTGGTGACCCGTACTTGGCAACCAGCTGAGCTACCGATACTCCCCCAACTTGAATCTCTCCGGAAGCTTCTCTTGCAAAGCTCGCCGGCCAGATGTTCTTACTGATTTCATTCACATCTTTTGGAAGGGATAGCCAGCTAGGTGCCAATTCAGATGCAGTTTTTTCCATAGCTACATCCTCTCTGGGGCAGAAACACCCAGCAGTCCGAGGCCATTACGCAAAACCACTCCCGCCGCGTCATTGAGCCAGAGCCTGGTGCGGTGAATCGGCTCAACCGGGTTCCCTGATTGAGGGATGACGCGACAGTTGTCATACCAGCGGTGGTAGCTACCGGCTACCTCTTCTATATACCTCGCGATACGGTGCGGCTCTCTAAACTGTGCAGCCTGAGCTGCAAGTCTTGGAAATTCGCTTAGCTTGGCAAGCAGCTCGGTCTCGGTTGCGTGATCAAGCAAGCTTGGCTCAAAAATAGAGTGATCAACTTCCATGCTCTTTGCGTTGACCGCAACCTGCTGCGTTCTGGCATGGGCATACTGAACGTAGAAAACCGGATTGTCATTGGTCTTTTTTGAAAGCTGCGCTAAATCAATATCCAACTGAGAGTTGGAAGATGATCTTGCGAGCGCATACCTGGCCGCATCCACCCCAACCGCTTCGACTAGGTCTTCCATGGTCACAACGGTTCCAGCACGTTTGGACATCCGAACCGGTTCGCCGTCGCGCATCAAGTTCACCATTTGACCTATAAGAATCTCAAGATTCACACCCGGCTCGTCACCAAATGCTGAACACATCGCCATCATGCGCTGGACATACCCGTGGTGGTCAGCTCCAAGCATGATGATGCACCTGTCAAAACCACGCTCGCGCTTATCTAGGTAATACGCCAAGTCACCTGCGATGTATGCTGCGTTACCGTCAGATTTGATAATTACACGATCGCGATCGTCACCAAATTCGGTTGAACGCAACCAAACTGCTCCGTCCTGATCA
Organism: Rhodoluna sp.; assembly: GCA_044338605.1. Lineage (GTDB taxonomy): Bacteria > Actinomycetota > Actinomycetes > Actinomycetales > Microbacteriaceae > Rhodoluna. The sequence goes on along the minus strand of JBIIXB010000003.1, from coordinate 53,595 downwards.
AAAACGTGGCCCAGTTCACGCAGTCGCTTGATGGCCTTTGCTACCGCATCAGATTCGTGAAGTGAGTTCTCGTGGAAGTAGACATCAAAGTCAACACCGAATTCATGAAGTGATTGCTTGATTTGCTCAAACATGAGCTCCACGCCTACCGCGCGAAACTCTTCCTGAGCCTGATCATCGGGTAAAGACAGAATGTCTTTGCCGCTTTTGGCAATTACTTGATTGGCTATCTCTTCTATATAGTCTCCGCCATAGCCATCTTCTGGGGCTGGCAGTTTCTTGGCACGAGCGATTAGAGATCTGGCGAAGCGATCTATCTGCTCACCGTGGTCATTGAAGTAATACTCGCGCGTTACATCGGCACCTTGAAACTCAAGCAACCGAGCGAGTGAATCTCCGGCAGCTGCCCATCTGGTTCCACCCATATGTATCGGTCCGGTGGGATTCGCCGAGACGAACTCGAGGTTCATCTTTAGGCCCTTTAGGGTCGCTCCCTCACCGTAACTGGCGCCTGCTTCAACGATGGTTTTTGCTAACGCGCCTGCACTTGCCAGATTCAAGCTGATGTTTATAAAGCCAGGACCTGCAATATCGACTTTGGATACTTCCTCTAGGGCCTGGATCTCAGGCGCCAATAGCTCAGCCAAAGCCCTTGGGGCTAAACCAAATACTGGGGCTAACTGCATGGCGGCGTTGGTGGCCCAATCGCCGTGCTCCCTGTTTCTTGGCCTTTCGACAACTATCTCCGCAGGCAGTTGAGCGCTAGGAAGTGTGCCAGCAGACTGCATCTTTTCCAAGATGCGGCCAATGGCTGCAGCTAGTTCTGCTGGATTCAAGATTTGCCTCGCACGGGATAGATAAAAAATTCAGAACAATCAGCAAGAATTTATTGCTTCAATAACGTAAATCTTACCGAGAAAGCCCCGTTTGAGGCCACGCTGTTAGGCTGGAAACGCATTGCCCCCATAGCTCAGGGGATAGAGCACCGCCCTCCGGAGGCGGGAGCGTAGGTTCGAATCCTACTGGGGGCGCAAATAGCTTGCTAGCTGTGACAGCGCCATGGAGCGATGACTAATCGAGTTTTTAACTTCTGGCTCAAGCTCGGCAGAGGAAACTTCAAAGCCTTCTGGAATAAATATCGGATCGTAGCCGAACCCGTTGCTACCACTCGCCACCGCTGCAATCTGACCTGGCAGCACTCCCGTGAAGCTAACCTCTCCTGATTCGCCAACTAAAGAAATGGTGCAGACAAAACTTGCTGCCCTATTTTCTGCTGGCACATCTCGAAGCTGCGCCAAGACAAGATTGCGGTTTTTCTCGTCGTCTTTTTCCCCCGACCACCTAGCCGAGAAAATTCCAGGAGAACCGCCCATGATTTCTATTGCAAGTCCAGAGTCGTCGGCAATCGAAGTAATGCCGGTGTGCAAAAAAGCCGCTCTGGCTTTAATCAGGGAGTTTTCAAGAAACGAGCTGCCATCTTCAATTGGCTCTGGTCCCTCATAACCTAGAAGCTCTAAACCTGGAACCAGCGGCTCCAAAATGGCGGCAACTTCTTTTACTTTGTGAGCGTTATGGGTTGCTAGAACCAGCTTCAAAACTATGACCTTGCTGTTCTGAGAACTTCTTGCTGCATGGCGGTTAGCTCTTTGGTTCCCTTTAGGGCGAGATCTAACAGGGCATCTAGTTCGGCCCTATCGAACGGAGTCTTTTCGGCGGTTCCCTGAACTTCGACGAACTTCCCAGAGCCAGTGACAACAACGTTCATGTCAGTTTCTGCTCGAACGTCCTCGGTGTAAGCAAGGTCCAAAAATGGAACAGCGTCTACAATGCCAACCGAGATGGCAGCGATGCTGTCAGAAATTGGCTGCTTCTTTGTCGAGATAAAACTTTTTTCCTTACCCCACTCGATTGCATCTACTAATGCGATGTAGGCACCTGTGATTGCGGCAGTTCTAGTTCCACCATCGGCTTGCAAAACATCACAGTCAATAACAATGGTGTTTTCTCCAAGGTCTGAGAAATTGACAACGCTTCTTAGTGCGCGACCAATGAGTCTTGAAATCTCATGGGTTCTGCCACCCATCTTTCCCTTGACTGATTCGCGGTCTGAACGATCGTGAGTGGCTCGCGGCAGCATTGAATACTCGGCCGTGACCCAACCTTCTCCCTTGCCAACTTTCCATCTTGGAACACCAGGAGTAAAAGACGCGGTGCATAAAACTCTAGTTTCACCAAAGCTTATGAGCGCGGAGCCTTCGGCGTGGGAAGACCAACCTCGCTCAACGGTGACTTTCCTAAGCTCGTCTGGTGCGCGACCATCAATTCGTTTCAACTACTATTCCTATCTTTAGAGTTTCTGAACCTTGGAAACTTCTGGACCAAGGAATCTTTTGGCTAGCTTCTCAAATGCTGCAACATCGCCGGTAGCGCGAAACGACAATGTAGGTGGCGTTTTCTCAGTTCTGAGCAAATCGTTTTCCATTAGAACCTTGTAAACATCCTTAGCGGTTTCTTCTGCTGAGGAAACCAAAGTTACTTGATCGCCCATCACAAAAGATAGCGCTCCAGTCAGCAGTGGATAGTGAGTGCAGCCCAAAACTAGGGTGTCGATGCCGCTTTCTTTCAGCGGCATCAAGTAATTCTTGGCAGCAGCAATAATCTCTGGCCCGGAGGTTACCCCGGCTTCGACATACTCAACAAAACTTGGGCAGGCAACGCTTTGCAGTTCAATGTCGACTGCGGCTGCGAAAGCGTCGTCATAAGCCTTGGAATTGATGGTTGCAGTAGTTCCAATCACGCCAACTTTGCCATTCGAGGTCAAAGCAACTGCTCTTCTGACAGCTGGCTGGATCACCTCAACTACCGGAATAGATTTGCCCTTGGTGTATCGCTCTCTGGCATCTCGCAAAACCGCAGCCGAAGCAGAGTTACAAGCAATGACCAAAACTTTTACGCCCTCGTCAACTAGCTTGTCCATAACCGCAAGGGCAAGCTCGCGAACTTCCGAAAGCGGTCTTGGTCCGTAGGGAGCGTTTGCTGTGTCGCCAACGTATATGACTGACTCGTTTGGCAGCTGATCGATTATCGCTCTGGCAACAGTTAGCCCACCCAACCCGGAGTCAAAAACTCCAATTGGCGCGTTTTGTAGGGTGGTGGTCACGGTCTTCAGTCTATAACTTGGGGCAATTGCTATCAGGGCTAGGCTTAACACGTGCTTACCTCCAGTGCATTACTAACCGACCGCTACGAGCTCACCATGCTCCAGGCGGCACTTCGCTCCGGCAAGGCTAATCGTCACGGAATTTTCGAAGTGTTTGCTCGCAGCTTGGCTGGTGGCAGAAGATTCGGAGTCTTTGCAGGTAGCGGAAGACTGCTGGATCTAATTCAAGACTTTCGCTTTGGAACTGAAGAAATTGAGTGGCTGGTAACTAACAAGGTCGTTGATGACGCCACCGCAACCTGGCTTGCTAACTACAAGTTTTCTGGAAACATCTGGGGATATGCCGAGGGTGAGATCTACTTCCCCTACTCTCCAGTATTGGCCGTAGAGGGAACCTTTGCCGAAGCGGTAGTTCTAGAAACTCTGATTTTGTCCGTTTTGAACTACGACTCCGCGGTTGCCAGCGCAGCGTCAAGAATGGTTACCGCAGCCCAGTCGAGGCCGGTATCTGAGATGGGTTCCAGAAGAACTGGAGAAAACTCCGCGGTTGCTGCTGCAAGAGCTGCTTACATTGCCGGCTTTAGCGCAACATCAAATCTTGAAGCGGGTAGAAGTTTTGGTATCCCCACCATGGGAACTGCCTCGCACGCATTTACTCTGCTGCACGATAGCGAACAGCAAGCCTTCGAAGCTCAGCTGGAGGCATTCGGTACCGACACCACTTTTCTTGTTGACACCTACAACATCGAGTCTGGAATCAAAAACGCCATCAGCGTCGCTGGACCAAAACTAGGCGGTGTGAGAATTGACTCTGGAGACCTGCCAATAGAGGTAGCAAAAGCCCGCTTACTGCTAGATCAGCTTGGAGCCACCGAAACCAAAATCACAGTCACTAATGATTTGAATGAGTACGCAATAGCATCTCTAGCCTCTGCGCCGGTAGATAGCTACGGAGTTGGAACCTCGGTGGTAACTGGCTCCGGGGTTGCGGCAGCTGGCTTTGTTTACAAAATGGTGGCCTACCAAAACGAATCCGGTGACTGGCACACGGTTTCCAAACGGTCTGCTAAAAAATCGAACCTGGGCGGAAGAAAGTTTGCCATTCGTCGGCACTCAGAAGACTCGATTGCAATAGCCGAAGTTATTGGAACTGGAACAACTCCTGAACAAAGACGCGGTGAGCGCAATTTGCTAGTTCAGTTGGTAACTAACGGAGTGCCGGAAAGCAAATACCAGGGCTCAGCTGGAGTTGAGCTAGCACGCTCGCATCACTCAAAAGTAAAGTCGAATCTTCCCGCCAGCGCACTTCGCCTAACTAAAGGCGAGCCTGCCATCCAAACTTTGTTTGTCTAGTCCTTACCCTCATCGCCTGGCTTTAGCTTGGAATGAATTTCCTTGCACTTGGGGCAAATTGGAAAGCTTTGTGGGTCGCGACCTGGAACCCAAACCTTGCCGCAGAGAGCCACAACGGGAGTTCCCATAACCGCGGACTCAACGATTTTTTCTTTCTTGACGTAATGAGAAAATCTCTCGTGATCGCCAGGCTCGAAAAGTTTTGGCTCTACTAAAGTATCGGTTCCGTAACCTGAATCAGGATTGGTTTGTTCGCTCATGATTACTCTTTTCTAGAACGGGTAAATCTCGCTACAGCACAACATCGAAAGTTAGCCGTTCACCGTCTCGCAGAATCTCAATCTTGACTTCAGTGCCCGCTTTCTCCTGTCGCACTGCAGAAGTAAGCTCACTCGCGCTACTGATGCTCTTGCCATTTAGTTTCACGACTATGTCATCGGGTCTTATGCCAATTCCCTCGGCTGCTCCCCCGGGGGTTACCTCAATAACGAGTGCTCCAACTGGAAACGCCGAACCGTTTTCTGAAGACATTGCGTCGCCGATGAGCACACCCAGCACCCCGTGAGTTGATTCACCGGTTTCAATGATGTCCTTAGCAATTCTGTCGGCAACATTCGAAGGGATAGCGAAACCAACACCGATGCTGCCGCCTTCCGCTGCACCGCTAGCTCTAGCAATTGCAACGTTGATGCCAATAAGTTCTCCACGAATGTTTACCAAAGCACCACCCGAGTTTCCGGGGTTGATGGCAGCATCGGTTTGGATAACTCCAAGACTTACTGGAGGAACCGAACTACCTGACCAAAATTCAAGTCCGGTTTCATCAGGGTTCTCTGAGGAGGCAACTTGAATAGTTCTGTTCAGAGCCGAAACAATTCCTGTGGTCACCGTGGCCTCAAGACCAAGTGGAGCTCCGATGGCAACAACTTGATCCCCAACGTTAATTTTCGAAGAGTCAGCAAACACCATTGGAATCAAGGGCTTGGTAGTTTCGATTTTTATCACGGCTAGATCGTTGGTTGGGTCAGTTCCGATAAGGCGCGCTGAATAAACCTCACGCAGGTTGGTACGAACCGAAAGTTCAACGTTGGCTGTACTACCGCCAATTGTTACCACGTGAGCGTTAGTAAGAATGTAGCCATCGCTTGTTAGCACCACTCCAGAACCATTACCGCCGGATCCAGAACCAGAAACTCTGATGGTCACTACCGATGGGGACGCAGCTGAGGAAGCAGCGGTGACCCAGTTAACGTCCTCAAGATTGTTTACAACAATGGCAGGTGGCCTTGTCAAGTAATTCTGAGCTAGGACGCCTGCTCCAGCGCCAATTGACGCTCCCATCAAGACACCCAAAAGGATTGCCGAGGTTGCAGTGAAAAACGTCAGCCTTTTCTCTTTGGTCTTTTTCTGCTTCAGTTTCTTTGGTGTAAGTGCGACCGGAGGGTCAAAAAGGAACTGGCTGTTGTAACTGTTTTTTCTACCGAGACCGTTTGGGTCTTGCGGTTGAATGCTCATGCTGGAGGCCTTTCGTCTTGCCTTAATCATGGCAAACAAGTCTGAGGTTAGGCAGGGAGTTAGCTGAGGCTTTACCTACCTACAAGACTACGACAGATGGCAAAAAACTAGAGCCGGTTAGGGCAGGCACCCCCAGCTTTTCGGGTTTGCGCCGCACTCCCCTCCCACCAGTAAGAGTTTTGGCGGTGTTGGCGGGGTCACGGGAATCTTGATTGAAACATCAAGCTCTAGAACATTACTCAACACTGAGATTTGACCAGCAACCGCCTGCCATGCCGTTTCACCAACGACTCGGTAGCTCACGAAATAGTTCGCGATTGCCCATGCTTGATACTGTCCGGCTTGTTCGAAGCTTCGCTTTATCTCCACTCCCTGAATGCGTGATCCGTCGCTGAATTGCCAACCAAACCCAGCCGGTGAGAACTGAACCTCGGCCTGGCGACCAAGAATCACTTGCGAACCATAGTGAAGCGAAGGGTTTGCGCTAAACGTGAATGTCTCGCCCGCAGGTAGTTGCGATGCCGGATAGACAGATGCCTTCAGTGGATTTGGTGAGAAAGAAACGGCAGCGCTGGCAAAGCTAGTAGCTGCAGGAGTAAAACTCACTGGTGGTGGCGAAGCTGGCTTGGAAGCGGCTGATGGGCTTGGATTGCAAACGGACTTGACCCAACGCTCCGCAGCATCTGGAGACTTTGGCATTTGCTTGCGCTGGGCAGCAGTTGGACAAACTGGTTTCGCTACTGGCTTGATCGTTATTCCGCTAGGAGGTTTTGGTGCGGTTGGAGAAGTTAGCGCTGGGGTGGTTGTTTGAACCCCAACACAAACTGTCACCGAACCCGAATGCATGGCAGATCCATGGGAAACACCAGAACTTCCGGAACCTCCAGTGGAACAAGCCATTGCAACTGGCGCTTCAACAAACACTAGGGCTGAAGTAATAAGCAAACTAGAAAAAGTGACTGCAAGTTTGGAAGTAATTGACATACCCAAAACCATAAGTACATTCATTTTTTAGCGCAGAACTTATTCACAACAAAAAACCCCACCCGAATGGGTGGGGATTTCTAATTGGTTGCGGGGGCAGGATTTGAACCTACGACCTCCGGGTTATGAGCCCGGCGAGCTACCGAACTGCTCCACCCCGCGGCGAAGTTTCAATCTACCACTTTTGAACACATGCTGCTAGTGCACTATGGAGTTGCTGAAAGTGCTGCCTCAATTGCTTTACGAAGCTTTTCTTCAGCTACGCCATATGCGGTCCAGTCACCAGCCGCCATCGCGGCATCCTTTTCCTGGATAGCTTCAAGAGCGTCCTGCAAAGCGGCAGCTAACGCATCCGATCCAGTGGCTGGAGCTTCTGGTTCGGTTGGCTCAGTACCTGGATCTGCAGGATCAACTGGGTCTGTCTCGTCTGGAAGACCGGAAGATCCAAACAGAACCGTTAGCGCTTCATCAAGAGTGTCCTCGAAGGCGATTTGATCACCAAAAGCAACCAAAATCTTTTGCAATAGCGGATAGCTGGTTTCACCAGTGGACTGGATGTATACCGGCTGCACGTAAAGCAATCCACCACCAACTGGCAAAGTCAGCAAGTTTCCATTTAGAACTCTGGTTGATCCCTGTCTCAAAATGTTCAGTAGCTGAGAAACCTTGGAATCGGCGCTGAAGTTGTTTTGCACCTGACCAGGTCCTGGAACAATTGTGCTCTTTGGAAGAGTCAGAAGCCTTAGCGTTCCGTAGTCTGCGGACTTCTTTCCAGCCGAAGTTCCAGCATCGGAATTTGCCACAAAATAACCAGTTAGTACGTTTCTCGAAGCTTCGCCGGTGGAGCGAGGAATGAAGGTCGAATAGATCGAGAAGTCAGGAGATTCGGTGCCTGGCACCTGCATTGTCAAATAGTAAGGAGGCTGCAGGGTTCCAACTCCTGCTCCACCAACTGGATCATTCGGTGTCATCCAAGCATCCTGCTGAGAGTAGAAAGCTCCAGCATCTTCAACGTGGTAGCTACCCAAGATTGAACGCTGAACCTTGAATAGATCAGCTGGGTAACGAACGTGGGAAAGTAGCTCGCCCGACATTTCACTCATTGGGCGAATGGTGTCAGGGAAAACCTTTTTCCAAGTCTGCAAGATTGGGTCTTTTTCATCCCATTCATACAGCGTCACTTTTCCGTCGTAAGCATTGACTGTTGCCTTCACGGAGTTTCTGATGTAGTTGGCTTCACCACGAAGCAGCACACTCGGTGAGTTAGCGTCGGCAATTGCCTGGGCTAGGTCCTCAGATTTGGAATATGGGTAGTTGTTCGAGGTTGTGTAACCGTCAACAATCCATAGAACCTGACCGTCGATGATTGCTGGATACGGATCTGAGTCCAGTTCCAGAAATGGTGCAACGGCGGCAACGCGCTCACGCGGGTTGCGGTTGTAAAGAATCTGAGACTCGGAGTTGATGGCATCAGATAACAGAATCTGTTCGCTCTGGAATTTCAGAGCGTAGGCAAGGCGTGGAATGATTCCAGAAATCATTGGACCACCGGAGCCTGAGAAGGTGTTGTAAGTCTGATCGTTTTCACCCTCACCGGCTGGGAAATCTAGCTCGAGAGGTTCTGAACCAGAGGGAGCTCCAACAATCGAATACGCTGGGGAACTTTCACCGAAGTAAACCCGCGGCTCGTAATCACCCAGTTGCCCAACCGAAGGAATACCGGATTGCATAAATACTGGTTTTCCATCCGGGGTGCGCTGGTTACCGTAAGCGGCAACAACACCGAATCCGTGGGTGTAAACAACCACGTTGTTATACCAAGACTGCGAGTCTCCAAGACCGGCCTGGTTTAGTTCACGAACCGCCAAAACCGTGTCTTGAACCTTTCCATCGATCTCGTAGCGACCAACATCTAGCTGGTTTGGGAAGTTGTAGTACTGACGGAACTGCTCGAGCTGTCTAAACGAAGAGCTAACAAGAGCTGGGTCCAAGATTCGAATCGAAGCGGTGGTTTCTGCATCTTCACGAAGTGCGCCTGGCTCGGCGTCAACAACGGCGTTGTATTCAACGCGCTCAACGGTGTCGATACCAAAAGCCTTGGAGGTGGCATCGAGGTTTCTTTGAATGTAAGGAGATTCCAAAACTCGCTCATTTGGAATTACCTGGAAAGTTTGAACTGCCCAAGGAAATAAGCCTCCAAGAATCAGCGAGCTAACAACCATCAAACCGGTTGCAACAACCGGAAGACGCCATTTACCAACAAAAGCTGCAACCAAGAACAATAGGGCAACTACCACCGAGATAAGTGCCAAGATCTGCAAACCTGGAATTGCTGCGTTGACATCTGAATAGCTTGCGCCAGTAAAGAGTCCTGCTGAGCTAGTCAAAGTGCTGTACTGATCCAACCAAAGCGATGCACCTTGAGTAAGAAGGTATAAAAACGCGGTTACTCCAATTTGAATGCGGGCTGCCCTTGAAACCAAGGTTTCGCGACCATTGAATTTAATGCTTCCGTAAACGATGTGAACCCCGGCTGCAAGCAAAAGCGCAATCAAGAAGGCGGCGGATAGGAATCCAACCAGGCCGATGTAAAACGGTAGCTCAAAGATGTAGAAGGAAATATCCAGACCGAACTGTGGATCGGTGTCACCGAAAGAAGTGCGGTTCAAGTAGCTAAGTACAATCCCCCAGCTTGGCGCGACAGCCAAACCAGCTAAAGCTCCAAGAGCTAGTGGGACACCAATCATGACCGCTTTTCTCAATTGGTCAATTAGCTGGCGATACTGCTCAAAAGGAGATCTCTCGTCAGCAAACTTTAGATATACCGGTCTAAACCTAAAAGCTAGCCAAAGCCCCAATCCGGTAATTAGAGTGAAGGCCAAAGCTGAAGCGGTGAACAGAGCGCTCTGCGCAAAGATCTGCGTGCTTAGCACGCTAAGGAATCCGAGTTGGTCAAACCACAACACGTCCGTGTATAAACCAGCAACGCTTAGCAAGATGGCACCAATTACAACCACTATTCCAATAGCAATTGTCGACGGGGATATATTCGGTCTTGGAATGCCTCGGTTAGCAGCTTGGGTCATGATTCTCCTGTTTTCCTAGTTCGTGCAGCTTGGTAAAGATTCGACTTGCTCATCGGCCGAGAGCTTTTCTAAAGCGTCAAGTGCTTGTTGTAGTGTCTCTATTTTAACTACCCTCAGGCCATCGGGGACGTTTCCGACAATTTCGTCGCAGTTAGCCGCTGGAGCCAAAAATACCGTTGCTCCAGAGCGTGAAGCCCCATAGAGCTTCTGCACCACGCCACCAATTGGGCCAACTTCGCCAGATTGGGTAATGGTGCCAGTGCCCGCAACGTGCAGGCCACCTGTTAGATCTCCTGGCGTGAGTCGGTCAATAATCCCTAGAGCAAACATCATGCCCCCGGATGGACCACCAACATCTCCTAGCTGGAGATTTACTTCTATAGGAAAGTCATATTTGTATCCAACCAAAATGCCGAGTCTAAAGTTTCCCTCGGTGTCTTTGATTGGAGAAACTTCTTTTGTGACTTCCCGTCCGTTTCTATCCACGACAACTGAGAGGGGTGCTTCTTCGTCCCAGCTAGTAACTATTGCCTTTAGCTGTTCGAGATCGATGATCGGCTCAGAGTTGATCGATAAAACAAAATCGCCTGCGACCAGCTTTCCGCTTGCTGCAGCGTCGGCCACCACCTCGGCGATGTATACCTGCCTCGGTGTTTCGTAGCCCAGGTAATTCAGCGCCGCAGCAATAGCATCTTGCTGAGAAACTTCCATCATCGCGCTGGATTCGGATCTAATTTCTTCAGTGGTGCGATCGTCTGGATAGAGCAGCTCAACTGGAACTACCGCCTGAGATTCGTCTAGCCACGCAAGTCCAATTTCAATCCAGCTTGGAGTGTTCTCCGGCCTTCCAACGATGCTTACGGTGAGCACCTCAAGCATTCCTTCGGACTCGTAGCTTTGAGCACCAGAAATTTGAATCACTGGCTCATTATCAACTTCACCCAAAACATCGTAGGTCGGGCCAGCTCGTTCGATTAGGTAAGGAGTTGGCAATAGGGCCAAGGTAAGAAAACCCGCGGCAAAAGTCACCACAGTAAAAAACGTGATAGCGCTCTTGGCGCGTTCGCTAGATTTTGAGCGAGTATTGCGTCGCTGGAAAAAAGTCATGCCCGCCTTGATTTGTAAGCCTTCCGATTAGCCTAAGTGAGCCCACCAGCCAACCTGCCCCAAAATTCCACGCTCTCGGCGAACACTCAGTTAGCAAAGCAATTGTTCAGGCAGATTAGGCAACTAGAGGAAGTAGCCTTGAATCAGAGCGAAGAGGTAGCGAAGTGAACGATAACCGGCAAGAGCCCGAAGACTTTGAGGCCATGCTGCGCAAGTTCCTATCCGGTCAACCACTAGATCCTGAGCAACTGGCCAAAGCCGCAGGATTACCCATTGACCCAAAGGCGCTGCAGGAAATGCTGACTCAAATCGGCGCCGCCATTGCTCCGGGTGGTCAAACAGAAGGTGTGAACTGGAATCTAGTTCAAACCCAAGCCAGAAAGATATCTGCCAAAAACACCGTTGCCGTTCCAGAGTCAGTTGGCCGATCAATTAATACCTCGACCGCAACTGGAAATCTTTGGCTAGATGAAGCAACTGATCTAGGTCCAATTTCAATAGAGCCGAAACTTCTTTCAAGAGAATTGTGGGTAGCAGACTCAATTGGACTCTTCAAAGATCTTGCAACTCCGGTAGCAGAGCGCATGGCGATAGCACTTACCGAGAACTTCCAAGAAAACCTTCCCGAAGAATTTGCCGGCATGCTCTCGCAAGCAAGCGGCATCATGAAATCCGCCGGGTCAGTTATGTTTGCGATGCAACTGGGCGAAGCGCTAGGAAAGCTTTCGGAAGAAGTGCTAAGCGGAGGAGACATCGGCTTGCCAATCTTCCAAGAAGCAAGGCCAGCCTTCGTTGCCCAAAACCTAGCGAACTTTGTAAACTCTCTCGAAGAAGAAGCTGATCAGGTTTACATTTACCTTTCGGTGCGCGAGCTTGCCCACTCCAGGCTCTTCAAGCACAGCAAGTGGCTCCGTGGATACATCGTGAACCTCATTACTTCCTACGCCAGCGAAATTACAATCGACAACACCAAGATAGTTGAGCTCTCAGAAGGGTTTGACCCTTCCGAAATAGGCAACATCCAAAAAGCTTTGGAATCCGGTGCCCTGATTGCACCAAGGACCGATTCACAAACCAGAGCACTGGAGCGAATTGAAACAGTGCTTGCACTTATCGAGGGTTGGGTGGACTGTGTTACCCAAGCTGCCACCAAGCGGCTTCCAAGATCACTAGCTATTGCAGAAACCATGAGACGAAAGCGTGCCTCAATCGGTCCAGCTGAGCGAACTTTCTTGACACTGATTGGATTAGAGCTGCGGCCAAGAAAGATTCGCGAAGCATCTTCGATGTGGCAGCAGGTAACCGATGCGGTTGGTCTAGAAAAAAGAGACGCAATTTGGTCTCATCCGGACTTGATTCCTACCGAGCAAGATATCAAAGATCCAGCAAAGCTGATTGAACGTGCCTCAAAGCAAAGCCCAGATGACGAAATTGATGCGGCGCTTAGGGACTTACTGGGCTAAACCCGATTGCAACAAGGAAATAAACCTCGAAGCAGTGCGCTCTCTACCCTTATCTTGATTCACAAATGACAGTCGCAGTTGAGACTTGGCTCTGGTAATCCCAACATAAAGAAGTCTTTTCTCTTCTTGAATTGCGGCGTCTGTCTTCGCGTAGGTAATAGGTAAGTAACCCTCGTTTAGGCCAATTATGAAAACCATTGGCCACTCCAATCCCTTGGCCGCGTGAATGGTGGACAACGTAACGGCTTCCTGGGTTGGCTCATGTTGCGAGTGTGCACGATCGGCTAACTCCAGAGCGAACTCTTTGATGCCTGATCCTTCTGGGAGTTCATCGACCATCGATAACAGCGCATTCAAAGCTTCCCACTTACTGGCAACGGCACCTTGCTGCGTTGGTCTTTGCTGCTGCCAACCAAGAGATCTAACAATGTCGCTTACTGCATGATCAAGGGGTTTACCAGAAGGCGAAAGTGCTTCAGCTCGAATCAGCTGCACGGCGGTTCGTATTTCCGGTCTAGCAAAAAAGCGTTCGCCTCCTCTTAGTTGATAGGCAATACCTAAATCATCAAGGGCACGCTCTAACTCTTCAGACTGACTGTTGATTCGATACAACACGGCGATGTCGCTTCTGGGAACTCCAGCTTGAATCGCTTCGTTGATTGCTTTGGCAACTTCTTTGGCTTGGGCGAGCGTGGAATCAAAGCTATCGATTGTTGGGGCTGTGCCCGCACCTCCTGCGGCTTCGAGATCTCCACCCAGTGCCGAATCACTGGTTAGTCGATTGGCAAAGGCAACTATTTGTTTACTAGATCGATAATTGGTGATCAGATCCACCACAGTTGCTCCTGGGAACCGATCTGGGAAGCTGCGCAGAAATTCACTGCTGGCGCCAGTAAACGAATAAATTGTCTGGTTCGGATCCCCAACAACACAAAGCTCGGCGTGAGAGCCCAGCCACTGATCCAACAGGGCGTGCTGCAAAGGAGAAATGTCTTGGTACTCATCGACTGTGAAAAAGCGATATTGGCTTTGAACATGAGACAGCGCTCTGGGTTCGGCTTTTAGTAGCCCCAGGGTCAAGATCAAAACGTCTTCCCAATCAAGACGCTGCATCCGAATTTTCTCTTGCTCATAGCCTTGCTGGATTTCAAGATTCTTAGCAAAGCTAAGCCCCGCTACCTGGGCCCTGGAGTCAGCCAGTAGCGCGTACTCCTGCATCGAAAGCATCGAATACTTTCGCCACTCAATCTCACTCGCGAGATCTCTAAGAGCTGCTTGGTCCAAATTGATTGACATGGCTTTGGCAACTTGCCCAATAAGTTTCGCTTTGGAGTCAAGAATTGAAGGTGCCGGAACGCCCACTAGCTGTGGCCAAAAGTATTCCAACTGGGCAAGTGCTGCGGCGTGAAAAGTCCTTACCGAAACAGCTCCAACACCAAGCTGCCGAAGCCTTGCTCGCAACTCCCCCGCTGCGCGATTGGTATAGGTAAGTGCGAGCACGCGATTGGCAGCAAAGTGTCCCGTGGCAATCCCATAGGCAATTCGGTGCGTGATTGTTCTAGTTTTTCCAGTCCCGGCACCGGCCAATATCACAGTCGGGCCAACTAGCGTTTGAGCGGCAACTTTTTGATTCGGATCTAGCCCTTCTAGAACCTGCTCCGCGCTACTGTTGGCCATTTTTTGCTTCTTCAGCCGCTGAATCAATTGGGGAACCGTACCAAAGCTCTATTAGAGATCTAGAAATAGTTGAATCACTTGGTAGCAATAGTGATTTCGCTTCCGCTGCTATTTCGGCCTTGGAAAACCAGCGTAGCTTTACTATTTCTTCGCCATCGGGCAAGAACTCAATGATTGAGTCCGCCTTGGCGCTAAAGCCCAACATTAGTGACTGCGGAAACGGCCAGCTCTGGGAATAGAGATACTGGATATCGAATACCTCCAGGCCACACTCCTCTTTCATCTCTCGAACTACGGCAGCTTCTAAAGATTCCCCAGCCTCAACAAAGCCGGCAAGAACAGACCAACGATTGTGCTCCCAGGTGCCTTGAGAGCCAAGCAGGATTCGATCCTGCTGATCGGTGATGGCAACAATGATTGCTGGATCGGTTCGCGGAAAGATTTCATTGTTGTCTTTGAAGCAACGTCTGGACCAGCCACCCTGTTCGATAACTGTAGGCGTCCCACACTTAGGGCAGTGCTGGTTTGTTTCATGCCAGTTGTAAAGCGCCAAAGCCTGAGTAAACAATCCAGCATCTCGATCAGATAGCTCTGCACCAAGGCTTCGAAGACCAATCCATTTCGAACCATCGGGTTCAATCTGGTTCGCGGAGTTCTCGTTAACAATTGCCAGAACAATTGCAGCCCCGTTGGCTTCATGGGAGGTTGCCGATGTGGTTTTTCCCAAGTAGGCCCGGAGGTTCGCTGTGGGGACTTGATCTACTGCCATGAGATTCAGTTTTGGTGTTTCAGAATCAGTTCTTAGGAGAACCTTGCCGCCGTGCATCGCAAGTACGCGGGTAGTCTCAAGACTCCAGAGCTCATCGAATAGCTCTGGTCTTGACCTAGATAAGTCGTCTCTATCGAGCTCCCAGCGAGCAAGGGGTGGGAGCTTGATTTCGGTCACTTTATCCTCGCGTGGCGATACTGAATAGATTGGGCAATGTTGTCTAACCTAAATTTATGGCTAGATCACCCTTGATTTTAGCGGCACTGGCTAAAGACGCAGTTCCGCAGTTTGACTTCGCACAGGTAAAGCACTTGGACGCTGGACAATCAGGTGCTTTTGATGCAGCTCTACTAACCGCAAAGAGCGGAGAACACTTCGTGGTTCGGATGGCAAACAGCCCAACCGCTGGCACAGAACTTGAAGCTGAGATTAGAGCCCTAAAGTGCTTTTCGTCCCTAGTGCGACAAAATCTTCCTTTTCAAATTGGACAACTGGTCGGAGACACCAAGGATTCTGATGGTGAGCGTGCCCTGGTTTTTGACTTTGTTTATGGAAATTCAATTGAGCTGTCTCGGGTAGATCCAGTTTCGGGATTGACAGCCAGCATTGCCTTTGCAATTGCCGCAATTCACAACCTGCCGCACGAATTGGTGCAAAAATCTGGATTCCCAGAACTCGACCCACATCAAAACCTGAAATACCGCATTATGGAATTGGACCGAGCTGCCCAGACAGGAAAGGTCCCACCAATTCTGTTGCAGCGTTGGGAAACTGCGCTGGAAGATTCCAGCATGTTCCGCTACCAGCCAACCGTGGTGCACGGAGCAATTAATGGTCATAGCGTTCTAGAACTTGATGGCAAAGTATCCGGAGTTCTTCACTGGAGTGGACTTAGAATTTCTGATCCTGCCGAAGACCTTGCCTGGGTATTGGGTGGAGCAACAACTGAGCTTGCAAAGAGCGTGATTGCTCGTTACTTCGAAGCCAGACCAGGTGCCGATGTAAACCTATGGTCACGAGCACTTTTGTATAGCGAACTAGAACTTGCCAGATGGCTACTGCACGGTTACTCGCAGGGTAGCCAAGAAATCATCGAAGACGCTGTGGGAATGCTGTTGGTACTAACCGAAGAAGTCGAATCAGGAAAAGCTGAGCGAATTGCCGCTGCTCCGCTAGCTACTGAGATTGCTCAGCAAAGACGTGCAGAACAAGCCACTTCGAACCCCGTCAAGAACGACGAACTGTTCTAGGCAAATAGCTTTTCCCAAAGCTTCATAAGCTCTGCTGGCTCCGGAACACCCTCAGGTCTTAGCTCAGTGTTATCAGCCACAAAATAGAAACAAACATCAATTTGGTCTACCGGCACATTTCGAAGCTTCGAGTATGCAAACCGGTAAAGCGCCAACTGCAAGATCATTTCCTGCTCTTGCTCCCTAGATTCTGGAGGGGAGCCAGTTTTCCAGTCCACTATTTCATAGCGGGTCCCGACTTTGAAAACCGCATCTAGCTTGCAAACAAAAGTGTTCACGCCCTGGGTTAGGTTGATTTCTAACTCAATTTCGGATTCCTTCAAGTTTGCAAATCTAGAGTTTTTGAATATCTCTGCCAGTTCGCTAACCGCGGTAGAACTTGTCTGGTCAATCTCAGCTACCAAAAAGTCTTCAACCCAAGAGTGAAACTGCGTTCCGATTCGAGTTGCGCGGTAGGGCCTTGACGGGGTGGGTCTTAGGTACTTGGCAGCAATAGCGTCAACATCCTTGACGAACTCTTTGAGCCTGGATGCTGGTATTCGAACCGGCAAATCCACAACCGATAACCGAGCAATTCGATCGTCTTGTTCTTTCAGTAGCAAGTCAATTTCTTCTTGCACGTTGCTTGATTTTGAATCACTTGCTGAAGTGGCTAACTGCTTTGTTGCCTGCTGAACTTTCTCAGCCGCTTGTTTCAAAACACTTGCGTGTTTCTCACCCACGGGATCAAGTGGCCAGCTGGCTGTCTTTGGTTCCAGGTCAAGAGGATTTACTTGGCTGTTAATTTCCGGAAACTCAAAACCTTCACCGGCTAACTGCTCTAGAAAGCGCGAAGGTTTTCTAGATCCAGTGTTACCTGGTTTCCAATAAGAACCGGTTAGTAGCAGTGCTTGCTGGGTTCTCGTTATTGCAACATAAATAAGTCGATACTCCTCGCGAAGTTGGTGCTCTTTGTTGTCTGCACGGAACTGGTCCTTGGCTGCTTTGATATCAGCCTGTGTTCTAGTTGCCTCATAGTCAAAAACCGGCAATGATCTGGCATCTCCTCGAAGCGGATACGGCAGCTCCGCTCCAGAAAGCCAACCGGAAATTGATCTTGGCTTGCTTGGAAAATCGTCCTCAACAAGATTTGGAACAGCAACATAATCCCACTCCAAACCCTTAGCCGCGTGGATCGTCAGCACTTGCACGACACCTGCTGCTGGGTTGGACTTTGGTAGTTCAAATCTTTCTCTCTTTGCGGCATAGTCCAGCCAGTTCAAAAACGCGCCAAGTTGTGAGGCTGCGCTAGCTTGTGCAAAGCCCGCAACTGTTTCATAAAAGGACTCGAGCTGGGCCATGGGGTTTTTGAGCTTTGGGTTGGCTCGAAGCTCAATATCTAACCAAAGCTCTTCGGCAACAACCCGAACAAAATCAGCCAAAGGTAGTGATGTTGCCGACCGAAGGTTTCTAAACAATACCGCCGCATCACGCAAGCGCCTTAGTGACTCTGGGGAGAATTCAGACAGTAGCTCAAGGCTCTCGCTAGTTACCTCGTCGAGAGCTTCCACGATTGTGAGCTCTTGGCGGAAGACACCTTCTTGCCTTGGGCCAGATAGTTTTCTTCCAATAACAAAGAGTCGATCTATATCCTTAGCCCCGATGCGCCATCTAGCCCCGGTAAGGAGCCTGATTAGTTCACTTCCGGCATCCACGCGCTGGATGACCTTCAAAGCAGATACCAGATCAACAATTTCTGGAAGTTCAAGTAGTCCGCCGAGTCCAACTACCTCCACTTCAATGCCATTGGACTGCAGCGTCTCAACAAACAGAGCCATAGCGGAGCGCTTTCGCATCAACACTGCACAGCTCGATCCTTTGGCTAGTGCTGGCTTGAACCACTCTGCAATTTCTTGCGCTTCTTGCTCGATGGTTTCCAAGAAGCGAACCTGGACTTGGCCTTCTGGTGCATCAGGCATGGCCTCAAGTTTTACAGGAAGCACTCGCTGCTCCAAAGGCTTTGGAATTTCAAAGCTGGCCTGGTTAGCAAGTGGCGCGGAGATCTCATTAGCCTTTTCCAAAACTTGAATGGGGTTACGCCAGCTGGTTCTAAGGCTAAAGTTCTTGGCAGTTCCAAAATCAATACCGAACTCGTCAAGGTTTGATGCACTTGCTCCACGCCAGCCATAAATCGACTGGTTCGGATCCCCCACTGCGAACACTGATTTCTGTGCAAACAAGGTTGCTAACAACCTGGTTTGAAGCACCGAAGTGTCCTGATATTCATCGAGCATTACCTGGCTAAAGTTCTCGCGAATACTGGTTGCGGCGTCTGGGAATTCGGTAACTGCCCGAAGAGCAAGTGCCACCTGGTCGGAGTAATCAACCATGGAACGCAGCTTCTTTTCCTTTTGGAAAATCTCGGCAAGTTCAGCAATCAAGGGAGCTGGCTTTAGCTCTTCAACGATGGTGTCGACATAAGCAAATCTGGAGCTGACCTCATCGCCTGCCTTTTTAGGAAGCCTTGCGATGTGATCAACAGTTCGCGCAATTTCACTTTGTAAGTTTCCTGCCGTTTGCCCGTTGTCATTTAGGGCTCTGGCTAACTCGATCACTTTTTCAACTAATGAATCGATGTTTAGCTCCAGGTCACTTAGCGTTCCAGAAACATCCGAGCCAAAACGAACGCAGACTTCCCTGGCCAGCTGAAAAGCAGTTGCTTCGCTAATCAGCGTGGCATCTGACTCGTAGCCCAGTGCTAGAGCGTTGTCGCGAAAGACCTGGTTGGCAAAGGCGTTGTAGGTAGAAATAGTAGGCGCTTGAAAATCAAACTCCAGATCATCTGGCCAGAAGCTCGAATCACGAAGTTTCAGCAGCGATTCGTAGATTCTTTTTGACAGCTCGGTTGCAGCTTTTTTCGTGAAGGTAAGTCCCAGAATCTGCTCGGGCCTTGCAAAACCGTTTGCCACAAGCCAGAGAACTCTCACGGCAAGTAGTTCCGTCTTACCGCTTCCAGCTCCAGCAACAACCAGGCTTGGCGAATCAAGGGCAGATTGTTCGATGGCGTCGATTTTTTCCTGGGAAAGCTCCCTCCCTTTTACTACCTTGAAAATCTCTGCCGCTGAGTACTTAGCCAACATAGGACACCGCCCTGGTCAAGTGCAGCTTGCAGGTTCCATATTCGCGGTCTGCTTCGCAGTGGTTAGAAAGCTGCGCGACAAAAACTTGCTTTGCCATGCCCTGAGTTGTTTCCAGAAGCAACTTCTTGAAATTTGCTGAAGTTTCTTGCGTCATTGCTGGTTGTGAACGTTCGGTGTAGCTATCTCCACCGACAATTAGTAACTTCGCTCCCGCTAGCCGATCTTCATTGACCTTGCCAATTTCTTCGAAGCCAGCTTCTAACAGAGCCATTTGGTATAGCGCGAGCTGTGGGTTTGATGCGGTGTCAGCTTCAGACGGAGCTTGGTTACTGGTTTTTAGATCAACAATCATGATGGTGCCGTTTTCATGTTGTTCGATGCGGTCTACCTGACCCTGCACCCTTACGTGATCAAACTCAAAGCGGAAGTTTTGCTCCCTGCCCAAAACAACCGAGCCCTGATCTTCGAACTGCTTCAAATAGCTTGCCAAGTTTGAAAGCATCTTGTTGGCTCGTCGTTTGCCTAGTTCTTCTAACCAGTCAGCTTCAAATTCAAGACTGTGCCAGCGTGAGTCGGTAAGTTGTTGTAATTCAGCTCGATCAGAAGATCTGCTGAGCTCGAAGACCTCATGAACCAAGGTTCCAAGAGAAGCCGAGAAGGAGTCTGATCTTCCGCCATGATTTTGCAAGAACCAGTGCAGTGGGCACTTTAGATAACTATCAAGCTGCGAAGGTCTAACCGGAACCAAATCAGTTGCAAGATCCGTGAGTGGCTCCTGGGTTGAAATTGGCAATAGGCCATACCAACTCGACGGGTCAGTTCCTGGAACATTGGCCGAGGCTAACCTGGCAAGTCCCATCGCAAGCTCGACGCTATCCCCCGATCCGTTAGCCAATTCGCGGCGCATGTCACCAGCTAGTGAGCGCAGGGTTAGAGATCTTGGAATCGCACTTTCGGTTTCTGGGATGCTGCCATTTACCAGTGTCAAAAACTGCGAGATCTGCTCTTCTTCCTGATCGGTTGCAGTAACCAACACTTTGGATCTTGCCGCACCTACGGCCTTGTTGAACATTCGAAGCTCACCAGATAGTTCGGACTTGGTTAGCTCTGATGTGTTCTCGATCTCACCGCTAGCTAAAGCATCGAGTGCTTGGGCGCCCAGAAGCGATGACCTCGGCTTTAGATTGGGCCAAACTCCCTCGATAAGGCCAGGCAAGACAACAGTGTCGAAAGCTCTGCCAATCAGTCCAGAAGGAGTCAGCAACGAAACGTATTCGCCGGAGTAGTTATTTAGCGCCAAGCTATCTTCTGGAATCTCGCGCGCGAGTTGGTCCAACACAAAATCAAGCGGACTACTATCTGGATTGCGTTCGGTGAACCTAGCAGCGGCTGCAAAAAGCGCCATAACTGAATCAAGATTCTTTCCCGCTTGCATCGCTAACTCAGATACCCCGCGCGAGGCCACAACCCATCGATCCATCAGTGATGTGCCAGAAATAAGATTCCAAAGCACTGCCTCGGTGGTTGACTCTGGCTCCTTGGCCAATGCTCTGGTTTGGTCAATTAGCCCAATGAATTTTTCCACCTTACGAGCCTCTTGTGATCTGACCTGGGCAATCAGTGCCGGCTCAGAGATTGCTGAAAGCAATATCTCGTCACTAGATACTTCTAAGTCCTCATGGGCTCTGCGAAGTGATCGCTTGAGTCGAAGAAGCGATAGCGCATCCAGCCCGCAGAATTCCGAAAGAAGCAATTGCTCCGCTTGGGGAAAAGTCAGTGGCTCATCAGATAGGCAAACCGCTGCGAGCTCTAGCAGCTGTCCTGCAGCGTGATCTGATTTCAAGGCAGTGGCAGTTCCCGATACTCGAACCGGAACCGAATGTGAGCTCAAAACCAGTGCTAATGCATCAAGTTCTGGCCTGCTTCTTGCAATAACCGCCATGTTTGACCAGGCGATTCCATCAAACAGGTGTCTTCTTCTAAGCGCTCCGGCAACATAAGCAAGTTCATCGGTGCGCGAGCGAAAGACTTTGGCAGCCAGTGCCTCACCAGCTACTTGTGCCTTAATGGAAGTGGCCAGGCCTTTGCGTTGTCTTCCAGCTCTAGCAACTTCTATTTGGGAGCTGACTTTAGCCAAAGCTAAAGAAATCTCCGCTGGCCGAACAAAGTGTTTAGGCTCCAGATAAATAGTCTGGGCAGTTACGGATTTCGAAGATGCAATCCGCTCTGCCAGCAAGATCATCGCTTTTGGATTGGCCACCCTAAAACTAAGGGTTGCTACATCCGGGTCTCCAAAAAAGCTAACCCCGGCACCTTTTTGAGTAAGTGCGTAGATAAACTCGGCGGCAGCTGGAGTGAGCTCTTGAGCATCATCAACTAGCAAAGTTTTGATTGAGCTAATCGATTCTGGAAGATCCGGTGAGCTAGCAACTATCAGGGCTGCTTCTCGAAGCAAAGAAGCGGAATCGTACCTTTGTGATTCGGCTGAGTTTTGTAACGCAAGGTACTTTTCAAAAACGATGCTGGCTGCTTGCCACTGCGAAACATTCTGATCTTTTGCCAACTCGGCTAACTTGGCTGCAGTTATGCCGTGCTCAATGGCAACAGCAATTAGATCTCGGAGTTCGGTTCTAAATCCAGTAAGAGATCTAACCGTGGCATCTAATTGCTTGGGCCAAATTTCAGGATCCTGTTTTTTGATTATTTCCTGCAGCATGGCATCTTGTTCGCTACCGCTTAGCAATGTTGGCTTTGGGGCATTTGATTTGCGCGCTTTATCGACCAGTATCGAAAAAGCCATGCTGGTTAGAGTCTTGGCAACCGGTCCAGCGGTTGCGCTTTGTAATTCGAGTGCCAACTGATCGCGATACAAATTCGCGCTATCTCTCGTTTGAGCAATCACAACCACTTGTTCTGGCTTGGCACCTTTATCAACTAGATTCAAAAAACGAGCTTTGAGGCAGCTTGTTTTTCCGGAGCCTGGAGACCCAATAACTGTAACTAACGCTTCGGCTGGCAAGTTCACCGCTTGGAGCTGGGTGTTATCAAGAGAAAGGCCCCTGACCGAGTCAATGTGCAAAAGGGGCACAAATTTCGGTTGGGTCATATCAATCAAGATACCCGAGCCTTCTGACAATAGATGTCTAGCCCAGAGTTTTCCTGCCGTAATCTAGTACTAGAAAGGTTGGTCATGGACATCAAAATCGGCATCAAAAACTCAGCTCGCGAACTCAGCTTCGAAACTTCCGCTAGCGCTAAGGAGTTGGAGGCATCAATTCGTTCTGCGATGGACTCCGATGCCAAGCTGATCAGCTTGACCGATTCCAAGGGCAACGTATTTTTGATCCCAACCAAGTCAATAACTTATCTTGAGCTTGGTGCGGAGGAAGCAAGAAGGGTTGGGTTCATCGCCTAATGGAGTTTCTATTCATTGTTTTTTACGCGGCGGTTTTGGCCCTGGTTGCACCAGCTGTGAACATCAACTCTGATCGCTATGGCTCTTTTGTGCCAACGGCAATTGCTTTAGCCACCGGATCTTTTCTTTGGATACTTCTTACTGTCCTTGGCTTTGGATATACCGATGGCTGGATCTGGTCCATCGTGATGCTCAGCATGCCAGCCGCGATGTATTTTGGTCCAAAGTTACTAGCCTCGTCAAGGCAAAAGAAAGATGAGCTTGCCCTTTTAGGCAGCAAGACCGATTGAATCCATTCTCAGCTCTTTCTAAGGTCTAGACTCCGGGTCTTATTGGAACAGTCATACCAATCATCTAGTATCTTCAATCAAAAACATTCCCTAGGTTCAGAAATCCGAGACTTCTAAGGCAATAGTACCTGCCTACTTGTGATTAAGAAAAATTCTGTTGTCTCTCAATCTGGGAAAAATTCCTAATCAATAATCTCTGATCCACGAAGCTGAACCAGACCATCGGAGGTACCTCGATAGAGCGCCGTCCAGAATGCAAGATTCCCCGTGTGCGTAATAAGACTTCGGGCGGACGCTAGAATTAGCACGGAAGCAAGTAAATTCATTCCAAACATAGCTTTATCCCCTTCACTTAGTTGCTTATGCAAAACTATATTGTTAGTGGTGGTTGGTAATTCTTTAAAAATAGACACATCGGAACCGAATTCTGCCCTAAATGTGTCTAAGTACTGACGCTGGTCGCTCATCGCCAAAATCCGAAAACCAGGATTGCGAGCTAGCTCCTCTCCTGCCAGATTTAGGTAGTGGCGCAAAGGTGGGGTTGAGACTTCTAAACTCTTGTCTGTGCCTCGTAGGCACACGGCTATCGTCCTCAATGGATCAATCGAGTACTTATCTGTCAAGAATTCCCTCGTTTCCAATACGCGATCGCTAGGAGAGAAAAACTCCGCCAGAAAAGGGGAGGCACTAGAAAAAGGTAGATTTCGATAAATGGAGTGGTGAAGTAACTCTTTCAATTCGGAACGACTATTCCTCGATACCCTTAAACATCCAGTTGGCTGGTTAAAGAACTCAGACCAAGAATTCTCGGAGCCTTGTATGGTGAAATCTTTGAATGCTTCTTTACTCTTCACCTGAAAAACTGGCGACTTGATTTGAGAGAGGTCAAGAAGAGATGTAGTTAACAAAGAAAAAAAACCCGCATCTCTATTATCTGGGTAATAGATACCTTTTTTAAAAACACCAAATTGTGTCATCATTAATCTAACCCTACTCTGTTAATGAGCTAAAGATTCATCAGAATTTCGATACGTCGCAAATATCATGATTCATAAATATACCGATGGCTGGATCTGGTCCATCGTGATGCTCAGCATGCCAGCGGCGATGTATTTTGGTCCGAAATTACTAGCCTCGTCAAGGCAAAAGAAAGATGAGCTTGCCCTTTTAGGCAGCAAGACCGATTGAATCCATTCTCAGCGAGTGGGCTGCAATCATCTCGCTGATAAGTGGCTCAATCTTGGAGTAAGACTCTAGATTTACTTTTCTTTCTTGCTCAGCACTCAAGCTCGCGCTCTTATCGATACCGGCAAGCTTTCGATTATCGAAAGCGGCCCTAACTTCCAGCAATACATCTCCCATAAGGCGTCGGCCCCAAAGAGCCAGCCTCGAGTCAAGCTCTGGATTCATTGCCTTGCCCTCTGTGATAACTTTCTGAGCAAATTTCTCGAAGGTCTTATCCGAAAGCGCCTTCTCGACCGACTCGCGAAGTTCCGAGTTCAGGCCAACAGCCAATCTCTTATAGAAATCATCCAGAAGTCCAGAAACTAGGTAGATCTTAATGATCGCCTCGTACCAATCAACGCCTGAAGTCCTGGAGTGAAAAGTGTCGATTCGCTCAGTGAAAGGATCCATCGAGTCAGTCACATCCACACCCAAGCCGGACAGCTTTTTTGAAACTGTGCGGTATTTTTCAAAACTCTTGGCTGCTGCCTCACTGAGCTCAGCTTTGTATTGAGTGGTAGGAGCGTATTTGAGCTCATTGGTAAGAATTTCAAAATTCGAAAGTAACAAGTACGCAAGCTGACCTAGGTATGCCTTTGGTTCAGGCGTGTATGGCTTGAGATTGATTTTGGTCTTGTTTCTAGCAGAGCGCTCTTCACGATCAGGCAAAACAAGCTTGCCGACTTTTTTCCGTAAGGATTTCAACCACTCAAACACCTTTCAAGCATAAACGGGATAGCGCCTTGGCAAGTAGAGTAAGAAGAGCATATATAGGAGCAATTTGACTTTCAAAGACTTAGGTATCGATCAAGATATCTATCAGGCCCTCGAGGGCCGAGGAATCACCAGTCCATTTCCAATCCAGGAGCAAGCCATACCGCTTGCCCTAACTGGTCAGGACATTATTGGCCAAGCCAAAACTGGTACGGGTAAGACCTTAGGTTTTGGCCTACCTCTTATTCAGTCCCTTGGACTGAATCCAGAAAAAGGCGCCAAAGCCCTAGTAGTTGTTCCAACCAGAGAATTAGCTATCCAGGTCGCAGAAGATCTAAAGCACGCTTGCTCCAATCGCTCAACTACCGTTGCCGCAATCTATGGCGGAAAAGCTTACGAGGGACAAATTGCTGAGATTGATTCTGGAGCGCAGATCATTGTTGGAACTCCTGGTCGACTAATTGATCTTTCAAAACAAAAGAAGCTCGATCTAAAACACATCCAGTTCATGGTGCTGGACGAAGCCGACGAAATGCTAGATCTTGGCTTCTTGCCAGATGTTGAAAAACTCTTTGCTTACACCCCAGAGTCACGTCAGACCATGCTGTTTTCAGCCACCATGCCAGGAGCAATTGTGTCCCTTGCAAGGCGCTACCAAAACAAGCCAGTACACATCAGGGTCAACGACCCCGATGAGGGGCTCACCAAAGCCGACATCAAGCAGTTTGTTTACCGGGCACACGCACTCGACAAGGACGAGGTGGTTGGAAGAATTCTGCAGGCCGAAGGCCGCGGTAAGACAATCATCTTCTGCCGCACCAAGCGCCAGGCTGCCAAGCTAGCCGATGAGCTAATTGACAGAGGGTTCAGCGCAAGCGCCTTACATGGAGACATGTCTCAGGAAGCCCGAGAGAAATCGATGGCCAATTTCCGCTCTGGAAAAAGAGACATCCTGGTCGCTACCGAGGTCGCAGCCCGCGGAATTGACGTTGACGATGTGACACATGTTATTAACTACTCAGTGCCAGAAGATGAAAAGGCTTACCTGCACCGCGTTGGAAGAACCGGTCGTGCGGGAAGATTGGGAATTGCCGTCACATTTGTGGACTGGGAAGATCTTGCTCGCTGGACCCACATCAACATAGAGCTAAAGTTTGGCCAACCAGATCCAACTGAAACTTACTCAAGCTCTGAGCACCTTTTCGTGGACTTGAACATTCCTGCTGGAACCAAGGGAAGACTCAAAGCCAGCACCAGAGTTGAAGCTCCAAAGTCTTCCAGACCGCAGGGACAAAAGGGTTCTAGGCCTTCAAGAGGATCTGACTCTAAGCCTGAGCGCTCCGGTGAGAAAAGAGCAGATCGTCCTGCACCAACAGCTAACAGAACTCGTAACCGCACCCGCGGTGGAAATAGCTAAAGCGAAGCTTTAGTTCCTGTTCCAAGCTTCACAATTCGATCTAACATTTCTTGACTTGTGGTGTTCTCACCTAACTGATTCGGCTTTCCGGCAACGCCGTGATAATCGCTAGAACCGGTAACAACAAGATCATGCTTCGAAGCCAAATCAAGCAACCACGATCTGGCGGCTTCTGGAACATCGCGGTGATAAACCTCAATGCCGGCTAAGCCCCTTTGAATCATTTGCTCAAAATGATCCAAAGGCAGATCTTCTGGGCTGGTGTCTGGCCCAACACCTTTTAGTGGGTGGGCAATTACTGATACTCCCCCGGCCATACCGATTAGTTCAATTGCCTCAACGGTGGAAACCGCCGAGTGCGAAACATAGAACGGTCCATCAGAAGCCAAGTAGTAATCAAAAGCTTCGCTTCGGTCAGAAACTTTTTTCATAGTCACCAGGGTGTCCGCGATTGCAGGGCGCCCAATGGTTGCACCTTTATCTAGGTGATCTAGAACCATCTCCCAGGTAATTGGCATTTCCGTGGCGAGCTTGTCGACAATGGCCCGAGCTCTTGCCTCGCGGGTGGCAACGGTATCGCCTAACACCACAGCAAGTGCTTCATGGTTTGGATCAGGTAGGTAAGCCAGTAGGTGGACGCTAATTCGAATAGTGCGACCAAATCTTTCGATATCGGAAACGCTAGTTACTTCGATACCTGGAACAAAACCCAACCCAAGTTCTAGGGCTTTGGATCTAGCTTCATCCCAGCCCGAAACGGTATCGTGATCGGTCAAGGCCAAGACGTTGATGCCGGCTTTAGCGGCATTGGTAACTAGCTGGTTGGGGGTGTCTAGCCCATCGGATCTAGTGGAGTGTGTATGGAGGTCTATTTTGACCATGAAAATCCCTGTTCTGTTAGCTCAACACTACCCAACGCCCAAGACAGTGCTGGAATGACACAATAGTTGGATGGCTAGCGATAAAAAAGAGGGCACAGGAACAAACCGTTCTAGAACCCCAAACAGCAAAGAGTTTCTTGATTACATTTCAAGCGGCTGGAAAGAAAGTTCCAACAAAGCCATATCTCAAAGCCCCGCAGCTGATTTTGCGAAATATAGGCGCGACAAAGTCGCAGCAGCCTTTGCCAACCAACTGATTGTGATCGAAGCTGGTGCACCCAAGACCAGATCCAACGACACCGAGTATCGCTATCGACCACACGCAGCCTTTGCCCATCTAACCGGTTGGGGATCACAAACAGTTCCGGACTCTGTGCTGGTTATCGACAGCAAAGAATCAACCCAGATTCTGTTTTTGCGTCCAACGGCTGGCAAAGATTCCGACGAGTTCTTCGCCAACCCCGCTATCGGTGAATTCTGGGTGGGAGCAAGACCCACACTCGAAGATGTCTCCGCACTACTAAAAATAGACACCCGTGATCTAAGTGAACTTGATGCTTACCTAGATAAGAAAAAAACCATAACCCTTGAAGACAGCGATCTTGCTCAGTTTGTCTCTGAGCTGAGACTTGTCAAAGACTCCTATGAGATCGACCAAATGCGTCAAGCCGTTGCTAGCTCGATCCGAGGTTTTGAAGACATCGTGAAAGCTCTGCCAAAAGCTGCGAAGCACCCGCGCGGCGAAAGAATTATTGAAACGGCTTTTTTTGCAAGAGCCAGACTCGAAGGTAACGACCTAGGTTACGAAACAATTGCTGCTGCCGGAAAAAATGCCTGCATCTTGCACTGGATTACTAACCACGGACCAGTAAACAGTGGCGAGCTAGTTTTAGTTGACGCTGGTATAGAGCTGGACTCTTTGTATACGGCGGATATAACCCGAACCTTGCCGATAAACGGCAAGTACTCCGATGCTCAGCTCGAGGTTTACTTGGCAGTGCTGGAAGCTGCCGATGCTGCATTTGCGGTAGCCAAGCCCGGAATCAAGTTCCGCGAGATCCACGAAGCTGCAATGAAGGTAATTGCCAACAAAGTAGCTAACTGGGGAATACTGCCTGTAAGCGCTGAAGAATCCCTAGAAGCCGAAAAGCAGTTTCATAGGCGTTGGATGGTTCATGGAACAAGCCATCATTTGGGTCTTGATGTTCATGACTGCGCGCAGGCAAGAAAAGAAATGTATCTAGATGCAAAGCTCGAAGAAGGAATGATTTTCACCATTGAGCCAGGTTTGTATTTCCACGACAACGACTTGCTAGCACCCGAGCGTTTCCGCGGTATTGGAATTCGAATTGAAGACAACGTATTGGTGACTAAAGACGGTGTTGAGAATCTTTCAGCGAAGCTTCCAAGAACTCCAGCGGAGATTGAATCCTGGATGGCCAGTCTTAGCTAGCTTTTTGATGCTGGCTTTTTGGTAGCCGGCTTTTTGGTTGCCGATGAAGTACCTGCCTTTATTGCCTTCTTGGCATCAGATAATTGACCGATCGGGACAATCACGTCATACTTTTTCGCAACTACAGCTTGAGCGGAGATAAAGCTTCGTTTGTTTCGGGTCATGCTAAAACGAATCACGTTTAGTAGCATTCCAACTCCAGCACCAATCACTATTCCAGCACTGAGGTTTGTGACTACTACCTGCTCTGTTGTGCTGGTAGCTCCAAAGAGTAGTCCAAAAAATAGTCCAATCCAGGAACCGGTGACAGCACCAGAGAGTGCAACTCTTCCATAGCCAAGCTTGCCCTTTAGGGTCTCAACTGTTTTTAGGTCGGAGCCAATTATGGAAATAAGTCTTGCCGGGAAACCGTTTTCAACCAGCTGCTCAACTACCTTGACCGCTTCTATATAGTTTTTGAACTGGCCAACGACTTCGCCTTCAGGAAGGGTGGATGGTGCATTTTTCTGGCTCATGAACCTATTCTCTCATGCCTGTCCGTAGAGTTAAGGGGTGTCCGAGGCCCTGATCTATCAAGCTCTTTCAAAAGTTATTGACCCTGAGCTTCGCATTGCTCTGACCGAGCTCGACATGGTCGGAAAAGTCAGCTTCCAAGATGGCTCCGCAGATGTTGAAATCAAGCTCACAATCACTGGCTGTCCCGCCGCTAGACGCATTGAACAAGAAACCCACGATGCGGTGGCAGCTATTCCAGGAGTTCAAAAAGTCAATGTAAGCCTTACGGTAATGACCCCTGAAGAGCGCGATGCTCTAAAGAAGAAACTTCGTGGCGGCAAGCCCATGCGTCATAACCCTTTTGATAAAGACACCCTGACCAACATCTTTTTGATTGGCTCAGGTAAGGGCGGTGTTGGTAAATCCACCTTGACCGCTAACTTAGCGGTAGCGCTGGCTAGCCAAGGTCAAAAAGTTGGACTTATCGATGCCGACATCTTTGGCTTTTCAATTCCTGGGCAACTGGGCATAACCGAAAAGCCAACCAGGGTAGATGAGCTGATCTTGCCCCCGGTTGCATTCGGCGTGAAGGTGATCTCGATTGGCATGTTCGTTGAAGACAACAAACCCGTTGCTTGGCGAGGACCCATGCTGCACCGAGCCATCGAGCAATTCTTGAGCGATGTCTTCTGGGGCGATCTGGATGTGTTGCTAGTTGATTTACCTCCTGGAACCGGCGATGTTGCAATTAGCCTTGGGCAGTTATTGCCAAGCGCCAAGACTGTCGTTGTGACAACACCTCAGCTTTCTGCCAGCGAGGTCGCCGAGCGATCGGGAGCCGTTGGACTCCAAACCGGCCAAGCAATTTTTGGCGTTATTGAAAACATGAGCTACCTAGAACAAGATGGCAAGAGAATTGAGCTATTTGGAACTGGCGGCGGCGAGCTAGTAGCCAAATCCTTAAGTTCCCTATCTGGAGTGACTGTTCCCTTGATTGGGCAAGTGCCGATATCGGTAGCTTTACGCGAAGGCTCCGACAAGGGTGCTCCGCTTTGTGCCGGTAGCTCTGAAGATGCCGCAGCTACCGAAATTCACAAGATTGCCAGCTTGATTGCCAAACAGGGTCGCTTACTTGCTGGCAGGAAGCTGAATCTGGATTCGAAGTAATTATCTATTCGTAGAATGATAACCATGAGCGAATACAGCATCCCGAGCCTTCTATCCCACCTTCCGGAAAGTTCCGACCAGGTCACAATTGTGAACCCGACCACCGGCAAGAAAATCTATGACCTGCCCCAACTAAGCGTCAGCCAAGTGGCAAAGGCAGTTGCCGACTCAAGACTTGCTCAGCCTTCGTTTGCAGCTATGCCGGTCAAGGAACGCGCTGCCGCGCTATTTAGGCTGCACGATTTGCTTCTAGATAACCAAGACAAGTTGATGGATCTATTGCAACTTGAAACCGGAAAGGCACGTTCTCACGCGTTCGAAGAAGTAGCAGGCGCTCTAGGCTCCACTCGTTACTATGCCAAAATTTCTCCTAAGGTTCTAAAAAAGAAGATCACAAACTCAGGTGTGCCATTTGTGACTCGTTCTTATGTCACTTACTCTCCTGTTGGAGTGGTTGGGGTAATCACCCCCTGGAACTACCCGCTTGCATTGCAAATGTTTGATGTCCTGCCAGCTCTTGCTGCTGGAAACACCGTGGTGCAAAAAGCTGATAACCAAACTGCTCTAGTTTCGCTTTACGCCAGAAAGCTCGCAATTGAAGCAGGTTTTCCAGAAAGCGCCTGGACAATCGTGGTTGGAGATGGTGCAACTATTGGAAATGCAGTGACTGACTCGGTTGACTATGTTGCCTTTACGGGTTCTACAAAGACCGGAAAGATAGTTGCCGAACATGCAGCAAAGAGACTAATTGGTTACTCCCTTGAGCTAGGCGGCAAGAACCCGCTAATTGTTCTACCTGGTGCAAAACTTGGCGACGCCGCCGAAATAGTTATTGCTGGCGCTTTTGGAAACTCTGGCCAGCTTTGCGTTTCGATTGAACGCGTTTACGTTCCAAACAATCAAAAAGAAGCTTTCGAAACTGAACTTGCCACCCGCGTTAAGTCACTTCAAATCGGAAAGAGCGATAACTTCGAGATGGACATGGGAACGCTTACTGGTGTAAACCAACTAAAACGCGTTGAAGACTACGTTTCAGACGCCGTAAGCAAAGGAGCCAAGGTGCTAGCTGGTGCCAAGGCTCTGCCAGAACTAGGACCCTACTTTTATTCACCAACTGTCATGACCGACATCAAGCCTGAAATGAGATTAGCTCGCGAAGAAGTATTCGGTCCATTTATTGCTGTTATTGGTTACGACAGCATCGACGAAGCGGTCGAGCTAGCCAACGACACCGAGCTTGGACTAAACGCTTCGGTGGTGGGACCAGTGAAGCTTGCTGAAAAAGTTGCTAATCGCTTGATGGCAGGATCGGTAAACATCAACGAGGGTTACCGCGCCGCTATGGCATCAGTTGACTCCCCCATGGGAGGAATGAAGCTATCCGGGGTTGGAAGAAGAAATGGTCACTACGGCTTGCTGAGATTTACCGAAGCAAGAACTGTTGGAATTGCTACTGGATTGATTAACTTTCCGTCGAGAGCCAAGCAATACAAAAAGATGGCGCCTCTAATGAACGCTCTAGCGAAAGTTATGAAGAAGCTCTAGGTCGCTTCTGAATCAAAAGGGGCAACTTCACCCACAGCTAACCTTGGCTGCACTCTGGTTGTTGGCTTATTCAGTGTTGCAACTGTTGCTGGGGCATCGGTTTCGGCCAAAGCCTCACGAATGATTCTTCGAGGATCGTATTTTCTTGGATCAAGTTGTTTCCAATCGAGTTCTTCACCGATTTCTGATTGCAACTGACCTTTGGCACCGTCAGCCATTTTCTTCAAAGACTTAATGAAATTCGCCAACTGTTTGGCATAGTGCGGTAACTTATCTGGGCCCAGCACAAAAACAGCTATCAACCCAAGAATTAATAGCTTTTCGCCGGAGAGTCCAAACACCCATATAGGCTACCTCTTTGGCTGCGGCCATTTACACCCGAGCGGCTCTAAGCTTTGAGTTTAGGAGAGATCATGGTCGACAAGATATCAAGCTGGAAGTTCACCGAAGACTTTGTTTCGGAGTCGCCAGCCATAATCGAAGCTCGGGCCAGGGCTGAAGAATTAGGGATCGAGTGCATAACTCCTAGCGTTGGCTCACACCTGGCTTTGATTGCCTCCGCTTTAGGAGCCAAGGCCATCGTTGAAGCGGGAACCGGTGCCGGAGTATCGGGTTTGTGGATACTAAGCGCCTCAGAGGATTCGGTTTTAGCAACTATTGATTCTCACCCCGAGTTTCAGTTAGCGGCCAAGATGGCTTTCAAGGATGCGAGAATCTCACCGCTTAGAACCAGAGTTATCTCCGGAAAGGCAACCGAGGTTATGTCCAACATGGCCGATGCTGCCTACGACCTAGTTTTCCTAGATGCCGAGCGAAGTGATTTGGAAGATCAGCTCAGGCAGGCTTCGAGACTACTTAGACCTGGCGGCGTGGTAGCAATTTCCCATGCGCTGTGGCGAGATCGAGTACCAGATCCTGCCATGCGCGATGAGGCGACAGTAATTTACCGTGATGTTTTGAGATTATTTTCTACCCAGCAGGATTTCATTTCTGCTTTATCGCCGGTGGGCGATGGCTTACTGATGGCCAGCAAGCGAGTTACTTCTTCTTAACTACGCCTTCTAGGACTTTGTGGAGGCTCTTGGCTTCTTCTTCGTTTACCGAAACAACTAAGCGACCGCCGCCTTCAAGAGGAACCCTCAAGATGATTAGACCGCGAGGTTCGCGTTCTGCTTCCATTGGTCCATCGCCGGTGCGAGGCTTCATTGCTGCCATTTTTACTCCTTGAAATACTTTTGGCCAGAGGGCCTAAGTTCCAAGTTTATCAAAGATTTGAGGTCAGAAAAATTCTCAGTCCAGTCTCACAGGCGTAAATCTGGCTAGCTGGCAGGGATTCATCATCAGCGTGAGCTTTATTTGGGTCTCCCGGTCCATAATTCACCGCTGGAATGCCAAGTTCACTGAATCTAGCAACATCGGTCCAGCCATACTTTGGATGAACTGATGTGCCGACGGCAGCAACAAATGCCGTAGCCTCGGGGCTTTGAAGTCCAGGTCTTGCTCCTGGAGCGCTATCAACAATGTTGACCTCGCAACCGGTAAACAAACTCTTCACATAATCCCCAGCTTGAGCTTGTGTCTTTGAAGGAGCGAACCGGTAGTTCACTGTCAAAACTGCCCTATCGGCAATCACGTTAGTTGCGATACCTCCGTTCACCAAAACAGCGTTCAAGCTTTCTTTGTATACCAAGCCATCAACTTCGACTTCTAAAGGAGTGTAGTTAGATAAAAACTCCAAAGCGGAGCCAAGCTTATGGATTGCGTTTTCACCCATCCAGGACCTTGCAGAATGTGCCTTTTTGCCCGAGAAGACCAACTCCGCCCGCAAGGTTCCATTGCAGCCACCCTCGACAATCGAACCCGTGGGCTCGCAAAGCACCGCAAAGCCACCCTTGATCAAATCCGGATGATTTCGAACTAACCTTCCAAGACCGTTCTTGGAAGCCTCTACTTCCTCGTTATCGTAAAACACCCAGGTCACATCAACAGTTGGCTCGGTTACGGTTGCGGCGAGCTTCAGCATCACGGCAACGCCAGATTTCATATCCACCGAACCGCGACCCCAGATAACCTGCTCGCGCTCAAATGACATCAATTTGGTTGGAAGATTATCCGCCACCGGAACGGTGTCGATGTGTCCTGCAATAATGACTCTTTTTGATCTGCCGAGATTGGTGCTTGCCACCACTGCGTCGCCATCTCGAACCACGCTCAGGTGGCCAACTAATTTGAGGGCTGATTCGATAGCGTCTGCGATCTCGCGCTCATTGCCCGAGACTGATTCGATATCACACAGCTCGCGAGTGAGCTCGGCAACGTCAGAATTGAGATTTAGGTTCCTACTGGACACATTCCAGAGCCTAGCTTGTAATCTTGGAAGATGAGCGAAGAAACAACCAAGGCCTGGGGCCATGGCTTGGCAACCAAAGATGCCGAAGGCCATGTCTTGGACGTTTGGTTTCCAGACCCGAAACTCGGCCCCGCTCCAAAAACCGATGCCCTTTGGGTGGTCCCAAAAGAACTCGACGCCCTAGTCGGATCTGACCGAAGAAGAGCTATTGAAACTCAGGTTGTTAGAACCGAAATAGATCTCACGCAGCCAGTTAGCTCAACCGAGGATGCCTATCTCAGGCTGCATTTGATTTCTCACCTATTGGTAAAGCCCAACTCCATAAGTCTTGAAGGGCTTATTGGCGCGATGCCAATTGTTGCTTTCACTTCGATTGGCTCTGTAGCGCTAAGTGACCTAGACAGATTGCGCCCAGCGCTCACCAAAGCGGGAGTTGTTATTCACGCCATCGATAAGTTCCCAAGACTTCTGGATTACGTGACTCCAAAAAAGGTCAGAATAGCCGATGCCTCAAGAGTTCGATTGGGTGCGTACCTGTCCCCCGGAACAACAATCATGCACGAAGGCTTTGTGAACTTTAATGCGGGAACTTTGGGAGCTTCGATGGTGGAGGGAAGAATCTCCCAAGGAGTGGTAGTTGGCGATGGATCTGACATCGGAGGCGGAGCCTCGATTATGGGAACCCTTTCTGGTGGCGGAAAACAGGTTGTCAGCATCGGAAAGCGTGCGCTGCTTGGAGCTAACTCTGGCATTGGAATTTCAATCGGCAACGACTGCGTGGTTGAAGCAGGACTTTATGTGACCGCGGGAACCAAATTGACACTTATTGCTGATGGCAAAGAACAGAACCTAAAAGCTGCTGAGCTATCGGGCATTGACAATTTGTTGTTCAGGCGCAACTCGATGACCGGAAGAGTCGAAGCTTTGGTTAGAACAGGTGCCGGAGTGGAACTAAACAAAGATCTGCACCCGTAACTTACTTTCCAGTGATGGAATCCCAACCCTTGGCTTCTAGTGGCACACCATCAAGATAAAGCTCTGGCTCGCCAGCGCTAAGAACGCCGATAGCTTTGAAAGCTTTTGGCAGAACAGCATTGCTTGGAAAAGTTGCAACAAGTGCATGATCTTCGCCGCCGTGCAAGACCCAATTCTTTGGATCCACACCCAATCCCAATGCTGGAAGCTCCAGCATGGCTTCGAAGCCTTGCAGTTCTTTGGATGCAAGCTCGATAACAACATTTGAGGCTTTGCAGATACGCATTAGGTCCGCACTCAATCCATCAGAAAGATCGAGCATGCTGGTAGCACCAGCAATAGAAGCCTCAACGCCCTGCTGGATAGGTGGCTCAGGTCGCAAATGATATGAGACCCAGTCATCATAAGAATAAATAAGGTCCCTATTTTCTGATTGCAATAACGCCAGACCGCAGGAAGATTTCCCAAGTGTTCCGGCCACCGCAACGATGTCGCCAGCTTGTGCACCAGATCGAAGGACGGGGGCTCTACCTTCCATGCTGCCGTGCACGGTTACCGAAACAACAAGCTGGTCTCCTGCGGCAAGATCTCCACCGACTACACCAGCACCTGGAGCAAGTGCTTTGCAGGCAGCATCTAAACCATCCGCGAAGCCTTCTAACCAGGAGATCTTGGTAGTTTTTGGAACTACCAGAGCAACCACCAATGCAGTTGGTTTTGCTCCCATGGCAGCAATGTCAGCCAGATTGGTAGCT
The DNA here is from genome assembly GCA_044338605.1 of Rhodoluna sp. Lineage (GTDB taxonomy): Bacteria > Actinomycetota > Actinomycetes > Actinomycetales > Microbacteriaceae > Rhodoluna. The sequence goes on along the minus strand of JBIIXB010000003.1, from coordinate 17,431 downwards.
ACCGCTTTGTAACCAAGATCAAAGGAACTCGACCAATCCAATCTAAAGTCATGATTTTCAATCAAAGTATCGGTGGAAACCACAAATGATTGATCGGCAACAATTACGGCTGCATCATCGCCAGATCCCACCAAGGCGTGAACGCTTGGGGTTAGGCGCGCCACCGTGCGCCTAAGGCTTTCTATCTCGCCCAGCTCAGATAAAGTTTGGTCGTTCACAAATCAAAGGTAGCCTTAATAGCGATGCTAAAAAACCACCTATTGCTTATAACCGCTTCTGTGCTGGTGCTTGCTGGCTGTGCGCCGGTGGTTCCACTGGAGCCTGCGGAGCAGGCTAATGACGCGGCTTGTGCCGAGATTATTGTTCGCCTGCCCGATGAGCTAGCAGGACTTCCAGAGCGAAGAGTAAACGCCCAATCAACCGCCGCCTGGGGTGAACCAGCCGCGGTGATCTTGCGCTGTGGCCTAGAACCTGTCGAAGTAAGCTCGCTAGTTTGCGTGACCGCATCAGATATCGATTGGTTACTTGATGAATCCGAGGCTCCGAACTATCGGTTTATTACATTTGCTCGCTCTCCCGCAACCGAAGTAATTGTTGACTCAACGGTGGTTGCTGGAGTCACGGTGCTCGAAGAGCTGGCCGCATCGATTAGTGTTCTGGATGCAACCAAGCGCTGCACCGAGGTAACAAACTAAGACCAGCCGTGCTCTTTGAGTGCATCGCGAGCTTCTTTTCTCGCTGAGTACGGAGTTCTAACTCCCCTGATGTCTCGATAGTCCTGGTGTCCTGGCCCTGCCCACAAAATCGCATCTCCGGTTGTTGCTAGCGAGACTGCCTTGCGAATGGCAGCTTCCGGGGGTGAAACGTTATAGATCTCGTGGTTTGGATAAGCCTCACGGGCAGATTTTTCTAACCCAGCCCGTATCGAAGTAGGGTCTTCAAATCTTGGGTGGTGATCAGTGATAACCAGAATGTCTGACCCCGCAGCAGCAACCTGTGCCATAGCAGGTCGCTTACTTGGATCGCGATCACCGTCAGCGCCAAAGAGCATGATTACTTTTCCTGAGGTTACTTTCCTTACGGCATCTAGGGTGTGCAAGAAAGCATCTGGGCTGTGTCCAAAATCTACATAGACTGCAGGTCCAGTGTCTCCGCTAACTCGCTCAGTTCTTCCCGGCAGGTAAGCATCAATTCCGCCTTCAATAGCTTTGGCAATTGCTTTCGGGGCAAACCCAGCCTCAATTAGCATCACGATTGCAAGACCTGCGTTTGCTGCCATGTGGGCACCAAGTAGTGGAACGCGAGATCTAATGGTCACACTGTCTGGACCGGCAAGGACAAAAGATGTGTACTTAGGGTTTTCAGCCGTAACAGCAACGTGCCACTTGGCTTCTACTCCCAATTCGCTAGTGATGGTCACAACCGGAACTTCTGATCTTTCAACAAAGTCGCGGCCGTATTTGGAATCAAGACATACCACCCCGCGCTTGGCGCGGTGTGCAGAAAAGAGCGGAAGCTTGGCCTCTAGATACTCCTGCATGTCTTTGTAATCATCCAGGTGGTCATGGCTCAAATTAGTAAAGCCAACAACATCAAAGTGCAATCCATCCACCCGAAGCTGAGAAAGCGCTTGCGCAGAAACCTCAATAGCCACCGAGGTGACTTTCTTCTCGCGCATCCTTGCGATCAGGGCCTGCATCTCGGTGGACTCAGGGGTGGTGAGCCTGCTCACAATTGTCTCGCCAGCGATGTGACGCTCGGCGGTGGAAGTAAGCCCAGTAACCTGACCCATTTGGCGCAGGATTGCTTCCAACAAATACGTGGTCGAGGTTTTGCCGTTAGTTCCGGTAGTTCCAAAAAGAAGTGGCATCTTGCCAGGAAGATTGCCATAAACATAGGCCGCTAGGTTACCGAGGTGCTCCCTCGGGTTTTCGATTCGAACTACAGGCACTGAGATTGATTTGGTGTGAGCCATACCTGCGGTATCGGTAGCAACAGCGGTTGCGCCAAGCTCAAGGGCTTTTTCAATGAATTCCGCGCCGTGGGTTTTTTTGCCCGGCATGGCAACAAATAGATCTCCTGGGCGAAGATCGTTGGTGTTCATGCTGATACCGCTCAGCACAGCATCCTTAGCTGGAGCGTCTAATCCGAAGTGGGCTGCGAAATCTTTTAGGGAAACTGGGGTCACAAAATCAGGCCGAAGAAGGGGCGGTATTTGCTCTTTCACTAGCTCAATTTACCATTCGGGACAAATTAGCTTGGGGATTTAGAAGAACTAGCTTCTGCTATCAACAAGAGCTAGTGAAATTAGCTCGTCGATTAGGTCCTTATAGCTAAGGCCTGATTCCTGCCAGCATCTTGGGAACATCGAAATAGATGTGAAGCCTGGCATGGTGTTAATCTCATTGACCATAAAGCCCTTATCGGTCAAAAAGAAATCCACTCTCGCAAGACCCTTGCAGCCCAAGGCCTTGAAGGCCTTTCTTGCCATTTGTTGCATCTTAGATAATTCGTCAGAGGAGATATCCGCCGGGCAAATAAGTGTTGCCGCATCGCTATCGACATACTTGGCCTCGAAGTCATAAAACTCACGTCCCCGAACAGTGATCTCTCCCGCAACCGAAACCCGAAGCGCTCCGCCGTCCAAAGCATCCAGAACCCCGCACTCAATCTCGCGACCGACCACCCCAACTTCAATAATCACCTTGTCATCGTGCTTGAATGCCTCGGTCAGTGCAGCAGGAATATCCTTCATCGAATCAACTTTGGTAATTCCAACCGATGATCCAGATCTAGCCGGCTTCACAAAAAATGGCAGCTTGCCTAGATCCTTGATGCGATCAAAGGCTGACTCAGGGTTGTTAAGCATGTCCGATGCTGAAACAACCGCGTAATCGGGACTTGGAATACCGGCTGCCTTGAATAGCGCCTTACTAAATTCCTTATCCATTGCAGCCGCAGAGCCAAGCACCCCGTTACCCACATATGGAACACCCACAAGTTCTAAAAACCCCTGCATGGTGCCATCTTCACCAAAGGGACCGTGCAGCATTGGCATCACTACATCAATTACGCCAAGGGAGCGCTCTTTGCCTGACGAATCCGCTTCAAAAAGTTCGCAGGAGCCATCCATTGCAAAACGAATAGTTGAGCCTTCAGGCTCAATCGTTTTGAGTCCATTGCTAAGACTGAGTGTTGCAGGATCTCCCTTGAAGGGCACAAACACCCCATCACGGGTTATGCCAACCGGGACAACTTCATACTTCGAAGAATCAATGGCGCTTAGGACCCCGGAAGCGGTTGCTACCGAGATCGAGTGCTCGTTGGATTTGCCACCAAATAAAACCGCAACGCGAATTTTTGCCATGTACTTATTCTCCCTGTGGAGTGTCACTCATGTGAGTTAGGTGAGGAGCGATATCTTTAGGGTCCATCTTGCCCTCAATCACCAACTCCACCTGCTCAACAATAGGCATCGCGATGTTCTTGTCTCGAGCTAGCTCCAGCACGGTGGAAACAGAAACCAATGCTTCTGCGGTTTGTGAGAGCCTGGCAAGCACTTCTCGCTTGGAGTATCCCTTACCGAGCATTTCACCCGCCTTGTGGTTTCTAGACAAAGGAGACTCGCTGGTTGCAATAAGGTCTCCAAGACCAGCAAGTCCCACCATGGTCTCTGGTTTTGCTCCAAAGGCTTCTGCAAAGCGAGAGATCTCTGATAAACCTCTGGTCATGATCGAAGCCTTGGTGTTTTGGCCATAGCCAACGCCGTTGACGATTCCAATTGCAACAGCAATTAGATTCTTCAAGATTCCGCCAAATTCAGTGCCGATTACATCGTTGTTGGTAAATGTAGTGAAGTAAGAATTAGAGGACGCTTTAGCTACCGCCATTGCAGACTCAGTCGAGCTAGAAGCCGCCACCGAGGCAGCTGGCTGCTCGTCTGCGATTTCCAAGGCCAAGTTTGGACCCGAGACAACAACTACGCGGTCCTCGCCAATGCCGTGCTCCTCGATTACCTGACTCATTCGAAGACCGGTTTTTTGCTCAACACCCTTCATGAGCGAAACTACGATCGCGTCTTTGGGAATGAACTTGCCCCACTGCTCGAGGTTAGATCGAAGGCTCTGGGATGGAACAGAGATGTAAACCTGGCTGGCACCAGAAAGAACTTGTTCAACGTCCGTGGACGCCACAATGCCTGCCGGCAGGTTGACTCCAGGTAAGTAGTCACCGTTTCGGTGTGAATTGTTAATTTCGGAAGCAACTTCTTCACGCCTTGACCACAACATCACATCGGAGCCGCCATCAGCTAGCACTTTAGAAAAAGTTGTTCCCCAGCTACCTGCTCCAATTACAGCCACCTTGCTCATTTGGACTCCCCGTTTTTGGCAGCCTTTATGAAATTACCGGTGACAGTTTGACCCATAGCTACCGGATCCCAAAGGGTTCCAGGTGCCTTCTCACCACGAAGTTGTTCTACCAAAGCTGTGATGCTTCGCATCACGAGCTCGGTTGCTTCCAGTAATTCTTGCGCGCTTAGGTTCTCTTTGCGGTACTTCGCTAGATCAATTTCATCGCCAACTAGAATCTGAACTTTCTTCCAAAAGCCCGGACGGAACTTGCTGCTATAGCGACCCATGATTTTCTCACTACCCCAGTGAGCAATTGGATAAACCGGCACGCCGCTATTTAGAGCTAGACGAATAGCACCGGTCTTTCCTCTCATTGGCCAAAGGTTAGGTTCTCTCGTAAGAGTTCCTTCTGGGTAGATGCAAATTGTGTGACCAGCTTGAAGGTAAGAGTTAGCAATCTTGAAGGAGTCATCGTTTCGCTGACCGCCTTTTCGAAACACTGGAATCTGTCCTCCAGCAAGCAAAGCTTTTCCAACCAGCGGAATGTTGAAGAGCGCCTCTTTGGCAAAGAAGTGTGGGCCGCGCTTGAGAATCTTGTAAATGAAGTAAGCAACCGCTAGACCATCCATGTTGGTGGCATGATTTGGGGTCAAGATGAATGCGCCTGATTTTGGCAGCTTCTCCATTCCGGCGACTTCAACTTTGAAAAACATCCGAATTACAGGAGCTACAAAAAAAGCAATGATGCGAACAGCAATTGGGTTCTCATCCGTAGTTACCTTCGGCATCGGAATCAACTTTTGCTTTTTAGCCATGGCTACTCCGCGTAACTAAAGTCGGCCCCAAGATCTGAAAGCTTCTCAAGGAAGTGCTCGTAACCACGAGAAATAAGCTGAGCATTGCTGACATTGGAAACACCCTTAGCTGTCAATGCGGCAACCATGTGGCTAAAGCCACCACGAAGATCCGGAACTACGATGTCCGCTCCGTGCAGTGCAGTTGGTCCCGAGATAACCGCCGAATGGTAGAAGTTCATCTGTCCGAAGCGGCAAGGGTTACCTCCCAGGCACTCGCGGTAAATCTGAATCTGTGCACCCATCTTTACAAGAGCATCGGTGAAACCAAAGCGGTTCTCATAAACAGTCTCGTGAACAATCGAGAGACCTTTGGCCTGGGTTAGGGCAACCACCAGCGGCTGCTGCCAGTCAGTCATAAAGCCCGGGTGAACATCGGTTTCGATAACTACCGGGTGTAGATCTTCACCTTTTTGGTAGAAACGAATTCCATCGTCTTCGATGTCAAAGCCACCGCCAACTTTCCTGAAAACGTTCAGGAAAGTTGTCATTTCATTCTGTCTTGCTCCACCAACAAATATGTCTCCACCGGTAGTCAAAGCGGCTGCTGCCCAAGAGGCAGCTTCGTTACGATCAAAGAGTGCGCGGTGAGTGTAGCCATTTAGGCTCTCAACACCTTCGATGCGGATAGTCCTATCGGTATCAACCGAGATGATCGCACCCATCTTCTGCAGGATTGCAATTAGGTCCATGATCTCTGGCTCAATGGCAGCACCGGATAGCTCGGTTAGACCCTTAGCTCGAACCGAAGTTAGAAGCACCTGCTCGGTAGCACCAACGCTTGGGTAAGGAAGTGACAACTTGGCTCCATGTAGGCCATTTGGGGCGCTCAACCTGGTTCCGTTTTGGGACTTTTCGATAACGGCTCCGAATTTGCGAAGCACATCCAAATGGAAATCCACTGGGCGACCACCGATGTGGCAACCGCCCAGGTCAGGAATAAACGCCTCACCTAGCTGGTGCAGTAGCGGGCCACAAAACAGGATTGGAATTCTAGAAGACCCGGCATGAGCATCGATATCAACCATGCGGGCCTGCTTGACGCCTCTTGGGTCAAGCTCCATAACTCCAGCATCGTTGAAGTTGATGGAAACTCCATGCAGTTCTAAAAGCCTGGCAACAACTTCAACGTCGCTAATCTTTGGAACATCTTTTAGAACGCTTGGGGAATCGGCAAGTAAAGCTGCAACCATCGCCTTGGTGACAAGGTTCTTGGCACCTTTTAGATCCACGCGACCTGAGAGCGGCTTTCCGCCGTTTACGGTTATGACGCTCATTAGATTCCCTTAGCTGGCAAAGTTAGTGGCTTCCACGCCTCGCGTGATGACTCATAGGAAGTAATTGCTCCCTCGTCCCTCAAACTTAGTGCAATGTCGTCAAGGCCTTCCATTAATCGCCACTTGGTATAGGCATCAATAGCAAAAGAGACAGTTAAATCCCCAACAGTTAGGCTCTGATTCGGCAAATCCACACTTGCCGACACCCCTGGGTTGGCATCGATGATATCCCAAATCTGCTTGGTCTCATCCTCGGTAATCACGCCAGTAATCAATCCTTGCTTACCGCTGTTACCGGTAAAGATGTCTGCAAACTTGGCCGAGAACACCGCCTTGAATCCCCAATCGCGAAGAGCCCAAACCGCATGCTCTCTCGAAGATCCTGTTCCAAAATCAGGTCCTGCAATTAATACTTGTCCGTTTTGAAACACCGGCTGGTTCAAAACAAAATCAGGCTCAGCTTTCCAAGAAGCAAACAGCGCATCTTCAAAACCGGTTTTGGTAATGCGTTTCAAATAGCTAGCCGGAATGATCTGATCGGTATCAACGTTTGATCGCTTCAGGGGAACTGCAACACCAGAAAAAGTAGAGATCTTTTCCATCAGGCCATCACCTCTAGATCCGCTGGTGAAGATAGCGTCCCGCGAATAGCGGTGGCAGCTGCAACCAATGGAGAAACAAGATGCGTTCTAGCGCCCTTACCCTGTCGACCCTCAAAGTTTCTATTTGATGTTGAAGCGGCCCGCTCCCCTGCGGCGAGCTGGTCTGGGTTCATACCCAAACACATCGAACAGCCGGCGAATCGCCACTCGGCACCAAAGTCTTTGAAAATCTTGTCGAGGCCTTCTTCTTCGGCCTGGATCCGAACCTTTTGTGATCCGGGAACAACCATCATACGAATGCCATCAGCTTTTTTCTTACCCTCAACGATTGCTGCTGCGGCACGAAGGTCCTCAATGCGAGAGTTGGTGCAGGAGCCCAAAAACACAGTGTCAACGCGGATGTCTTTCATCTTGGTTCCAGGCTTTAGATCCATGTATTCAAGTGCGCGAATGGCGGCAGCTTTTTCGTTAGGGTCAGAAATTGTTTCTGGGTCAGGAACACTATCCAAAAGCGAGACACCTTGGCCTGGATTGGTTCCCCATGTCACAAACGGATCCAAAGTATCGGCGTCCAAAAATACCTCAGCGTCAAACTTCGCACCGTCATCGGTAGGAAGTGTTTTCCAGTATGAAACCGCATCGTCCCAGTCTTTACCGGTTGGAGCGTGAGGTCTTCCCTTTAGGTACGCAAAAGTTGTTTCATCCGGAGCCACCATGCCAGCTCTGGCCCCTGCCTCGATAGACATGTTGCAAATGGTCATTCGAGCTTCCATGGACAAAGCTCTAATTGCACTGCCGCGGTACTCAAGCACGTAGCCTTGGCCACCACCAGTTGAGATCTTGGCAATAACGGCCAAGATGATGTCCTTGGAGGTAACCCCAGGCCGCAAGGTTCCTTCAACGTTGATAGCCATGGTCTTGAATGGCTTCAAAGGAAGAGTCTGGGTGGCAAGCACGTGCTCAACCTCGCTGGTTCCAATACCCATCGCGAGCGCCCCAAAAGCGCCATGGGTAGAAGTATGGGAGTCCCCACAAACCACCGTGATACCCGGCATGGTCAAACCAAGCTGAGGTCCCACTACATGAACAATGCCCTGGTTCTTATCCCCCAACGAATGGAGACGAATTCCGAATTCTGCTGCATTTTTACGCAAAGCCTCAATCTGAGCCCTGGAGGTTAGATCGGCAATTGGCTTGTCGATATCGACTGTTGGAGTGTTGTGATCTTCGGTGGCGATAGTTAGATCGGGCCTTCTTACCTTACGGCCAGCAAGGCGCAAGCCATCAAAAGCCTGCGGAGAGGTAACCTCGTGCACCAAATGTAGGTCTATATAAAGAAGGTCTGGCGCACCATCTTCGCCCTTGGCGACAAGATGGCTGTTCCAAAGCTTTTCCGCCAATGTAAGCGGTGTGGAATTACCCGACATGCCTCACCTTAGATTTGTTGAAGCTCCAGTTTACCTTTGAGCGAGTAGATTGGGGCAGTGAGTATTTCTGGCCTTGATTTCCTTCAAAAACGCACTGTTAGGACCTTAGCTCTAGGCCAAATTCTGAGCGGATTCGGCCTTGGCTCGACACTTTCTATTGGTGCCCTACTAGCTGCTGAGTTATCTGGCACAGTGGCTTGGTCGGGAGCCGCCGCTACCTTTTCTACCCTCGGAACCGCAATCTGGGCTATCCCGCTATCGCGTCTAGCGTTTGCCAAAGGCAGAAGATTCTCACTGGGTCTAGGAGCCGCGCTCGCGATCACCGGAGCGACACTTATTATTACTGCCACCAGCCTGAGGCTATTTCCGCTACTTCTTGTTGCACTTTTTTTCATGGGTGCCGGCTCTGCCGCAAGCTTGCAAGCCCGCTTTGCCGCAACAGATATTCCGGTAGACAAAAAAGTTGGTAAAGATCTTTCGCTTGTTGTTTGGGCAACCACCATTGGCGCCGTAACGGGGCCAAATCTATTTGGACCAGGAGAAGCGGTTGGCCAATGGCTGGGCTTGCCTGAACTAACCGGTCCGTTTGTTTTCACAATCATCGCCCAGATGCTTGCCACCACAGTGTTCTGGTTTGGCCTTAGACCAGACCCGTTACTGGTCGCCAGACAAATTGACGCTCAAAACGTAAAGGTGCGCAAAAAACTCTCTATTGCCAGCGCCTTTAGCACCTTGGCCAAGTTCCCAGTTGCGGGATACGCGATTGTGTCTATTGCCCTTTCGCATATGACCATGGTGGCGGTTATGAGCATGACCCCCGTTCATGTAACTAGCCACGGAGGCAGCTTGGTCTTTGTTGGCTTTGTCATAAGCCTGCATATTTTGGGCATGTATGCCTTTGCGCCACTATTTGGAATACTTAGCGACAAGATTGGGCCAACCAGAACCATCTTGGCTGGCCAAGTTATCTTTGTGGCAGCCCTGTTGATTGCAGGCCTTGGTTCCGAGGAGGAGCACCTGGTAACAATTGGGCTGTTTCTTCTGGGCCTTGGTTGGTCGGCAGCAACTGTTGCGGGATCTGCGCTACTGGTTGTTAGCGTGCCAGCAGATCAAAAGACCAACGTTCAAGGACTTAGCGACTCGATTCAAAATCTTGCCGGTGCTACCGGTGGAGCCGTAGCCGGCTCCATTGTTGCCTTGTCCTTGTTTACTGGTTTGAATATGGCAGCTTTGGTGCCGGTTGCCATAGTTATGGCCTTTTCAGTATTTCTTCGAACTTCCAAAACCAAGTCAGCTCGCCCAGAGGTCAACAAGCTACCTTTGGATATCTAGCTAGCTTTTAGCCACTTAGCTCGTTCTTTTTCTGTTAGCTTCTCAATTGCATAGCGGAGCATCACCCGAGGCATTGCGGCAGCATGGCTAGCTAGAAAATCACGCAACAGACCAACGTCTTTCTTGCCCACTTCTCGGAGCATCCAACCCGAGGCTTTATGGATGAGATCGTGGGGATGATTTAGGAGCTTTTCCACCTGATCTAAAGTGACTTGAGGCTGACCGGCTCTGATGTGTGCCCAGGTGAACATGACCGAAACTCTCTGTTTCCAAAGGTCGTTAGATTTGGCAAGTTTTGCAAGCAGTGGCTTGCCAGCTGGGTTGTCGACCAAATAGGTCCCAAGATAAGGAGCAGTGACATCCACTAGGTCCCAGTTGTTGACTCTTCCTGCCTCTAGAAGCTCCAAATACAAATCAAAAAGATCCTTCTGATTGCTACTTTGTTTGGCTTTTTTGTACTGAGCCACAAGAATTGCCAGAGCCACAAAGCGGTCTTCATGAAGATTTGAGCCAGCAAGTTTTTTCATGTCCGCCTGAGATAGGTCTTGATACTTTTTGGCGACTATTCGAAGTTTTGGAACTTCAATCCCCAGAAACTGGTCGCCGTAACCGTATTCGCCCTTGCCGGTTTTGAAAAACGAGCTTCGCTGGGCAGCTACCTTGGCATTGGCTAAGGACTTGAGTTCTGCTGAAACAGCACTGTGACTCATGAGCTTTGCCTCCAATATTTGAGAATTCGCCCCCAAGATTTTGTCATCAGGGGCGAATTTCGTGACCCCAGCGGGATTCGAACCCGCGCCGCTGCCGTGAGAGGGCAGTGTCCTAGGCCGCTAAACGATGGGGCCGTAAGCAACCTTTCGATTATGCCACACCCCACCAGAAGGCAACAGTCCCTATAAAGCGGGAGCAATCACCATTAGCGCTGCTGGCACCAAGGTTGCAGTGAAAGGTGCTTGGCCAACATACTCACCATCGGAATAGATAGGCATTCCATCGGCAGCAATTTCAACTTTTGTTGCCTCAAGTAGCTCAACCGCAGGGTCAGTGACGTGCGTTCCCTTGTATACCCGAGGAAAAATTCTCACAAGCTTGAAGCGAGTGATTTTGTTCAAGATCAATAGATCCAACTTGCCATCCGTTATCGAGGCTTCTGGCACCACCAGCATTCCCCCACCAAAGACTCCCGAGTTACTAACTACGCAAAGCATGGCTTCAAAATCCTTTGCCACGCCATCAATCTTTGAGCGGTACTTGATTGCCTTGAAGCTGGCTAGCTCCAGCAACATAGCCAGGTAATACTTCATCGGTCCTGCTGGCCACGTCATTTTGTTGGCTCTAGCGTTTACCAGAGCATCAAAGCCAGCTGAAGCCGAGCCAATGGCCCAGGTCTTGCCTCCGCTGTGTTCAATCTCGATTGCGTCAATAAATTTTGGTGAAGAAATGTTCTCTAGAATCAACTTCGTGCTGGCGGCGGCATCGTTCATCGGCATGCCGAATATTCCGGCCGAGTCATTGCCTGTTCCAGCAGGAACAATTGCCATGGGCACCCTGGTATTGGCACACACATTCACCCCAAGGTGAGCCATGCCATCGCCGCCAACCAAAACCAAAGCGTCAATTGCCTGATTGGCAATTGCCACCTTGATTCCTTGCTTTGCTGCCTCGTAATTTTCCGCCGATAATTCAACAACTTCGTGCGAGGAGGTAGCCAATACAGCGCGAACGCTCTCTCCAGCCACGGCACCTTTATTGCCTCCGGCTGTTGGATTGATAACCAATCCCACTCGCATAAAACACCTTTGTTTGAAGTCAAATTGTTGTTAGAGCGAAAGCTTAGCGAGAACTTAGGGTTTTCAGGCAACGCCATACAATGAAGAACATGAAGATCACCAAGCACGGCCACGCCTGCCTCGAGGTCGAGCTCGACTCCCAAACCCTGGTTATTGACCCAGGCTCATACACCGAAGAGCTAACCAATTTGGGCAATGTGGTCGCTGTAGTGATTACCCATAAACACGATGACCACTGCGACGAGGCCAAGATAGCAAAAATCAAAAAAGACAACCCAGCCGTCCAGATCTTTGGCACCAGCGAGGTTGCGGCAAGGCTTTCGGGGATGGGTGTAACTACGGTCTATCACGGCGATTACTACGAAGTTGGCTCTTTCAAGCTGGAGTTTTTTGGAGATATGCACCAGATCATTCACCGGAGCATCCCACTGATTCAAAACACAGCAGTCTTGGTCAACGGAGATCTTTACTACGCGGGCGATAGCTATACCCCGCCGGATGTAAAGGTAAAGGCCCTTGCCTGCCCAACTAGCGCACCATGGCTAAAAATCGGCGACGTGATGGATTACATCCAAGAGGTAAAACCTGCTATTTGTTTTCCAACCCACAATGCTCTTTTGAGCCAACTGGGTCACGATTTGAATAACTCGCGGGTGAAGCAAGTGACTGAAGAAAATGGCGGGGAGTTTAGATACCTAGGGGTTGGCCAGTCCTTAGAGCTGTAGCGCAACTACCAGGCTGGCAACAAACATCAAGATTGTGGTAACTCCCCAAACGGCACGTTCCTTTTTCGACCTGGTGGCATTGTTTGCTAGCGCTGCCAAAGCATTAGACGCAACAAGAACCCAGTTAACAATCGAATTTCCAGCTGGATCAAAAATCGGATCAAAGACACCTAGCTGAGCTAGGTAGTGGCCGGCGAAGGCAATCATGAGAGCAAAAGAAATAACCGAGCCAATTCGGTAACCCGTTGGTAGCTTTCCCTTGTTGGCACCCCCATAGGAATACTCACCAAGCGGTGCGCCAAAAACTATTGCTAATTGAAAGATTGCTGTAGCGGTGGTAGCTAGAACCATAAAACTAGCGGCGATTGTTAGTAGCATGAGCTCATTTCTTGCTGGGGTACCTGGACTCGAACCAAGAACAAATGAACCAGAATCATCCGTGTTGCCAATTACACCATACCCCAAGGGATTTACTTGGGCCCTGGCCCAGATTTCAATACTAGCTTGCGAACTTAGCCGCGGGCAAATAGTTCTAAACGAGCAAGCGTTTCCGCCTTGCCAAGAATCTCCATTGACTCAAATAGTGGCGGAGAAACTCTCTTTCCAGAAATCGCAGTGCGAAGCGGACCAAAAGCATTTCGAGGTTTTTCACCCATCGATTCAACAAGCACCTGATTCATCAAATCGTGAAGCGCATCGGTAGTAAAACTCTCTAGGCCCTGCAAAGCTTCTAGCGCTGCAGCAACAATCGTCTTGGCATTATCAGGAAGCGCTTTTTTGGCAACTTCTTCGATTTCAATCTTGCTGCTTGGGGCAAACAAGAAAGAAAGCATGTCAACTGATTCACCCAAGACAGTAATGCGCTCCTGAATCAAAGGTGCTGCTTTGGCAAGTATTGCTAGCTGGCCTTCGGTTGCAGGATTAGAAAGCACATTGCCCGTCTGCAAATAAGGAACCAGCCGGCTCTGGAAATCTTCGGGGGAAAGCTGCCTGATGTGGGTTGCGTTTATGGCCTCTGCTTTTTTGAGATCAAACCTGGCAGGGTTTGGGTTCACATCAACAACATCAAACGCCTTGGCCATTTCAGCGAGGCTAAAGATGTCCTCATCAGCCGAGATACCCCAACCAAGTAGGGCTAGGTAGTTGAGCAGTCCTTCGGGGATAAAGCCGCGGTCTTTGTGGTGGAACAGATTGCTTTCTGGATCACGCTTTGAAAGCTTCTTGTTACCCTCCCCCATCACATAGGGCAAGTGACCAAATTGTGGAATGAAAGTTGTGATTCCGGCTTGAACCATAGCGTTGTAAAGAGCGATCTGTCTCGGAGTTGATGACAATAGGTCCTCACCGCGAAGCACATGGGTCACACCCATCAGCGCATCGTCAACCGGGTTCACCAGCGTGTAAAGGGCTTGACCGTTTGGACGAACTACAACAAAGTCAGGAAAAGACCCTGCTGGGAAAGTAATCTCACCACGAACCAGGTCGGTAAAGCTGATGTCGCTATCTGGAACTCTAAGTCTTAGTGCAGGAGTTCTTCCCTCAGCCAAGTACTTATCTTTGGTGGCCTGATCTAAATCGCGCTCGGAGTTGTCGTAGCCAAGCTGCTTGGCTCTGCCGGCAGCTTCGTTTCGGGCATCAATTTCTTCGCCTGTTAGAAAGCTCTCATAAAGATGCCCAGCATCTTTTAGCTTTTGAATTGCTTCTAGGTAAATCTCAGTTCGTTGAGACTGACGATACGGTTCGTTGGGTCCACCAACATTTATACCCTCGTCCCAGTCCAACCCAAGCCAAGAAAGCGCAGCTAAGAGCTGCTCGAAGCTTTCTTCGCTGTCTCGTTCTTGATCGGTATCTTCAATGCGGAAGATTAGCTTTCCGCCGGTGTGACGAGCATAGGCCCAGTTGAACAAAGCGGTTCTAATAAGTCCGACGTGTGGAGTACCGGTGGGAGAGGGGCAAAACCTAACCCGAACGTTCTGGCCTGTGGCATCAGAAAATGGGGCGGTAATCAAAGAAGTCATTGTGTACTAAGTCTAGGCAACGGGGTTGGAGAGGATGCCGATTCCCTCAATTTCACACTCGATCAAGTCCCCAGAGTTTATAACGCTGATTCCAGCAGGGGAACCAGTCAGGATGATATCTCCTGGAAGTAGGGACATGTTCTTTGAAACATAAGAAATGATGGCAGGGATCTTGTGGACCATCTCTGTGATGGCAACGTTTTGCCTTATCTCGCCATTGATTCTGGACTCTATGACTTGACCATCTGGCACAAACTCAGTTTCGACCCATGGTCCCAGTGGGCAGAAAGTATCAAACCCTTTAGATCTCGCCCACTGGCCATCACCAAACTGCAAATCCCTTGCGGTCACATCGTTAGCAATAGTGACTCCCCAGAGATACTCCAGAGCCTTATCAACGCTTACGTTCTTGGCAAGCTTGCCAATAACTAGGCAAAGTTCAGCCTCCAGCTCAACTTGCTTGCTCTGGGATGGAATAACAATGGCATCGCCGTGACCAATAATCGCACTCGAAGGCTTGAAGAAAATTAGCGGTTCGACCGTTGCTTCTTCGCCAATCTCGGCAGCGTGATCGGCAAAGTTTTTGCCAATGCAAACAATCTTGGAAGGGATAGTGGGGGCTAGAAGTTTTACTTCTTTAAGAGGAATTCGCTCATTGGTAGTTTGGTAACCCGCAACCAGTGGGTGACCTTTTAGAACTACAAGTTCTGGCCCGTCGACGATCCCAAATCTGGGCTCAGCACCGTTAGAGAATCTGGCTACCTTCACTCTGACAGCCTATACATCCAACCGTGTTTGTCTTCCACCCGCCCGTACTGAATGCCAGTTAGCTGCTCTCTTAGGGAAACGGTTAGCTTGCCAGGCTCACTGTCAGCCTTGCCAATTTCTTCGTTCTTGGACTTGAGTAACCCAATCGGGGTTATAACGGCTGCTGTGCCGCAGGCAAAGATCTCGGTTATCGAGCCGTTGTTTACTCCCTCACGAATTTCATCCAGCGTGATCTTGCGCTCTATAACCTCATGGCCTCTATCTTTGAGCAAGGTGATAATCGAGTTCCTAGTAATGCCCCGAAGAATAGTTCCATCGAGTCCTGGAGTCATTACCTTGCCATCAGCAAACACAAAGAACAAGTTCATGCCACCCAGTTCTTCGATGTATGTTCCAGTTTCAGCATCCAGGAACATAACCTGAGAACAGCCGTTTTCATAGCCCTCGTTTTGAGCCATCAATGAAGCCGCGTAGTTGCCACCGGTCTTGGCTTCACCGGTTCCGTGCTTTCCAGCACGCGCTGAATCAAGTGCAATCCAAATCGAAACCGGCTTGACTCCGCCAGTGAAGTAAGGACCAACCGGGCTAGCAATTACTCGATACTCAGCGCGGTGGGCTGCTCGAACTCCAAGGAAGTTTTCAGCTGCAATCTCAAAAGGACGGAAATACAAAGTCTTTTCGTTCTCAGGCGCTGGAACCCAATCGCCATCGACGGCAATTAGCTGCCGCAAGGATTCAATGAAGACTTCAGTTGGTAATTCTGGAAGCGCCATGCGCTTGGCCGAGCGCTGCAATCTTGCCGCGTTTTCTTGCGGCCTAAAGGTCCAAATCGATCCATCGTCGTGGCGATACGCCTTGATACCTTCAAAGATTTCCTGGCCGTAGTGCAAAACAGCACTGGATGGGTCCATCATGATTGGGCCATATGGCTCCACTCGAGCGGAGTGCCAACCCTTGTCTTTTTCCCAAACCACAACTACCTGGTGATCGGTGAAGTGAGTGCCAAAAGTTGGGTTAGCGATGATCGCATCGCGATCAGCTTTAGAAACTGGGTTTGGGTTTTTGATCTGCTCGAAAGTTATGTTCATCTCTACAACCCCTCGAAGATGCTTCTAGCGATTTGATCGGTCGATAATCCAGTTGCTGACTTTGCCAAATGCTTGGCGATTGCCGACTCGAGCTTGTTGGCAGCATCTTCTTCTTCGATGTGACGAAGTAGCATCGCAGCCGATGCGATTGCCGCAGTTGGGTCAGCAAGAGCTTTACCTGCAATATCAGGTGCTGAGCCGTGAACCGGCTCAAACATCGACGGGAACTTACCGCTTGGGTTCAAGTTTCCACTTGCCGCCAAGCCAATACCGCCACTGATAGCAGCAGCAAGGTCAGTCAAAATGTCGCCGAACAAGTTATCGGTGACGATGACATCAAATCTCGATGGCTCGGTAACCATAAAAATCGTTGCTGCATCGACATGTAAATAGTCGTGATCCACGTTTGGATATTCCTTGGCCACTTCTTTAACAATGCGCTGGTATAGCGCACCGGAGTGAACAAGCACGTTGTGCTTGTGTACCAAAGTTAGCTTTTTCCTGGTTCTTGAAGCTGCCAGCTTGAAAGCGTAGCGAACTACCCGTTCAACTCCGTAAGCGGTGTTCACAGAAACCTCGTTGGCGACCTCTTCCGGGGTTCCTTGGCGAATTGATCCACCGGTACCAACATAAGGACCTTCGGTACCCTCGCGAACAACAACGAAGTCGACCTCGCCTGGATCTGCAAGCTTGGAAGCAACACCTGGGTATAACTTGGTTGGACGCAGGTTCACATAGTGATCAAAACCAAAGCGCAGCTTTAGCAGTAGTCCTCGCTCCAAGATTCCGGAAGGAACATTCGGATCTCCGATGGCTCCAAGCAAAAGCACATCTTGGCTCGCGAGGGATTCCATTTCAGCTTCGGTGATGATGGTCCCTGTTGCAAGGTATCTTCTTGCACCAAAGTTGAAATCGGTTTTTTCAAAATTTACTCTCGGAGCAGCTAGATCTAGGGCAGCCACGGCATGGCGAATAACCTCTGGACCTATGCCATCGCCTGGAATTACCCCAAGCTTTACCGATTTAGCCAATTTATCTCCGCTCGATAAAACAACTTTACTTGTTTTGGGCCCTGGCCCAGCGGGTCAGTTTTAACTAGGGAAGAAACTTGATCTTCTTGCCATTCATGACAACTTTCAGCCTGGCAATTGCCGACTTACCCATACCGTGCAAAGAAGTTAGCTTCTCGAGGGTTATC
>JBIIXB010000002.1:0-130064 GCA_044338605.1 Rhodoluna sp. | reverse complement strand
CATGGGGTGTTCCAGAAACCTACATAACTCCAGATGGTACATACCAAATGATGTGGGTGGACATGGTTGAAGGTCAAAACTCAGAGGTTCTAAGAACAGCAAACTCAACCGACGGAATCACTTACACAGCAAATGATGGTTTTGTGATTTCCGGTGGTTACGTTGACCCATTCATGCTTCGAACAGATGCCAACGACTGGGTGTTACTTCTTTCGACAACCCCCGCCAGACTGCCCCAGAAAATCTATGTGGCCAAATCAACGGATGGAATTTCCTGGGACATTGACCCAACTCCATTATTGGAAGATGCTGAAAAGAACTACCTAGATCCAGCTGCGGTTTCAACCGGAGTGGGCAAGTGGCTAGTTGTGTTGAGTACGGCAGAAAAGGACAACGCTATTTCCGGACCTCATAACTACGTGCTTGGTACTTTGCTAGAAGACTAAGGTCCCGAATTTCGGCCCTAAAGGCCCTGAATTGCCTAGATTGAAGGCACAAAGCGACTAGGGATAGCTGATTTCTGGCAGACTTGCTAAGTAATCAGTGCTTCGGGTTACGATCCGCCCTAGTGTAACGGCAGCACGGCGGCCTTTGGAGCCGTTTAGTTCAGGTTCGAATCCTGAGGGCGGAGCACAATTGAAGCGATCGGGAGATGAAGATGTCTACTAGGCAACTAGCTTGCGTAGTGCTGGCGGCAGGTAATGGAACCAGGATGGTTTCCAACACCCCGAAAGTCATGCATGAACTAGCCGGCAAGCCGCTCTTGGGACATGTTGTTTCCACCGTTTCAGCCTTGGAGTCCGAGGGTGTCTATGTTGTGTTGCGTCACAAGAAGGAACTTCTCTCCGAGTATCTCGGCGCTAGTTTCCCAAAAGCCATTCTCGTCGAGCAAGATGACATCGCCGGAACCGGTCGTGCAGTCGAAGTTAGTCTCGCAAAAATTCCAAGCGACTTTGATGGAGACGTATTGGTTGTAAGCGGTGACGTTCCGCTTATGGATCTAGATACCCTAAGCGCACTTGTAGATTCACATCGCTCGAGCAAAGCATCGGCAACTATTTTGACCGCGATTGTTGATGACCCTTCCGGATACGGCCGAATCATTCGATCCAAAGAAGGCAACGTCGCCAAAATAGTTGAGCAGCTCGATGCTTCAGAAGAAGAAGCCGCAATCAAGGAAATCAACGCCGGAGTATATGTCTTTGACGTGGCTCACCTAAGGCAAGGATTGTCCCATCTTGATTCCCACAACGCTCAGGGTGAGAAGTACCTAACGGATGTCGCGGCACTTATTGTCGAGGACAATCACACTGTCGTCGCCCAGATCGTCGCTGACAACTGGTTGGTTCACGGCATCAATGACCGCACTCAGCTTTCAGAAGTAGCAAAAGAGCTAAACGCACGTATTTGTCGCGGTTGGCAGCTTGCTGGAGTCACCATCTTGGATCCTGACACCACCTGGATTGATGTTGAGGTTTCAATTGGCCAGGATGCAATCTTGCACCCTGGAACACATATTCGAGGAGCAACCAAGATTGGGCCGATGGCCGAGATTGGCCCCGACGTAGTTATTGAAAGCAGCACTGTCCAGGAAAGCGCCAAGGTCGGGCCGTTCTCCTACCTTCGCAAGGGCACCAACCTAGGTCCTGAAGGCAAGATTGGCTCCTTCGTTGAGACCAAGAACGCCCAGATAGGCCGTGGCTCAAAGGTCCCGCACCTTTCTTATGTGGGGGATGCCGAGATTGGCGAGTACTCCAACATCGGTGCCGGCACCATCTTTGCCAACTACGACGGTGTGAAAAAGAGCAGCTCAAAGATTGGCTCACACGTTCGATCGGGCTCGCACAACGTTTTTGTGGCGCCCATTACGATTGGAGATGGAGCGTATACCGCTGCCGGAACAGTAGTAAGAAAAGACGTAGCACCTGGAGATCTTGGAATGAATGTTGCACCACAGCGAAACATAGCTGACTGGGTTATTTCGAAAAGACCAGGTACAAAATCTTCTGAAGCAGCCGCAAAAAGCAACGACAAATAGAAATCGGGAGCCCGCAGTTGACCATTAAGACCTCTGGAGAAAAAAGGCTGGCTCTGGTTAGCGGTCGAGCTCACCCCGCCCTCGCAGAGGAAGTTGCAAACCTACTGGGAACCAAACTTGTTCCTACTACCGCTTACGATTTTGCAAATGGCGAAACATTTGTTCGCTTCGAAGAAAGCGTCAGAGGCGTAGACGCCTTCGTTATTCAATCTCACCCCGCTCCTATCAATCACTGGCTAATGGAGCAGCTTCTTATGGTTGATGCTCTAAAAAGAGCCAGCGCGAAAAGAATTACAGTTGTTGCGCCATTTTTTCCTTACGCGAGACAAGACAAAAAGCACAAGGGTCGCGAACCAATCTCGGCAAGATTGGTAACTGATTTGTTCAAGGTCGCTGGTGCCGACCGCGTGATGTCTGTTGATTTACACAGCCCACAAATCCAAGGCTTCTTTGATGGACCAGTAGATCACCTTTGGGGACTTCCAATGCTTGCTGATTATGTGAAAGAAAAGTGGGGCAAGGATCCGCTAACTGTGGTTTCTCCTGATTCTGGTCGCGTAAGGGTTGCCGACATCTGGGCAGATCGCCTCGGAGCACCGCTTGCCATTATTCACAAGCGTCGCGATCCAAATGTTCCAAACAAAATCTCAGTCCACGAGCTGGTGGGTGAAGTAGAGGGCCGAACCTGCGTACTGGTTGATGACATGGTCGACACCGGAGGCACCATTGTGGCTGCCGCCCAGGCCCTAAAGGCCAATGGTGCCAAGACCGTTATCGTTGCAGCCACCCACGCGGTCTTCTCGGGCACTGCGGTTGAGCGTCTATCGGATGATGCAATTGATCATGTGATTGTGACCAACACCTTGCCAATTCCTCCAGAGAAGGAATTTGCGAAGCTAACCGTCTTGTCAATTGCCCCATTAATTTCAAAAGCGATTAGAGCTGTTTTTGGCGAAGACTCGGTTACTTCACTGTTTCCTGGCCAATCCTAGGGTTTGATTCTCGCCCTGCGGGCGGCTAAAGTTAGAGATAACAACGGCGAGGGTTTCTTTTAGAAACCGTAATCGACGGGGTTCTTAGGGCAACTTCCCAGATCCTCGCGTCAAACGCTTGAGTAGAAAAAGATTCAACAGGTCCTTATTGGACTTGCCTAAACATTAAGGAAACTCAACATGGCAGAAAACAAACTAGTAGCAGAGCTCCGTACCAACTTTGGTAAAGGCGCTGCTCGCAAGCTTCGCGCCGCAGGAAAAACTCCAGCGGTAATCTACGGACACGGATCCGATCCAAGACACATCACTTTGCCTGCGCATGAGATCGCTTTGGTGCTTCGTCACAAGAACGCCCTTATCGACCTAGACATAGCAGGATCAGCTCAGTTGGTTTTGGTGAAATCTGCAACTAAAGATGTTGTTACTCAGGTAATCGAACACATCGACTTGCTTGAAATCAAGAAGGGTGAGCGAGTTCACGTTGAGGTACCAGTGCACATCGTCGGTGAATCACTTTCTGGAACAACAATCGATCTAGAGCACAAGACCCTAAAGCTTGAAGTTGATGCAACTACGATCCCTGAGTACGTAGAGGCTGTGTTCAATAAAGAAGGCGCAGGATTCCACCTAATGGCTAAGGACATCAAGATTCCTGCTGGAGCAAAGCTTGATCTAGAACCAGAGGCTCTAATCGCTTCGGTTATCATCACAGCAGCTGGCAAGAACGAAGAGCCTGTGGCAGCAGAAGCTGCTGCACCGGCTGCTGACGCTAAAGCACCGGAAGCCAAAGCTGAGTAACACCTTTTTAGTAGTTGGGCTCGGGAACCCCGGGCCCAACTATGCACTTAATCGACATAACGTCGGCCAGGTCCTATTGGATGTTTTGGCTGCTAGGCACGGTGAATCTTTCAAAGCACATAAGTCCAACGCCCTGGTGGCTGAGGCAAAAATCATTGGTGGGCCAAAGCTGATTTTGGCAAAACCGCTTTCCTACATGAACTTATCGGGTGGCCCAACATCCTCACTGATGAGCTTTTACAAAATTGAGCCTGAGAACCTAATCGTGGTTCACGATGAACTAGATATCCCCCCAACAACTTTTCGCTTAAAGCTCGGTGGTGGGCATGGTGGGCACAACGGACTCAGAGACATCATTTCGGCTATCGACTCGAAAGATTTCATTCGGGTGCGACTGGGTATCGGCAGACCTCCCGGATCAATGGATGCGGCTGATTACGTACTAAAGAATTTCTCCGCGAGTGACCTGGCTGAATTCAAGACCACACTAGAAATAGCAGCCGATGCCGTGGAAGAAATTGTGGGCAACGGCCTAGTTTCGGCCCAAGATAAATACCATTCACCAGCTGACTAGTCCGCGCTTACACTAGGTCTTGTGCTAAATCACGGCCTAGTCGCGCGCCTGGGCCAGGGCTACCCGGTTGCAAAACTTCAATCAACACTCAAAAACAAGCGAATTGAAATAGTCGCACCGCAAGCTGCCAACCCTTTTGTTCTCAGTTTGATTACGGAACTGCAAGAAGCCACCCCATCTCTGCAGTTGATAATCGTCGCCACCGGTCGCGAAGCCGAAGATCTAGAAAGAGATCTTAAGTTTCTAGAACCAGAAAGTGAAATACTACTGTTCCCCTCGTGGGAGACACTTCCGCATGAAAGATTGAGCCCTAGCCCTGAAACAGTTGGTCAGCGCCTTCAAGCAATTAATCGGCTTTCTCAGATAAACAAAGAAAAGCCAAAAAATCCTGTTTACCTCATCGTCTCCATACGAGCAGCAATTCAACCCGTGGTGGCAGGGCTTGATAAGTTTCCACCTCTCGAACTGGTAGCTGGCAAAGAGTACCTATTGCCCGAACTTTCGTTGAAGCTTGTCGAGCAGGCCTACCAAAGAGTTGACATGGTCTCCAAGCGTGGAGAGTTTGCTGTGCGAGGTGGAATTCTTGACATCTTTCCAACCACCGCGGAGCACGCAGCGCGACTGGAGTTTTTCGGTGACGAGCTAGAAGAGATCCGAGAGTTCTCAGTTTCGGACCAGAGATCATCTGCGGTCAAACTTGAATCGGTCACACTGTTTCCCGCTCGTGAGCTGGTGATCACACCAAACGTGGCTTCCAAAGCTCGAGAAATGATGCACGAGTTTCCAAACCTTGCAGCGATGCTAGAGAAAATCTCGTTGGGTATTCCGGTTGAGGGCATGGAATCGCTAGCCCCGGCACTAGCTGATGGCATGGTCTCAATCTTTGACTACCTACCAAAGAGCCTTTCGGTTGTTGTGTTATCTCCGGAGAAGGCGGCAGCTAGGGCAGCCAGCCTGGTAGAAACCAACGAAGAGTTTTTGCACGCTGCTTGGGACGCAGCGATGGATGGCGCATCGGCACCAATCGATCTTTCCGGTGGTGGCTTCATTGACTTTGTTAGCTTCACTCAAAAGTTTTCCGAGTTTCAGGTAATTACTATCTCGCCGTTCGGGCTTGATTCCGAGGAAGTTGTGAATCTAGGAATTTTAGAAGTTCCAAACTTTAAAGGTCTCGAAGCCTCAGCCCTTGAGTGGGTATTGGATCAACTTGCTCAGAAGCACCTTGTAGTGATCTCATCAGAAGGCTTGGGCACAAACGAAAGACTCAAAGAGGTGCTTGTTCAAGCTGGATCAAACGCCGTGCTCACAGAAACCATCCCTGACGAACCAAAACCAAACACTGTTTACTTGATTCAGTCTCAACTAAGAAAGGGTCTGGTTTCAGAAGCTGCAAAGCTCACAGTGCTAACTCAACTTGAGTTTTACTCAAAGAGCTCATACTCTGCTCCGCAGGCCAGGAAACTTGCTGTCAAGAGAGGTCAAGCAGTTGATCCACTAACTCTCAAGTCCGGTGACTACGTGGTTCACGAGATTCACGGTATTGGCAGATTCAAGGAGCTGATTCAAAGAACCAGCGGCATCGGAGCCATGGTTCACCAAAGGGAATACTTGCTGATCGAATACGCCTCCTCCAAGCGCGGTTACCCAGAAGACACCCTGTTTGTTCCAACCGATCAGCTTGATATGCTCACCCGCTATGTTGGCGCGGAAGCGCCAGTTATTTCAAAGCTCGGAGGTTCCGATTGGGCGCGTGCGAAAGGTAACGCCAGAAAGGCAGTTCGAAAGATTGCCATTGATCTGGTGAAACTCTATTCGGCGAGAATGAATTCGGTAGGCCACGCCTTTGCCTCAGACACCCCTTGGCAGCATGAGCTTGAAGAGGCTTTTGCTTTCCAGGAGACCCCAGACCAGCTCACCACGATAGAAGAAGTAAAAGCGGATATGGAAAAGCCAATTCCTATGGACCGATTGCTAGCCGGTGACGTAGGTTACGGCAAGACAGAAGTTGCCATCAGAGCAGCTTTCAAGGCCATCCAGGATGGCAAGCAAGTTGTCATGCTGGTGCCAACAACTTTGCTCGCTAGGCAACATACCGATACCGTGATGGATCGATTCTCTGGTTTTCCGGTGAACGTGAAATCACTATCTCGTTTTCAAACGGCTAAAGAAGTTCGCGAAACGATTGCTGGTTTAGCAACCGGTGAGGTGGACATGGTAATTGGAACCCACCGATTGCTTTCTGACAGCGTGAAGTTTAGAAACCTTGGATTGATAATCATCGATGAAGAACAGCGCTTTGGAGTTGAGCACAAAGAAAAACTCAAAGCTCTAAAAACCAACGTTGATATTCTGGCCATGAGCGCGACCCCAATTCCAAGAACACTGGAAATGGCAATTACCGGAATAAGAGAGATGTCCACACTGGCAACACCCCCAGAAGATCGCCACCCGATTCTTACCTTCATCGGTGGCTATAGCGAGAAGCAGGTAGCCGCAGCGATTAGGCGAGAGCTAATTCGCGAGGGTCAAGTGTTCTTTGTTCACAACAGGGTTGCAACAATCGAGAAAACCGCTAACGATCTCGCGAAGTTAGTTCCAGAAGCAAGAATCGCGGTGGCCCACGGTCAAATGCCCGAGGCGGCACTAGAGCAGGTGGTAGTTGATTTCTGGGAGAAGAAGTTTGACATCTTGGTTTCAACCACGATCATCGAAACAGGAATCGACATTCCTAATGCCAACACTTTGATCATTGACCGAGCCGAACACTTTGGACTCTCTCAGTTGCATCAAATAAGAGGTCGCGTTGGACGCTCCAGAGAACGTGCTTACGCATACTTCTTCTATGACCCGAGTAAGCCACTCAGTGAAACATCACATGACCGCCTAGCCACCATCGCCCAAAACAATGAGCTGGGGGCTGGAATCCAGGTGGCGTTGAAGGATCTTGAGATTCGTGGTGCTGGGAACTTACTCGGTGGGGAGCAGTCTGGTCATATCGCCGGAGTCGGCTTTGATCTATATCTTCGAATGATTGGTGAGGCAGTGGCCGATTTCAAGGGAATCAAAATCGATTCCCCAGCGGAGCTTAAGCTTGAAATTCCTATTGATGCTCACATTCCTCACACCTACCTGGACAGTGAGCGTCTTAGGCTCGAGGCATATCACAAGCTATCGGCTGCATCTGGAGAAACTGGAACCAGGGAAACACTGCAGGCGATACTCGCCGAATTAGAAGATCGCTATGGTCCAGCACCAGATCAAGTGAAGAACCTGATTCTTGTGACCGAGCTACGGCAAATTGCCAACCGGCTAGGACTCAAAGATGTGAATCTACTTTCAAACATGATGCGCATTCAGCCAGTTGAGATGACCGAATCTATTCAGGTGAAGCTGTCTCGAAGCTATCAGGGGCTAAAGTATTTGCAATCGGCAAGAATTCTTCAGATTCCAATTCCTGCTGCGATAGACGCTGCAATCTCGACTAGCCAGGCCTTAATCGATTTCACACACAGAGTTTTCCAAGACATAGCCGCAATTCAAAAGGAAGTGGAAGTAAATGACTAACCTCGATGAGCTGATTGCAACAGCCAATAAACTGCGAGCTCCAGGTGGCTGCCCTTGGGATGCCGAGCAAACTCATCAATCACTTACCAAGTACCTGATTGAAGAAAGCTATGAGCTGGTCGAAGCAATTGAGTCGGGTAACCCTGAGCAAATTCTGGAAGAACTAGGTGATGTTTTATACCAGGTGATTTTCCATTCTGATCTTGCTCAGTCTGGATCGTTGGGGGAGAGCTTTAACATTCAAGACGTTGCAGCGCTTTCCACAAAGAAAATGAAAGGGCGTCACCCCCACGTATTCGGAACACCCGAAGAACTCGAGCGCTACAAAGCCAACAGTGGCGAAGAAGTAATGCAGAACTGGGACGCCCACAAACAGCGTGAGAAGCCTGAGCGTGAAAGCGTGCTCGATGGTATTCCAAAAGCCTTGCCCTCTTTGATGCTTGCCGACAAGGTAATCGGTAAAGCCCAATCTCTTGGAGTTTTGGGAACAGAGGAACCAGAATCGATTGAGCTAGCCGATGAAGATCAACTGGGAGCCTTGCTTCTAGCCTTGGTATTGGCTGCGAAATCCAAGGGTCTCGATGCGGAGCGTGCACTTCGCGAAAGCGTCAGGGAGTTAGAAGTTGAGATCAGACAGTTTGAACTAAGCGATGACTTTGACGCTGGGGTAATAGGCAGGTAGTTAAAGCACTAGCTTGCTAACGCAAGTTTTTTGCTCTGGTCTGCCAGACTGGAAATATGGCTCAGCAAATCAACCCACCTCGTGGCATGCGTGATTTTCTGCCGGTCGAAAAAGCCACCAGAGATGAGCTACTTGGAAAGATCCTGGCTAGCTATCGCTCGTTTGGTTTTCAGGAAATCGAAACTCCAGCCCTTGAAAACATTGAACGACTCACAAGCAGTGATGGTGGAGATAACGAAAGCCTGGCATTTCGAGTCCTCAAAAGAGGCGAAGAGCTAGAGGGAGCGCTGGGACAAAGCGCTGACCAGCTTTCTGATCTTGGACTGAGATATGACCTCACTGTTCCTTTGACGAGGTTCTATGCAACCAACCAGTCAAAGCTTCCTAAGGTTTTGAAGGCAATTCAAACCGGTCCGGTATGGCGAGCCGAGCGACCACAAAAAGGTCGCTACCGCCAGTTTGTTCAGTGCGACATCGACATAATTGGCGACGATACTTCTTTGGCCGAAATCGAAATCCTAAATGCGAGTTTGCACGCTCTTGCAGCTTTAGGAATCACTACTGCAACTATCCGGGTCAACCACCGCGAACTTTTATCTCGCTCAATTCAAGAACTTGGTGTTGCGGCTAAGGACCACTCTCGAGCGATGATCACTATCGACAAGCTAGACAAGATTGGCATCGATGGAGTCTGCCTTGAGCTCAAAGAAAGATTCGATGACGAAGTTGCAGCCAAAGCCAAGACTTGGCTTTCGGGTCTGGCTGGTAAGCAAGCTGCTCCTCAGCAACTGGAAGCGGTCTTTGCAGCTCTTGAATTGGTTCACCCTGGCAAGCTCCGCTTTGATCCAACGCTAGTTCGGGGCATGGGTTATTACACCGGAATCATTTTTGAAATTGAGCACCCAGAATCTGGAAGTTCAATTGGTGGCGGTGGTCGCTACGACGGAATGGTTGGCAAGTGGTTAGGCGAAGATGTTGCAGCCGTTGGAATCTCGCTGGGATTTGAAAGAGTTGCCGATTTAGTCGCTGCCGAATTATCAGGAAACAAGAACTTGGTTTTGGTTTTCGAACCTTCAGATCTTCAGCAAGCCTTAGCTACTCAAGCTCAGGCAATTGCAGCTGGTTACCAGGTGAGGCTAGAGCCAAAGCCCAATAAGTTGAACACCGTGCTAGATAGCTTGAAGCTACAGGGTTTTTCTTCCTTTGCAAGCCTTGATAAGCCCACTGAAGGCTTCAAGGGCCTTGTAATCAAACCCATAGGCTAGGGCCAGTCAAACTAAACTAGTAGTGTGCCAACGGCGGCAACTGATAATCACATTGGAATATGATTCCGAACAACTAAGGAGAAACCCCTTGTCACTTATCGAAGCCATCGGTGCTCGCGAAATCCTCGACTCTAGAGGTAACCCAACTATTGAAGTTGAAGTTTTACTAGATGACGATTCTTTTGGTCGCGCGG
Source organism: Rhodoluna sp. (assembly GCA_044338605.1). Classification (GTDB taxonomy): domain Bacteria; phylum Actinomycetota; class Actinomycetes; order Actinomycetales; family Microbacteriaceae; genus Rhodoluna. The sequence goes on along the minus strand of JBIIXB010000002.1, from coordinate 119,957 downwards.
CAGTTCCATCTGGTGCCTCTACCGGAGCGTTCGAAGCACACGAATCAAGAGATGGTGACAAGTCCAGATTTCTAGGTAAGGGTGTTCAAAAAGCGGTTCTTCGCGTAATCGGAGAAATCGATGAAGCACTGGTTGATTTTGATGCCACCGATCAGAGATTGGTTGATAACGCTCTTATCGCCCTTGATGGAACCGACACCAAATCAAACTTGGGTGCTAACGCAATTTTGGGTGTTTCGCTAGCGGTTGCTAAAGCTGCAGCTGACAGCAGTGGCTTACCCCTCTATCGATACCTCGGTGGACCAAATGCTCACACACTTCCGGTTCCACTGATGAACATCTTGAACGGTGGAGCTCACGCAGACAACGGTGTGGATGTACAGGAGTTCATGATTGTTCCAATTGGAGCACCAACTTTCTCAGAGGCGCTCAGGTGGGGAACCGAGGTTTACCATAGCCTAAAGTCCCTTTTGCAGTCCAAGAACCTTTCAACTGGTTTAGGTGACGAAGGTGGATTCGCTCCAGATCTTCCAACGAACCGCGCAGCGCTGGAATTAATTTCAGAAGCCATTGAAAAAGCCGGCTACAAGGTTGGAACCGACATCGCCATGGCGCTGGATGTTGCTGCCACCGAGTTCTACAAAGACGGTAAGTACCACTTCGAAGGCAAAGCTCATTCTGCCGAAGAAATGATTACTTACTACGAAGGCCTGGTAGCTGCCTTCCCGCTAGTTTCCATCGAGGACCCACTAGACGAGAATGACTGGGACGGCTGGGCAGCTATGACCAAGCGCCTTGGAGACAAAGTCCAGCTAGTTGGAGACGACCTTTTTGTTACCAACCCGTCAAGACTCCAAACTGGAATTGATAAAGGAACCGCAAACAGCATTCTGGTGAAGGTGAACCAAATTGGTACCTTGACCGAGACTCTTGATGCGGTAGCACTTGCTCAGAGCAACGGAATGACAGCAATTATTTCTCACCGTTCCGGTGAGACGGAAGACACCTTTATTGCCGACCTAGCGGTAGCTACAAATGCCGGTCAGATTAAGACCGGTGCCCCTGCTAGAAGTGAGCGAGTGGCTAAGTACAACCAGTTACTTCGCATCGAAGAAGAACTTGCCGATGCCGCTTACTACCCAGGAGCTAAGGCTTTCAAGAACTTTCGCTAGGACAATAAATGAGAATCACCGGTCGGCTAAATAGCTACACGCTAGCGCTGCTGGCGGTAATCCTAATCGGGATGTTTACTCTGGCACCAAGCATTCAGATTTGGTACGAGCAGCAAAGACAAATAGCAGACTACCGAGCACTTGTAGTACAGGCTCAAGAGAATTTAGAAGGCATGCAGCAGGAACGCCTTCGTTGGGATGACGAGGTTTACATCCGTGCACAAGCAAGAGATCGACTCTATTTTGTGATGCCGGGAGAAGTTAGCTTCCTGGTAATGGACGCGGAGGGCATTGACCTCTCCGATACTTCTGGAACTGTTGGTGCGATGCTTGCTGAGCAGAGAAAAAGCAGCGGATTTAGCCTTGAAGTTTTGGCCAGCGAGAAGAACTGGGTAGAAGCACTTTTAGAATCTACTTTGCGTGCGGGCCTGGAAGAACCAAACCAGGAACCAACCAGTGCCACTGAGTAGTGCAACAGAAAAAGACTTAGGTTCAGTAAGCAAGCAACTCGGTAGACCTGTCAGGGATATTGTTGCTATTGCCGCAAGGTGCGCATGTGGCAATCCGATTGTGGTTCAAACCAAACCGAGGCTCGAAGACGGCACACCTTTCCCAACCCTTTATTACCTGACCTTGCCTGCTGCTACGTCCGCTGTTTCTACCCTCGAAGCCGAGGGGCTAATGACCAAGCTTCAAGATCAATTGGCCCAGGATGAAGATCTTGCAAAGAATTACCAAAGCGCACACCTGAGCTATCTTTCGGACCGAGCCGAGCTTGGTCTGGTAGAAGAAATCGAAGGAATCTCTGCTGGAGGCATGCCAACTCGAGTTAAGTGCCTACACTCACTTGTTGCACACTCTTTGGCCAAGGGCCCAGGGGTAAACATCATCGGCGACCTAGCGCTAGAAGCCTGCAGTTGGTCACCAAGTAGGTGTGTATGCGAAAACTAGCAATACTGGCAGCATCGGTGCTTTTAACGGTCGGCCCTTCGAGTGCGGCAATTGCAGACTCGGTTCGCGACCAGCAGTACTGGATTGATAACTACGGCTTTACAAGCGCCTGGGAGTCAAGCCAGGGTGAGGGCGTCAAGATAGCAATTATCGATACGGGAATTGACTCCACCCACCCAAGCTTGCAAGGCGCGGTAGTAGGTGGAACAGACATGTCAGGGCTTGGATCAAGTGATGGTCAAACACCGGTTGGCAGCAACAGCTATCACGGAACCATGGTTGCCTCTATTGCTGCCGGTCGTGGTGATGCTCAAATAGTTGGAACCGCACCAAAAGCCGAATTGCTTTCGGTTTCAATAGCTTTCGGCATCGAGGGATTAGATACCGATTCGCAGATTGCGGATGGGATTATCTGGGCAGTAGATAACGGTGCACAAGTGATTAATCTTTCCCTCACCAGGAATTCCGTTACCTGGCCCGAGAGTTGGGACCGAGCATTCTTATATGCATTTGAAAACGACGTGGTGATTGTAGCCGCGGCTGGAAACAGAGCTGATGGAACCGAAGAGGTCTCTGCACCCGCAACGATACCCGGTGTAATTGCGGTTGCTGGTTTAGGTCGAGACGGTCTACCGTCAGAGAATTTCTCAACCAGTGGACTATCTCTTGGTGTATCCGCCCCAGCTGAAGACCTCATTGGCGCATTTCCTGGTGGTGAGTATCGAATGTGGTCTGGCACCAGCGGTGCCACACCTATTGTTTCTGGAATGGTAGCTCTGATTCGCTCCATGTACCCAGACATGGACGCAGCAAACGTAGTCAATCGAGTCATTAACTCTGCAACCAGAGAAGGTTTCGAGGGCTATTCAACTACTTTCGGTTATGGCGTGATTAATCCAACTCAAGCGCTACTAGCCGAGATTCCTTCAGTGTCCTCAAATCCTTTGGGTTCATTGAGTCAGTGGATTGATCTTTATCGAGCCAGTGCCGAGGTTGAAGTGGACCCAGGAGAGATTGTGAGTCCAATAAAAGCCCTAACCCCCTTCACTGCTTTTGAAGAACCAGCACCTTCGTTGCCCTGGTACGCCGATATCAGCAATTGGCTGCCACTTGCTGGCTATGCTGGTCTAGGGCTTCTTGCAACATTCTTGTATTTTGCCTTTAGGTCACCAGGCCCCAGCCCAAACAGAGTAAAGCGAAAGTAGTAAATTAGTTCAATGCCTAGAATCTTGATCGTTGGTGGCGGCTATGCCGGTTTCTACACCGCAAAGAAGCTTGAAAAATACCTTGGTAAGAATGAAGCTGAGGTTACCCTTGTTGACCCGCTTCCTTACATGACCTATCAGCCGTTCTTGCCAGAAGTCGCCGCTGGATCCATTGAGCCAAGACACGTCTTGGTTTCCTACCGCAGGCACCTAAAGCGCACCCGCATTGTTGGCGGAAAAGTAACTTTTATCAATCACAAGGAAAAGAAGGTTACGGTTTCGAGCCCAAACCTAGAACCTTACGAGATTGAGTATGACCAGATTGTTGTGACCGCAGGAGCGGTATCCAGAACCTTCCCAATTCCTGGCGTTGCAGATTTGGCAATTGGTATGAAGACAATCGAAGAGGCAATGGAGATTCGCAACCGATTGCTTACCAACTTTGATCGAGCTGCCAGCTTGCCTGCTGGAGCGGAGCGTCAAAAGCTTCTCACCTTTATTGTGGTTGGTGGTGGGTTCGCGGGCATTGAGGCCTTTGCCGAGATGCTTTCTTTGGCCACCTATCTATTGCGCTTTTACAAGAACATTTCATTCGACGAGGTTCAGTTCCATCTTGTCGAGGCGATGAGCCGAGTCATGCCAGAAGTTTCTCTAAAAACCAGCCAATGGGTCGTAAAGAATTTGCAGGATCGAAACGCCAAGGTGCACCTGGACACTCAGTTGCAATCTGCTGAAGGTGGATTGATTGAGCTTTCTGATGGCCTCAAGGTAGAAGCAGACATCATCGTTTGGACCGCTGGAGTTATGGCAAACCCTGCTGTCAAGAACACTGATTTGCCTCTTGATGAAAGAGGACGAGTAAAAGCTGACACTTCACTTCGAATTGTTGATGGTGAGAACATCGTCCCTGACGCTTGGACAGCAGGGGACAACTCTGCCGTTCCAGATCTTTCCGGAGATGGAGTCGGTGGCTTCTGCGTTCCAAACGCTCAGCACGCCGTTCGTCAAGGAAAGCTACTTGCTAAGAACTTGGTTGCAAACTTGCGTGGCGAGGGAATCAAACCTTACTTCCACAGAAACATGGGTGCGGTTGCCGGCCTTGGAATTGGAGTCGGAGTGTTCCAGTACCGCAAGCTTGCGATCACCGGGTTGCTTGCCTGGTTCATGCACCGCGGTTACCACGTACTTGCGATGCCGATGTGGGAAAGAAAAATACGGGTTCTAGGTGGCTGGATTGCCAACTTCTTGCTAAGACGCGATGTTGTGTCTATTTCAGCTAGCAAGGACCCTCGATTAGCCTTTGAAACTTGGGCCTCTAGACCAAAAATCTAGAAGAACTTGGATTCCAAGGCCCCCGTAGCCCAATGGCAGAGGCAGACGACTTAAAATCGTCACAGTATGGGTTCGAGTCCCATCGGGGGCACACCTTTTAGTTTTCTGTGAGATTAGCGCTAACAGCCAATTTTTGAGCTTTCTGACCTAACATTTTTGTAAGGCACAAACTTCATAACTGATAGGAATCTTCGTGGATATTGCTCTTTTGGTACTGGTAGGTCTAGTTGTCCTTGTTGGAATCTGGCTCTGGTCTACTTACAACGCTCTAGTAGCGCTTAATGTTCGCGTTGACGAAGCGTGGTCGGACATCACTGTTCAACTAAAGCGCCGCGCTGACCTTATTCCTAATCTGATCGAAACCGTAAAAGGTTACGCAGCATACGAGGGCAAAGTCTTTGAAGACGTGACCAAAGCTCGCGCAGCTACCGTTTCACCAGAAGCGCTGGCTCACCCGGAGCAGGCAGCCGCTGCAGAGAATATGCTGCAGGGTGCACTGAAGTCATTGTTTGCAGTTGCCGAGGCTTATCCGCAGCTCCAGGCAAGTCAGAACTTTCTACAGCTACAAGCAGAACTTACCGACACCGAAGACAAGATCATGGCTTCCAGACGCTTCTATAACGGTGGCGTAAGAGAGCTAAACACCAAGGTGTTGCAGTTCCCACAGAACTTCTTTGCAAAGGGACTTGGTTTCCCAGCTCGCGAGTTCTTTGAGGTGGCCGATGCTGCAAGCATCGCAGAGCCACCAAAAGCTAGCTTTTAAACCAAAGAGAAAAGCAATATGTATTCAGCAATCGCTGCCAATAAGCGCAACACAATAATCATCATTGTGTTGTTTGTCGCACTCTTGAGTGCGGTGTCAATTTGGTGGGGTACAGCTTCCGGTAACGGATCCTCTTCACTATTTGTTGTTGGCTTTGTTTTGGTTTACACAATTTTCCAGTACTACATGGCCGGAAAGATAGCGATTGGACTTACTGGAGCTGTTGAAATCCAGAAGTCTGATAACCCCAGGCTGTGGCGCACTGTTGAGAATCTTTCGATTGCCGAAGGTATTCCGATGCCCAAGGTTTACATCATCAACGATCCTGCTCCTAACGCTTTCGCGGCAGGACGAGATCCTGAGCACGCAATTGTTGCGGCAACCACCGGACTACTCGTGATCATGGACGATAACGAGCTAGAGGGAGTTATGGCCCATGAGCTCGCTCACATTAGAAATTACGATATTCGAGTGACAACCATCGTCTTTGGTCTAGTCAGCGCGGTTGGAATTCTGGCGGATTTTGCAATCAGAGCAGCGTTTTTCGCAGGCGGCAACAGATCCAGGGACAATGCCGGAGCGATATTCCTTTTGGTGGGCGTTATAGCAAGCGTTATCGCTTGGTTTATTGGACCAATTGTCACAGCCGCTGTTTCGCGTCAGCGGGAGTTCCTAGCTGATGCCACCGGTGTTGAGATCACCCGGTACCCAGATGGTTTAGCCAGCGCCCTCCAGAAGCTGGGCGAATACGGCCGCCCAATGAAGAAGGTAAGCGCTTCCATGGCTCACATGTTCATGAACGACCCAATTAAGCCTGGGTTCACCGAGAGACTGTTTTCTACCCACCCTCCGATTCCGAAGCGAATCGAACGCATTCAGGCAATGGGCACTAAGTTCTAGCCGCAAATCTAACTAAACTTGGGTCTTAGGTAATTTCCCCCGAAAGGCGCCAATGACTACTCAACCCCCAGTGGTAGTGCCTTCGCTGTCTGATTTTGAGACCGCGCTTGCTAATGTGAGGCAAGTCGCAATTGAAACCCCAACTCTCCACTCAAAGTTTCTATCTGACCTAGTCGGTCAGCAGGTATTTCTAAAGTGTGAAAACCTGCAGCGAACTGGCGCATATAAGGTGCGCGGTGCATTCAACAGGATGAGCCACCTCACCGCAGTCGAAAAGAAAAAAGGAGTTATTGCAGCCTCCGCGGGAAACCACTCGCAGGGCGTTGCTTTAGCTGCAAAAAAACTTGGAATAAAGGCCACCGTTTACATGCCAATTGGAGCATCGCTTCCTAAGGTCGAAGCAACTAAAAACTATGGAGCACGAGTTGTTCAGCAGGGTGGCACTTTTGCCGAGTGCCTCAAGGCAGCACAAGAGGAAGCCAAAAACACTGGTGCTATCTTTATCCCACCCTTTGATCACATCGACGTGGTTCTGGGCCAGGGAACCGTTGGGTTAGAAATTCTCCAGCAACATCCAGATGTTTCAACAATTGTGGTGGCAATCGGTGGTGGAGGATTAGCTGCTGGCGTTGCGGTTGCGGCCAAGCTCGCAGCATCAGCTCAAGGTAGAAAAATCAAAGTTATCGGAGTGCAGTCAGAGCACTCTGCCGCTTACCCAGCATCTCTTCGGGCCGGTAAGGTGACTGAAATTCAAACCACCCCGACCATTGCCGATGGAATTGCCGTTTCCAAGCCAGGGCGGGTGCCATTTGAACTAATCAAAAAGTACGTCGACAAAGTAGTAACGGTCTCCGAAAACGATATCGCGAAGGCAATTCTTGTTTTACTTGAAAGATCTAAGCAGGTTGTCGAGCCGGCCGGAGCGGTGGCCGTAGCGGCTCTCATGAACGGCAAAGCCAAGGCCAAAGGCAAAACTGTGGCTATCTTGTCTGGTGGAAACATGGATCCGCTGCTTCTTCAAAGAGTCATTCGCCACGGTTTATCAACCTCTGATCGATACACCAACTTCTCGGTCATGCTTCCAGACCGCCCTGGTCAACTTGCTCTTACCGCAGAAGTGATCGCGGGAGCACACGCCAACGTCATTGAGGTTTTGCACACTCGCCACGGAAACGGACTTCAAATTAGTGAAGTTGAGCTGAATCTTTCGGTTGAGACCAGCGGCCACAAGCACCGTATGGAAGTTGTTAAGGCTTTGGAAAAGGCAGGGCTGCGTCCAAAGGTTCAACCGTCCAGAGAAGACTAGCTGTTAGTGACATCCAGAATTTTGACCTGGATAGTCTTTCCATTCGGCAAGTGAACATCTAGCTGCTCACCAATTTTCTTGCCTATAATCGCACTTCCAATTGGAGAATCTGGGCTGTAAACCTCAATGTCTTCGTCGCTGATTTCGGCACTTCCTAGAAGGAACTTCTTCTCAGAACCATTTAGCTCAACGGAGATTACAAGTCCCTGCTGGACGATACCGGCTGCCTTTGGTGCTTCTCCGACCTGAGCGGTTGCCAGTATTTCTTCCAAGCGGTTGATTCGAGATTCAATCTTGCCCTGCTCTTCTTTGGCGGCGTGGTAACCACCATTTTCTTTTAGGTCACCTTCCTCGCGCGCCTCTTGAATTCTTTTGGCTATGTCGCCGCGAGCAATAGTTAGCAGGTACTCGAGCTCATCAGCCAGGCGATCGTAGGCTTCCTGGGTGAGCCAGCTGGCATCATTAGTTTCAGACATAATCTCTCTAGCCTAATTCAGCGGCAGTCTTGAACCAAGCCAGAGACGCCCAGTTCTGTGGTGCGAATAGTGCTGGAAATCACTGTCGAACGACTAGTCGAAGCTGCCACATCCACGGTCAAGAACCCAACAATTGCAAAGGACTGATTCAAAACCGTCACATCACAGCTAACTGCCTGGCCAGGATTCCTGGAAACCTCAAAGGTCACATTGGTCGAGTACTCGTCGATTACTTCGTAAGCGATATCTCTGTGAGTGACCTGATTGGCATTATCAATGGCTACAAAAACTGCCCAGATTAGAAAAGAAGAAAGAGCAACCGCTGCTATTGAAATAGCCAGAATTCGATCTCGGCTTTTTTGCCGATCGCGACCGTAGCGCTGTTGGACAATGTTTTTACTCACTAATCAAGGTTAACTGAAGTTTGTGGTTCATACTTAAGGGTATGAATCAATTAGTAGTTTGGTTAGCCACCGAGGCCCCCAGCGACGTTGTTATTGATGACACCTGGTACAGCCCAGGGGTAGTGGGGTTTTTAGCCACCTTTGGAGTGGCCGCCGCCGCAATCTTCATCATCTTTGACATGACCCGAAGGGTTCGCAGAGTTCGCTATCGTGCAGAGATTGTTCAGAAGTTAGATTTAGAGGAGCAGGCCGGTAAGACTCCGCCCAGCTCAAACTAGTTAGGCAAATGAACCCGGAACTGGGTTCAGGCAGATAATAAAAACTGCACTCCAGTGGCACAAAAATGCCAACACGGTAAAGCTGTGAAAGATTTCATGGAAGCCAAAGTGCCCGGGAACTGGGTTGGGTCTTTTGAGAGCGTAGAACACCGCTCCAAGTGTGTACATCAGACCGCCGGCAAGGATCAAAACCATCATCGCTAGATTCACGTTGATAAAATCTGGCAGGTAAACAACCGCCGCCCAACCCATGACGATGTAGATAATCACGTACAACCACCTGGGGGCTCCGAGCCAGAAAACCCTAAAGCCAATACCCAGTAGGGCCGTAACCCAAATGGCAACCATCAACCACAGGCCCTTCTCTTGCGGCAATGCAAGCAAAGTAATGGGAGTGTAACTACCTGCGATAAGCAAGAAGATGTTTGCGTGGTCAAATCTCTTGAGGGCCTTTTTGGCCTTGGGCTTCCAGTTGAAGCGGTGGTAGATAGCACTGGTTCCAAATAGAAGTATTGAGCTCGCAAAGAAAATTGCCGCCCCAATTTTTGCAGTAAGCCCGTCTGCCAATACGACAAGCACCACACCGCCAGCAACGGCTATCGGCAAAACACCAGTGTGGATCCAGCCGCGCCAAGATGGCTTTTGGTCTTCTTCGTTTTTGGTTATTTCGGACAGCGGCAAGTGCATGGGTTCCCCGGGGCTTTGCTTTTCGACCATGGTTCAACAATAGATGGGTTTTGAAGCGGTAACCTTGGAATGTGCGAAATCCTGTTTACAGCATTTATGAAGCTCGCCTTGAGAGCCAGCTTGATAAAGACAACATCCCTAAACACATCGCAGTCATGCTAGATGGCAACAGACGTTGGGCTGATAAGAACAATGGCTCAAAAGCTAAATCAGGACACGTTGCCGGAGCTCAGAAGATTTTTGATTTTCTCTCCTGGTGCGATGAGCTTAATGTTCCGGTCATAACTCTCTACCTTCTTTCTACAGAAAACCTTAAGCAGCGAAGCCAGCAGGAGCTGCAGGACCTTTTTGTAATTCTCGAAGAGCTAGCCAAGGAAATGGTTAACAGGGGAAATTGGAAAATCCGGGTCATGGGAGATCGCACTGCACTTTCCAAAGACTTCCTTGATTCCCTAGAGAAATCAGAGGCGGATAGCGCCAACACAGATGGCGCAACAGTGAATCTGGCAATTGGCTATGGAGGACGTCAAGAGATTACCGACGCCATGAGATCTATAGTGCAATCCTCCATTGCTTCGGGGGATGACTTATCCAAGCTTTCAGACTCTCTAACGCCTGAGTTGATTGCCTCCCACCTCTATACCTCGGATCAGCCAGATCCAGACCTAATCATTAGAACTTCGGGTGAGCAACGCCTTAGTGGCTTCTTGCTGTGGCAATCAAGTAATTCCGAGCTGTATTTTGAGGAAGCACTCTGGCCAGACTTTAGGAAAGTTGACTTTCTTAGGGCCATTCGTGCCTTCACCAGAAGGCATCGCCGCTTCGGCGCCTAAGCCCAAAAGTTTTGCCTGGGGATAAGTTTTCACCCTTGCTTAGGTTTCAAAATACTCTGCTCTGGTGTTCGAAAATCTTGCCTCGTTATTTTCAGCACTCGGTCTTGGCTACCTGGCTCTCACTGCTTGGCCGCTAGCCAAGACCGATATTCTGGAGTTCCGCTTACCGAACAAGTACGTATTGCCGGCATTCCCAATCACGTGGCTTGGGCAAATAGCTGCTGGAATTGCAAACGGTATCTGGTGGAACATGCTTTTTGCCAATCTGGCTATGATCGTGACCTTTTTGGTTGCTTTGGGTATAAATCGTTTGGGATTACTTGGCATGGGGGATGTGAAACTCATGTCCGCAATGGCCTTGGCCCTTGGTTGGTACTCGCCATTCCTTCCGGTTCTCGCCTTGCTAATTAGCTTTTTGATAGCCGGGATAGTGGCACTTTTGCTTATGGCACTGGGAAAGATAAAGCTCGGCGGATCTATGCCGCTGGGCCCTTATTTGATCGCTGGATTTTTTGGTGCGATTACTGTGGGGGCTTGGTCATAGAAAGCACATTCAGTGCTTTGTCTAAATCAGCTTCGCTGATTTCGCCTCGTTCAACAAAACCTAGGTCAATAACGGCCTCGCGAATTGTGATGGACTTTTCGACCGAGTGCTTAGCAATTTTTGCAGCTGCTTCGTAGCCAATCACCTTGTTTAGAGGAGTTACGATTGCCGGGCTTGACTCAGCCAAGGCAAGTGCGCGATCCTTGTTTGCTTCTAGGCCCTCAATTGTTTTGTCAGCGAGCACCCTCGAAGCGTTCGCCAATAGTCTGATTGATTCAAGCAGCGAGTTTCCCATCACCGGAATTGCCACATTTAGCTCGAAGTTTCCGCTGGCACCGGCCCACGCCACGGTCTGATCGTTTCCAATAACCCTGGCGCAAACCATCAAAACTGCTTCTGGAATTACGGGGTTTACCTTGCCTGGCATGATCGAAGAACCTGGTTGCAGGTCCGGGATAGCAAGCTCTCCCAAACCGGCGTTTGGACCAGAACCCATCCAGCGCAAGTCATTGTTAATCTTGGTTAGGCTAATCGCCAAAACTCTAAGAGCACCGGACGCTTCGACTAGTGCATCTCTAGCGCCCTGAGCTTCAAAGTGATCTCTAGCCTCGGTAATTGGAAGTGAAGTGGCCTTAGCCAAAAGCTTGATTACTTCTTGCGGGAAACCCTTTGGGGTGTTGATTCCGGTTCCAACAGCTGTGCCACCGAGCGGAACTTCAGCAACGCGAGCTATGGTTCCCTGAATTCTTTCGATGCCATATCTAATCTGAGCAGCGTAACCGCCGAACTCTTGACCTAAAGTTACAGGGGTTGCGTCCATGAGATGTGTGCGACCAGCCTTGACGACCTGAGACCAGCTCTTAGCTTTTGCTTCCAGTTTTCCAGCCAGGTAATCAAGCGCCGGCAATAGGTCCGTGACGATAGCGGAGGTTACGGCTAGGTGCACCGAAGTTGGAAAGACGTCGTTTGAAGATTGCGATGCGTTCACATGATCGTTTGGATGCACTGGCTTGCCCAGCTGCTTCGAGGCTAGGGTGGCTAGGACCTCATTCATGTTCATGTTTGAGCTGGTACCCGAGCCGGTTTGGTAAATGTCTACTGGAAACTCACCCTCGTGTTTTCCGGCGATAACTTCATCGGCGCTTTTGGCGATGGCATCGGCAATGCTCTGGTCTAAGACACCAAGTGAGGCATTAGCCAAAGCCGCCGCTTTTTTTATATGTGCAAGAGCTGCGATGTGAGCTTTTTCTAGAGTCGAGCCCGAGATGGGGAAGTTCTCTACCGCTCTTTGGGTCTGGGCAGAATACAGGGCATCCTTAGGAACTTTAACCTCACCCATGGTGTCGTGTTCAATTCGAAATTCCATTGCCGTCCCGCCTAAAACTGGTACTTGATAGTTGGTGTGATCTTTACTCAGTAATTTCTTACTTTTACAGTCCCTAATTTACTCTCTTTGGGTGCTAACTGGGAGCTAGTTCGTTTCAATCAGTAAAGAAAGCTGCGTTGCAAAGTCTTCCAACTGCTGTTGTGGCGCCACGCCGTAAACCAAGACCGCGTGGTTCTGGTACTCCAGAAGCATCAGAAAGTCCTTTGACTTAGCGGGGGTGTTGGTCTTGGTGGTTTCATAAATTATCCAGGACTGATCACCAAGAGTAATTTCTCCAGTGGGTTTGTTGGCTTCGAGCTGTATTTGAATCCAAGTTTGATTGACATCAAAGCCTTGAGTCATGGCAATGAATTCACTATTTGGCCCAACGAATCCTGCATACCAAGTTGCCACTCCATCTTGGGCGACAGACCTATAGCGCGCGGCATTGGAATACCAGTCGACTGGAAGAGTCGGAACTAACAAAGTTCCTGGCGCTTCGCTTGCTGCCTGAGAAGCAACCTCTTGATAGTCAACGGCCTGAACCCTGTTGGAGTCATCTCGGGGAACAGCAAGAATTAGAACTAGCATCACGCCAATGGTTGCCCCAAGGGACAAAAGCAGATTTATAAGCGTCTGGCGCGCACGACGCTTGGCCGCGGCATCGCTCACTCGGCTCCAGTTTTCTTAGCCTTAGAAACTTTCTCCAGTTGGTCTCTTGCTCCAGAGAGCCACTTCTCGCATCGATTGGCAAGGGCTTCGCCACGTTCCCAGAGCTGCATTGATTTTTCCAGCGTGACTGATCCGGTTTCAAGTTCAGCAACTACCTTGACCAGTTCGTCACGGGCTTGCTCGTAGCTCATCGCTTCGATGTCTTTATTGGTTTCACTCATTATGTCTCTAGCCTACTTTCAATCTGCCGTGACTCCGAGATCGCCCCCGGCGAGGGTAACCTTCAGCTTTTCACCCTTGGAAACCTTCTTGGGGTCGGTTACCAATCCATCCTTGAGGTTTCGAACAACCGCATAACCTCGGTCAAGGGTTAGTTTGGGGGACAGCGCTCTAACCTGACCGCGAAGTCCTGCAATTTGCAGCTGCTCTTTATCGAGAAAGTTCTTAGTTTGTGACTTCAAAGTCGTTAGCAATTGAGTGATGTTCAATGCTCGCTCGTCCACGATAGTGAATGGATTGGCAAAAACTGGTCTTGTTCTAATCCCTAGGATCAGCTCAAGTTGGTTCTGAACATATCCCACAACCCTTAGCGCAATTCTTTCGAGCGCTATCGAAATCTTCTTACGTTCATCAACAACATCCGGAACTACATTTTTTGCAGCGTCGGTTGGAGTGGAGGCTCGGAAGTCAGCAACTTCATCGGTTAGCGGGCGGTCGTTTTCATGCCCGATGGCGCTAACAATGGGTGTCTTACAGTTTGCGACCGCTCTCACAACTTGCTCGTCAGAGAACACCAGCAAATCTTGGAATGACCCTCCACCTCGGGTAAGGATAATTACATCAACTTCACTGTCAGCGTCGAGGGCTTGGATTGCCTTGATAATCTCAGCAGCGGCTTTATCTCCTTGAACAGGAGTGTGTTGGATCTTGAATCTAACTTCTGGCCAGCGAAGCTTGGCGTTTTGCAATACGTCTTTCTCGGCGTCACTGTTGGCCCCGGTTATCAAACCAATCAAGTTTGGAAGAAAAGGCAGTGGCTGTTTTCTTTCTGCGAGAGTCAGGCCTTCTTTGATTAGCTGTTGACGTAAACGCTCGATTCGCTCAAGTAATTCGCCTAGGCCAACTTTTCTAATTGCCAGAACATCCATGCTGGTCTTACCGGAGCGTTCCCAGAAGTCTGGGTGCACGAGGGCAACAACTCGGTCCCCAGCAGCCAGCTCAGAGATCGTGTTTAGAACATCTGGTCTACGGGAATGAATCGAAAAGCCCTTGTCGGCTACTAAGTCTCGAAGCTCTCCGAAGAAGACGTCTTTTTTGGGGCTAATTTGAGAGATTTGGCCCTCAACCCAGACGTTGCCGAGCTTTGTTATCCAGTCCTTCAAGGAGCTGGTGAAATTGGATACGCTCCAGGGGCTTAGTTCACTGGACACCCTTGATTCAGAGGATTGCTGCTGTTCGTCCTCTGACATGACTGTTCCTTCAAGTGGCTAAGTTATCTCTCGTAAGATTGAGCTGTGACCCAAATAAATATTACCCCTTCAAAGCGCGTGCTTTTAGCCGCCCCAAGGGGTTACTGCGCCGGAGTGGACAGAGCCGTTATTGCCGTCGAAAAGGCGTTAGATCACTACGGAGCTCCGGTCTACGTTCGCAAGGAAATCGTGCACAACAAGCACGTGGTTACTGGTCTGGAAAAGCGTGGAGCAATTTTCGTGGACGAAGTTGATGAAGTTCCAGAAGGCTCAACTCTTGTTTTCTCCGCCCATGGAGTTTCACCGGCTGTTGTAAAAGCCTCTGAGGCGCGCGGGCTAAACACAATTGATGCAACCTGCCCATTGGTTACAAAGGTGCACCGCGAGGTTCAAAGATTTGCTGCCGAGGAATACGACATTTTATTGATCGGTCACGAAGGTCACGAAGAAGTCGAAGGTACCGCCGGCGAAGCCCCAGATCACGTTCAGCTCGTTGATGGCAAAGAGGGAATCGATAACGCAAAGGTTAAAGATCCTAAGAAAGTTATTTGGCTGTCCCAGACAACTTTGTCAGTAGACGAAACCATGGAAACCGTTTTGAAACTTCGAGAGAAGTTCCCAACCTTGCAGAATCCTCCTAGTGATGACATCTGCTACGCAACCCAGAACCGCCAAGTTGCAATCAAGAAGGTTGGCTCGGAGTCTGATCTTGTCTTGGTTATTGGATCCGCTAACTCATCCAACACAGTTCGCCTGGTAGAAGTTGCACTAGAAGCTGGAGCCAAAGCTGCCTACCGAATTGATTACGCGAGTGAAATCAAGGAAGAGTGGTTCGAAGGCGTCGAGACCGTAGGAGTATCTTCTGGAGCCTCTGCGCCTGAGGAGCTTGTGGACGAAGTGCTTGAGTATCTTGAGAAGCGTCAATTTGGAAAGCCAATTGAGATCACAACCGCTGAGGAAGATGTTCAGTTCTCGCTACCAAAGGAACTGCGTAAAGACCTAAAGCAAGCCGGTCAGGACACTAGCAACAAGGTCAAGCGCTCCTAGGAGCCAAATTCAGTTTCTTTATAAGGGTGACCAGTCTGGTCATAGGTTGTCCAAGTGCCAATTTGTTTCCCAAAGTCGAAGCTTCCAGAACGCATAAGTGTTCCGTCTTTTCTGAAAAACTCCCAGTAGCCGTGCATCTTTGACTCTTTGAACTTCCCCTTATATCTGGGGTTGCCGTTTTGGTAAAAAGGTGAACGCTCCGGCACTATGCAGTCGGTGACTTTCCAGCAGAGCCCAACTGGTTAGCGGCTTGGGTAACCCTTGCCGCCATCGAAGCTTCTCCTAGCTTTCCCCAAGCTCTTGGGTCATAAGCTTTCTTGTTACCCACTTCGCCGTCCACTTTTAGCACACCGTCGTAGTTTGCAAAGACGTGTCCGGCAACCGCGCGAGTAAATGCGTATTGGGTGTCGGTGTCGATGTTCATCTTGATAACACCAAAGCTAACCGCGTCCGCAATCTCTTTTTCGGTAGATCCAGAACCGCCGTGGAACACTAGGTCAAAAGGTAAATCCTTGGAGTATTTGGCTCCAACTGCTTTTTGGATTTCATCTAGCAGCTCTGGCTTGAGCTTGACGCTTCCAGGCTTGTAGCTACCGTGAACGTTTCCAAAAGTAAGAGCAGTTAGGTATCTTCCGTTTTCTCCAAGACCCAGTGCTTCGGCGGTAGCCATGCCGTCTTCTACTGTTGTGAAAAGATCTTTTCCAGATCCACCCTCAATTCCGTCTTCTTCGCCACCGACAACACCAACTTCGATTTCTAGAATCGATCCAACCGCAGTGGTTTTTGCCAGAAGCTCTTTGGCAATTTCTAGGTTCTCTTTTAGTGGAACCGCTGAACCATCCCACATGTGGGAATTGAATAGTGGATCAAGACCACTTTTCACTCGCTCTGCAGAAACCTCAAGTAATGGGCGCACAAATCCATCAAGATGTCCCTTTGGGCAGTGGTCGGTGTGCAGCGCAACAGTGATTCCATATCCCTTTGCTACTTCACGAACAAAGGCAGCCATTGCCTGAGCACCAATTGCCATGGACTTCACGGTCGAACCGGAGAAGTATTCGGCTCCACCAGTGGAGACCTGCAATATTCCGTCTGAGCCGCACTGTTGCAGACCTTGCAAAGCAGCAATGGCGGTAGCCGAAGACGAAACGTTGATAGCCGGGTAAGCAAACTTCTGGGACTTAGCCCGATCCAGCATTGCTAGATAGGCATCGGGGGTTGCTACTGGCATGGCTTAGTTCTCCTTGTGAATTGCTGGCTCTTTGAGCGGTGCTGCCAGGTCTACATCCTCAGTCAAGAACACCTCAGGAAGATTGTCAATGTGATCGAGCCCGCTGGTGGGCTGGGAAACCTTTACAGCTCCCCATTGGACCGCAGCCATGGCACCCACTGGAACATTGAACTCCACCCCAAAATCCTGCTCACCCTCGGCGATTGGATTATTGGTTATTGCGGCTAGGAATCCAGCGAGGGTCGCATCTCCAGCACCGACGGTGTTAATGACTTTTACCGGTGCGGTTCTGGTTGCCCAGGCGCGAGATTTGGTAACGGCCAACATGCCATCGGATCCCAAAGAGGCCAACACACACTCAACACCGTGTGAACAAAGTTCTCTAGCTGCCTCGATGACATCACCGTTTGTTAGTAGGTTTCTACCAACAGCAGATGCAAGCTCTTCAGCGTTTGGTTTCAGAATCGCAGCTTCTCCCTGACGAACCCAATAGGCAAGCGGCTCACCGCTGGTATCCAAAACAACTCGAACGCCGAGTTTTTCCATTCGTTCAAAAATCGGATGAAGGTCAACAAAAGTTCCAGTTGATTCGTCAATTGGCAAAGCTCCAGCGATAACCAACCACTTAGCCTCGTTTTCAATTACGGTTTTTTCCGTCAGTTCAATTACTTGCTGCCATTCTTTTGAGCTCAGCGGTTTTGGCGCTTCATTTATTTTGGTTGTGGTGCCACCGCGCTCAAGAATTGTTGTTGAAACCCGAATGGTGCCATCAATCCACAGCGGCACCAGAAAATTCTTAGAACCGGTGCGCTCCAAAATTCCTTTTTCGGCGTTTCCAATTGGAACAACCGCAGGAGCTGGAATTCCGGCCAAGTGAAGAGCTCTCGCAACGTTGATACCTTTACCCGCGAGTTCTTCTCCAACAGCATCTGCGCGGTTAACCGCACCGCTATGTAGGTCTGTCACTGTGTAAGTTCTATCCAAAGTAGGAGCGGGCGTCAGAGTGACAATCGGGGACTTTGTTGCCATTCCAGACATGCAGTTTCTCCTTGCGGATTCAATTAGTGGAGCCAGCTATGAAGCTGTCCAACAGGGATTTTGGAGCTGCAAACGCCTTTGTGAGCTTGATTTCGAGTATAACCAAACCAGACAAAGAGGCTCTTAAGTCACAGATTGTCTAGGAAATCAGTCCTTCTGGAGCTCGCTCGCGGTAATTGAAGTGGGGCCAGCCTCGATTGGCGTAGGAGTGGAAATCTCCTCTGTTCCGAGCTGATTCTCGTCCAGATCGTTAAGTTTTCTGGCGGTCACCAGAACCCTGGTCTCTAGCGAGGATACGAATACGTTGTAGTCCTTGACGGTGTTGGTAATCGAGCGGCCTAGCTTGTCTGCGTGCTCGGCAATCTTGCCAACTCTATCATAGAGCTCTTTTCCAAGTCGAATCATGTTTCTAACCGAACTCTCATCGGCATTTTGCCGCCAAATGTAGTTGATGGTTTTTAGAACCGAGAACAAGCTAACCGGCGAAGCAAGCGCAACATTTTTCTTGAAGGCATATTCCAACAGCGCGGGATCTGCATCTAGGGCAGCAGATAGCAAAGACTCAGAAGGCACAAAAGCAATAACAAAATCTGGACTGGCGTTTAATCCAGTCCAATACTCTTTACTTGATAGCGCGTCAATGTGAATCTTCATAGCTTTCACGTGAGCAGTGATTAGCTCCTGTCGCCTCTTGGCGTCTTCACCTTCAGCGTGCTCTGAAATAGCAGAAGCTTCCTGATAAGAATTAAAGGGCACCTTAGAGTCAATCGCCAAAGACTTGCCACCAGGAAGATTGATTATCAAGTCAGCTCTTCCAGATCCACTATCGGTAGAAAAAGTTGCCTGCTCGCTAAAGTCAGCGTGCTTGATTAGCCCTGCTAGCTCAACGAGTTTTCGAAGCTGCGTCTCGCCCCAAACTCCGCGAATGGAATTGGAAGAAAGCGCTTGCGATAACGCCATCGTGGTCTTGCGAAGTTGCTCGTCGGAGTTAACTGCGTTTTTGAGCTGCTCTTGAATAGTTCCAAACTGCTCGGTTCGCTCCTTCTCGAGGGAGGCTACCGATAGCTGCATTTGCTCCAAGCGATCTTTAACTGGAGCTAGTTCCTTGATCAGACGGTTTTCTTCACGATCTCGCTCATCCCTGGCTACTCGTTCCCGGTTAGCAGTTTCCAACTGGGCTGTCAGGCCCGAAACCGTGGCCTCAGCCGAGGCGAGTTTGATAGCTAGCGATGAATCGCCAGTTGACCCTTTTGATCGAAGCATGGCAATAAGCACACCAATAACTAGACCTACGGCCAAGCCGATACCCAAGTAAATAAGTTCCATGCTTAGAACTATGCCATTAGCTGGCGACAATCCAGGCCACTAGAGCGATCCAAGGCGAACCTTGGTTGCCACAAGGAGTTCCGGAAGATCCTGGACCCCATGTCTTTGGGCAGCGTGAATGACAATTCGGGCACATGCGTCACTATCGGCTAGCGCGTTATGGTGCTCAAATTCCTCATGACCTATGGCATAGGCAACCGCGTTTAGCCGATAGCTTTCGAGGTTGTAAGTCTTTCGGGCAATCTTCAGTGAGCAGCCATATCGAAGCTTTGGAAGCTCGTGATTGATGGCTTTGGCACTAGCTGCCAAAACACCCATATCAAATGAGGCGTTATGAGCAACAAGCAGATCTTCATCGATGAATTCCAGCATTTGGTTTATTACTTCTGAGTACGCGGGGGCGTCCTGAACCATCGCGGGGGTAATTCCATGCACTCTGATGTTCCCCTCACTAAACCAGTCATGGGGGACCGGAGGTCGAAACAGTAGTTCTAGAGTTGCTACCGGTTTAGAGTCACGAACCCGAATAAGACCAACTGCGCATGGACTCGCGGGTGAGCCATTGGCTGTTTCAAAGTCAATGGCTGTGAAATCAAGGGGCATAGAAGTAGTCTGCCACTTGCGAACCACAGGTAGAGTGGTATCCCGTGGCTCTAACAATTGGAATCGTAGGACTACCCAATGTGGGCAAGTCGACTCTTTTCAACGCACTCACTAAAAACAACGTGCTGGCAGCTAACTACCCATTTGCCACCATTGAGCCAAACGTTGGAGTGGTAAACCTTCCAGACGAGAGACTTGCCAAACTAGCAGAGCTTTTTGGTAGCGAAAAGATTCTTTCTGCCCCGGTGTCCTTTGTTGATATCGCAGGAATTGTAAAAGGCGCATCTGAAGGTGAAGGACTTGGTAACCAGTTCCTTGCCAACATCCGCGAAGCAGATGCCATCGCCCAGGTTGTCAGAGGGTTCTCCGACTCGGACGTCATTCACGTGGATGGCAAGGTCGAACCATCAAATGATATTGAAACCATAAACACCGAACTGATGCTCGCGGACTTGCAAACTCTAGAAAAGGCAAGACCAAGAATTGAAAAGGAAATTAAAGGAAAAAAAGCTGAGCCGGAAGCCTTGGTAGCAATCGATCAGGCGCTCGCGGAATTGAACGCTGGCAACCCGCTTTCCAAGACCAAGGTAGATCTTTCACCAATCAAGGAGCTGGGGCTACTAACCGCCAAGCCAACCATTTATGTATTCAATGTTGATGAGGCAGTTCTCACCGATGCCGCCAAGAAAAAAGCTATGGCAGATCTTGTCGCACCAGCAGAGGCTGTGTTTCTAGACGCCAAAGTCGAGTCCGAGCTAATTGATTTAGAGAAGTCCGAAGCAGCCGAGCTGCTTGCTTCTTTGGGCCAAGACGAGTCCGGACTTGATCAGCTAGCGCGCATTGGATTTAGAACCCTTGGCCTTCAGACCTACCTAACCGCAGGACCAAAAGAAGCCAGAGCTTGGACCATCAAGCAGGGTTGGAGCGCACCGCAGGCTGCGGGAGTAATCCACACCGACTTTCAAAAAGGCTTTATCAAGGCAGAAATCGTTTCCTTCGATGACCTGGTCGCTAATGGATCTATGGCAGAAGCCAAGGCCAAGGGCAAGGTTCGCATGGAGGGCAAGGAATACATCATGCAAGACGGTGATGTGGTGGAGTTTAGATTTAACGTCTAATGAAAACTCCGCTCTATTTCGTCGAACGGGAATACCCGGTAGAACTAGCCACCCTTTGGAATGCTTGGGTAGAAGCTGATCAACTGCAGCAGTGGTACAGCCCACAAGTTCTCGAAATCGTCCCAAACTCTGCGACAAGCGATGCTGTAATTGGTGGAGATTGGGCCATAGCGATCGACGTATCAGTAAATGGTTTCAACGCCTACTTCTGGGGCAAATACACAGAAGTGAAGTTCCAAGAAAAGCTTGTTCACACCATGTTTTACTCCCAAGACGAACTTGAGTTTAACCTGCGCGGTGACGACCAGCCGCACCATGTTATCGAAATCGATTTTGAAGCCAGAGGCAATAAGTCTTGGGTTCGGTTCTCTCAGTTTGGCTCTATGGACGCTGAGGAAGCAGAAGCTGCCAAAGATGGAATGGAAAGCTACCTAGATCACTTAGAAGATCACTTAGCTTCTTCTAGATAACGTATTCGTCAGACACCCAGTGTCCTGAGATAGCTTCTTTCTTACTTAGAACCCTGCCGGTTTCCCCAACAACAGTCGATCCAGCCGGAACGTTTTTTGTGACAACCGTATTGGCTCCGATATAACAGTTGTCGCCTATTGTGATGCGCCCAATAACTTTGGCTCCCGCACCGATAACAACATGTGAGCCAATGATTGGGTGACGATCAACCGCTGAGTTCTCTTTACCGCCTAGGGTAACTCCGTGGTAAATCAGGACATCGTCACCGATTATTGAAGTCTCCCCAATAACGATTCCCATTCCGTGATCGATCACGAATCTGCGGCCAATTGTTGCTCCCGGGTGGATCTCAATGCCGGTCAGAAACTTGGCCCAGTTGGAGAACATTCTTGCTGGGATTCGAAGCTTTAGCTTCCAGATCTTGTTGGCCACGCGATGCATCCAAATGGCATGCAAGCCAGGCGAGGTTAGAAATAGCTCTAGCCGGCTCGAGGTCGCCGGATCGCGATCAATACCTGCCTGTAGGTCTTCTTTAATGGACAACTTTTACTTTTCTTCCTTTAGATCGGCATACAAGACAGTTGAAAGGTAACGCTCTCCAAAGGACGGAATGATAACTACAACTTTCTTACCCCTAAACTCTTCACGCTTGGCTACCTGGGCAGCTGCCCACAGGGCAGCTCCCGAAGAAATTCCAGCAAGAATCCCCTCCTCTGTTCCAGCACGTCTTGCATACTTGATGGCTTCGTCGCTTGGCGCATCAATCACCTCGTCGTAAACGCTTCGGTCAAGAATCGGTGGAATGAAGTTGGCACCAATTCCCTGAAGCGGATGAGATCCTGCAACACCTCCGGATAGAAGAGGTGATGCTGCAGGCTCAACTGCAAAAACTTTAATGTTTGGGTTTAGCTCTTTTAGTCTCTGACCGGTTCCAGTGATTGTTCCACCAGTTCCAACTCCAGAAACTAAAGCGGCAACTTCACCGTCGGTGTCGTTCCAGATTTCCATCGCAGTAGTCTTACGGTGAATTTCTGGGTTGGCTTCGTTTTCAAATTGGCGAACTAAAACCGCTCCAGTTTCTTTACCGATCTCTTCTGATTTGCTAACCGCACCGGTCATACCTTCGGCCGCGGGGGTAAGAACCAATGTTGCACCAAAAGCGCGAAGCAGAGTTCTGCGCTCGAGGCTAACTGATTCAGGCATGGTCAAAATGGCTTTGTAACCACGGGCTGCGGCAACCATCGCGATTGCGATTCCAGTGTTACCGCTGGTTGCCTCAACGATGGTGTCACCAGGCTTTAGCTGACCAGAGCGCTCCGCCGCGTCGATGATTGCGATACCTAGACGGTCTTTAACGGTGGAGGTTGGGTTATAAAACTCAAGCTTGGCAAGGACTTCGGCTCCTGCGCCATCCATGATTTTGTTGATTCGAACCAAGGGCGTATTTCCATACACCTGGGTTATGTCGTCATAGATCTTCAAGAGCCTTACCTTTCGTTTGTCTTATTGGCAACAGACAGGGTCAACCAGCAAAGCTGGCAACTTATGCCCAGTAATGGCAATAAATTTGCCAAAAACTGGCATTTATGGCCTTCCCAAGCCTAACTTCTAAGCTCCAGCTCCTGATCGATGGTGTTTTTCCTGGCTATGACACGCCCGGCAAAAATAGCCGGAATAGCGGTCAGGAATAGAAACCACAGGGAGCTGGTCCAGTTGCCAGTTAGCTCGTGAAGCACACCAAGCACCAGGGGACCTAGGGCAGCAGCCAGATAACCAAAGCCCTGGGCAAATCCGGAGATTCGAAGAAGCGTTTCTTGGGTCCGGGACCGAATGTTGAACAAAGCCAAGTTCAATGGAAACAGAATCGGCCCCAAACCAATGAGCACTACCCATATCCAAGAGAGGTTTCCCGGCAAGAAGATAAGCCCCGCGTAACCGGTAAAGAACAAGACTCCACTTAGGTAAATAAGTGGTGCTTGATTTGGGAATCTAACTGCAAGTCTTGGCATTAATAACGCAGCCGGCATTCCCATTCCGGCATACACCGACAAAAGAATTCCTGCTTCCAGCGGGGTGGAGCCAGACTCATCAATAAGAATCTGCGGTAGCCAAGCAAAGGCGGCGTAGCCATTTAGTGAAGACACCGCAAAGATTACGACCATCGAAACAGCCGTTGGAGATTTCCAAATCTTTATGTGTCGAACGCTAACTGGAATAGAAAGTGTCTGGGTAACTACCGGCTCTTCAATTTTGTTTGAGCGCAAAGCAAATATCCAAGGAATCATCGCGATTGCGCCAACTACCGCCCACTGACCGAGCGCCAATCTCCATCCAAACTCCTGCGCTACCGGAACAGCAATAAGAGGTGGCGTCAATGCGCTTATGGAAACAATCGTTAGATAAAGCGCAGTCATAGAACCGATTCGATCCGGGAAGTATTTTCTCACCACAACTGGAAGTAAAACGTTCCCCATACCCATTCCAACAATGGCGACAAATGTTCCAACGCTAAGAAGCGACCAGTCGCCAGAAAAAGCCCGAACCAGGTTCCCCAAAACAATTATCAGAAGAAGCACAAGCAAAGCAGCTTCCAAACCGATTCGTCGAGTGAGCATTGGTGCCAGAAGACCACTTAGTGCAAAGCCAAGGGGTGGCAGCATTCCTAAAAAGGAGACCGCCAAGGTCGAAAGCTCAAGGTCCTCGCGAATAAAGGGGATGATCGGCGAAAGCGAGGAAACTACGGTGCGAAGGTTTAGCGCCACCAATAAAAGGCCCACCAGGGCAAGGACTCTGCCGTGCAGGGGCTTTATCTTGGGCAAGAGGCTGTTTCTCCAGGTTCGGGGTGAACTTCTAACTTAGCGAAGTCATCAGCCTTCGAAGAGAATCCACCCGGCTAGCGCCCTGAGGCCCAAGCGCGCCTTCGGCAACTGCCTCATCGAGGGCGCAATCTGGTGAGTCAATTAGATGAGTGCAACCCCTTGGGCAAGATCGAATAGTTTCCCAAAGATCTTCGAAGGACCGAAGTAAGTTCTTAGGGTCGATGTGCCCAAGTCCAAAGGAACGAATCCCTGGGGTGTCAATTATCCAACCATCATCAAGTGCTATCGCGCGAACAGAAGTCGAAGTTTGACGACCGCGACCGGTAACTGCGTTCACACTTCCGACTGCGCGATTAGCATCGGGAGAAAGCGCGTTTACCAAAGTTGATTTACCAACACCGGAGTGACCCACCAGCACGGTTGTTTGCCCAGCCAAAAGATCTACCACTTCGCTTAGTTGAAAACTATCCGACCTTGTTCGAATTATCGGAATACTTAGGCCTTGGAAGTTATCCAGAAACTCCGAAGGATCAGCAAGGTCAGTTTTTGTGACACAAATTATTGGCTTTAGTCCGGCATCATATGCGGCGGCAAGGTAACGATCAACCAATCGGGTTCGAGGCTCTGGATTAGCTGCGGCAATCACAATCATGAGCTGAGTTGCATTGGCAACAATTACTCTTTCAACCTGATCTGAATCATCGGCGCTACGCCGAAGCAAAGTAGTTCTTGGTTCGATTCGAACAATTCGAGAAAGCGCACCATCATCCGAGGAGGTGTCTCCCGCGAGAGAAACAATGTCTCCAACCGCCGGACCATTGTTCCTAAGCTCCTTGGCGAGGGTTGCGTTGACTTGGTAGTTACCTTCTTGGAGCAAAACTTGATAGCGATTCTTATCGATTCCAATAAGCATCCCAAGTGCTGCTCCGCTGTGATCGGGTCTTATCTTGGTCCTTGGTTTATTACCTTTGGGGTTGGGACGAGCCTTGAAATCAGACTCGTCTAGGTCATGAGCTCCAGGCTCTGGTTCATACAGCCAACTCAACTAGTAGCCCCAAGCATCTTGCTCCACAGCAATTCAAAGCCGGGCATGGTCTTGGAAGTTACCGTGATGTCTTCAATCTCAATGCCTGGAACCCGAAGCCCAATGATGGCACCAGCGGTAGCCATTCGGTGATCGCCATAGGTTTTCCAAAGGCCACCTCGAAGATCTGCTGGTTCTACGATTAGCCCGTCTTGGGTTTCGGTTGCCTTGCCGCCGATGGAGTTAATCTCATCGACCAGGGCCTTTAGTCGATTAGTTTCGTGACCTCGAAGGTGTGCCACGCCAGAAATAAACGATTTAGATTTCGCGAGCGCCGCCAGAGCTGCAATTACTGGCGTGAGCTCACCCGCAGAAGACAAGTCAATCTCAATGCCGTTAATCTCACCTGTTCCAGTAACACTCATCCCGGTTCCGTTTCGAGAGACTTGCCCACCCATGAGTGCAAGCAAGGAGACAAAATCGTTTCCAACCTGGGTAGTGCTAGTAGGCCAGTTCTCGATAGTTACTGTTCCGCCGGCAACGAGTGCAGCTGCCATAAACGGTCCAGCGTTTGATAAGTCTGGTTCAATCTCTACGGTGCGACCAGAGATTTCTCCTGGCTCAATTCGCCAGGAAGTTTCGCTAAGTTTTGATACCTTTACTCCTCGCTTGGCGAGGGTTTCAATGGTCATGTCTATGTGCGGCATAGAAGGAAGAGTTTTTGCTGTGTGGTTCAAGGTGAGTCCATTTTTGAATCTTGCTGCAACTAGCAGTAACCCTGATACAAACTGCGAAGACTCTGAGGCGTCGATAGACAACTCACCACCCACAACTTCACCGGTGCCATGAATCGTAAATGGCAAACCAGATCCAGAAACTTCCACACCTAGGGCACGAAGCGAGTCAACGGTAGTTTTCATAGGCCTTGATCTTGCTGCAACATCTCCATCGAAAGAGATTTCACCCTTGGCAAGAGCTGCAACCGGAGGAACAAAGCGCATCACTGTTCCAGCCAGCCCACAATCAATCTGAGCTGGGCCAGAAATTGGCTTTGGTGTAATTCGGAGCGAATTCGGAGTTGATTCAATTTCTGAGCCCAATTGCTTGAGCGCTTGGATCATCAGGTTGGAATCTCTTGAATCCAAGGGGTTCAGGATCTCACTTGGACCCGAAGCCAAGGCTGAGAGAACCAACTCACGGTTAGTTAGGGATTTAGAGCCTGGGATGCTGATCTGGGCCGAGATTGCTGATTTCGCCAATGGCGCGGCCC
The DNA here is from genome assembly GCA_044338605.1 of Rhodoluna sp. Classification (GTDB taxonomy): domain Bacteria; phylum Actinomycetota; class Actinomycetes; order Actinomycetales; family Microbacteriaceae; genus Rhodoluna. Next base: position 93,652 of record JBIIXB010000002.1, on the reverse strand, counting down.
ATAGGCGGGAATAGCTTTTGTCAGTCATTGGTTTTAAAAGTATCAGTTATCAACCTGAAGGACCTAGGCCATGGTTAGCACCAGCTTTTGCGAGGAGGCTCAATTGGTAGACTCTGAGGCTATGGTCAGCTCAAAAAACACAGACTCAGAGCTGAAAATCAGAGACTTTGAGCAGCAGGCATTACCTTTGATGCCTCAGCTATACGGTGCAGCATTGCGCTGGACCAGAAACCCTTCCGATGCCGAAGATCTAGTTCAGGAGGCTATGGCCAAAGCATTCGTGGCCTGGGGTCAATATCAGCAAGGTACCAACCTAAAGGCTTGGCTCTATCGAATCATGACCAACACCCACATCAATAAGTACAACAAACAGCAAAAGGACCCATCTCGCGGCGGCCTGGACGATTTGGAAGATTGGCAACTTGGCGCTGCGGAATCGATTACCGCTACCACCACACGCTCAGCCGAACTAGAGGCACTCGATCACCTTCCAGCCGACATCATTAGAGACAGCCTGATGGCCATCCCGGAAGAATTTCGCATGGTGGTTTACTACGCAGTTGTTGATGGCCTGCCCTATTCCGAGATTGCAGAAATCATGGGCACCCCCGTCGGCACAGTAATGAGTCGACTACACCGAGGCAAAAAACTTTTACGTATCCTGCTTGCTGAATACGCGATCGAGCAGGGATACTTATCACCAGACAAGCAAGCGCAAAAAACGGAGCAGAACTAATGGCGGAATTTGACTGTGAAGAGACCAAAGCACTGGTCCACGAATATCTGCACAACGAGTTGCTGCCCGATCAGCAAAAAGACATCACTACGCACTTGGCGCTATGCGATTCCTGCGAGGAAGAATATGACCTTGAGGTTTACCTAAACCAAGTTATTCAGCGCTCATGCGATGAAGAGCCACCAAAGAAACTTGCTGAAAAAGTTCTAGCGAGAATTAAGGATATTCAATCCCATTAGCACTCGCTAAAGTGCGATCTCTAACTGCCTAGCAATTTTCTTGCAGCGATTCTGGATAGATTTTGCACCAGTCTTATTTGCTTTTCTCAGACGCGGGATAAAGTCCTGCAGAAGACTCTGATCTAATTCTGCAAAGTCGGCAGCTGTTTGAAGACAGTAATAGCCAACAATTTTGCTTTTATCGGTTTCTGCCCAGTCCATAAAAACCTCGTAGGCCTTTTGTCTTTGAGCCTTGGTTAGCTCAATGTGTGTGAACAGTTGGGGGACATGCCACCTGACTTCCTGCTGAGAGTATTTGGCTAAGTTTTTTATGAGGTCTTTGGCAAAAGGAGCAACTGACTCCGGAGATTGCTCTGCAACCCTCATTGCTACATAGCTAGCTCGCATTGCTACGACGGCGTCTTGATCGAAAAAAAGATCATAAATCTCAGGAAGTCCCGATGGAGATTTCAAGAGTGCTTGAATAACTTGATCCGCTGACCCAATAGAGGTTCTTGTCCCCCCAGATAGCTTTTGCCTAAGTGCAGACATAAAAAACCCTTTCAGTTTCCTAGAAACTAATTTAGTTTTATTCTTCGCCCTCTTCAAGCCCTAACCACTGGTACCAACCGCGGTTCAGGACCAGCCAAGCCATCAGTCCATAGCCGGTTTGACCAGGCATGTTTCTTGCCGATGCTTCGAGCTCTAAGTTGTATCCCTCGTGATCAACCAGTGGGTGGAAAAAGTCTACGAAGGTAACACCTCTTCTATTGCAGACATCTTCGTAGCCGGTGGCTAGGTGTTCAATCTCATAATTCAGCGCCTTGTTGAAACTTGGAGGAGGGCCAACAACAAAAACCGAGATATCGCTTCTGCGAGCCTCATCGACGACTGTTGCCAGATTCAGTCTTGATCGGGAAACGGAAATGCCTTCGCTGGCGTCGGAATTACCAAGCGCGATCACCAAGCGGTTGTCGGTTTCTGGGCGGAAGCGACGCTGCACTTCTTGGCTCCAACGCTCAACTAGTGATGCACTAGTTTCCCCGGGGGAGGGAACGTTGTAGATGTCAATGATTGGATCTTCTACCGGGGTTCTTGCGATAACCCTTCCAACCCAACCCATGGCTTTGACGTCACCTATGGCAGTTGTGGTCTCATCGCCAAGAATGACGATGCGAGTGTCTAACCGCTCGGTGTTTTCCATTTTCTAGAAAGCTAGCGCCCTGGTTATAAGATCTGCTTGCTCAACTGCGTGACGCTTGGCTGAGCCTGTGGCAGGAGAAGCACTGGCTGGACGAGACACAAGGGTAGCAACCTGGCCATTCATGTACTTAGGCAAGAACAATCCAACGTAGGTCCAAGGTCCTTGGTTGGCTGGCTCGTCCTGAACCCAGAACAACTGCGCATTTGGATACTGAGCGTAGGTAGCCTTGATCTCGTCAACCGGAGTTGGGTAGAGCTGCTCGATACGAACAACAGCAATGCTTTTCTCGCCGCGCTTTTCAATCTCAGCCATTAGGTCCCAGTAAACCTTGCCGGAGCAAAGGATAACCCTGCGAACTGCAGAGTTATCTAGACCCTGCTGGTCTGGAATAACTGGCTGGAAAGAGCCCTGAGTGAAATCTTGCACCGAAGATGATGCCGCTTTCAAGCGCAACATGGACTTCGGTGTGAAAACAATTAGTGGTCTTCTAGGCCTGGTGTATGCCTGACGACGGAGCAGGTGGAAGTGTGATGCTGGAGTGCTTGGTTGAGCAACAGTCATGTTGTTCTCAGCACACAGCTGCAAGAATCTCTCAATTCGCGCGGAGGAGTGATCTGGCCCCTGGCCCTCGTAGCCGTGTGGCAACAAGAGAACCAAGCTTGATGGCTGGTTCCACTTTTGCTCAGCAGAGGAAATGAATTCGTCCACGATAGTTTGTGCTCCGTTTACAAAGTCACCAAACTGAGCTTCCCAAAGCACAAGTGCCTCTTTGTTTTCAATCGAGTAACCATATTCAAAGCCCATGGCGGCGTATTCGCTCAACAACGAGTCATAGATCCAAAACTTTGCCTGACCCTGCATCAAGTTACGAAGTGGAATCCATTCCTGTCCGTTAACCCGGTCGTGGAATACCGCGTGACGCTGAACGAATGTGCCACGCCTGGTGTCTTGACCAGCCATTCGTACCGGCACGCCTTCTATAACAAGTGAGCCAAGTGCCAGCAATTCTCCAAAGCCCCAGTCGATACCGCCTTCGCGGCTCATTTCTACTCGCTTGGTCAATAGCTGCTGAAGTTTGGGGTGAACTGTAAAGCCCGGAGGAGTGTTGCTGTGTGCATCTCCGATGAGCTCAACAACATCTTTGGCTACAGCTGTGGCCTTTAGAAGTTCTGGAGCATCACTGGCGGTAGTTCCAATACCGACTCTTCTTGGAATCAGTTCAATTGGAGCGGCCATGGCTTCGTGGACATCAACGAAAGCCTGCTCTAGTCGCTGCTGGAAATCAGAGTTGGCGGCCTCAAACTCACCTTGGGTTAGGTCACCTCGACCCACTAGAGATTCTAGATACAAGGTTCTAACTGAGCGCTTGGCTTCAATCAGGTTATACATCAGAGGCTGGGTCATCGAAGGATCGTCTCCCTCGTTGTGGCCCCTGCGGCGGTAGCAGATGAGGTCAATAACAACATCGTTTTTGAATTCCATGCGGAACTCGAAAGCTAGTTTGGCTACGCGCACCACTGCCTCTGGATCGTCACCGTTTACGTGGAAAATCGGAGCCTGAATAGCCTTGGCAGAGTCGGTGGAGTAGACAGTGGATCTTGACTCTGAAGGAGGAGTGGTGAAACCAACTTGGTTATTAATCACCAAGTGGATGGTTCCACCGGTTTTGTATCCGCGAAGCTGTGCCATGTTCAAAGTTTCTGGAACAACACCCTGGCCCGCAAATGCTGCGTCACCATGAATCAAAACGGGAATCACCGGAAACTCGCCCTTTTGAATAGTGTTCAATCTATCCAGCTTCGCTCGAACCACACCTTCAAGAACTGGGTTCACGGCTTCGAGGTGAGATGGGTTTGCAGCAAGAGATACTTTTACCTTGTTACCCTCAAGACTTTCGAAAACACCTTCGGTACCCAAGTGATATTTAACATCGCCCGAACCTTGAACGGTTTTGGTGTCGGTGTTTCCTTCAAACTCTTTGAAGACCTGGCCGTAAGTTTTTCCAGCGATGTTAGTTAGAACGTTCAAACGACCGCGGTGAGCCATACCAATGCAGACTTCATCGATTGCAGCGTTAGCAGCTGACTGGAGAATCTCATCTAACGCGGCGATTGTACTCTCGCCACCTTCGAGGCTGAAGCGCTTTTGTCCAACAAATTTGGTTTGGAGAAAAGTTTCAAAGGCTTCAGCTTCATTTAGCTTGCTTAGAATTCGAAGCTGCTCTTCCCGAGTTGGTTTGGCGTAGGTAGTTTCTAGTTTCTCCTGGAACCACTTGCGCTGAGCAGGGTCTTGGATGTGCATGTATTCGACACCGACTGTGCGGCAGTAGGAATCACGAAGAATCTTGAGGATGTCCCGAAACTGTGCCTTCTGCTGACCACTAAAGCCTGCAGTTCTAAAGGTGCGGTCTAGATCCCAAAGGCTTAGACCGTGGTTTAGAACATCGAGGTCAGGGTGGGTGCGCTGACGGTATTCCAGTGGATCGGTGTCTGCCATCAGGTGGCCACGTACCCGATAGGCGTTTATAAGCTCTTGGATTCGGGTAGCTTTTTCACGATCATCTAGACCATCTCGTTCAAAATCAGAAACCCAACGAACAGGTTCGTAAGGAATTCGAAGGTCAGCAAAAATCTGATCGTAGAAACCTTCTTCACCCAGCAACAAACCGTGAACAATCTTTAGGAACTCTCCGCTACCAGCGCCTTGAATTACACGGTGATCGTATGTGGAGGTAAGAGTTATGGTTTTGCTGATTCCAATTTTTGCAAGTTGGGCATCACTCATGCCCTGGAATTCTGCCGGGTAATCGAGTGCTCCAGCACCAACGATGCAACCTTGATTCTTGGTGAGCCTCGGGACCGAATGCACGGTACCAATACCACCTGGGTTAGTAAGGGAAATGGTCGTTCCCTGGAAATCCCCAGCTGTCAAAGTGTTCAACCTTGCACGGGTAACTAGGTCTTCGTAAGCGGTCAAGAACTCAGCAAAGTTCAAACGCTGTGCACGCTTGATGTTTGGAACTAATAGCGCTCTAGTTCCATCTGGCTTTGGAATGTCGATCGCTAAACCAAAATTCACATTTGCTGGCTGAACCACAACAGGCTTTTCGTCCACGATGTCGTAGTAAACGTTCTGGGAAGGGAACTTCTTGAGCGCCTGGATAATTGCGAAACCAATTATGTGTGTGAACGAAATCTTTCCACCCCTGGTGCGAGAAAGGTGAGAGTTGATAACCAGTCGGTTGTCAATCATCAGCTTTGCCGGCAAAGTTCTAACACTTGTTGCGGTTGGAACCTGAAGCGAAAGATCCATGTTGGTGGCGATAGTTTTTGCCATGCCTTTTAGTGGTGAAACTACATCTTGCTCCTGATCGGCCGAGCCTTCGGCGACGATTTTTATAGATTCGGTAACAGGAGCTTGAGCGGGGATTGGCTGAGGCTTGGCCTCGATGCGAGTGGTTTTTGCAACTACCGGAATGGAGGATGTAGCGTCAGAAACTTGAGGGGGACTTGCTACCGGCGCGGAGGCAATGGGAGCTACCGGGGAAGCTGAAGCTTCGGAGGGTTTGTAGTTTTCAAGAAGGGGCCACCATTCTTTGTCTACAGAGTCGGGATTTTGACGATATTTTTGGTACATTTCGTCGACTAACCACGAGTTTGCTCCGTAGTCGTCTTGCAATCCTTCACCGGACACAGAAATAACTCCCTATTTTTGTTGGCTTGAATGACAGCTATATCTTACGCTCTCAATAGCTTTCGGGACGAGGCGGTAAGGAGGAGCAGCTTTGGCCTAGGCCGGCCACTTACCTCTGGAATACTGCTCTGGCCACTGCACTTCAGCGCCTAATTCGGCTGCTGCTCTAAGCGGCCAGTATGGGTCTCTCAGGGAGGCTCTAGCAATCAAAATCACATCGACTTTTCCTGATTGCAAAATCTCTTCGGCTTGGTGAGCATCTGTGATCTGACCTACTGCACTGACTGGCTCTGAAATTCGATCTGCGACATATTCAGCAAGTGGAACCTGGTAACCAGGTCCCGATGGAATATTTACACCAGTAACGATTCCGCCACTGGAAACATCAATTAGATCTACTCCCGCTTTTGTTGCCCATTCAGACACCGTTGCGGTTTGCTCTTGGTCCCAGCCACCTTCGGCATAGTCGGTTGCCGAGAGTCTCAGGAAAACAGGCATTGTTTCGGGAACTGAGTTTCTGATTGAGGCGATAACTTCCATAAGCATGCGTGCACGATTTTCAAGCGACCCACCGTACTGATCATCTCGGTCGTTACTTAGCGGAGAAAGAAATTGATGCAATAGGTAGCCGTGCGCACCGTGAATCTCAACAGCATCAAAACCTGCTTCCACCGAACGCTTAGCTGCCTGCCCAAACGCCTCAACTAGGTTTCCAATTTCTGCAACACTAAGTTTTCTTGGAGCAGCGTAATCTCCGAAGGCTTGATTAGTTGAAGAAACAGTTTCCCAACCGCCCTCAGGCAGCGAGATTGATCCAACACCGGAGGCCTCGCGATGGTTAGACGCCTTGCGTCCGGCGTGCGCTAACTGCATAGCCATCTTGGCACCATGGCTGTGAGCTAGATCAACAATCTTCTTCCAAGCTTTAGCTTGCTCGTCGTTCCAGATTCCGGTGCACCAAGGAGTGATTCTTCCTTCGGGGGTTACTCCAGATGCTTCGACGATTATTAGGCCAGCACCACCGACTGCTCTTGAAACCAGATGCACTTCATGCCAACTGCCAGGAACCCCATCTTTGTTCTCGCAGGAGTACTGACACATCGGAGAAATCCAGATGCGGTTTTTGACTTCTAGGTCACGAAGCTTTATTGATTCAAAGAGCTTTGGCACTTACGTTCCTTCTTTCAATCAACAGGGTACCCAGCGCGGTAAAGAGCCCCAGTGCTACGCCAAGCCCAAGAGCAATGTTTAGTGGAACAACTATTGTCAAAAACCCAATGATGGCTGGTCCTGAAAGAATTCCCGCGTAGGCGATTCCAACCACCTTGGCCATGTTCCTTCCAGCGTGAGATTCTTCTCCAACTTCGGCAGAGTAAGCAAATAGCTGCGGCACCACACCTGCGATACCAACTCCTGCAATTAGCCATCCCAAAAGTGCAACTGGAGATGAGGTAGAAATCACGACAAGACTGGTTCCAACTGCAGATACCAGCGATCCATAACGAATAACAAAAATACGTCCACGAATCGCAACCAACTTGTCAATCACCAATCTGGTAATTCCCATTGCGCCAGCAAACACCGCAAGAGCAAGTGAAGCAAAAGCGTCTGTGGTTCCTAAAATTCTTGCGTGGTGCAGCGCAGACCAGTCAACACCAGTTCCTTCCGAAATGGCAGCTGCACCAGCCATTGCCCCAAGGAAGAGAACATATCCAAGAACTTTTCGGTTTTGTGTGTTTGCAGTTTTAAGTTCTTGCTTCTTCGCTTTCTTGTCTACGTGATTGGATTTATTAGCGCGCTGCTGGTTTGGCTGATCTGGCAGCAACCAGCCACGCATTGAAACGGCAACAATTAGTGTCGCAATTCCTGCGATTGCAAGTGTTACTGGCATTTCAAAGTTGTTTGCTAGAGCGAGCCCACCTAGCGTTGCGCCAATAAGGCCACCGAAAGACCACATCGCGTGAAACGCAGAGAAAATTGGCCTTTCATACGCTTTTTCGACTTCGACAGCATGTGCGTTCATAGAAATGTCTGTTGCTCCAATTCCAAAGCCCAAACCAAAAAGCGAGAGCCCCAGAAAAATCTCATTGGTAGCAAATCCTGGAAAGAAGAGCATTACGGCCATAAACACACCGGCGGTAAAAGTAGCAGTTCTGGAACCAACTCGATCGATAAACTGCCCAACAATCAAACTGGCTGACAATGCTCCCGCGCCGAGAACAAGAAGTAATGCGCCAATAGTCGAATGAGGGATATCCAGCTTGTTTTCAACATATGGAATGTGCACAGCCCAGAAAGTCATTGCAGCTCCAGCAATCGTGAAGTAGGCAAAGACTGCAAAACGTGCCTTCTGCAGACTTGTCATGATGCCCCTTCTTTAGGCCAACTACACCTATCTTAGATAGCCTGTCAGGCATGGGAACCAGCGTGAATCAGGTCGCAATTTTGAGAACGAGCTCATTGGTGGCTGCCTCCTTTCTAGTGCACCTTTGGGCACTGACTGCCAGCAAGCTGTTTCCAGACGCCATCTCGTTTGGCGACCTGAGTCTCTATGACTATTGGGCATACCAAGTTGATAACGGAACTGGGGTCTATGGCTTAGTAACCGACTGGGTTTATCCGGCTTTAGCTTTTGTTCCAATTTGGATTGCTGGTGCACTCAACTTAGTTAGCTACGAAGTTTCCTGGCTGGCTGTGGTTTTTGTGCTAAACACGGCAGCTGTTTTGCTTTTGGTTCGTCGAGAAAGAAACGGTGGGCTGTTTTCTGGTACCTACGCCAGCTGGGCATTTATAGCAGCACTGTTGCTTTTAGGCCCCGTAGCCGTTTCAAGAATTGATTCAGTGAGTGCAGCTCTGGCAATTCTTGGCTTGGTGGCTATAAACAGAAACTCCACGGGGATAGCGGCCGCACTATTTACTATTGCTGGCTGGATCAAGATATGGCCCGTTGCATTATTTGCGGCCATGATCGCAGTTTTCAAAAAAAGACTTCAAGCAATCATTGTTGCAACCATTATTAGCGCAAGCATAATTGGGATTGGGCTACTAGCCGGTGGCACAAAAGTTTTTGGCTTCGTGCTGCAGCAGCAGGAGCGCGGAATACAAATTGAGTCGGTAATGGCCACGCCTTGGATGTGGTTAGCCAAATTTGGATTGGCAAATATATTTTTTGATGACAGTATTCTAACCAACCAGGTTTCGGGACCTTTAGTGCAGGGGCTTGCAGCGATTTCGAATTACCTACTATTTATCGCTTTGGCGATCACAGTGTTGTTAGCAATTCGAGCTGTGCGTGCAGGACGTAATCGCAATCAAGTTTTTGTTTTGGCTGCACTGACCGGTGTATTGGACCTGATTGTATTCAACAAGGTTGGATCCCCGCAGTTCATGATCTGGTTAGCTGTACCACTGGTGGCGCTGGTGTATTTCGGCGTCAACAAATCTAAAGTTGCACTGGCTATGGGAGCGGCAATTTTGTTGTTAACTCAGCTCGTTTACCCCGTGTTCTATATCGAACTACTCGGGCTTGAGTCCATGCCGCTTGGGCTACTTACTGTTAGAAACTTGCTGCTGGTTGCGCTTCTTATATGGGCCAATACTCAGCTGTTGAAGAAAACCGATGTAGCAACTAGCGAAGTGCGTCGATAGCTAGCTCTGCGAGCAACGCCGCGCCATCTGCCAAAACTGCATCGTCAAAGACGGCTTTGTTGGAGTGGTTGGTGGCAGCTGTTGCCGGATTCACACCGACAGGTGCGGCACCCATAAATACAAAGGCTCCGGGTATCTCGTGAACTATTGATGCAAAGTCTTCTCCACCGGCGATTGGGGTCGGAAGGTTGATATACCTTCCTGGCCCAAACATGCGCGCTGTGACTTCTTCAACCGATTTGATAGCTTCTGGGTTATTCATCAGAACCTTTGTTGCTCTGGTGAACTCCACCGTTGCGATAAGTCCAAAACCTTTGGCAATGGATTCAACTAGCTCTTTGGTGAAAGTTTTAAGTTTCGCAGCGTTTTCCTCGGAGAACACTCGGACCGTTGCACCAAAAGAAGCGGATTCTGGAATTACGTTTGTGGTCGCTTGGTCCCCAGCGCTAACCCAACCAATGTTCACAATCACCGGGTCAAAAGCATTGAAGCGCTTGGTGACCATAGTTTGAAGAGCCGACATGATTTCGTTCAAAACACTTATTGGATCTTTGGATAACCAAGGCATTGATCCGTGGCCACCACTTCCAGCAACTGTGACAAACAAGTCTCCAGCAGAGGCCATTAGCGGACCTGCTTTAGAACCCATCATGCCAAGTGGGTAAGAACTAAAAACGTGTAGACCGTAAGCTCGAATTGGCTTACTTCCAGTAACCATGTGATCACCCTGCTCAAGCATCACATCTGCTCCGTGGTGACCTTCCTCGCCAGGTTGAAAAAAGAAAACAACATCGCCTTTTAGCTGATCTTTTCTAGAAGCAAGAATCTTTGCGGCACCAACGCCCATTGCCATGTGTAGATCGTGACCACAAGCATGCATGTACCCATTCGTGGAGGCATAATCCAAACCAGTGTCTTCAATCACGGCAAGCGCGTCCATGTCTGCACGAAGCAAAACAGTTGGGCCAGGCTGGGCGCCTTTGATGTGTAAAACAGCCGAGCTAATTTGCTTGCTGGTGGTTATTGTTCCAAGCCCATCGATTTGCTCCAAGATAACCTTTAACGTGTTTGGTAACTCAAGGCCAAATTCTGGAATGGTGTGCAGTTTTCTTCTTAGCGCCTGCAACTCTGGAAGCATGGCTTGGGCTTGGGCTAGCACGTCTTGGGTCATGGTTTCATTGTGCCACTTGAGCCCTAGCATTTATACATGTTCTTTGAAGCAACGGATCAGTCTTGGCAGCACCTACTGGAGCCAAGTAAGGACCTACTTGATCGAATTGAGCAAGAGCTATCGAAGCTTCAGAATCTCACTCCAAATGCCAATGAGATCATGCGAGCTTTTGAATTGCCGGTTGCAAAAGTGCGAGTGCTATTGCTTGGGCAAGATCCTTACCCAACTCAAGGAATGGCTTGCGGCCTAGCTTTTGCAAATGCTCCAGGGACCAAGACCCCGCAGAGCTTGAAGAATCTCATGAAGGAACTTCAATCCGATCTGCCTGGAGTTTCCGCAACAGCTGACTTGGCCAAGTGGAGTAACCAGGGAGTAATGCTTTTGAACTCCGCATTGACAACCGTGGTTGGCACTTCTGGAGCGCACCAAAAAATTTGGCGCGAATTTACTGAAGTTGCTATCACTGCACTTGACCAAGCGCGAGCCGGCAAGTTGGTTTGCTTGAGCTTGGGGTTAGAGGCCAAGAAATTAGCTGATCTTGTTGAGTTCGGTAAGGTTGTTTACGCACCCCATCCCAGTCCGCTCTCCGCACACCGCGGTTTTTTTGGTTCGAGGATTTACTCTCGCGTGAATCAAGCCCTTAGCGACCAAGGCCAAGAACCAATAGATTGGTCTTGTTAGGGAAAGTGATGGCAAAGAAATTTATGAGTGGCTTTTTTAGTTCTAGGCGCAAATCCTCGTTGGCCTCTAAGTCTTCTGCCAACATTCGTGAGGCTTCGGCTGAGGATTGCGCTGCGATTTGCGAGATTTACAACTTTTATATAACCGGCACAGTTATCACTTTTGATGAGCAACCCATGGATCCATCTTTTTGGGAAGAGAAGTTGAGACATGTAAAGGATCTGAATTTGCCCTTTATAGTTGCAACCTCAGATTCAGGGGAGTTGCTTGGATTTGCTTATCTTGCCCCGTGGCGTCAAAAGTCGGCATATCGCAGAACTGTTGAGAACACCATTTATCTAAAGCACACTGCCGTAGGGCAAGGCATTGGCCCAAGCCTTCTTTCTGAGCTGTTGCGCTTAGGTAAGGAAGCTGGGATCAAAGAAGTAGTTGCCGTTATATCGGACAGTGAAGCCGATACCTCTATACGGATGCACAAACAGTTTAGATTCAAGAAAGTTGGCCAGCTGCCTGGAGTGGGCAATAAGTTCAACCGCTGGCTTGGTGTGATCTTGATGCAAAAGAGCCTGTAAGCCTGACCTAAATAGAAAAAGACTCGCTAGTTTGCGAGTCTTTTTGCTTTTGGTGCGGAAGGTGGGACTTGAACCCACACGTCCTTTCGAACGCTGGAACCTAAATCCAGTGCGTCTGCCAATTTCGCCACTCCCGCGTTCCTCCCATAGTCTAGCCAAAGATTTTGGGTTGGGAATGGGGTATTTGGCCAACAGTTGGACCTGTGCAGATTTGCTCCGGAGCGTAAACTGGAACTTCTGACTTACAAGGGGTTTGCATGGCGCAATCATCGGTTTACCAGCTTCTTGCAGATGGCGTCAGTTTGATAATTGACACCTCCAGTGGCACACCAGTTATTGCCCATTGGGGAAAAGACGTCGGCCTTGAAAAACTAGAGGACCAGGTCCAGGCAATTCTTAGTGATTCAATTCCCTACGCCTCTATAGACCAACCCCAAAACCCTGGTGTTTGGAGAGAAAACTCAAGAGGTTTCCTAGGTAGGCCTGCGTTGTCTGGTCACCGCTTAGGTCAAGACTGGTCACCATTTTTCCAATTAAAAGATTCGAAGGGTACTAATACTAACCTCACGTTTGTCTCGGAGGATTCTTTAGCTGGCCTCGAAGTCAAAGTAAGTTACGAAATGCTTCCAAGCGGAGTGATTCTGATTTCGCAATCAGTTTCAAACACAGGAAACTCTGACTTCATCTTAGAAGAACTACTTACTTGGCTTCCGCTACCCGATCAGGCAACGCAGACCATGGACTTCACGGGCCGCTGGGTTCTTGAGCGTCAACCGCAGCGAAGACAGATTCAGTCTGGGACTTGGTCACGAGAGGTTCGCGAGGGTCGAACCGGACACGACTACACAATTGTTCAATTGGCACTGACCGAAGGTGCTAGCTATCAGCAGGGCGAAGTTTGGTCCACCGGTTTGATGTGGTCAGGAAATAGTCGACACCTGGTTGAGAAACTTCCTTCAGGCCGTTCAACTATCGCAGCAGGGGAGCTACTACTTCCCGGAGAAATGATTTTGAAGCCAGGGCAAAGGTATGAAGCGCCAAGTGTGGTAGCAGCATATTCTGACTCGGGTATTGATCAAATCAGCGACAGAATCTATCGCTGGCTCCGAGCTCGTCCGAACCACCCGACAAACATTAGACCTCGTCCAATCACGCTGAATGTTTGGGAGGCCGTCTACTTCAATCACAATCTTGAAAAGTTACTTCAACTAGCCGATGTAGCCAAAGAGGTTGGCGTCGAGCGCATGGTGCTCGATGACGGTTGGTTTGGCTCCAGAAGAGATGACTCAAAGGGTCTGGGTGACTGGGTGGTATCCAAGGAGGTCTGGCCAGAGGGCCTCAAACCTCTGATTGATCGAGTCAAGTCAAATGGAATGGAGTTTGGTCTTTGGTTCGAAGGTGAAATGGTTAACGCTGATTCGGATCTTTATCGAGCCCATCCGGAGTGGATTCTAAAATCCGGTGATCGAATTCCCCCGGAAGCTAGACACCAGCAAGTTTTGGATCTGACTCATCCAGGTGCCTTTGACCATGTCTTCAATCAAGTTGACGCAATCTTGTCCAATAACGACATTTCATACATCAAATGGGATCACAACAGAGTTCTTACCGAACCTAGCCACCTAGGTCAGGCCGTGGTTCACAATCAGACTTTAGCTATTTATCGAATGTTTGATGAGTTGAAGAAAAAACATCCAGGTTTGGAAATCGAATCTTGCTCCTCCGGAGGTGGCCGTATCGATTTGGGTATGGCGCAGCACGCTGATAGATTCTGGACCTCAGACTCGAATGACGCTTTGGAGAGGCAATATATACAGCGGTACACGCAAATTGCAATTCCTCCCGAAATGCTTGGCTCCCATATCGGACCAACTCTTGGTCACATCACCGGCAGAACACACGAGCTATCTTTCAGAGCCATCACTGCGTTATTCGGTCACGCCGGAATTGAATGGGATCTAACCGAAACAAGCGAGCAGGAAAGAGTTCAGCTCAAATCCTGGACTGATTACTACAAGAAAAACCGTTCTCTAATTCACTCTGGAAAAATTGTTCGTGTTGATCAGCCCGACGACTCCACATTTGTCCATGGTGTAGTGTCTCAGGATAAATCAAAAGCCCTGTTTGCTTTTGTGCAATTACGTCCAGCTGGTGGGACGCTCCCAGGATCACTAAGATTTGAAGGTCTTGACCCAACCGCAACTTACCGAGTAGTTGCTGAACAGCCAGCCGGCGAGGCCATGTTTATGTCTCAAAAGTCACCTAGCTGGCTGGAAGGGGCAACACTTACCGGCGCAGCGCTATCAACAATTGGTTTACGGCCACCAATCTTGGCACCAGAAAATGCGATCCTGATCTCTATTGAAAAAACAAAGGGCTAAAGACCTACTGATTACTAATCAGAAAGTTCTGTATTCGATTCGCGACTATTTAATCTCATCCGAGTTGAAAGTGTATCCGCCTCTTGAGGGCGGGCAGATGGGGCAATCGACATCTGAATCACCTTGAGGCATTAGCCACATCCATCCGCATATGCTGCACAAAACATATTTCATGTTCGGAATTATGCCAAAGCTGCACAATCTGAATCTTGACTTATCCACAAGCGGCTCGACTCTTGGCCCCTTCAGGAAGAAGACTTCTCTAAGCTACATGTTTTCAGACGTCGGCATGATCTGCTCTGAAGGGTTAGCTCGTCGCGGCACATAACGGTACGCCATTAAGGCACCAACGATTCCCAGCCCAGAAACAGTAAACATAGCAATCGATATTCCCAGCAGTGCGGTCACTCCTGAGATAACCAGTGGCGCTGCTGCAACACCAGAGTCCACCAATAAACGGTATGAGGCTAGGAATTCATTTCGCTCACCCTTGGGGGCTAGGTCGGCGCCAATCACCAAGATAATTCCACTACCAACACCATTAGCTAGTGACATCAGCAATGCAACTGCAAGAAAAGTGGTTTCATTGGTAGCAAGAGTAAGAAGTGAGAAAGTCAGGGATAGACCGAGCAAAGTTGGAATCGCAGACCACCTTCTACCGAAGCGATCCATTATCTGACCGGAGCTATAGGAAAGTGCAAGGTCTAAAGCTCCTGCGATTCCCATATAAAGCGCGATGGTCGCAGGCGGCAGTCCAATACTTAGAGCCCAAAGCGGTAAGCCAACTAATCTTGCGGTTCGTAATCCACCGATGATTGCCGAGGTAACCCCAAGAGTTGCTAGTTTCTTGGATTCTCGTTTTGCCACTTTCCAAGTCCCACCTGGAACGGTTGCTGGAGTATCTGGCATTCGATCGGGTTTTATAAAAATCAGAATTAATGCCGCCAGCGCACAAAACACAACAGCGTTCCAGTAAACAGCTTGCAGATCGATCAAGATAATGAGTGCCGCGCCAATTAGAGGTCCGATGAAGTGTCCTGCTCTAAAGACGCCACCGAGTATTGATAGCGCTCTGGCGCGATGCGAGTAGGGGACAACCTCAGTTAGGTAGCTGTGCCTGGCAAGACCAAATACAGCAACGCTTGCACCCAGTATGAATACACCTAAGCCCAGAACCCACAAGGAAGTTGCTAGCGACGCCAAAAGTATGCCCAGGCTCGCGACCGCCGCCGCGCTCATCATTGCCTTGCGCTCGCCCAAGATGTTGATCAAGCGCGCAGCTGGAATGTCTGCAAAGAGTGTTCCAATCATTACAAGCCCAAGAATTATTCCGGCAGTAGGTAACGATGCCCCTAAAGCTTGGGCGCTTGCAGGAATGATTGGAAGTAGCCCACCTTCTGCGATACCGAAAAGCAGTGAGGGAGTAAATACCGGCAAACCTAGGCTGGTTAGCTTGTATGAGGATGCGGACACCTAACAATTATGCCCCTCGCCTAGAATTGTGGAATCATGTCCGAACTTGACTTAGCAGCTGAAATCAAATCACTTAGGTCACTTTTTGGCACCATAAAAGAAGTCATTAACCCAAGCTCACTGCAACTAGAGGTTGATGCACTTAGGCAGAAAGCCTCTGCTCAGGATCTCTGGGATGACCCGGAAAATGCCTCGAAGGTGACTTCAGCCCTATCGCGCTCGCAAGACAAGCTGGACCTTCTTATATCAGTCGAATCCAGGATCAACGATCTTGAGGTTTTGATCGAAATGGCTAATGACGCCTCTGATACGCAAACCAAGACAGAGGCCAAAAAAGAGCTCTCGGATTTGGAAAAGCTTGTCGGCCAGCTTGAGATACAAACCCTTTTGAGCGGCGAATATGACTCTCGTGCTGCCGTGATCACAATCCGAAGCGGAGCCGGAGGCGATGACGCAACGGATTTTGCAGAAATGTTAATGCGCATGTATGTCAGGTACTGCGAGCAGAAGAACTATCCAGTGCACGTTCTAGACGTATCGCATGCCGAAGGCGCAGGCATTAAATCCGCCACATTTGAAATTGATGCCCCCTACGCTTTTGGAACACTATCCGTTGAAGCTGGAACACACCGACTTGTTCGAATGAGCCCATTCAACGCAGCGGGCAAAAGACAAACCTCATTTGCCGCTGTAGAAATCGTTCCACTAGTTGAGCAAACCGAGGCCATTGAGATTCCAGATGCCGATATCAGAGTGGATGTTTTTCGCTCAAGCGGACCAGGCGGTCAATCAGTTAACACAACAGATTCAGCTGTTCGTATCACTCACATCCCAACTGGAACAGTTGTAAGTTGCCAGAACGAGAAAAGCCAGATTCAAAACAAACAAGCCGCGATGAGAGTTCTGCAATCAAGACTTCTAGAGGTTCGTCGTCGCGAAGAAGAAGCCACAAAGAAACAACTCGCGGGTGACGTCAAGGCATCTTGGGGTGAACAGATGAGGAGCTATGTCCTGGCCCCCTATCAAATGGTCAAAGATCTTCGAACCGAATACGAAGAAAACAACCCGCAGTCCGTATTTGATGGCGGACTCGATGGATTTATAGCCGCGGGAATCCGATGGAGAATGCAGACTCAGGCCTAGGCTTGAATCAACATGATCAGCATTCAAAACGTCACCAAGAAATACAAGGGGACTCCCAGACCAGCGCTAGACCAAGTGAGCCTAGAGATTGAAAAGGGCGACTTTGTGTTTCTCGTTGGCGCGTCCGGTTCGGGAAAATCATCCCTAATGCGACTTATGCTGCGCGAAGATGTCCCTAGCTCAGGCTCCGTCCATGTCTTGGGGGAAAACCTTGTCGGCCTTCCCGCGAGGAAAGTGCCGTTTTTCAGAAGACGTCTGGGTGTAGTTTTCCAAGACTTTAGATTGCTACCTAACAAGACGGTTAGCCAAAACGTCGCATTCAGTTTGCAAGTGATTGGTAAGTCTGAAGGATTTATTCAAGAAGCCGTCCCAGACGTACTTCGTCTGGTCGGTCTAGGAGAAAAAGGCGATCGACTACCAAGTGAACTTTCAGGAGGAGAGCAACAGAGGGTTGCTTTAGCCAGAGCCATTGTCAATAAGCCAGCTATCTTGTTGGCAGATGAACCAACTGGAAACTTAGACCCAACCACCAGCGAAGGAATAATGTCGCTGTTGAACACCATTAACCTCGGCGGAACAACTGTTGTCATGGCCACTCACGAACGCGGCATCGTTGACCAAATGAAAAAGCGCGTTGTCGAGCTAAGTCACGGGCAAATTGTTCGCGATCAAGTTGCTGGTGGCTACGGAGTGAGGGACTAGCCATGCGATTTGGATTCATGCTTTCCGAAGTTACTGAGGGCCTTAGACGAAACCTTGCGATGGTTGTAAGCATTATTCTGGTAACTTTCATCTCCCTTACTTTTGTTGGAACTGCGTCACTACTGCAAATGCAAATCGGTCAAATGAAAAACTACTGGTACGACCGGGCACAGGTAGCGATTTATCTCTGCACAGACGTATCACCCGAAGCTACTTGCCCCAGAGGCGAAGCTGCAGAGGACGTTAAGTTGCAGGTTCAAGAGCGTCTAGATTCACCAACGCTTGTGCCCTTCATTGAAAAGTATTACTTCGAAGATCACGACCAAGCATTCGCAAACTTCCAAGAACAATTCGCTGGTAATGCTGTTGCGCAATACGTGAAACCAGAGCAGCTCAATGAGACATTTTGGGTTAACCTATACGATCCGAATCAGTCACCAATTCTTACCGAAAGTTTTGCTGGCCTCGCTGGTGTTGAGGAAGTAAAGGACCAAAGAAGCTATTTGGACCAGATTTTCTTAATCCTTAACATTGCTTCTCTGGCTGCTGTTTCTATCGCTGCCCTCATGCTGGTTTCTAGTGCTCTTTTGATTTCAACCACAATCAGACTTTCTGCTTTCTCCAGACGAAGAGAGCTTGGAATCATGAGGCTGGTTGGTGCTAGCAACTTCTCAATACAGCTGCCGTTCATTCTTGAGGGTGTGGTCGCGGCGCTTATTGGTAGCGTGCTGGCAGGCGTCACCGTATTGGCATTGATTCAGTTCTTTGTTCAAGGGTTCCTAGCGCAAAGTCTTCCATTCACTAGCTTTGTTGGGCTCAGCGATGGCATGCTTGTAGTTCCGCTATTAATTGCCGTAGGTATAGTGCTTGCGGCAGCAGCGTCGGGTCTTGCGATCCGTCGCTACCTCAAAATCTAGGAGTCGATCGTGCCGAGAGAGCGTGGCCAGCAAGTGGTGGCCACCAATCGTAAAGCCCGTCACGACTATCACCTCGAAGATGTCTTTGAAGCTGGCATTGTCCTAACTGGAACTGAAGTGAAGTCGTTGCGGGCTGGTCGCGCATCCCTGGTGGATGGATATGCCACCATCGAATCCGGCGAGGCTTGGCTAGAAAATGTTCACATCCCCGAATACACTCAGGGAACTTGGAACAACCACTCAACTAGAAGACGCCGCAAACTTTTGATGAACCGCGTGGAGATCGACAAGCTAGTTGGCAAAATAAAGGAATCTGGCTTTACTTTGGTTCCGATCTCGCTGTATTTCAAGGACGGTCGGGCAAAAGTTGAGATTGCACTTGCAAAGGGTAAGAAGGACTACGACAAGCGACAGGCGCTAAAAGAACAACAAGATAAGCGTGAAGCAGCCAGAGCCATGTCCACCAAGGGCAAGGATTGGTAGCCGTATCTTTTGTCTGAACCAGCGGTTAGACTGTTGTCCTGACGTAAAGTCAGTTGATAACTAAACATGGGGATGACCGGTTTCGACGGTATTTGCAGAAACTGAATGAAGCGGGTCGAGAATGCAAAGTCAACTCGTTAATGTCCTTTGCAAACTATAGGTGCCAAATCTAAGAGCACCGACTTTGCCCTAGCTGCATAAGCTAGCCACAAAGTCCGTCAGCCTAAATTTGATTTCGTTTTAGGTCCTGGCGTCATTTAGAAATCTTGCTGAGCAGTTACGCCTTAGGGTTGCTCGGGACTTGCACTCAGGCTGGGCTCGTCGGTTAGATCGCTTCAAGTTATGACCGGGGCCGAGTAAAACAGTATTGAAGCTACACCCGTAGAAGAGTCAGAATCCAAGTATCGGACGGGGGTTCAATTCCCCCCATCTCCACCATGTGAACAAAACCCAAGGGAAACCTTGGGTTTTGTTGTTTGTCTGACCTACCTTGGCTGAGCTAAGTGGCCTAAAATTGGGTTAGTTGTGTTTCGATGATTTATTGAAAGACAAATAGGATCCACAGCGGGGGTTCTTGACAACCAGATTGGGTATTGATGACTAAGCCGATTGTTGCGGTTGTAATTCCTTGCTACAAGGTAACCGCGCACATTGTTCAAACTCTTGGGGAAATCGGCCCTGAGGTTTCTTACATTTATATAGTTGACGATGCCTGCCCAGATGGTTCTGGAAAACTTGTTGAACGGGAAGTTAAAGACCCTAGGGTGAAAGTCATCTTCCATACTGAAAATCAAGGTGTTGGAGGGGCCACAGTTTCCGGTTATCGAGCGGCGCTTGAATCCGATGCCCAGATTGTTGTGAAGCTTGATGGCGATGGCCAGATGGACCCCGCGCTAATCAAAGACCTAATTGCACCAATTGTTACCGGACGCGCGGATTACACAAAGGGTGATCGCTTCGATAGCCTGACCGGGCTATCAAAGATGCCTGGCATCAGATTGTTTGGAAATGCTGGTCTTACCTTACTAACCAAGATTTCAACCGGCTATTGGAACATCACGGATCCAACAAACGGATACACTGCAATACATCGCGATGCTTTGCAGGCTATGCCCTTGGCAATGCTGAGCAAGAGATTCTTTTTCGAGTCCGACATTCTCTTTAGGCTAAGCATCTACCGAGCTGTGGTTTGGGACGTACCGATGATTGCAAGATACGGCAACGAAAAGAGCAACCTCAGCATCGTAAAGACTTTGTGGGAGTTTCCTTGGAAGCACTTTAAGAACTTTCACAAAAGACTTTTCTATAACTACTACCTAAGAGACATTTCTGCGGCGTCCATTGAGTTGCCGCTTGGAATGCTGCTCTGGTGGTTCGGGGTCTTCTCCGGACTTGGAGCGCTTAATAGCTCACTTACCAACGGTATTGCCGCAAGCACCGGAACTGTGATGATTGCTGTAGTTCCATTAATTCTTGGCTTCCAATTGCTATTGGCGTTTGTTAGTCACGATGTTTCATCTGTCCCAACCAGGCCAAAGCATAGGCAAAACCTCGAGTGGTAAAGACCTGGTCTGAGCTTTGCTAGATTTCACCGGCTGGTTAGTAATAAATGGGACTCTTCTTTTTGAAGTAATCGGCATATTCGCTTTTGCGCTTTCGGGACTTCTTGAGGCAGCCCGAAAACGACTAGACCTTGTAGGCATGATCACGGTTTCAGGATTGACCGCATTTGGCGGTGGAACCTTGCGTGATATTTTGCTAGACCGCAGACCATTTTTCTGGATTGAGAATTCCGCTTGGGTTTGGGTTCTTATTGGAATTTGTCTTATTGCGCTTGTATTCATGCGAACCAGACACCTTGAGCCCACCCAGCAAGCCATGCAGTGGCCAGACGCGGTTGGGCTTGGAGCCTTTACGGCTGGTGGAACCCAGCTCGCCCTGGATGGTCAAGTACCAGCAATCATCGCTGTGATTATGGGTGTACTTACCGCAATTTTTGGAGGAGTGCTCCGAGACATTGTTGTAAATGAAATTCCAAAGGCCTTCAGCGATCACATTCCATATTCGGTAATTGCGTTTACCGGAGGCTGGGTAGTTGTTGGTTTGAACTACTTGGCAATAGAACCGTTCATCGCCGTTGCAATCGGCGCACTCTTCACAATTACCCTGAGAGTCCTGGCGCTTTTACTCGGTTGGCGTCTTCCTGCTTGGAAGGCTTAACGAAGCCAGCTTTACTTGCGGCTCGTTGCAAACTACCTAAAAGTAGCGGTCCGGTGATTGCTATTAGCGCAACCGTTGTTACAGCTCTTCCCAAATCCCAGACCAACCCTCCGGTAAATATCTGAAACTGTACGAAGCGAATTAGGTTGTCAATTGCACCGGCTCCGGCAAGGTAAGAAATAGATGATTCACTGCCAGCAAGAAATGGCCAGTTCCACAGAGTCATCAAGAAACCATAGGCAAAACTTGCGGGAATTGCGTACACAATCAAAACGGCCAGCTTGGCACCTCTGGAGCCAAACTTTGGAAGCAGGCCCGCTCCGATTCCAATCAGACCAGCTGCCATCATTTGAAACGGAAGCCAAGGTCCAACCCCACCGGTAATCAGGGCAGACACCAGCAGCGAACCAGTTCCAAGCAAGAATCCAAAACCTGAACCAAAAACGTAGCCAGAAATGATTATGAGGAAAAAGGCAGTCTCGATTCCTGCTGTTCCGGCGCCAAGTAAACGAATAACAGCGTTTAGGGCAATCAAGACTCCTAGTAAGGCAATCTGCTTCGAGCCGATCTCACCAGTTGCCACTTCAACTAAAATCAACACCAGCATTACCGGCATCAAAGCGATGAACACCGCTTGCGCTACATCTGCCTCAACAGCGGAATCCCCGGAGATGAAAAATGGCCAGGAGAACATGAGCACTGAGCCAAGGCCAGCAAGAAGAATGCTCAAATTAGAAATACATTTTCCTGAAAAGGTATTCACTTCTGCACCT
The DNA here is from genome assembly GCA_044338605.1 of Rhodoluna sp. Lineage (GTDB taxonomy): Bacteria > Actinomycetota > Actinomycetes > Actinomycetales > Microbacteriaceae > Rhodoluna. The sequence continues at coordinate 71,637 of JBIIXB010000002.1, read as the reverse complement.
TTTCTACTTGACTCAATGTCAGTAATCCGGGCTGACTAGTTATTTGACTGATTTGCGTGGGATGTGATGAACCAGTTCCTAAGGCCACCGTTGTCAATTTGTCCGAAATCAGTTTTCCGCTTTCTAGCTCCAAAACCCTGTCGGCAACTAGAGCTACAAATTCCACATCGTGGGAAGCTACCAGAACCGACTTGCCTTCTTTACGCAAAGCTCTAATCTGTTTGGCAAGGGATCTTTTGGCCGCGTAATCTAACCCGCGAGTTGGTTCATCAAGTAGCAATATCCCAGCCCCCTTTACTAACTGCAAAGCTAGAACCAAAGCCAGTTGCTGCCCAGCGGAAAGATCTCGCGGGTGAATCTTCGGATCCAACCTGCCAGTTAGCGATTCAAAAATCTTGGAAGTGCCGGAGTCCGTGAGCTGTGCAAACTTGTCAGATTCTGAAAGCTCATCAGCTAGTGAGTTTAGAAACAATAAGTCAGCTGCCTTCTGAGGAACAAGTGTCAAGACGCAAAGCCTTTCGTCAGCAGAAAGTGACTTTGGATCGCCAAACTGTGTTTTGACAGAACCCGTTGATCGTTTTCCGCCACCTTGGATAGCCCAGAGAACCGACGACTTTCCTGAGCCATTTTTTCCCATTAGCGCGACAACTTCTCCGGCGTGAACTTGAAATGAAACGTTGGACACGGCATCAATATCGTCGTAGCAAACAGATAGATCATTTACCTCCATGGCAACCGTTTCGCTCAGATGCTCGTTCACCAGTGGAGTCCAGGACCGTGGGTTTCGCGCCCAATTTGCTCTGGCGGCAGAAACGCTTACCGTCACTGGATTCCACGAGAGCTCTGTCGAAAGCCCTATGACAGGTGGAACCAGGTGATAGTTCTCGAACTGCTCGTAACCTCCTTTGGTAACAAGACCATCGTTGGCAACGATGACAACTGAATCCACAAGTTCAATTACCCGTTCGATTCGGTGTTCTACAAGGATCACTGTGATTCCGTGCTCGTGAGCTAACGACTTGAGCACAGCAACAATCTCAGCTGCGGCTTCGGGATCAAGGGCGGAAGTCGGCTCATCTAGCAAGAGCATTTTCTGCCCAGCTGCTAGCGCAGAGGCGATAGCAACCCTTTGCTGCTGTCCTCCAGAAAGCCAGCTAAGTGGCCTATCAAGTAAATCGTCAATCTCAAGAAGTTTCGCTACATGCTTGAGTGAATCTGCCATCTTGTCGCGACTAAAGCCAAGCTGCTCCATCCCATAGACCAACTCTTGCTTGACAGTGTCCGAAACAAATGAAGACTCAGGCTGCTGATTTACAAAACCAACTTGAGCTGCAAGCTCGTGTGGTTTTGATCCCGTTACTTCTATACCGTCAATAACGAGTGATCCAGAGAGAGAACCGCCAGTGAAATGTGGCGCGAGACCATTCAAGATTCGAAGCAACGTTGATTTGCCGCTCCCTGTTGCGCCGCAAACCAGCGAGAACTCACCAGGTAGAAATTCAAGGTTCACCCTTGATAGAGCTGGTCTTTCTGTTCCGGCATATCCAAAGCTCACATCGCGAAGCGCAATCATGCAAACCACCCCAGTATTGCCGCAATCAGTAACAAAGCTGAAAAAGACAAAATCAAAGCGTCAAAGAACTGCAACTTCACTAGCTCAAATCTGGTCCTGATCTGAGACTTGGAGTTAATCCGAATAGACGCGAAGCTTGAAACTATTCCGATTGCAATCAACACCCAGCCCAGCGTTTGGGTTTGCCCAACTAGTAACGCAAAGCTTCCAACGGATAGAGCCCCGACCGCAATCAGAGAGCTCAATCTGGCTCCCATAACAAGTGGTTTCGACAAACTACCCCGTCTCCCAAACCCCCTAGAGTCCATGCTTGCTGCAAGCGACAGAGACGAATCGATGGCGTCCTCCAGAACCGGAATAACTGTTCCTGCCATCGATCCGAGTCCTTTGCTTCGCCCGCGCAGAGACCTAGCTTTCTGAACTCTTTGCAGACTAGAAATCATTTGCGGCGCGAGGTTGATTGCAACAGAAATAGCACTGGCGATTTCATAAAGCGCGCTGGGAGTGGATTTTAGAAGAGTTCTCGGATTTGCAAGGGAACTTGCCATCCCAATGGAAAGAATGATGGCGGCTAATCGCAAACCATCGGTTGCACCCCCGGTTAGGGCCTGGATACCTATTGCTCCAAAAAGTTCAACTGGTGGGCCAAAACCCAGGTTGACCGAGAAGCCAGGTAAATCTAAGGCAGTTATGTCCTCAGGGTTTTGAATGTTGAAGACAATTCGAAATAGCACCCTCGCGATGACTACAAACCCAGCAAGAAAAAGATAGAACTTAACGGATCTTGACCAGGGTGCTTCTTCTCGAAAAATCAAAATTGCAATCAAAGCGGCTGCACAAATCAAGATTTGAATCAGCGCACTCTGACTTACCCCCGCGACAATTGCCAGGGTTACTGCAAGTAACCACCAGGTCAGAGGGCTTGCTGTGCTGGCAGTAAAGCGCTTAGCCATCGCAAGCTACGGTTTCTGGAATCGGTCTTGGCAACAATCCAGCATCTTGTTGACCTGGACCAATGAAGAGCCAACCTTCTGCCGAACCACACTGCGCATCCCTGGCCGCTGATCCAACCTGACTTACTTGCCAACCTAATTCTTTTGTGAAAACAAAATATCCCCAACTGCCTTCGGAGTATTTCGGTGTGTCTATGCAGTTCTGCTCAGAACTAGGCGGGAAGTTTTCAATGCGACAGGCAAAACCAACTGGGTACTGGTTGGTTCCTGAAACATTAATTGCTGTCGCTTGAAAAACTTCCCAACCGTTGCCAACAAAGTCATTAGCGCAACGAAGGATGGGGTCAAGATCAGCTGAAGCTCCAAAGTCAACAACTATCGTGACGCCAGGTTGCTCACAGGCACCTTCACTGAAACTAACCTCAACTTTCTTCGCAGAGGATGTCTCGATGACATTGTTTTCTAGTGCCCAGGACAAGACGCTCCCAGCGACCACTAACAAAATTAGTGCGCTAAGAACAATAAGTCTTGCCCTGGAGCGCATGACTACTTACCTAGAAGAGTTAGGTAACTCTTGCCCTCAAGAGCAAGGTAACCCTGAGCAGTTGCAAAACGGTCACCGGCGTTTTCCACCCAAGGTGATCCGATGCCACCATCTTCTTGAATCTGGGCAACTAGGTATGCGTGGACATTTTCGTTTAGCTCACCACGTGTTGCCAGATACGCCATTAGAGCAAGAGCGGTTCCGTTAACGTCAACTGCGTCAAATGCCACAAAGTGACTTCCATCAACCAAGCCCGCATCCAGGTAGGCCAAGGCAGCATCGATGGAGCTTTGCTTGTTTGCCGTTAGCGTGGGGTCTAGATCCTTGGTTAGCTCAAGGGCCATGATGGCCATGGCGGTTGCATCGGTACTGGAAGCAGTTGTGAATTCTGAATTATCAAATCCAAAGCCCCCGTCCTCTCTGGCAAGAGTTAGAAGAACCGCTGACACATTCTTTGCCATTTCCTGCTGATTCTGGGCGTAGAGACCCAGACTCACCCAGGCATAGTCAAAGGTGCTTGCGGTAGTCAGAGTCAAAGTGCCATCTTCTTGGATGAGCTCACTAAGGGAACCAACAACCATTTGGGTTTGTGCCCCATTTGCAGCGCCAGTAACTTTCGATGCAAAAAGGTACTTACCTGCAAGACCTGGAATGATCTCACCGGTTTCGGATGAGTATAAGAAGTCAGGCTCTGATTCCAAAAGGAACTTGATGGCAATAGAGGAATCGACTTCTCTTGTCTGGCTAAGTTGAGAAACCGCTTCTAGCGAGAATCCGTACTCGGGAACTCCAGGGGAGAAACCCTCTAGATATTCACCTAGCACAAACTGTGATTTTAGAAACTCGGCTGTTGCCAAGTGTTTGGACTGTGTCCCACCCATGCTCAAAACTAGGAGGACAACCAGAACTGCAACTGTTACTGCAGCAGATGAAAGTGCAACGACTCTTCGCACCCTTGGGGCTATTTTCTTGTTCATTTGGAACCTTTCGCATTTGGAAGCTAGATGCGAAGGCGGGGCAAAAACACAAGAACCCTTGAAAACATCTCTAGCGAAACGTTCAAGGGTTCATCGAGTAAGTTGCTACCCGACTCCACCCGTAGACCTCGACGGTATATTTGGAGCCAATTATTTCCACTTGGGCATTCCGACTTGTTGATAATCAACTCACGGTTGCGGGTCAGCGTCGGATTTTCACCGACTTCCCCCAAAAGGAAACAAAAGCTACAACCAAACTTCGGTTGTAAAAAAGAATCTATCAGCTAGCCAAGGTCCCGGAGCCCATGCAGGGCCGGATCATCTTCGGGCTGGGTTATGGCCTTAGCCCTTTTCAACCCCATCGAAGGTGTCCTCGAGCTTGCAAGCTTTGGTTCCCCCAGGAAGCCGGTGGCGATTTTTGGCTACCCACTTATATAAGAGGCTAGCGACGAAGCTAAACGGGGGAGTTTTCATGACAAACCCCAGCCACCTCCAGTAAAACTCAGGCTGACCCAGAAGGATATGGGCAACAGCTAGGTGGCCACCTAGCGGTTTGATCAGCGTTGGCGAAGGTTCCACTAACCAGACTTGGGAAGAGACATCGGTCAGGGATAGGCCATATTGGCTTGGATCAATCCTTTGGTAGGCCGCAAATCTAGGGAATCTCGACAAGTTTCTGATTCCAAAGTCCAGGCTGAGACGGCAGAACTGGCAGTCACCGTCGTAGATCAGGATTTGCTTCACTCATTTAGCCTAGATTGCTCCAAGCTCTTGATTATCACGATTTAGACACCATTCGAAGTTCCCCTTATCCTCGGGCGGGTAATGCCTATACACTCGAGAAACCAGTATTTAGCTGTGGTTGATGACCAATTCATCAGCCAGCCGAATCAATAAGTTAAAAAGAGGAGAAACATGAAGAAGCGCAGATTGGGTCTAGTAGGCCTAATGAGCGTGGTTGCTGTTACCTTGAGCGGTTGTGCATTGCCATACGAGTCTCAGGTAGTAGAAGGAACCACGATCACAGTTGCTTTTAACCAAGCATTTGATAACTACAACACTGTTTCGTCTGCAGGTAACGCGACTAAGAACGCAAACATTACCTACATGACAAACTCTGGTTTCCAGTACTACGACAACACACCTGCGTTGATCAAGAACACTGGTTTCGGAACATTCGAGAAGATTTCTGACGAACCTCTAACTGTGAAGTACACCATCAATGATGGTGTCAAGTGGTCTGACGGAACTCAGATTGACGCAGCTGACATGCTATTGGCCTGGGCCGCAAGCTCTGGAAAATTTGCAGACACAGACGCAGCATTCTCACCGGCTTCTACATCTGGTCTTGACCTAGTCACCCAGACTCCTGAAATCGATGGCCGCTCACTGACTCTTGTCTATGACGAAGCATACGTTGACTGGGAGCTTGCTTTCGGTGTTGGTATGCCAGCCCACGGAACTGTGATGCTTGCTTACCCAGACATCACCGATCCAGCAGAAGCAAAGAAGTTGCTAATTGAAGCAATCCAGAACGAGGATGACGCTTGGCTAGCTCCTGTTGCGAAGAGCTGGAACGAGGACTACCAGTTCACATCTCTTCCTTCGAACCCACTTCAGTACCTATCGAGTGGTCCATACATCATCGAAGAAGTAGTTGAGGATCAGTACATCACGCTAGTTTCTAACCCTGTTTACACATGGGGTCCATCACCTAAGTTCGAGCGCATCACCGTCCGCTTCATTGAGGACTTCATCGCTCAGCTACAGGCTTTGGAGAACGGTGAGATTGACATCGCTACTGGACAGCCAACAGCTGACTCGTTGACCGTTGCAAAGGAAATTGCCGCTAGCACTGGTGCAACAATTCACCAGGGTGACGAGGCCGTTTACGAGCACGTTGACCTAACCTTCAACAACGGAGGTCCATTCGACCCAGCTACCTACGATGGCGATGAGTCAATTGCACAAAAGGTTCGTCAGGCATTCTTGCTGACTATCCCTCGTGACGAGATCATCGAGAAGATCATCAAGCCACTAAACCCAAACGCAACAGTTCGTGAATCGTTCTTGACCATTCCTGGTTCAGAGCGTTACAACGCAATTGTTGCCGAGAGCGGTGCAGCTGATGTTCGCGATCTAGACATCGAACGCGCGAAGGCCCTACTTGAGGAAGCCGGAGTTTCGACTCCAGTAAACGTCAAGTTCTGGTACCCAACTGGAAACGTACGTCGTTCACAGGAGCTAGAGCTGATTCAGAAGTCAGCCGCGCTTGCTGGATTCAACGTCGTTGACACCAATGAGCCAGACTGGATGTTCACTGACCCTACAGTTGAGCCAATCAACCCACACGACGCAGTTATCTTCGCGTGGCAGTCAACTAGCTTGGCAGTGGCCGGTTCGGACCAGATCTTCAAGTCCTACACCGACCCGCTAGCTAAGGGTGGTAACTACAACGGTTACGCTAACCCAAAGGTTGACGAACTATTGGCAACGCTTAACGTCACAACCGATCTAGAAGAGCAAACTAATTTGATGCTTCAGATCGAGCAGAACCTAATTGCGGATGCATACGGAACCACAATCTTCCAGTTCCCTGGATTGACTGTTTCCAGCGCAAAGGTATCTGGCGTGAAGCCAAGCCCACTATCGCCAAACTACTTCTGGAACTTCTGGGAGTGGACACCAGTTACCGAATCTGAGTAACTTGGTTTAGCGGTATCTAATTCCGGCTGGCAACTTAGGTTGCCAGCCGGAATTCGCTTTTTCGGGATTTTGACTTAGCTAGAGTTGGTAGAGTCTCGAGAGTAATAGAAAACCAACGGAGGTAAAGGTGCTGGCTTTTATCGTCAGAAGGCTGTTTGCCACTTTGTTGGTCCTTCTTGCTGCATCATTCATTGTTTACGTGCTGACGGCGTACTCGGGTGACCCTCTGTTAGCTCTTCGTGGCTCCAGCGATCCTTCGGCTCAGGACCAAATTGCTTACCTGACAAAAGCTTTAGATCTAGAAACCCCACCTGTCCTCCGGTACTTCGGTTGGTTAGCCGGGGTTGCAGGATGCTTCATCGGTCAATGTGATCTAGGAATATCTGTCTCGAGAGGCGAGCAGCAAGTAGCAGAAGCTATAGCTGGCGCGATTGTGTCCACAGTTCAATTGCTTACCTTGGCCACCATTGTTGCAATTGTGCTGGGAGTTGCCATTGGAATGTCAACTGCGCTTCGTCAGTACAGCGGCTACGACTACACAGTCACATTCATGACTTTTGTTTTTTACTCACTTCCTATTTTCTGGTTCGCGGTCTTGCTCAAGGAGTGGGGAGCGATTCGATTCAATCAATTCCTAGGTAATCCAGAAATTCCTTTTTGGTTGCTGCTGGTCATAGCCGTCGCCTCGGGAGCTATATGGATGGGTGTCGTTGGTGGAAATGGGATTCGAAGACTCAAAGTGTTACTGAGCGTGAGCTTTATTACCTTCGCTGGATTACAGTCACTTCTTCTTCTTGGGTGGTTTGAAAAACCGTCACTAGGAATTATTGGAATCATTCTCGGCGGGGTAGTAATTTCTGCAATCGTGATTTCTTTGACAACTGGTTTCCAAAACCGTGGGATGCTCTTTGCTGCAGGTTCAGTCGTGGCATTCTGGCTCGCAGTTTGGTACCCGCTTCAGTTCCTGTTCTTCTTTATCCCTGAACTTTGGACGTTGCTGGTTTTGGTTGCCGTGGCAGTTGGTGTTGCCATGTTTGCAGGGGCTGTATTTGGCGGAGAAGATCGAAAGCAAATCACAAGGGCTGCTGGAATCATAAGTATTTTGACTCTCGGCTTTGTAATAATCGATCGCGTTCTTCAGGTTTGGTCTGACTACCAACTCATGATTCCTCAGGCCAGTGGAATCATCTCAACAATTGGTGCCACTACTCCCAACTTGCCAGGAGACATGTGGTTCCAGATACTAGATAGTTTTGGTCACTTGCTTCTTCCAACAATTGCTCTATCAATTGGCTCTCTCGCTGCATACACTCGTTACTCTCGCTCAAGCCTGCTAGAGGTGCTGAACCAGGACTATGTTCGAACAGCTAGGGCCAAGGGGTTGGCGGAAAGAACCGTAATCATGAGGCACGCTTTCCGTAACGCGATGATTCCGATTGTCACCATTGTGGCTTTTGACATTGGTGGACTAATCGGAGGCGCAATCATTACCGAGAGAATCTTTGCTTGGCAGGGGATGGGCTCTTTGTTCAATGGCGGCCTTAATGCACTGGATCTGAATCTGGTGATGGGTGTGTTTCTGATCACCGGATTAGTAGCGGTAGTTTTCAATCTCATAGCGGATATTGCTTACGCATCGCTTGACCCCAGAATTAGATTGACGTAGGGAGAAAGCGCATGAGTCAAATGGATAATCTCCCAACCCCCGGTACCGCAGGGGTTAGTCAAGGGCAACTGATTCGCCGCAGGTTCTTCAAGCACAAGGGTGCACTGGCAGGATTAATCGCAATCATCCTCATCACAATAATTTCCTTCACATCTGTGGGAACAGTGATTGGCGGAACTGGAAAGCTGATTGTTGATGAGTCAGGAAACTTTGCTATTGACGGTTTTAGGATTCCAGGCTGGTGGCAATACAACTGGTTTGAAAACTACGATCTTGTAAATCCTGGTGGAACTCCAACCCTTTCGCTATCTCCGTTCGCTATTGGAGACCACCCATTTGGCCAAGACACATTGGGCAAGGACGTATTCGCTCGAGTGATGCGCGGTATCCAGCAGTCTCTGACCGTCATGTTTGTTATCGGAATTATGACAACAGCAATTGGCGTACTTGTTGGATCAATTGCAGGATTCTTCAGGGGTTGGATTGATTCAGTGTTGATGAGATTTACAGATGTCATCATCATCATTCCAGTACTGATTTTGGGTGCAGTGGTTGGTAAGGCATTTGGTGGCGGAAGTGCACTGTTTCTTTCCTTCTTCCTAGGTCTTTTCCTTTGGACTGGCCTATCTCGTCTGGTTAGAGCCGAGTTCTTGTCTCTCAGGGAACGAGAGTTTGTTGATGCCGCGAGGGTTGCCGGGGCTGGGCCATGGCGCATTATTTTCAAGCACATTCTGCCAAACGCAATTGGAGTCATAATCGTCAACACCACACTGTTGATGAGTGCTGCAATCTTGCTTGAGTCCTCCCTTAGCTATCTGGGCTTTGGAATTACCGCACCTGACATTTCGCTAGGACAGATCATCTCCGAGTATCAGGAGGCGTTTTCTACTCGCCCTTGGTTGTTCTGGTGGCCAGGTATGTTCATCATCATCATTGCCCTGTCCGTAAACTTCATCGGAGACGGCCTAAGAGATGCTTTCGACCCTCGCCAACGCAGATTCCACGTCAAAACTGACGGAATCTTTGCCTTGGTTGGCCGCATGGTTCCACGCAGAAAGGCTGCTGACGATGCTAAAAAGTAAAGCTAGCCACTGCCGCGACACTCAAGAAGATAAAAACAACTATTCGCCAACGAACCCAATTGGATTTAACAGAAGAATTCTCATTGAGCTTGTTGAGGTCCCTGAGTTTTTCCCAGTGACTTCTGATGATGTATGCCGCGACACCGGAATCGCTGCTGGTCAAATCTCCAGGCCGAACCAAACCCTTGCCGACGAAGCTACTTTCGGGAAGGTGCTCGGCTTCGGTTCTGTTAGCCATGAAGCCGGCGTATCTGGATGGGGCTGGGGCTCCGAAGGCTTGAATAGTTCTGTCTTTGGTTTCAAGAGTCAAAGAGTACTTGGTATCGATTCGAGTGATCGCGGACCAGTTCAGTTTGTGGGTCTTGAAAATGTTGTCAACAACAACACCTTCTTCGCTAACTTTTACACTGGGGTTCCAAAACAGCAGCCAAGCAAAATAGGCGAACCATATGTATACCCAAGACTTTGTTGCAACCAGGAGCCAGGAATCTATAGCCAGGGCGGTTATTCCAAAAAGAGCAAAGACGAATCCGGCACTAGCCATTATGCGACCAGATCTGGAATACAGAGTTTGAGCATCCATTTTCCAAGTCTCACACAACTTACAAGCCATAGAGGGGAATGCTGCTAATGGCAAAAGATAGCAAGGTGATTCTGAAAGTTGAAAACCTGGGTGTTGATTTTTGGGTAGAGGGCGAGTGGATTCCTGCTGCCAAGAATTTGAGTTATGAAATCTCCGGCGGCGAAGTTTTGGCCATCGTTGGAGAGTCGGGTTCTGGAAAGAGCGCCAGCTCGATGGCGCTACTTGGCCTCACGCCACAAAATGGTCGAGTATCTGGGAGTGTGACCCTCGCCGGCGAGGAGTTAATGAACGCGTCGGCAAAGCGCCTTCGCGAAATTCGCGGTAGCGGAATAGCGGTTATCTTCCAAGAGCCAATGACAGCTTTGAACCCTGTTTACACAATTGGTTTTCAGATTATGGAAACTCTGAGAGTTCATTTCAACATGACCAACCAGGTAGCTAAGGAGCGCGCCATTGAGCTTCTAACTCTGGTGGACCTACCCGATCCGGTTAAGGCTTTTGACTCGTATCCGCACCAGTTGTCCGGCGGTCAACGTCAGCGCGCAATGATTGCTCAGGCCATTTCATGCGAGCCAAAGCTTTTGATTGCCGACGAACCGACAACCGCGCTGGATGTGACAATTCAGGCCGAGATTTTGGATCTACTAAGAGAACTGCACACCAGGCTGAACTCCGCAATTCTTTTGATCACGCATGACATGGGTGTTGTAGCGGACCTTGCTGATCGGGTCTTGGTTATGAAAGATGGCGAGATGGTCGAGCAGGGAACGGCTCGAGAAATTTACAAGGCACCAAAGATGGCTTACACCAAAGAACTTCTTGGCGCTGTTCCTTCCCTCGGGCAAGGAAAAGCAGTGGCAGCAAAACCTGCCTCCACAACAGATCTAGTCTTGAGCTTCAACAATGTTCGTGTTGAATATCCAAAGCGTGGAAGAGTCCCCGCTTTTCTAGCAGCCAAGGACATCAATCTCGAAATTCGCAAGGGTGAGGTTTTGGGCTTGGTTGGAGAAAGCGGTTCTGGAAAAACAACTGTGGGTCGCGCTGCGGTTGGGCTGCTTCCCGTGAAGTCCGGATCACTAATTGTGGCCGGGAAAGACATTTCAAAGACAAAAAAGTCCGAGCTCCAGCAACTACGAAGCAAGCTTGGAATTGTCTTCCAAGATCCGGGCTCCTCGCTAAACCCTAGATGGTCAATAGCTCAATCAATTGCTGAACCGTTGGTCTTGTCAAAAACCATGGATAAAACTCAAATTGCCAAGCGTATTGATGAGTTACTAAATCAGGTTGAGTTACCTATGGCTTACAGGAATCGCTACCCACACGAACTATCTGGTGGTCAGCGACAGCGAGTTGGAATAGCCAGAGCATTGGCGCTATCACCTGAGCTATTGGTTGCAGACGAACCTACTAGCGCTTTGGATGTTTCGGTTCAGGCGCGAGTTCTTGAGCTACTCCAACAGCTCCAGAAAGAGCTTGGCTTTGCTTGCCTATTTGTAAGCCATGACCTGGCTGTTGTGGACTATCTTGCCGACCGAATTGCCGTTATGCACAATGGTGAAATTGTCGAACAGGGCGATAAGAATCAGATTCTTCGTAACCCACAACAGGATTACACCAAGAGATTGATTGCGGCAGTGCCAGTTCCGGACCCTGATGACCAGCGCAGCAGGCGAGAATTACGTTTGTCTTCAGCAAAGCCCTAGCCAGTTCCGCTAAACTAAGAGCTCTTGAGTCCTTGTAGGAATACAGTCTTTATTTGGATCCAGTAGGGCTACAAAAATCCGCTAAAAAGCCAGAGAGCTATCTAGCGCCTAATTATGAGGAAGTTTTTATGACTCTGGCAATCAGAGATGACCTAAGAAACGTTGCAATCGTGGCCCACGTAGACCACGGTAAGACAACGCTGGTTGACGCGATGCTTAGGCAGACCGGATCATTTGGTGAGCACTCCAACATGGGTGAGCGATTGATGGACTCAGGAGATTTGGAAAAAGAAAAAGGAATCACAATCCTTGCCAAGAACACTGCAATTAGTTACTCGGGTAAAGCAGCTCAAGGCAAGACAATAACCATCAACGTTATTGACACCCCGGGCCACGCTGACTTCGGTGGCGAAGTTGAGCGTGGGCTTTCGATGGTTGATGGCGTTGTTTTGCTGGTTGACGCTAGCGAGGGACCATTGCCACAGACTCGCTTTGTTTTGCGTAAAGCTCTCGAGGCTAACCTTCCAGTTATTTTGCTTCTCAATAAAACCGACAGACCAGACGCTCGTATCGACGAAGTTGTTGAAGAAACCCACGATCTACTTTTGGGTCTAGCTTCAGACCTTGCCGACGAGGTTCCCGAACTTGACATCGACGCAATTTTGGACCTTCCGGTTATTTACGCATCGGGCAGAGCGGGAGCTGCATCACTGAACAAACCCGAAAACGGAACCTTGCCAGACAATGCGGACCTAGAGCCACTGTTTGGCGCAATCATGAAGTACATTCCTGCGCCAAAATACGATCCCGATGCCCCGCTCCAAGCCCACGTAACTAACCTTGACGCATCGCCGTTTCTTGGCCGCCTTGCTCTGCTGCGAATTTTCAACGGAACTATCAAAAAAGGTCAGCAGGTTGCTTGGGTTAGACAAAACGGTGAAACTCAGAACGTTAAAATCACCGAGCTTTTGATGACTAAGGCACTGGAGCGTTTCCCAACCGAATCCGCAGGACCTGGAGACATCGTTGCGGTGGCTGGAATTGAAGAGATCACCATTGGTGAAACACTTGCCGACCCAGACGACATCCGACCACTTCCACTTATTGCTATTGACGATCCTGCAATCTCTATGACCATTGGTATTAACACCTCACCTATGGCTGGAAGAGTAAAAGGGGCCAAAGTAACCGCTCGTTTGGTCAAGGACCGCCTAGACCGCGAACTTATTGGAAACGTTTCTATCAAGGTCATCGCAACCGACCGTCCGGATGCTTGGGAGGTTCAGGGTCGAGGAGAACTAGCCCTAGCCATATTGGTTGAGCAGATGAGACGCGAAGGCTACGAGCTCACAGTTGGTAAGCCGCAAGTTGTTACCAAGAAAATCGACGGCAAGCTAAATGAGCCTGTTGAAGATCTAACAATTGATGTCCCTGAAGAGTTTTTGGGGTCAATCACTCAGCTGTTGGCTTCTCGAAAAGGTCGAATGAAGAACATGACGAACAAGGGAACCGGTTGGGTTCGTATGGAGTTTATGGTTCCATCCCGTGGACTAATTGGATTCCGAACCGAGTTTCTAACAACCACACGTGGAACCGGAATCGCAAATGCTATTTCCGCAGGCTACGAGCCATGGTTTGGTGAGATTGTCACACGTACCAACGGCTCCCTAGTAGCGGACCGCCAGGGAGCAGTTACACCGTTCGCGCTAATCGGATTGCAAGATAGAGGAACTTTCTTTGTCGAACCAACTGAGGAAGTTTACGCCGGACAGGTTGTTGGCGAAAATGCCAGAGCCGACGACATGGAAGTAAACATTACTAAGGAAAAAAAGCTCACCAACATGAGAGCGTCTTCCAGTGAGGAATTTGAGAAACTAACGCCACCTAGAAAGCTGTCGTTGGAAGAGTGTCTAGAATTCGCTCGTGAAGACGAGTGCGTTGAGGTGACTCCCGAAGGCACCAGGATTCGTAAGGTGGAATTAGACCCTAACCTGCGCGCCAGGGCAGCTTCAGCAAGAAAACGAGCTAGCGAGAGCTAAACCATTTAGAGTTATTGCTATGGCCAAAACGTCGTTCAACGCAAAACGGGTGCTGCTGGTACACGCCCACCCAGACGATGAGTCAATATTCACCGCTCACGTGATTGCTAATCGCGTTGAAGCTGGGGCAAAAGTAATGGTTCTTACTTTGACCCGTGGGGAACGAGGCCGAGTAAAGCTCGATGATCTAAAGCCGCTCGAATCCGATCTTGCCGCGATGGGTGCGTTTAGATCTAACGAGCTTAGAAATGCCTTGGCTGCCCTCGGTGATGTTCAGCACAAATTTGCTGGATCCAGAAAATACCTTGACTCAGGAATGCGATTAAGCACTTTTGGAAGAGCGGTAAAGGCAAAAACTACCGACGAGATGTCACTTTCTTCAGTTTCAACAGCAGTGGTTTCTGATGACATTTTTCAAACGCTAACCGCGTTCAAGCCTGATGCAGTCATTACTTACAACCGCAAGGGCGGCTTTGGCCACCCAGATCATAAGAAGGCTCATGAGGCCACCGCGATGGCACTTCGTCGATTCGCCAGGGCCACAAGAGGCAGAGCGCCACAATTTTGGGTTATCGCTGAACCGGGTGAGCGATACACGGTTGAAGTTGGTGGCCCAAAAACTGCGGCCAAGAAGAAGTTGGCACTGGAGCAGCACGCGAGCCAGGTATCGATTGGTAAGGAAACTTTCTCCCTTGTCCCTGGTAGAGACATTCGGTATGACACACCAGAGAGGCTAAGAATGACATCAACCACGCCTTGGCTTTGGCTGAAGCCACTATTCCTGGGTCTCTGGGCTCTGCCGCTTGGAATTCTGCTTGGATTTGCTGGAACCCTGCTCCACTCTGTCACCGCATCTGACGAGTCAGCCACACCTCTTGGGTTAATGGTTGCCCTGGTGATGACTTTCTCGTTGGCGGTTGCTCTTCGATTGCTTCGAAACTCCAGGGGAGCTTTATATCTAATGAGCTTTACGCTTGCCGGAACTGTTTTTTGGCTTTCTAGACCCACCGCTGCTGGCGATGCACTAATTCTGGACAACCAAGCTGGAAACATATGGGTATATGGGTCGCTCATCATCTGCGCTGTTGTGATCTTGTTTCCAAAACTAAGACCCGGGGCATGGGGTAAGAAATCTTCTGGCCATCGATAGGTAATATGGTCCTAGGAGGATCTCCCCAATGACTTATGTAATTGCACTTCCATGCGTTGACCTTAAAGACAAGGCGTGCATTGAAGAGTGCCCAGTGGATTGCATCTACGAGGGTGACCGCATGCTTTACATTCACCCGGATGAGTGCGTGGACTGTGGGGCCTGTGAACCAGTTTGCCCAGTAGAAGCGATTTACTACGAAGATGATGTTCCTGAGCAGTGGGCTGATTACTACCGCGCCAATGTCGACTTTTTTGAAACTATCGGTTCTCCTGGAGGAGCTGCGAAGGTTGGTCCAATTCCTGGGGATCACCCATTGGTTGCTGCTTTGCCACCACAAGCTCAACAGGACTAAGTGTTTACCGGGCTGCCAGATTACCCCTGGAAATCACTAAAGCCATTCTCGGAAAAAGCTGCCCAGCACCAAGACGGCGCAATCGATTTATCAGTTGGATCGCCAATTGATCCAACTCCAGATTCTGTTCAACAAGCCCTCAAGAAGTTTTCTAATTCTCCCGGCTATCCATCCACAGCTGGCACTGCAGAGTTTCGCAAAGCGGTAGTTGAGTGGTTTGCCAGAAGGAGACAAGTACCGGGTCTAGATCCAGATCAAGTAATGCCATCCATTGGATCCAAAGAGCTAATAAGTTGGCTCCCTACTTTCTTAGGCATTGGCCCAGGAGATGTTGTAGTTCAACCAAAGGTTGCATACACCGCTTACGCCGTTGGGGCTGCACTATCGAGAGCCACTCTAGTTTCTGAAGACGATCCAGAAAAATGGCCTACCAACACCAAACTGATCTGGATTAACTCTCCAGGTAATCCAGATGGCAAAGTCCTGGACGTTGCAGGCTTTGCCAAAGCGGTTGCCAGAGCCCGTGAGCTAGGAGCGCTCCTTGCTTCCGACGAGTGCTACGCCGAACTTGGTTGGAGTGATCCGTGGGATAAGGAAGTTATTCCAAGCGTTTTGGACCCTAGAGTTTGTGGTGATAGTCACGATGGGATTTTGTGCCTGTACTCACTTTCCAAGCAGTCCAACATGGCAGGCTATAGAGCCGCGTTCGCAGTTGGCTCGAAAGATCTAGTACGGGACTTGGTGAATCTTCGGATGCACACCGGGATGATCATGCCTTTTCCTACTCAGCAGGCTGTGATAGCTGCACTTGGTGACAGCACACACGTGGTTACCGAGAAAGCGATTTACTCCAAGAGACGAGAGACTTTGCTAGCTGCGGTAACAGCATATGGTTTTGAGGTAACTGACAGTGAGGCGGGTTTGTATCTTTGGGCAACCAAGGGTCAAGACTGCTGGAGCACGGTGGGTGAGATGGCAGCGCTCGGGATTGTTGTGGTGCCAGGCTGCTTCTATGGTGAGCACGCAACCAAGCACGTTCGATTCTCGCTCACGGCAACCGATAACGACATTAGTAGGGCTGCTTTGAGACTCCAAAATGGCTTAGGCTAGAGCCTGAGATTTTGATTCCCAAGGAGCGCTTTGCCTGACAACGAAAAAGTAGTTATCAGCTACAAGGACAATACCCTCGAGCTTCCAGTTGTTGAAGCAACCGCGGGCTCAAGTGCCATGGACATAAGTAAGCTTCACTCGACCCTTGGCCTGCACACTTACGACCAGGGCTTTGTCAACACAGCATCGACTAAATCAGCGATTACCTTTATTGACGGTGAAGCTGGAATCTTGCGCTACCGAGGTTACGCCATCGAGCAGCTTGCGTCCCAGAAGAGCTTTTTAGAAGTAAGTCACTTGTTGATTTATGGAGAGCTGCCAACAAAGCCAGAGCTTGAATCTTTTGATCACAGCATTCGAAGGCACACTCTGATCCATGAGGATCTGAAGTCCTTCTTCGATGCATTTCCGCAAAACGCCCACCCGATGTCGGTTCTCGCAGCCGGAGTTTCAGCGCTATCAACTTTCTACCAGGATTCACTAGACCCAAGAGACCCAGAGCAAGTCGAGCTTTCCACCAGAAGATTGCTTGCCAAGCTTCCAGTGTTGGCAGCTTATGCCTATAAGACCAGCCTTGGTCAGGCTTTGCTGTATCCAGATAACTCACTTTCGACGGTAGAAAACTTCTTGCGCCTTACCTTTGGAACAATGGCCGAAGAATACGTTCAGAACCCAATTGTCACAAGAGCACTTGAGACCTTGCTAATCTTGCACGCTGATCACGAACAGAACTGCTCGACTTCAACCGTTCGCTTGGTTGGCTCGGCGCAAGCTAACTTGTTTGCATCAGTTTCTTCTGGAATCAACGCACTGTTTGGTCCATTGCATGGTGGAGCCAACGAGGCCGTCTTGGACATGCTTACTCAGATTCGTGATTCAGGTCAGAGCGTGCAGCAGTTCGTTGATCGAGTAAAGAACAAAGAAGAGGGAAGCAGACTCATGGGATTCGGTCACCGAATCTACAAAAACTTTGACCCAAGAGCCACCATCATTAAAGCAACTGCAGACAAGGTACTTGGAGAACTTGGCATCAAGGATCCGCTACTGGATATCGCAAAAGACCTAGAGGCAACAGCCCTAGCTGATCCATACTTTGCTGAGCGCAAGCTTTACCCGAATGTTGATTTCTACACCGGAGTGATTTACAAGGCTCTTGGCTTCCCAGCTCCAATGTTCACCGCATTATTTGCGATGGGAAGACTGCCAGGTTGGATCGCACACTGGCGCGAAATGATGGAAGATTCGAGCAATCGAATTGGAAGACCTCAGCAGGTCTACCTTGGAAAAGGCGAAAGAAGCCTCTAAGCCGGCTTTAGCCAGTAAACAACTGTGTCACCGAAGGGCTTCTGATCAACTAGCTCGTAACCCGCAGTTGAAAAGGCATCCACTCTAGAAGATCGCTCGACCAGCACCAGGGACTTATCTGAGAGCAGAAGCCTCAGTGACTCAAGGTTCTTTTCGACCTCTTGGTTAGTTAGCTCATAGGGCGGGTCAATAAAGACCAAATCAAATGAACCGGTAGTTGTGTCCAAAAACTTTTGAACCGGTTGGATCTGAACTTTTGCTGAAACTTCTTGTCCCTCATCGCTCAAAGCGTCCTGAACGGTTCTAGCGTTTTTGATGCAGACCGCAGCAGCCATCTTGTTGCTTTCAACTAGCACGGTAGCAACCGATCCTCTTGATAAAGCCTCAAGCCCCAGCGCACCGGTTCCCGCATAAAGATCCAATACCTTGCTTCCAGCTAGAGCACCTTTGGATTCCAGCGAGCTAAAGATGCTCTCTCGGATTCGATCTGCTGTTGGTCTAGTGCTTTTTGCCGGAGAAGCTAGCTTTCTAGAGCCAACTAGGCCACCAATAATTCTTGTCATGATTGTCAAAGCCTAACGGCTTTTGGCAACTCTCTCGTAGAAGATTGAAGCATGCTGCTTCCAACCACTGCGCTCGATCGAGTATTAGGTGACAAAACAGCCAAGAGCTTCGCAAAAAACCTAGGACTAGCAACAGTCGCTGACTTGCTGCAGTACTATCCACGAAGGTATTCATCTAGGGGAGAGCTAACTCCAATTACCAACCTCCCAGTTGGCGAGAGCGTATCGATTGTGGCTGAAGTGGTTGACGCCAGGGAGAGAAGAACCAAGGGGCGAGTAAGTCACATTCTTGAAGTAAGAATCACTGACGGTAGTGGATTCTTGTCATTAACTTTTTTCAACCAGGCCTGGCGTCAAAAGAACTTGCTACCTGGAACGAGGGGTCTTTTTGCCGGCAAGATCGGTGAGTATCAGGGCAAGCTTCAGTTAGCTCACCCAGACTACGAGCTATTTTTGGATGAAGTCAGTCAGTTTGACGCTAAGGCGTGGGCGGATAAGCCGATACCTATCTATCCAGCTTCAGCCAGCGTTACGACCTGGATGATTCAAAAAGCTTTGGGCATAGTTCTAGACACCCTAGGAACCATAGAAGATGAAGTTCCAGAGCAGATAGCAAAAAAGCACAAACTAATGAGCCTGAATCAAGCCTTCGAGAAGATTCACCGACCCGAGACCAAAACTGATTGGTCTTCGGCCACAAAGACGCTTTCTTATCACGAAGCTTTCTTACTGCAGGCTAATTTGATTGCTCGCAAAATAGCTAACGAAAAATCTCCAGCTACCATCAGATCGGGTGGGACAAATGGATTCCTTGCTGCCTTTGATAGTGCTCTTCCTTTCAAATTAACAAAGGTTCAGCAAAACGTCGGTGAAGAGATCTCTTTGGACCTTGCAAAAAGCTACCCGATGAACAGATTGCTGCAAGGTGAGGTTGGATCGGGTAAAACCCTGGTGGCATTAAGGGCGATGCTCGCTGTAGCAGACACCGAAGGTCAATCAGCACTACTTGCCCCAACCGAAGTTTTGGCTTCGCAGCACTTTAGATCAATCTCCAAAAGCCTCGGCGAAGAACTTACCAAGAAAATTGGGCTAACTCTTTTGACTGGTCAACTCTCAACAGCGGATCGCAAAAAAGCGATGCTGCAAGTTGTATCGGGAGCCTCAAAAATTGTTATTGGAACCCATGCGCTGTTTTCCGAAAAAGTTGAGTTCTATGACTTGGGTCTTGTCGTAATCGACGAACAGCACAGGTTCGGCGTTGAGCAAAGAGAGAAACTGCGGCTCAAAGGAAAACTGTCACCTCACGTTTTGACCATGACCGCAACCCCAATACCTAGAACCTTGGCGGTGACTGTTTTTGGAGACATGGCTGTTTCCTCGCTTACAGAACTTCCTGCAGGTCGAAAAGAGATTGACTCGCACGTTGTTCGGGCCGGGGATAAGAATCTAGTATCCAGAGTCTGGGAGAGAGTTGCCGAGGAGGTTGCCAAAGGACATCAAGTGTTCGTGGTTTGTCCAAAAATTGACGAATCCGACAAGGAACACTCCGGGGCATCGGTTGAGACCACCACTACCCAGTTGCGTAAAAACCCAAACCTGGCCTCACTTCGAATCGATACCCTGCACGGTCGCCTGGACTCAGAGATCAAGTCAGAAGTAATGGCAAAGTTTCTCAACAAAGAAATTGATGTCTTGGTAGCAACTACGGTTATCGAGGTCGGTGTGGATGTTCCGAACGCTACTGTGATGGTGATCTTGGATGCTGATAACTTTGGTATCTCTCAGCTACATCAGCTGCGCGGCCGAGTGGGAAGAGGCCAGGCCAAAGGACTTTGTCTTTTGCTTACCGGAGCCGAGGATGGCTCCATTGCCCTACAGAGAATCGAAGCTGTCGCAGCTGAAAGCGATGGCTTCAAGCTCAGTGAGATTGACCTAGAGCTTCGGCGCGAGGGAGACGTATTAGGAGCAAGTCAATCTGGAGGTCGCTCCAGCTTGCGCCTGCTTCAGGTGA
Organism: Rhodoluna sp.; assembly: GCA_044338605.1. Lineage (GTDB taxonomy): Bacteria > Actinomycetota > Actinomycetes > Actinomycetales > Microbacteriaceae > Rhodoluna. The sequence continues at coordinate 51,317 of JBIIXB010000002.1, read as the reverse complement.
TTCGGGACGCAGCACTGATTCAAAAGGTCCGGGTTGAGGTGGAGCAGCTTTTTGAGGCAGATCCAGACCTAGAGACATTACCTACTCTTCGCCTAGCTATTGAGGAAATGAACGCTGTAGAAAACTTGTCTAAAGGCTGAGTGGTTTAGTTTGCTAATCTTGGGGCTATGCCCACTCTCGCTGTCTACCCAGGATCTTTTGACCCAATAACTCTTGGGCACGTGGATATCATCGAGCGGTGCTCCAAGATTGTCGATGAATTACATGTTCTGGTGGTTCACAACCCTGAAAAGAGCCCAAGGTTTTCGAGCGCCAAGAGAATTGAGCTCATTCAAGAGTCTTTGAAAGAAGCCGGTGTCACCAGCGCAAATATCAAAGTTACTGAGCTTTCTTCTGGGCTATTAGTTGACTACATCCGAAAAGTTGACGCGAAGCTTCTCATCAAGGGATTTAGAAACAATGTTGATCTTGATTACGAATTACCTATGGCCAAGGTCAACCGGGACCTAAGCGGAATTGAGACAATCTTTATATCCGCTGATCCCAAATATGGACTGGTGGCATCTTCATTAGTTCGTGAGGTTGCCTCCCTTGGTGGTCCAGTTCAAAACTATGTTTCAGCGGCGGTGGCTAAGGCTTTATTGGAGCAGAACTAATGAGTAAGTTTGACATTCCGGTTCACGAACTCACTCGAAGACCAGGCCACACCAGCTCGCTACAACTAGCCATTGATCTTGATGACGCGATGGGTCAAGGAGCTGCCTCTGTTCCAGCGGGAGCGAAAATCGAAGTTGACTTGAGACTGGAATCTATCCACGAGGGGGTTTTGGCCACCGGGGAGGTCTTCACCAAGGCAACTTCCCTTTGTTCTAGGTGCCTTGAGCCCCTTGAGCTAGCGGTCGAGGTGGATTTCCAAGAGCTTTTCGCCTATTCTTTAGAGCAGGAAGATGATTTCCTGATTCAAGACGAGAAAATCAACCTTGAGCAGGCAATCACGGATGCTGTAGTTTTATCACTTCCGTTCAAACCTGTTTGTAGTGAAGACTGTCTTGGTCTGTGCTCCGAATGTGGCTTGAACTTTTCTCAGGATCCAAACCACGTTCACGAAGCGAGTATTGATTCTCGCTGGAGTGGATTAGAAAGCTTTAGGAAAGAGTAGGAAATGCCAGTACCAAAAAGACGCATGTCGCGTTCAAACACAAGAGCTCGTCGCTCACAGTGGAAGGCCGCTCCAATCACTCTGGTCAAGACAGTTGAAAACGGTAAGACCGTATACAGCCTTCCTCACCGCGCGAAGCTAGTTGAGGACTCAAACGGAACTGCACTGTTCATGGAGTACAAGGGCCGCAAGGTCGCTGACGCTTAACCCATGAGCCTTGATGCGCTAGGTAAATCCCTTGGCGTGGAAATCGAACCGCAACTTCTCGAACTCGCCCTCACTCACCGTTCCTATTCCTATGAAAACGGTCGTGGCCCAAACAATGAACGCCTTGAGTTCCTAGGCGACGCAATTCTTGGATTTTTAGTTACTTCACACATTCACGATCACTTCTCCGACATGGATGAAGGAAATCTAACCAAACTCAAAAACGCTGTTGTCTCAGCTCCTGCGCTCGCGCAAGCGGCTAGTTCTATAAACCTGGGCGAATACCTGCTACTTGGTAAAGGTGAAATTCAAACTGGCGGTCGCGAAAAAATGAATCTATTGGCAGACACTTTCGAGGCTGTGCTTGGAGCAGCTTATGTTTCCAAGGGTCTCGAGGCGGCAAAGACAATTGTTGATCAACACATTCTTCCTTTACTTGACAGCGCAGAAGATCTGCTTCTTTCGGCAGATCCAAAAACCACCCTCTTGGAGAGCATGCAGCAGCAGGGTAAAGCTGTACCGGTTTACCAGACAACTCATGAGGGCCCAGATCATGACCGCACCTTCTTTGCCAATTTATTGATCGACGGCCAGGTAATTGCCAGCGCATCTGGAAGATCCAGGAAACAGGCTGAAACCAATGCAGCCATCAAGGCGCTTTCCGGTTCAACTGGAGAATAAGTGCCCGAGCTTCCCGAGGTCGAAACCGTCCGTGCCGGTCTTGCAAAATCCATAACCAGCGCAACAATTACCTCGATCAAAATCCATGAAGCAAGGTCGCTAAAGCGCCATCTAAGTGGCGGCAACGACTTCACCAAGAAACTAGTTGGCAAGCAGGTACTGGATGTAGTTAGGCGCGGAAAGTTCCTTTGGATGCCGCTGTCGGGGGATTCAACCGCACTGGTGGGCCATCTTGGCATGAGTGGTCAGATGCTTATAAGAAGTCCGGAGTTTCCGGAAGACAAGCTCAATCGGGTAACTATTTCTTTTGAAACCAAAGGCAATAAGCGGCTAGAGCTTCGCTTTGTCGACCAGAGAATCTTTGGCTCGCTAGCTATTGATCCGTTGGTTGAAACCGCTGATGGTAAACAGGGCGGATTTAGTGACGGTAAGAACAAGAACAAGCCATGGCAGAACCTGATTTCTAGCTCCGCTTCCCACATTGCTAGAGACCCGCTTGATGAGCTTTTCGACCGAGATCAAGTTGTTCAAAGACTTCGAGTCAAGAAAACCGGAATCAAGCGAGCTTTGCTGGATCAGAACCTTGTTAGTGGAATAGGTAACATTTACGCGGATGAATCTTTGTGGCTAGCAAAGCTGCACTTTGATAGGCAGGCCGACGGTATTTCTAAATCAAAGCTGAATGAGCTTCTTGGCATTGTGAAGGATGTTTTGGCTAAGGCGACCAAGCAAGGTGGTACAAGCTTTGACCAGCAGTACAAGAACGTCAACGGCGAGGCGGGGTACTTCTCTCAGGAACTCTTTGCCTACGGCCAAACCGATAAACCCTGCACTAGGTGCCAAACACCCATTAGGCGCCAAGCCTGGGCCAACCGCGGTTCTCACTTCTGCCCGCGCTGCCAGCGCCCCGGCTAGCGGTCAATCGGACCCCTAAAAATGGGGTATTTTTAGATACTGTTCAGCTTTGAGCCATTGACTACTTTCAAGAGGGGTGTGTCCGCTTGCATCTAAAAAGCCTCACCCTAAAAGGCTTCAAATCCTTCGCTCAACCCACCACATTCCAGTTTGAGCGCGGTGTTACCTGCGTGGTTGGACCAAATGGTTCGGGTAAATCAAACGTTGTGGACGCTCTTGCCTGGGTAATGGGTGAGCAGGGGGCTAAAACTCTTCGCGGTGGAAAGATGGAAGACGTCATCTTCGCCGGAACTGCTACCAAGGGCCCGCTCGGTCGCGCTGAAGTTCAGCTGACGATCGACAATACCGATGGCGCACTACCTATTGATTACAGCGAAGTCACTATCTCAAGAACCTTGTTCAGAAGCGGTGGATCTGAGTACGCAATCAACGGTGACCCCTGCAGATTGCTCGATGTTCAGGAACTACTAAGCGACTCCGGTCTTGGTCGAGAGATGCACGTCATCGTGGGTCAGGGCCAACTAGATAGCGTGCTTCGAGCAACCCCCGAAGAGCGCCGCGGATTCATCGAAGAGGCCGCTGGAATCTTAAAGCACCGCCGTCGCAAGGAAAAAACCGAACGCAAAATCGAAGCCATGCAGGTAAACCTCTCACGATTGAGTGACCTTGCTGGTGAAGTTCGTCGTCAGCTAAAGCCACTGGGAGCCCAAGCCGAAATTGCCAGAGAGGCCCAAAACATTGCTTCTCAGGCCAGAGATGCAAAGTCCAGAATTCTTGCCTTTGACATTTTGGATATTCAAAAGTCCCTTGAAACTACTTCGACCAGTGAGTCACAGCGTCGCAGCGAGCGAAACATCCTGCAGCAAATGCTTTCAACTAATCAGCAGCGTCTAACCCAGCTTGAATCCCCTGAGCTCAACCAGAAGCTAGATAGCGCTCGCAAGATCTCTTTCGAGTTTGACTCTCTGCAGGAGCGCATTAGATCGATTTCAAACATTGCTAGCGCTAGAGTTGCGCTTTTGGAGTCCAGCACTCAAGAGCAAAGTAAGTTTGACCTTTCCTCAATCACTGTTGACATAGAAAAAGCCGAAGTTGAAATGCAGCGTCTTGGGCTTGAAGTGCAGCGTCTACAGCAGCAACTAGGAATTGCGGAGCAAAAGCGAAACGTTGCCCGCGATGCACTCGAAGCTTTTGATTCGAAGATTCAAGAACAAAACTCCTTGATCTCAAAGTATGATCTTGACCTTGCTCAGTTTGCCAACGGGGTAAAAGTTGCCGAAAGCAAGCTGGAAGCATTTACTAACGAGAAAGCTCGACACCAGGAAATTCTTGGCGCGGCCAGACTAAGGCACCAGGAGCAATCCGCTCAGTATCGCGATTTGGAGTCATTGCTTTCCAGTAACAACCCTCGAGAAAACAACTTAGAGTCCAAATACGACGCAGCTCAGAAGGCAGTATCGGATGCCGCGAACAAGATTGAATCACTGCGTGATCAGCTACACGAAGCAGAGCGTGAAAAAGACGCTCTTGCTGGAAAGCGCTCGGCGCTGAATTTAACTCTCGAACAAAAAGATGGCGCCTCGTCTCTGACCCAAGCTCAGCTTCGAGGAATTAGAGGTTTGGTTGCTAATCATTTACGCATTGAACCAGGCTACGAGCAGGCTATCGCCGCAGCATTGGGTTCTCTAGCCGATGCTTTAGTTGCTGAAGACCTAGACTCCGGACTTTCTGCACTTGAACACCTAAAGAAAACCGATGGTGGTCGAGTTGAAATAATCATCGCTGATGTCGACCTGCGCTCTGATGCTGCGAGCAAGAACTTGGTTCCAGGCTCAAAAGTTGCATCTGAAGTTGTCAGCGCTCCTGATGGAATTTTGAAGTTACTGTCTCAGGTAGTCATTGTCGAGGACCTAGCGGCCGCGAAGAGCTTTTTCAAGGCGCAGAAAACTGACTCGCAAGTTATAACCAAACAAGGTGACGTGCTAACAAGAGCAGTTTTGCGTGGCGGTTCATCCAGCAAGCCTTCGAAACTTGAGTTGGTAGCCGAGCGAGATGCGGCGGAGAAGGATCTTTCTAGACTGAGCTCTCGTACCGAGACTCTATCTGCCGAACTTGCACAGGCCAAGTCCAACGAACTTGCTGCCAAGAATTCAGCAAAAGCATCACTCGCTGAACTTAATGAGCAGGATGCCAAGCTCGCCTCACAGGCCGAACAGCTTGGTCGGGTTCGCGTTCAAGTCGAGGCGCTGCAGAGCGAGCTTGATCGATTGGGAATTGTTGCCGAGTCGAACGAGGCAGCAATTAGAGAAGCCGAAGGTGAGCTAGAAGCTGCCAAATCTAGACTGCGTGAATTTGAGAGCCTGGGTAGACCGGAGCAGGCGCTTTCTGACAGAGACCGCTTGGTCGAGGCACTTGAACTTGAAAGATCTAGAGAGCTTGAGATCCGTGTTGAGCTTGGCGCTGGAGAAGAAAGACTTCGCGTTGAAACCGAGAAGTCTGAGAGCTTGAAGCTCCAGCTGGATTCTTCCCGCTCAGCCATTGAAGGCGCAATTAGCGCGGCCAAGGCAAGAACGCAGCAGCTCAACGCGGCAAGAGCAGTACTAAAGGTATTGCCTAATTTGATTGAGGCTGTGACCCACGGGTCCAATGACGCTAAGCGTGAATACAACCAGTTTGAGAACGAGCGCACCGACCAGTTCCAGGAACTGACCAAGGTTAGAGGCGAAATTGCTGATATTCAGCAAAAGCTCTCTGACTTGACTCAGTCAGTTCATGACATTGAACTTCAAAATCACGAAAAGCGTCTAAACCTTGCGAACTTGGTTACTCGAGCGCAAGAAGAACTTGGGCTGGATGAAGCGACACTGCTTGCCGAATACAACCCAGAGAACTTGATTCCATCGAGCGAAGAAGATGGCGAGCCTGAAGCATTTGACCGCGCGAAGCAATTCCAGCGTCTGAAGGAATCCGAGAAGCTACTTGAAAAACTAGGCAGGGTAAATCCGCTCGCTCTAGAGGAATTCTCCGCTCTCGAGCAGCGCCACAAATTCCTAACTGATCAATTACAAGACCTAACAGACACTCGCAAGGACTTGATCAAGATCATCCAAGATCTAGATGAGAAAATGCAGACTATCTTTAGTGACGCCTTCCAGGACACCAAGAAGGCTTTCGAAAAAGTCTTCCCAGTGCTGTTCCCAGGCGGAACTGGATCCATTTTCCTAACCGATCCAGATAATCTGCTCACCTCAGGCCTGGAGGTTAACGTAAAGCCAGCCGGTAAGAAGATTGAAAGACTTTCCCTGCTATCTGGTGGAGAAAGATCGCTAGCGGCGGTTGCTCTTATGGTTTCGATTTTCAAGGCCCGTCCTTCGCCTTTCTACATCATGGACGAGGTTGAGGCTGCTTTGGATGATGCAAACCTTGGAAGACTCCTTTCGATTTTTGAGGACCTCAGAACCAACTCGCAGCTGATTATCATTACCCACCAAAAGCGCACTATGGAAATTGCGGATGCTCTCTATGGTGTTTCCATGAAGTCAGACGGTATTTCAGCGGTGGTTGGTCAGCGACTGCGTGAGAAGGCCGACGCCTAATGTCCAACATCTTCTTTTGGCGTAAAAAACGTGAAGAAGAAAAAACGGAAGCAAATCAGCCGGATTCAGCATCAGATTCCCAAGATTTAGTAGCTACCGAACTTCCGAAGCGCAGTTCGAGAGCCGGTATCCGAAGCCTCTTTTCTCGAATCAAGTTTGATCTTGAGAGCCTGGAACAACTTGAAGAGATCCTGATTCAAGCCGACTTCGGAGTTGACTCCGCAGAATCGATAGTTTTGGAAGTGAAAAAGATTGCTAAGTCCCAAGGTGCACAGTCTGAGGCAGAGCTAAAAACGATTCTTGCTGGAGTGATTCGCGAGCAGTTAACTTCTGGAAACAGGGAGCTGAATCTAATAAGTGGAAAACTTCCTTATGTAATTTTGGTTGTTGGAGTAAACGGAGTGGGTAAAACCACCACGATTGGAAAGCTGGCCACCTGGCTAACCCAAGGCAACTGGAAAGTTGTCCTTGGTGCGGCAGATACATTTCGTGCTGCAGCGGTAGATCAACTCGCAACCTGGGCAGATCGTGCGGGTGTGAAACTTGTTGGACCAAGTTCCGAGGGTCAAGACCCCGCATCTGTGGCGTTTGAGGCTGTTGAGTACGCGGTTCAATCTGAAGCAGATGTTGTGATTATCGACACCGCGGGAAGATTGCAGAACAAGACAGACCTGATGGACGAGCTTTCAAAAATCCGGAGAGTTATTGAAAAGCAAGCCGAGATTGCAGAAGTGCTTTTGGTGCTGGATGCCACGACTGGCCAAAACGGTCTCGTTCAAGCAAGAGCCTTCGCCGAGGCAATTTCGGTAACTGGAATTGCGCTGACAAAGCTTGATGGATCGGCGAAGGGCGGAATTGTTTTTGCAATTCAAAACGAACTTGCTATTCCAATCAAGTTAGTTGGGGTTGGCGAAGGGGTAGAAGACTTTGCCTTCTTTGACCCTGAAGAGTTCGCCAACGGTTTAGTGGCTTAGCCTAGAAATAGGAAGTGAGATAACAAGTGTTTGGAAATCTGTCGGATCGCTTAGCCGAGACCTTCAAGGCTCTTCGCGGTAAGGGAAGACTAAGTGCCGCCGACATCGACGGAACCCTGAGGGAAATCCGCAAGGCGCTATTGGAAGCCGACGTTGCCCTGGAGGTAGTCAAGAACTTCATTAGTGCTATTCGTGAGCGAGCTCTGGGCGATGAGGTCTCAGCTTCACTAAACCCTGCCCAGCAGGTAGTTCAGATTGTCAATGAAGAACTAATCCAAATTCTTGGCGGTGAAGCAAGAAAGCTTCGCTACGGCAAGGTGTCACCAACAGTGATCATGCTTGCCGGTTTACAGGGTTCTGGAAAGACAACGCTCGCAGGGAAACTCGCCAAGTGGCTAAAAAGCGAAGGGGAGAACCCCTTACTGGTCGCTGCTGACTTGCAAAGGCCCAACGCTGTTGACCAGCTAAAGGTTTTGGGCCAGAAGGTGTCTGTCGAGGTTTACTCACCCGAGGTTGGTTCAGGTATTGGAGATCCTGTAAGAGTTGCCAAAGACTCGATTGCTCACGCGAGATCCAAGGGCAACACGGTTGTGATTGTCGATACCGCTGGCCGCCTCGGCGTTGATCAAGAAATGATGAATCAGGCCAAAAAGATTCGCGATGCCATCAAGCCAGACGAGACGTTGTTCGTGATCGACGCAATGCTTGGTCAAGACGCAGTAAATGTGGCCAAAGCCTTCGAAGATGGCGTTGGAATTTCAGCTGTTGTTTTGACCAAACTCGATGGTGATGCCCGAGGTGGCGCGGCACTATCCGTAGCTTCGGTGACTGGCAAGCCAATCATCTTTTCCTCAACTGGCGAATCCCTTGACGCCTTCGAGCCTTTCTATCCAGATCGAATGGCCTCCCGAATCTTGGATATGGGAGACATCCTCACACTGATCGAACAAGCCCAAAAGCAATTCGATGAGCAATCCGCAGTGGAGATGGCCGAGAAGCTTGCCAAGGAGAATTTCACACTAGAAGACTTTTTGGAACAGATGCAGCAACTTCGAAAGATGGGCTCCTTGAAATCAATGCTTGCCATGATGCCAGGGGCAGGCCAGATGAGGCAACAGCTGGACAACATAGACGAAAAAGAAATTGATCGAACCGAGGCCATTATTCGGTCCATGACCCCGGTTGAAAGAACTAACCCAAAGGTTCTAAATGGCTCGAGAAGAACTCGAATCGCGAGAGGCTCTGGAATGAGCGTTACGGACGTGAATTCACTCGTGAACAGATTCGAGCAAGCCGCCAAAATGATGAAGACCGTAGCCAAGGGTGGTACACCTCAGATCCCAGGCATGCCAGCTGGTATGGGAGGCGTGGTTCCGCGCAAGAAGGCCAAGGACTCCAAGAAAAAGTCCGGTTCTAAATCGGGTAACCCAGCCAAGCGTGCAGCACAAGAGCAAGCCAGGGCAACTGGCTCAGGGCCGCAGGAATCAGGTGCTGGATCAGCCTTTGGAATCAGCAACTAGCTATCTTTGGCCATTTCTGGCAGACTAGAGAAGTTGCCCAGGCACCTGACCCTCTAACCAGGAGCCAAAAAGGCAAAACCATAGAGCTTGACTACCGAGTGTGCCCCCACGCTCACGGTTGATTGTTCGCCCCAATTCAAATAACAGGAGCATTGTGGCTGTAAAAATCCGCCTAAAGCGTCTCGGAAAACTCCGTACGCCTCATTACCGTATCGTCGTTGCCGACTCTAGAAAAAAGCGCGACGGTCGAGTCATCGAAGAAATTGGTCGTTACATCCCGACCGAGAACCCATCTTTCATTGAAGTAGATTCTGAGCGAGCACAGTATTGGCTTGGCGTTGGTGCACAACCAACCGAGCAGGTAGAGGTGCTTCTAAAGCTCACCGGAGACTTCCAGAAGTCAAAGGGTGACAAGGATGCCAAGAACACCGTTCAGGTAAAAGCTGCGAAGCCAGTGTTTGAAAAAGACACTAAGAAGAAAGCTGTTCTAGTTCCTAAAGAAGAACTTGCTGCCAAGAAGGCAAAAGCCGAAGCTCCTGCTGAAGAAGCAGCTCCTGCAGCTGAAGCAACTGCCGAAGAGGCAGTTGTAGAAGCAGCGGTAGAGGCTCCAGCTGCTGAAGAAGTTGTAGAGACTCCTGCAGCGGAAGTTTCCGAAGCTCCTGCCGAGGAAGCTGCAGCGGAAGCTCCAGCTGAAGAAGCAAAGCCAGAGGCCTAATCAAAAATGTTGGCCGCTGCACTCGAGCACTTAGTTAAGGGAATTGTCGACAATCCTGACGATGCCTCGGTAACTGAACGCTCCAGCTCTAAAGGAGATCTCCTAGAGATTCACGTTCACCCAGATGATCTGGGCAGAGTAATCGGGCGCAACGGCAGAACAGCAAAAGCACTTCGCACTTTGGTCAACGCACTTGCAGATGGCAAGAAAATTCGCGTTGATGTGGTGGACGGTGACTTCTAGTAAGACCAAGCTACGAGTCGGAAGGCTCGTTAAAGCACATGGTCTAAAAGGAGCTCTAAAGCTAGAGCTTTATACCGATAGCCCAGATCAACGATTTCGTGCTGGCCAGGAACTAGAACTACAAGTTCCAGAAACCTCCGAATGGTTTGGAAAAACAGTCAAGGTAGCTGAGCTTCGCTTTTATAACCACTCCCCAGTTTTGTTTCTCGAGGGCATTCAAGACCGCAGTCAAGCCGAAACCCTAGTCAAGGCAATCTTGCTTATCGAAACCGATCTTGAGCAGCTGCCAGAAGATCCTGAAGCATGGTACGACCATCAGCTTGTTGGCCTGACAGCGTTAGTTGGGGAAGAGGTGGTTGGAAAAGTGATTCGTGTGGATCATCTTCCAGCTCAAGATCTTTTGGCCATCGAAACTTCAAACGGTGAAGTGCTGGTGCCGTTTGTGAAGCAAATCGTCCCTTCAGTTGACATTCAAAAAGGCCAAATTGTTCTAACCCCGCCAGCCGGGCTTTTTGAAATAAATCTTCCAGGCGGTGACTCTGATGAGAATTGATGCCATCAGTATTTTTCCTGACTTCTTTCAAGTCCTAGACATTTCATTGCTGGGTAAAGCTCAAGAACAGTCACTGATTCAGTTCAAGGCGCACGACCTTAGAACTTTCACCGAGGATAAGCACCGAACAGTAGATGACACCCCATTTGGCGGCGGAGCCGGGATGCTCATGAAGCCAGAGCCTTGGGGCTTGGCGCTTGATTCGGTGCTTACTCAAAACAGCGTTGTGATTTTTCCTTCACCAGCCGGGGTGCCGTTCAAGCAAGCTACCGCTAGGGAGCTTTCGGGTAAGGAGCATCTAGTTTTTGCCTGCGGGCGCTACGAAGGCATTGATCAAAGAGTTTTGGAATATGCCCAAAGCCGCGCGGAAGTGCGCGAAATTAGCCTCGGTGATTATGTGCTTAACGGCGGCGAGGTTGCAGCGGTTGCCATGATCGAAGCGATTGCAAGACTCATACCTGGAGTTATCGGCAATGCGCTTTCGTTGGATGAGGAATCACACAGCGAAGGGCTATTGGAATACCCGAGTTACACCAAGCCAGCTAGCTGGCGAGGCATGGATGTTCCTGAGGTGCTACTAAGTGGCAATCACGCCGAGATTGCTAAGTGGCGCAAGGAGCAAGCGATGGAAAAGACCCGAAGAATCAGGCCAGATCTAATCGATTAGTTACCAATTGCCTAGGGGTCGAAACTGTGGCAATATGGAGGTTCGCCTCCAGTAATGGGCTCTGCCGCAGGGGAGATAGGGCGAAGCAAAAAACCAACATAACCGTTTTTGACCTGCGTGCTAAAAACAGGAAGCGACACAAAATGCACATCTTAGATTCAGTAGACAAAGCCTTACTAAAAACAGATGTTCCAGACTTTCGGGTCGGTGACACCGTAAAGGTTCACGTAAACATCATTGAAGGTTCCAGGTCTCGTATTCAGGTTTTCCAGGGAGTCGTTATTCGCCGTTCTGGTGAAGGTGTTCGCGAAACTTTTACTGTTAGAAAAGTTAGCTTCCAAGTTGGTGTTGAAAGAACTTTCCCAATCCACTCTCCAATCATCGACAAGATTGAGCTCGTTTCAAAGGGTGCTGTTCGCCGTGCGAAACTTTACTTCTTGCGTGATCTAAGGGGCAAGAAGGCAAAGATTCGCGAAAAGCGCGAAAACGTCTAAAGACCTTAAGGGGACACGCTTAGCGTGAGTGAAGAGCTATCACTTGGTGATCCAATGCGACCAAGGAAGAAAAAGCTCAGTCGAGGGAACAACCGACGTCGCAAAAGGACCAAAGTATTCGTTGCATTTTTTATCGACCTAGTTGTTGTTATCGGTGCTGCCTTAGTTCTTTCACTTCTAATTAAGTCCTTCCTCATTCGTTCTTTCTTTATCCCCTCCGGATCGATGCTGGAGACCCTTCAGATTGATGACCGCATAATCGTGAATCAATTAACTCCGGCTTTGTACCCGATAGAGCGCGGTGACGTTGTAGTTTTCAAAGACCCAGGTGGCTGGCTAGGACCAGACGTATCTGAGCCAACTGACCCACTGGTTGTTTCTGTTGATTGGCTTCTTTCAGCTTTTGGCATCACCGCGCCAGATAGCAAGCAGCACTTAGTCAAAAGAGTCATTGGCGTAGCGGGGGACAAAGTCATCTGCTGTGATGCCGATGGGAAAATCACGGTCAACGGTTTGCCAATAACTGAGCCGTATATAAGCTCCGGACAGGCCCCATCGGCCATTGAGTTTGAAATCGAAGTGCCTCCTGGATCGCTTTGGGTGATGGGCGATAACCGCGGCAATAGCGAGGACTCTCGCTATCACGGTGATCTTCCAAGCAAAGGCTTTGTTTCAACAGAGTGGGTCGTCGGCAGAGCTATGGTGATTAGCTGGCCATTTGAGAACTGGACCTGGTTGGATAACTACCCCGATGTCTTCAAAAACATTCCCAAGCCTTGATTCTGAGCGTCGAATCTTTGAACGAGGTAACCGCTTCGTGATTGGAATCGATGAAGTCGGAAGAGGAGCAATCGCAGGACCGGTAGCAGTCGGTGTGAGCCTGATTGACAAAACCAATCCTGCTTTGGAAGCTTGGCCTGAGAAGCTACAGGACTCGAAGCTAATGACTCCAAAATCTCGAAGCGAGATCGCTTCGCCGCTTATGGACTGGGTCAGTTCTTACGCGGTTGGATTTAGTACCAACAAAGAAATTGACGAACTTGGCATTTCGGAAGCTTTGCGGCTGGCAGCTGGGAGCGCTCTTGATGAGCTATTCAAGGATGCTAAAACCCGAAAGAGCATCGCTCAAGATGGCGCGGTGATCTTGCTAGATGGATCACAGAATTGGCTAGGAAAAGTGTCTTACGGACTCGATGTTCAGGTTCAAGTGAAAGCAGACACCAACTGCGTGAGTGTTGCGGCTGCGGCGGTCTTGGCCAAAGTCACCCGAGACTCACTGATGCAGGAGCTAGATCTGCAAAACCCGGGATACGGGCTAGCTGGGCACAAGGGTTACGCTTCGGCTGCGCATATCGCTGCCTTGAGAGCCCTTGGTCCAACAGCTATCCACCGAGTGACTTGGCTGAGTAGGATTCTGGCCTAGGGCTGGAATAGAATAAAGGCCAGATGGAAGAAAACGAATACGAAGACTACGACAGACAAGCTGAGGTCGCGCTTTACCGCGAATATCGGGATGTTGTTGGAACTTTCAAATATGTAATTGAGACTGAGCGTAGGTTTTACCTCGCCAATGACGTCGAACTCAAAAGAGTAGACACACCAAATGATTTCTACTTCGAGCTGACCATGAGTGACGTCTGGGTTTGGGACATTTACCGAACCGACAGATTCATCAAGTCCGTAAGAGTTCTTACCTTCAAAGACGTCAACGTTGAAGAGCTATCAGGCAAAGCCTACGAACTACCTAAAGAACTGGCCGTCGGCGAGTAGTTTCTCCACAGCTCTAGTTTTTTCAAACATCCAAAGCTAGCTTCTTGGAATAGTTCTTCCATGTCAATCCTCAGCGATCTAGAACTACACGAACTCACCCACAGCTTCCAACAGGGCTCCTATTCGAAAGAGCGAGCCTTAGACCTAGTCGCGGCAGCTGCTATGAGCGTCGTGACTGAACCAGGCGATCGAATGGCAGGAGCGCTAGCTAGAGCGCTGGGAACACAAGGATTGCTTGCACTTCTGATTGACGGCTTTGAGCCTGCGAGGGTTCTTGAAGCTGTGCATCAGGCAAGCGCGGCAGATTACCTGGCAGATGTCTTTGGTGATTTACCAGGAACAATAAGTGACTCTAGGCAACGCTGGCTTCCAAGATTTTCAAAGCAGTCGGTAATGAACGTGTTTCAAAGAGCAAAGCAGCTAGATCTTTCCTTGTTGCTGCAAGGTGACGATGACTGGCCGATCGGATTGAATGTTCTAGAAGAAGGTGCGCCAGCGCTCATTTTTACCCAGGGAAACTACAAGTTACTTGGCGGCCTAGCTAACGCAGTATCTATTGTTGGCTCTAGAGCTTGCACCGAATACGGTGCAAAAGTTACTGCGAAGTTAGTTTCCGAACTTGCATTTCATAAGCGCCTGACCGTCTCCGGGGGAGCTACCGGAATAGATAGTCACGTTCATAGCCACAGCCTAAGAAACTCGCTACCAACGGTTGCAGTTATGGCAGGAGGGCTAGATCGAAAGTACCCAAGTTCAAACTCAAAATTATCTCAAGCCATTGCCAGAAACGGCGTTTTGATTGCAGAGCTAGCTCCAGGGGTCGCGCCAACACGTTGGCGCTTTCTACAACGAAACAGATTGATCGCTGCTCTAACCCCAACAACCGTTGTTGTTGAAGCTGGAATTCGCTCCGGCTCGATACGCACAGCAAACAATGCCATCGAGCTAGATAGGGAACTGTTTGCAGTTCCTGGCCCACTAACATCAGCTTCCTCTGCTGGAACAAACTCTCTAATTGCCGAAGGAAAAGCAAAAGCTTTGATTGACACCAAATTGATTACTTCCGAAGTTATCGAGCCAGCAAGATTTCAAGACGGCTCTGCGTTGTTAGTGCGAGCCCAAGATGCACTTCGAGACCTCAGGCAAGCAACTGGTGAGCAGATTGCCAATGCTGCCGGGCTAACTGGGTTTGAGCTGAGCCTGGCTCTGGAAGAACTAAAAGCTCGGAATCAACTGAGGGTGGTTCAAGATTCTTTAGGGTCGCTCCATTACGCTTTGAAATATGCCAACAGAGCTTGAATACCTTCGCGATCAGTTCAGCCTTGAACTAGAAAACGGCAAAGGCTTCTCTCCAAATACGGTCAAGGCATACATCTCTGATGTGACAGATCTGTTCGAGTTCATGGACTCAAAGAAGCAATCAGAAATTCAAGACATCGATCTTGAGCTCGTGCGAGATTGGCTCTGGAGAGTTAGCGAAAAGGGTTTAGCTAAAACGACTCTGGCTCGAAAGAGTGCTGCGGTAAGGGCCTTCACCGCCTGGTTGTTTAAGAACGAGAAACTTGAAATCGACCCCGGCCTAAAGCTTCGATCACCCAAGGCTTCCAGGACTCTACCCAAGGTCCTGTCCCGCGAGGCGATGTCTGGAATATTTGAGGCCCTCGAGCCGCTTGCCACCAAAGACAATCCAACCGGGATGAGTGATTTGCTGATGGTGGAGATTCTCTACGGTAGCGGTATTCGCGTGAGCGAGCTGGTGGGTCTAAACCTAGATGACATTGACTACGGTCGAAAGATTCTTCGAGTCACCGGTAAAGGTAACAAACAGCGTATGGTTCCCTACAGTGATCCTGCCGGTGACGCACTAGCCAAATGGATTCGCGAGGGAAGAAATCAGTTTGTGAATGAGACCAGCGGCAATGCGCTGTTGATCAGCTCAAGAGGAAAGCGAATTGGTGTTAGACAGGTTTACGCTTTGGTGGCTGGTCTTTTAGCGGACACGGCGGTGGGAGCTGCCGGACCGCACGCTCTTAGACACAGCGCGGCAACGCACTTGCTTGATGGCGGCGCAGATCTTCGCGCAGTTCAAGAGCTACTTGGCCACTCTTCGCTAGCGACCACGCAGATTTACACTCATGTATCTGTTGATCGCTTGAAGCAGGGTTACCTAAAGGCTCACCCGCGGGCCTAGTTATGCTCAATCCAGGGCAGAAGCTTTGATGGAGCAAGCTCTCCTGTGAACCAAAGAGGCGAAAGGTACTCACCGTCTTTTCTCGTCGAAAAGTGAAGACAGAATGTATCTGCGCAGTGCTGAAGATAGTCCTGATCCGCTTCACATACTTCCGCAACTAATTCCCCAGCTGCTACTTGTTGACCAACAACCAATGAACTGCAAACTGGTTCATACGAGCTAACAAGATTGCCGTCGTGCGACAAACTAAGAACTGGTCTGTCGACCACCTTTCCTACAAAACTCACTGTGGCATCCGCCGGTGCGAAAACTCCTTGCCCCAGTGTGACCTGGTAGTCGACACCACGATGGCCAGACTCATAAGGTGCCTCAGACGCTTTGTAGCTGTTGACTAGCTGTGACCCCACAACCGGCGGGACCCATATTGGTTGGCTCCCAAGACTCGGAGAAGGCAGCAACCAGGTCACACTCAGTGTCAAAAAACCTGCAAGCTGGAGCACAGCAATCTTTTGGGGTTCGATCACCTTCTAAATGTGCTTGATTCGCCCGCGTATTGGCTTAGGTCGCTGCAATCTGGGGAAAACTCGGGCTGGCAGGGGACGTTTTTGGGCTGGTATGCTTGGGGTTAGCGGCATTCTCGCTAAAAATCTTTGATTTTGAGATGTCGACTTCGCGTGCCGACCAAGATGGTTCTCACTCAGTGGCCCTAACGGGCTTGTGAGAAAAATCCGGCACCAGGGGTCATTGGCAACCGCCAATAACCATTAACTGAGTGGGCGCTTAATCGCGCCGAAAGGAAGTTCGACTCATGTCAGTCGTAACCACCCGTCAGCTGCTAGACAGCGGCGTACACTTTGGGCACCAGACCAGACGCTGGAACCCGAAGATGAAAAGATACATCCTCACCGATCGCTCTGGAATCTACATCATCGATCTGCAGCAGTCGCTTGCAATGATCGACAAGGCCTACGAGTTCGTGAAGAACACCGTTGCAAACGGTGGCTCCGTTCTGTTCGTGGGAACCAAGAAGCAGGCTCAGGAAGCAATCATGTCCGAGTCATTGCGTGTTGGCCAGTCATACATCAACCAGAGATGGTTGGGTGGACTACTAACTAACTTCCAGACTGTTGGCAAGAGACTTGCTCGTATGAAGGAACTAGAGACCATGGACTTCAATGACGCATCGAAGTCTGGACTAACCAAGAAAGAACTTCTAATTCTTCGCCGCGAGAAGGACAAGCTAGAAAAGTCCCTGGGTGGTATCAGAAACGTAACCAAGACTCCTTCGGCTATTTGGGTAGTTGACACCAACAAGGAGCACCTTGCAATCACAGAAGCTAGAAAACTTGGAATTCCAGTTATTGGAATCCTTGACACTAACTGTGACCCTGACGATGTAACCTACGGAATTCCTGGAAACGATGACGCTATTCGTTCAATTCAGCTACTAACTCGCATCATTGCGGACGCAGTTGCTGAGGGACTAATTGCTCGTCACTCAAAGCCAGAAGCCGAAGCTGAGCCACTTGCTGAATGGGAGCGCGAGCTACTAGAGCAGGGCAACAAGACTGAGGCGGCACCACAAGAAGAGGCGAAGGCGTAATTATGGCTAACTACACTGCTGCCGACGTAAAGGCGCTTCGCGAAAAATCCGGAGCCGGAATGATGGACTGCAAGGGCGCGTTAGACGAGGCCGATGGCAATCCAGAAAAGGCTTTTGAGCTTCTTCGCCTAAAGGGTCTGAAGGGTGTTACCAAGCGCGAAGGAAGAGCAACTAGCAACGGCTTGGTTGTTGCCAGGGTTTCTGGTGGAACCGGTTACTTGCTTGAGCTTGCTTGCGAGACTGACTTCGTAGCAAAAGCAGAGCGCTTTGTTGCCCTTGGCGAAAAGATTGCTGACGCAATCGTTGCTGCCGGAGCCAAAGATCTTGCTACTGCTTTAGCTGCTCCACTAGATGGCAAGACTGTTGCCGAAGGAATCAACGACGAAGCTGCCATCTTGGGTGAAAAAGCGGAACTTCGAAGAGTCGCTGTAATTTCAGACGTGGCAGTCGACGCCTACCTGCACCGCACCTCAAAGGACCTTCCACCTCAGGTGGGAGTGCTAGTAGCGTTCGATGGAAATGCTGAAACGGCACACGATGTTGCAGTTCACATTGCAGCGTTTAGCCCATCGGTTCTTTCTCGCGATCAGATCTCGGAAGAAACCGTTGCTACCGAAAGACGTATCGCTGACGAGACTGCCCGCAACGAAGGTAAGCCAGAAGCTGCACTTGCAAAGATTGTTGAAGGAAGAGTGAACGGCTTCTTCAAGGAAAACGTTTTGCTAGAGCAAGACTTTGCGAAGGACAACAAGCTAAGCGTCCAGAAGGTCCTAGACCAGTCGGGAACCAAGGTTTCTGCCTTTGTACGCTTCAGAGTTGGAGCCTAAGTAACTTGAATTGGATAAAGACTCGGCCCAATAGGGCTGAGTCTTTTTCTTTGCTCGCCTAGACTATAACTGAACCTTGGAGGATTGCCTTGCCACATAAAAAACGCAGAGTTTTGCTGAAACTATCTGGAGAAGCATTCGGCGGCGGCACAGTTGGAGTAAACCCGGATGTGGTTGCCTCCCTTGCAAAAGAAATTGCAGAAGGTGCAAAAACTACTGAGGTTGCAATCGTTGTTGGAGGAGGAAACTTCTTCCGCGGTGCAGAGCTTTCCCAACGAGGCATGGATAGATCTAGAGCCGACTACATGGGAATGCTTGGAACCGTGATGAACGCTCTAGCGCTTCAAGACTTCTTGGAGCAGGCTGGGGTAGATGTTCGGGTTCAGTCAGCAATTAGCATGGCGCAAGTTACCGAGCCCTACATCCCACTAAGGGCGATGCGGCACCTTGAAAAAGGAAGAGTCGTAATCTTTGGTGCCGGTGCCGGTTTGCCTTACTTCTCAACCGACACCGTTGCTGCCCAGCGAGCACTGGAAATAAAGGCCGATGAGGTGTTGGTCGCCAAAAACGGTGTCGACGGTGTCTACTCCGCAGACCCAAAGAAAGATTCTGGCGCCAAGAAAATCGACAACATCACCTATCAGGACGCTCTAGTGCAGGGCTTGAAAGTAGTTGATGCAACCGCCTTTTCCCTCTGCATGGACAACAAGATGCCGATGAGGGTGTTTGGAATGCAGGGGAAGTCAAACGTGACCGATGCCATCAAGGGCAAGAAAATCGGCACTAGCGTTACTGCCTAGTTTTGAAAGAAAGATGAACAGAAAATGATTGATCAAATCCTGAAAACTAGCGCTGAAAAGATGGATAAAGCCCTCGAATCAGCCAAGGATGACTTTGCTACGGTTCGAACCGGAAGAGCCAACCCTCAGCTGTTTCAGAAGATCATGGTCGACTACTACGGAACCATGACACCGTTGGCCCAACTTGCATCGCTTCAGAACCCTGAGGCCAGAACAATTGTGATTACTCCTTACGACAAGAGCGCACTTGGAGCTATTGAGAAAGCCCTTCGTGACGTTCCAAACCTGGGCGCTAACCCAACTAACGACGGCAACCTGATAAGAGTTAGCCTTCCAGAGCTCACCGAAGAGCGCCGCAAGGAATTTGTGAAGCTGGTAAAGACCAAGGCTGAAGACCACAGGGTTTCGGTTCGAAACATCCGCCGCAAGGGCAATGATGATCTAGAGGCTCTCAAAAAAGATGGTCAGGCAGGCGATGACGACATCGCTAGAGCCGAGAAAGAACTGGACACTATCACCAAAGCACACGTCGATGCCATCGACGACGCACTAAAGCGTAAAGAAGCCGAACTGCTAGAGGTGTGAAGATTGTCAAAAGTTAGTGAACCACAGGGGAGGTCACTTTCCAAGTCCGTTGCAGTTGGTCTATTGCTAGCTGCAATATTCTTGGCTTCACTCTTGCTTTATAAAGAGTTGTTCATAGTATTCCTGTCCATCGCTACCGCTATCGGCGCTTGGGAACTTTCCACTGCACTGAGGGAAAAAAAGTGGTACGTCCCTCGCGTGCCAGCAGTTGTTGGTTCGGTACTGATCATGCCAGCAACCTACTTTGGTGGTCCGGCAATTCAGTGGCTAGCAAGCATTGCTATCGTTGCGGCATTGATTGTCTGGCGAACAGTGCACCTGCTTTTTGAAAGACGTAAAGCTAATTTCCAAACTTTGAAGCGCACGGTGCGGGATTTTGGCGCGGCGGCTTTCCTGGTTATTTACCTGCCACTGACTCTGAGCTTTGGAATGCTCCTGCTCCGCCAAGATGACGGGCAGTGGTGGGTTTTGTCCTTCGTCACAACGGTTGCACTCATCGACTCCGCTGGATATCTATTTGGTCGAATTTTTGGCAAGAACAAGCTAGCTCCCGGAGTAAGCCCGAAGAAAACTTGGGAGGGTCTAGCAGCATCCATAGTGTTTGGAACGGTATCTGCAGTCTCTTTTACCGTCTTTTTGCTTGGTGGGGAATGGTGGGTTGGAGTTATCCTTGCAGCGGTACTGATCCTTGCTGCAGTATTTGGAGACCTAGCCGAGTCCTTGATTAAACGTGACTTGGGAATTAAAGACATGTCAACCTTGCTCCCAGGTCACGGGGGCATGATGGATCGTTTAGATTCAATGCTTCCTGCCTCCCTGATGACTTACTTGGTAATGGTGGTGTTCTTTGGCTGATTCAGCGAAGTTCGCGGTGGTCTCCGGCAGGGGATATAGCCCTAAGCAAGTTGACGCACTTTTTGATCTTGCTAAGCGGCAATACGAGAATCCGAATCTGGTTCTAGTAAGAGCGTCGGATCTTCGCGGCCTAAGACTTGATTTAGTCCGCGGTGGTTACGCAACGAACCAGGTTGACGCAGCTTTGGATAATCTCGAGGATCATTTCATAGCAGCTGAAGTGGCGGCCTTTCGTGAGCGTTTTGGGGATCAAGAGTTAGCCAAGCGCTACTCAGAGCTTAGGGATGCTCTAATTCCAAGGCTCAACCGGGAAAAGACCAATCGCTTCGCCAAAGTGTCGATTCTTGCCCGAGGGTATGACAAGAAGAAGGTGGATGATCTTTGCGATCAACTTCTGGCCCACTTTGATGGAGGTAGCAAGCTAAGAGTTTCCGATCTAAGAAGGATTCAATTCCACTCCAAGCGTCTTGGATACTCCATGCCGCAAGTAGATAGCTTTTTAGACCGTGCCATTGAGGCAATTCAGCTTGAAATCACTGAGTAGCGCCAATCTACTTGTCGGTGTCGCAGGCACCGTCTTTATCCTCGCAAGCTTCTTTGGCTGCACAGATACTTCTGAACCAGAGCGAAGTGTTCCTACGCCTTCGGTAACGGAAACCCTGGAACCATCAGTTAGTGAATCCGCGACGCCAGAGCCAACCCCATCTGCAACCGCTTCTGAACCATCATCCAGCGCCACGTCACCAGCCTTGACAGCACTTGCGTCCATTCCAATCAAGGGACGGGCGCCAAAAACTGGTTATGATCGAGAACTATTTGCTAGTGACTGGGACTACAGTTTCGGGTGCGACATGAGAAACAAGATTCTGAGACGAGATTTCATAGAATTTCAGTTTCGATCCGATTCGTCATGCGTTATTGCAACTGGTGTTTTAATAGATCCATACACTGGGCAAACAATTAACTTTGTTCGCGGCGTTGGAACTTCCAATGAGGTCCAGATTGACCACGTTGTCGCAGTTAGCGACGCCTGGCAAAAAGGCGCGCAGCAGCTTTCAAGTGCTCAGCGCTATGCCTTCTATAACGATCCGCTGAATCTTTTGGCAGTTTCTGGTTCTGCTAACGCTCAAAAAAGTGATTCTGATGCCGCCAGCTGGTTGCCTTCTAACAAGGCTTATCGCTGCGCGTATGTAGCCAGGCAGGTAGCGGTGAAAATCAGCTACAACCTTTGGGTCACTCAAGCCGAATACGATGCCATTGATCGAGTGCTGCGGGATTGCCCAGAACAGGCGCTACCCACTGGCTAAGCGGGTTCAAAGAGCGCTCTAGCCCCAATTCAACACTAAAGATAGACTTGAAGGTCGTTGGTGTAATTGAGCGCTGGAAGGATCGTTATGGGAAAGTACGAAGCTGTGCGCGTACCCCTTGCCAAGCGACTCATTCTTTCTTTTGACGAACGGCTTGCTCAAAAGGGACTTACTCGCCCAAACCTTCCCAGGCTAACTAGAGCAAAATCGTTTCCAGTTCTTGGATTCTTCTTTGTGCTGTCTTTCACAATGGTTTACACCTTTGACCCTTACGCCGGCAACTTAGCTAGCGCGTCAACAATGCAGGTTTTTGACCCAAACAAGCAAACATCGGAAGCTTTTGGATTTGACGATGAGTACTCTGTCACATTTGAGCGCGGTGGCTTCACGCTGGTCTCCGGTAAAGAGGCGACGAGTTATTTTGTTCTGGCCGCACCAACTCCTGAACCTGGAACCGCAAAGGCCTACGCCTATAACTACATCAAGACTTACGGCTGGGGCTTAGACCAGTATTCCTGCCTGGTGAATTTATGGACCAGAGAATCTCAGTGGAGAACATTGGCAAAGAATCCAGAAAGTGGCGCCTACGGAATTCCGCAGTCCTGGCCAGCTTCGAAGATGGCAACCGAGGGCGCTGACTGGATGACCAACCACGAGACTCAGATTCGTTGGGGAGTCAAGTACATTGCCTCAAGGTACAACGGCCCTTGTGGTGCTTGGGCACACTCGGAAGCTTACAACTGGTACTAATGAAAAGTCGACGTAACCGTGAGTCTAAGTGGGGAGCAGAGTTTCAGCCACTGGATCTGGATAGGGTTCGAATCGGAGTCAAGCGCACTGAAATTAAGCGCGGCGTTGAATACTCTGTTCAAACAACATCTGGCCAAAACGCTGAGCAAGACAAGAGCTGGGTTTGCCCCCACTGCAACCTTGCAATTTCAAAGGGTCAAAACCATACCGTTGCTTGGGATTCAATCAGAGGCGTGGAGACCAGAAGGCACTTTCACAATTCTTGCTGGAAGGCATTCCAGGGACCACTTCTGTGATTGACATCACCTCATCTACTGAGCTTCCATCTAAGCGTGAGGCAATCACGCTGCGTACCTCCGACAACCTAACTCTGATTGGTGAACTGGCGCTACCTGTGAACTCCGCGCCTTCAGCAGTTCTGTTAACACTTCACCCACTTCCTACCCACGGTGGCTTCATGGACTCACATATACTTCGAAAGGCCGCAAACCGACTTCCGGCGCTAGCGAACCTAGCAGTTTTGAGATTCAATACTCGAGGCACAACAAGCCCGCACGGCACCAGTGAAGGTATCTTTGGTGAGGGAATAACTGAGCGGCTAGACCTGGAAGCAGCTCTAGATTTCCTGGCATACAGAAACTTGGGTCCGGTTTGGTTAGTGGGTTGGTCCTTCGGAACCGAGCTGGCAATCAAGTACGGTTTTGATAAAGACATCGCTGGGGCCATTTTGCTTTCCCCGCCACTTCACAGAGCTAACGAAGCCGACCTAGTCAAATGGGTTGGCTCGAATAGAAAACTCGTTGCTATTGTTCCCGAGCATGATGAGTATCTAGCTCCGAAAGAAGCAATCGTCAGATTTTCTGTAGTTCCCGAAGCGGAAGTAACTGCAGTTGATGGAGCAAAGCATTTGTGGGTTGGGGAGCTAGCGACAAGGACAGTGTTGAACGAGATTGTCAAAATAGTAGCTCCCGGAAGCTATCCGCTACCCCATAAGTTCTAGAGTGAGTTTTGACGAGGGATGAATATCTCTCGGACTATGAATATCACCGAAGCTGCAAAAGGAATAGCAACTAGCGCTCCTAGGATTCCAAGTAATGCTCCACCCGACAGAGCCGCGATAACAACTATCGGCGCCGGTACTGAGACAGCCACTTTCATAACCCTTGGGCTTACTACGTAGGCTTCGATTTGTAGGTAGATCAAGAAATAGATGCCCAGAACAATAGCTGAAGTTGGATCTACCGCAGCCGACACCATAACCACCAGCGCAGCTCCAGACACCGAGCCGACCAGTGGAATGATTGCCAGCAAGAAAACGATGAAAGCCAGAACCAGCGCAAAAGGAAGCCCAACAATACTCATCGCTACAAAAGCAAGGGTCGCATTTAGTGCTGCAACCGAAACTTGGCCAATGACGTACCTACCAACAGAAATTGAGACCTGCTGGGAGATCTTGGTGTAGCGCTCGCGCTTACTAGCTGGCACCAACTTAGTGAGGGAGGCCTTGAGGCTTTCTAGGGAAGCTAA
Source organism: Rhodoluna sp. (assembly GCA_044338605.1). Lineage (GTDB taxonomy): Bacteria > Actinomycetota > Actinomycetes > Actinomycetales > Microbacteriaceae > Rhodoluna. The sequence goes on along the minus strand of JBIIXB010000002.1, from coordinate 27,378 downwards.
GAAAAACACCGTTAGCACCAAAATGATTAGGAACCCAAAAGCCCCATTGAACAAGCTGATGCCTACCTGGACAACGCCACCTACCAGGCTTGGCCAGTTAGCTGAGTCAGTAAGGAAACCCCCGGCATCAGCAAGAGCCGAACCCACGGCACCATCTAGCTGATCATCGAGGCTAACGACAAGGGGAAATTTTGTGATGTCTCGAAGAATGTCGGGAGCGCTATCTAGGAATTTGCTGCTTTCGGCAATAAGCGTTGGTGCCAGCGACCAGATCAAAACAGCTAGCAAGCCAACTAACCCAACTATCACCGTTAGAACCGCTAAGGGCCTGGGAAACTTGAATTTTTCCAATCTTGAAACCAGCGGGTCAAGTCCAAGTGCTAGAAAGACCGCAGCAAATACGTAGGTTATAACGTTGGCCAAGGTTGCTATAGCCCCACCAATTACTAAAGCGGTCAAAACCCCAAGTCCACCAAATAACCCGAGCTGAAAAGCACTGGCTATTTTCATGTTTTGGACTGTCATCTGTTATCTACTTCAACGAATTCTTAGAGGCAGCAATAACCTTCTCAAGCTGCTCGAGGTAAGAGCCAACGGTTCTTCTTTCAACCTCAAGCTGCTTAAGCTTGGCGGTTGATTCGTCAAGCTCCTTGGCAACTTTTGCCTTAGCTTCGGCAATTAGATTTCTCGCCTCTGCTTCAGCACTTGCGATGAGGGTCTCGGCCTTTAGCCTTGCCTCATCGGTAGTTTTCTTGTTAATTGAACGAGCCGCTGACTCAATAGTTTCGGCCTCTAGCTGAGCCGCACTGGTTCTAGCAATTGCGTTTTGCAGCTGCAGCTTGGCATCATCTAGATACTTCTGGGTCTGGTGCACTGCCTCTTGGTGCTTGGCAAGATAATCCTTTTCAGCTTCTGCTCGTCTACCGGTGAGCTCTAGCTCAAGATCGATGCGCGCTTGTTCGCTTATTAGCAGGGCTGCTTTTTCGGCATCAATTTCTCGCACAGATTGTTTTTGCAGCAGCAGACGTTTTTCTGCAATGTCTTTTTCGGTCTCGGCTTTTAGTAATTCTGTTTGACGCTTGGTGTCGGCTCGAAGCTTGGCTACCTCTGTTGCGATCTCCCCGCGGATAGCGGATGCTTCGCGACTGGCCTCTTCAACTAGTCTTTTGGCCTCGAGTTCGGCTTTGGCCAGAGCCTCATTGGCTTCTTCGCGGGCCAGATTAATTGCCCTTTGACCCTTGCGATCTGCTTCAGCAACTAAAGATTCGTAGTAACTGTCTGCCTCTGACTTTTTGGTCCCTACTTCTTCATTGATGCTTCCAAAAATTCGAATCTTTTCAGCTTCGGCATGAGCCATCAATCGTGTGGCCTGATCTTCGGCAGAAGCCAAGATTATTGCGGCCTGGTTACCAAGACCGGCGTAGGTGGGGGAATTGGTCTCCTCGAGCTTGGAGCTAAGAGCTTCAATTTCTTGCTTGGCTTGCTTTAGCTCCTCTACCAACTGAGAGTTTTGGGAGGAAAGTCTAAGAATGTCCCTATTTAGGTCAAGAATCGCCTCATCAACCGCAGCCTTGGCGTAGCCGCGCAGGGCGCTGGGGAACAAAAGGTCTTCACCTGACATTTTCGTCCTCCAGCTGGGTTGGTTAGAATAGGGAGGGCTCATCGGCCCAAGTCAATAGTTTAGCTGGAATGGATAATCATGCGCTTTTTGATTGCGGCTACCCTATTTATTCTCTCGATTTCCTTTCTTTTGCTGGGCTTGGCTCAGCGGACCATCTGGGCGCCGCCTGCAGTTTTCGCAGTAAATCTAGTTGGCCAAGAATCTCAGCCATTTTTAATCATCCCCGCCGACGCCCTTGCCATGATGCCAGGAGACGCCACAATCACCGCCAATGGCTCTAGCCAAGTGTTTTTGGCCGTTGGTAAAGAGGTGGACGTGGCTGCATGGGTTGATACCACCAGTCACTCCGTGGTTGAAGGCTCTTCAGGCCCACAATCACTCAGAGTCGTCGCTAGTCCAGGAACCGACGACTTAATCAGCCCAGCGGGCTCGGATCTTTGGCTCAGCGAGTTTTCGGGAGAGTCAACCGGGGAAATCGTCGTCCCCGAGAGCCAAGATCTTTCTGTCTTGGTGGCCAGTGATGGTCTTGGCGCCGCACCTGAAAGAGTGCGCGTTTCGTGGCCATCGGATAACTCAACTACCATCTCTGACATCTTCTTAGGTGTTGGGCTGGGGTTACTAGTGATAGCCATCTTCTTTAATGTGTTGGCACTAGGCAAGATGATTCGAAACCGTGGACCTCGAAGAAAAGTCCCTAAGGCACCTCAAGGTCCTAGGTACAAACCAAAGAACAGAGGCTACGACCTTCCAAAGCGCGGTAGAAGATCCGCCAGTAACAAAATTGCTATCGCCCCAATATCAATTGGACTGGTGCTGGCACTAAGCGGATGCCAAATGGCTGAAGTTCCACAGAACTCGCCTACCCCTACTGAATCGTCAACAGCTTCGATTGTTGATCAAATTCAGCCAGCACTCAATGAGCAACAGGTTGCAAGAATTTTGGCAGATATTCAAAGTGTGGTTGCCGAGGCAGACGCTTCTGGAGAAATAGCAGTACTCGAGACCCGAGTAGCGGGACCAGCGCTATTGTTCCGCGAGGCAAATTACCTACTGCGTTCTAAATCTCCTGAAATTTTACCCCTGCCCGCAATTTCCACTTCGGTGGTTTCAATCACCATCATTTCCAAGACCGAGTACTGGCCAAGATCATTTATGGTGGTGACTCAAGACGGCGATGACTTGCCACAAACTTTAGTTATTGAGCAGCTCTCACCGCGTGATCCATACAAACTGATCTATAACATGGCACTTCTTCCTGGAGTGGAGTTTCCAGATGTCGCAGCCGCTGCCGAAGGTGCAATTCCAGTTGACGTTGATTCCCAGTTCCTGAAAGTATCTCCCATAGTCCTGGCACCCACCTATGGTGACCTAATCGACAATGGCCCTTCGAGCGAGTTTTTCAGTCTTTTCGACCTATCGACGGACAAGTTTTATGAGCAAATATCGCAAACCCAGCAAGATCAAACAGACAGCTTAGAAAACGCCACAACTCAGTTTTCTCACGCCCTTGGGGAGTTCAATGTAGTTTCGCTAACCACCTCCGACTCGGGGGCTATTGTGGCGCTGATGATGGTCGACACTTGGGAGATCAAACCCACTGATCGTAACTCCGCAGTTACGGTTTCGGGGGATGAACTTCTTCTTCTAGGAATCGAGGGCAGCACAAGGGGAGTAAGCACTCGTTATGGAAACATGCTGCTTTTCTATGTTCCATTGGTTAGCTCTGATCAAAAAGTTCGGCTTCTTGGCGCCACTCAGTCACTACTTAGCATCGAGGTTTTGTAGGTGACCATCGAATTCGGTAAGTCCACCGACAAAGCGCAGAACGTCCCAGCTCTTGTCATTCAAGTAGACGCCAATTCGATCCGGGACTACCTGGCAATTTCTGACAGCCTTCCAGTACTTGTTCTATTCGTTCAAGAAAATGACCCCGCGAGCCAATCCATTCTTAGCACTGTGAAGCTGCTCACGGAAAAAACCGCAGGCAAGATCTTAACTTTGGTAGTAGACGCCATTAAGTCTCCCGAGTTAGCCCAAGCATTCGATCTAAAGCAAATTCCGACTCTGCTAGGAATGCTTAAGGGACAGCCAGCACCTCTATTTGCTGGTGATCAACCAGCGGAGCAAGTGCAGCAAATCATCGACCGAGTTCTTGAAGTTGGAAAAGAAAACGGACTTACCGGAACCGTAAAAGTAGCAGAGCCAGAGCCCGAGCTATCAATTACCCACCAGCAAGCATTTGCCGCCATTGAAGAAAACAATTACCCGTTGGCTAGATCTCTTTACGAAAAAGCCTTGGTTGAAAACCCCAATGATCAACTAGCTGAAGCAGGGCTAGCCCAGATCAAGCTCTTAATCCGACTGGAAGGTAAAGACCTTCCATCGCTTGTTGGCTCCTTAGGGCAAGACACGGACACAGTTTTGGACCGCGTGGACGCACTTGTTGCCACAGGAGTAGCCTCGACAGGATTCGAGCAGCTGCTTGTTTTGTTTGAAAACACCGCAAAAGATCAAAGGGAGCCTATTCGCCTTAGATTTGTTGAGTTGTTCCTGGTTGTTGGAAATGAAGATCCTGCCGTTATCAAGGCCCGGAAAAATCTAAGCCTCCTTCTTTTCTGAGATTGACTATGCCGGTATATCTAGATCACGCAGCTACCTCGCCAATTCGCGCAAGCGTTCTCGAGCTGTATATTGCTACTCTCTCCGAAGTAGGTAATCCGGCATCGGTTCATAGCTTTGGGCAACACTCGAGACAGATTCTCGAGCAGGCCCGAGAAGACATAGCCCGGGCAATCAACTGTGATCGCAACGAGGTGATCTTCACATCTGGTGGAACCGAGAGCGACAACCTGGCAATCAAGGGCATTTTTTGGGACGTAAACTCCAAGGACCCAAGCAAGAACGTGATCATAAGTGCCGCAGCAGAGCATCACGCGGTGCTGGACGCAATGAACTGGCTAGTTGATTCACAAAACGCAGAGCTGTATCTAATTCCAAGTGACGATCAAGGTGTCCTAGATATTTCGGCAATGGAGCGTTACCTGGAGCAAAACGCTTCCCATGTAGCTCTTATTAGCGTTATGTGGGCCAACAATGAAATTGGTGTTATTCATCCCATTTCGGAAATCACCAAGCTTGCGAAAAGCTATCAAATTCCAGTTCACTCGGATGCGATTGCAGCCCTTGGGCATATCCCTGTTGACTTTGCTGAATCTGGATTGGCAGCCATGACAATCACTGGTCACAAACTTGGCGGGCCGGTTGGCTCGGGTGCCCTGATTCTGAGAAGGGATCAGAAACTAACTCCGGTAAACCACGGCGGTGGCCAGGAGCGAAACTTACGTTCTGGCACCCCTGATGCTTCTTCGGCTGCAGCGTTAGCGTTGACCATAACCGAAGCGGTTTCCGAACAAGAAGATTTAGCCCAGAAGCACCAAATCATGAGCCAGCGACTAATTGCTGGGGTGAAGCAAATTGCCTCAGATGTGATCGTCTCTGCCGAGAATGCTCCGAGACTTCCCAACAATGTCCACTTCAGACTCCCGGGCTGCCTAGGAGACAGCTTGCTGTTTCTGTTGGATAGCGACGGGGTTTCGATTTCTACTGGATCCGCCTGTACGGCTGGTGTCAGTGGCCCATCCCACGTAGTTTTGTCTTTGGGAGCTAGTAATGATGAGGCTATGGGAACACTACGAATTACCCTTGGTCACAGCACCAAAGATCAAGACATAGACGCATTTTTGGAGGCCTTCCCGAAGGCTTACCAGGGTGCGAAAAAAGCTGGACTAACCAGGAGATAGATGAAGGTACTTGCGGCAATGAGCGGCGGAGTTGACTCTGCCGTAGCTGCCGCACGCGCTGTTGAGGCCGGGCACGAAGTGGTCGGTGTTCACCTAGCGCTTTCTAGGATGCCTGGAACTCTAAGAACCGGATCTAGAGGCTGCTGCACCGTAGAAGACTCCATGGACGCTCAGCGCGCAGCCAACAAAATCGGCATCCCGTTTTATGTTTGGGATTTTTCCGAAAGATTCAAGCAAGAAGTTGTTGATGACTTCATTAGCGAATACCAAGCTGGCCGGACCCCGAATCCCTGTATGAGATGTAACGAGCGAATCAAGTTTGCAGCGCTTTTGGAAAAAGCGCTAGCACTAGGTTTTGATGCGCTTTGCACCGGTCACTACGCATCTATAGAAACCGACTCCAAGGGAAACCTAGAACTGCATCGTTCTCTTGCGATGGCCAAGGATCAGTCTTACGTTCTTGGAGTTCTAAACAAGCAGCAGCTCCAACACTCACTATTTCCACTCGGCAAAGCAGCCAACAAAGAAGACATCCGCGCCGAGGCAAAAGCACGTGAGCTATCGGTGGCACAAAAACCAGATAGCTACGACATCTGCTTTATTCCAGAAGGTGACACTAGGGATTGGCTCTCGGACAAGATTGAAAGAGCTGAAGGCGCAATTGTTGATCTCGAGGGAAACCAGCTGGCAACCCACGATGGAGCTATTGGCTTCACGGTTGGTCAGCGCAAGGGGCTCAACATAGGTAAGCCTTCCGCCGATGGAAAGCCTAGGTATGTGCTTTCGATCAGACCCAAAGACAACGTGGTCGTTGTCGGTCCTGACGAGGCACTACTTATTTCAGAGCTCAGTGGCTCAAAGTACTCATGGTGCGGCGAAGCGCCTTTGAACACTTCCGAATGGTTCGAGGCCGAGGTTCAAGTTAGAGCTCATGGACTTTCGCACCCATGCCGGGTCAAGGTATTTCAGGATCAAATGGTGATTGCCCTTGCGGAACCAATCCGGGGAGTCTCACCTGGACAAACTGCCGTTATCTACCTAGGTTCGAGGGTCCTCGGTCAAGCAACAATTGACAAAACCGTGTCCGCAGTGATGGAGCAGGTTTGAACTCGAAGGAACAAGCTCGAGCCAACGAGTTAGTTGATCTAATCAACAAGCACCGAGCCGCTTACTACCAATCAAACACATCGCTTATTGCTGACGCAGAGTATGACGCACTAATGCGTGAGCTCGAAAAACTTGAAGCCAAGTACCCACAGCTGATAACCGGAGATTCTCCAACCCAGAGCGTCGGGGGAGAAGCTAGCCAGACCTTCCAGCCATCAGTTCATCTTGAAAAGATGATGAGCTTGGATAACGTCTTTTCCATGGAAGAACTTGATAGCTGGTTGGACAAAGCAGGCGGCGGACCGTTTCTTTGTGAGCTAAAGATCGACGGACTTGCAATTAACCTGCGCTACGAAAAAGGCAAACTAGTTTCTGCTGCCACCAGAGGCGATGGAACAGTCGGCGAGGATGTCACCCGCAACGTCATGACCGTCAAAGGAATCCCGCACCAGCTTTTTGGCAAAGCCATTCCGGAGGTAGTGGAAATCAGAGGCGAGGTGTTCTATGCCCTGGAAGATTTTGCCAAGCTCAACAAGACTTTGATTGATCAGGGTAAGGCGCCCTTTGCTAACCCTAGAAACTCGGCTTCTGGCTCGCTTCGTCAAAAAGACTCGAGCGTCACTGCATCCAGACCGCTTCAGATGATTGTGCACGGAGTCGGAGCGCTAAAGGATGACTCGGTCAAGGCCCAGTCGGATCTTTACCAGCAGCTCAAAACCTGGGGACTTCCAACGTCTTCTCGTTACAAGGTTTACAAAACGACCAAAGAAGTAAAGCAATACATCGAAGACTTCGAAGCCAAACGCCACACCCTTGAGCACGAGATTGACGGTGTTGTGATCAAAGTCGACGAGTTCTCGAAGCAGCAAAGCCTGGGCTTTACATCCAGAGCCCCCAGGTGGGCCATTGCCTATAAGTACCCGCCTGAGCAGGTCAACACGAAGTTATTGGACATCAAGGTCTCCATAGGAAGAACAGGGCGCGCCACCCCATACGCGGTTTTGGACCCAATTCGGGTGGCAGGCAGCGAGGTTGAGTTCGCAACCCTTCACAACCAAGAGGTAGTGGCAGCCAAAGGCATCCTGATAGGCGACACCGTCGTGCTTCGAAAAGCAGGAGACGTTATCCCTGAAATTTTGGGTCCGGTTGTGGCCCTTCGCGATGGCTCGGAGAAAAAGTTTGCCATGCCAAAAAAGTGTCCAGAGTGTCAAAGCTTGCTTGCCCCAGCCCAAGACGGTGACGTTGACCTTCGTTGCCCAAACACCAAGAGCTGTCCTGCCCAGCTTCGCGAAAGAATCGCTTACATCGGTTCCCGCTCAGCTTTGGATATCGAAGCGCTAGGTTTTGTTACCGCTGTTGCGCTCACCCAGCCAATTGAACCAAAAGACCCGCCGGTGAAATCTGAGGCTGACCTGTTTACCTTGACGCTAGAAAAACTACTGCCGATCAAATCCCGCGTGGTTGATGCTGACACCGGTGCTGCCAAGCTGGATGCCAAAGGAAAGGAAAAGGTAGTCGAGTACTTCCGAAAAGCAGACGGGTCGCCCGCTGCCGTTGCTACCAAACTCTTGGAAGAGCTCGAAAAAGCAAAGTCGCAACCTGCTTGGCGGGTGTTGGTTTCACTTTCCATCAGGCACGTTGGCCCGGTTGCTGCGAGGTCACTGATGAACACCTTTGGCTCAATAGAAAAAATCTTTGGCGCCAGCGAAGAACAACTTGCTGGAGTGAACGGAGTTGGTCAAGTTGTTGCCAAGACCATCAAAGAGTGGATTGCGGTTGATTGGCACAAAGAAACAGTTTCGGCTTGGAAGAAAGCTGGTGTGAATTTCACCCAGGAAATATCTGTTGGCGGATCCGGTGTGTTTTCTGGAATGAGCATCGTGGTGACTGGAACTCTGGAGTCCCTTACCCGTGATCAGGCCGAAGAAACGATTATCTCCGCTGGGGGTAAGGCTGCTTCATCAGTTTCTAAAAACACAGCTTTTGTATTGGCTGGTGCTAGCGCTGGTTCAAAATTGGCCAAGGCAGAATCACTTGGTGTTGAGGTAATTAGTGAAGCAGAGTTTCTAAAGCGCCTAAAGGCGAATTAGTCTCTCTTGTTGTCCTCGTAGGATTCAACTTCGATTGGCTCATAGCTAGCTCTGGTGCCTTCGCTGTAGTCAACCGCTGGCTGATCTGCTCCGTCAGTAATCGAAGCTGAAGTACCCTCTAATTCGCTTTGAACTATGGTCTCATCGGCTGCCACCATGGACTCGGTGGACATCAAAGACTTCATGGTGTTTAGGAAGTCTTCGATTTCATTTGACTCAGACTCCCAGCGAGCTAGGCGCTCCTGGCCGTCAACAATTACAGCGTTAGCGTAAGCCTCAGACTTGCGAGCAAGTAGCTCGGCACGACGACGTGACTGGTTGATTAGGTTTCCAGCGTTTCGCTGTGCATCTTCGGTAACGTTAGTTGCCTGCAACTTCGCCTCGCGAAGGATTCTCTCTGCTTCTGCGTTCAGCTCAGCTGAAAGCCTGGAAGCTTCGGCAACGGCCTTGTTAGCTTCTTCGGTCGCTTGCTGAGCCTGCTTAACAGCTGATTCATACATACGAAGAGCCTCTTGCTCGCTCTCGTCACGCTTGGTCTTTAGTTCTGCCTCTAGCTCAACACGGAGCTGAGCGGTTCTCTGGGAAAGTTCGGTAGCAACGGCTCTTGCCTCTTCGGTTTCGCGGTGAACTTGAGCGCGAAGTTCAGCTGCAAATCTTTCACCCTCTGATCTGATAGCTGCAGCTTCACGCTGTGCGTGAACGGTCTTTTCGGCCGCGTCTGCAGCCTGGGTCTTAGCAGCGGAAAGAACTTCAGCACTCTTTCTTTCAGCCTCTAGGCGGATTTCTTTAACTTTGCTTTCGGTTTCAGAAAGAAGCTTCTGCGCAGCAGCTTCTGCTTTACGACCTAGTTGCTCGGCCTCGGCCTTAGCGGTCTCACGAACACGGAGGGCATCTTGACCGGCATCGGTCATAAGCTTTCTGGCCTGCTCTTCGGCAACGCGAAGAGTCTGCTCGAACTGGGCACCAAGCTCTGCGTATCCGGTTCCGGAATCGCGCTTTAGGCGCTGCTTTAGGCTAGCGATCTCGCTTTTTAGAAACTCAACTTCGCTGGCAGCTTTGTAGTTGTACTCGCGTACGTGCTCAAGTTCTTCGCGCATAGACGCAAATGTGGTGTCTACCTCATCTTTGTCGTAGCCTCTAAATGCGACCGTGAATTCTGAGTTTTCCAATTGAACTTACCTTTTCTGGTGGGGTGGGTTTTTAGCCTAAGCCTCTACTTTAGCGCCCAAATCAACCCCAATATCAAGTAATTTCTATCTTGCTAGACTGGCCTCCAGGCCCAAAAGCCAAGACTTAATCGAATTAATCAACCGAGAGCTTTCATGACTGAAATCACCCCCGAACTGGTTCGGCACCTAGCTGGATTAGCCCGTATAGAGGTAACCGAAGCTGAAGTTGCCCGGTTCGCCAGCCAGCTAGCCCTGATTGTTGATTCGGTTGCCACTGTCAAGGCGGTTGCCAGTCAGGACATTGTGGCCACCAGCCACCCGATTCCAATGTCCAATGTCTTCCGCGAGGATGTTGTAACCGCCTCGCTTTCCCAGGAGCAGGCTCTGTCTGGAGCCGCTGACAGCGACTCCGGCCGTTTCAAAGTCTCGGCAATATTGGATGAGGAATAAATGGAACTTCTCTCCAAATCCGCAAGCGAGCTTGCCAGCATGCTGGTCAAAAAAGAGATTTCCTCGGTTGAGCTCACTAAAGCCCAGCTAGACAAAATCGACAAGCTAAACCCGAAGATCAATAGCTACCTCACCGTTACCCATGAGCTAGCCCTTTCCCAAGCCAAGCAGGTAGATGACCAAAGGGCTAAAGGTGAATCTCTTCCGGCGCTCGCGGGAGTTCCAATTGCCGTAAAGGACAACCTGGCAACTATTGGAATTGCAACAACTGCTGGATCAAAAATCTTGCAGGGCTGGGTGCCGCCATACGATGCCACCGTGGTCAAGAAGATTCTTGCAAACAAGATGCCAATCCTTGGCAAAACCAACCTGGATGAATTTGCCATGGGTTCTTCAACTGAGAACTCCGCCTATGGGCCCTCTTTGAACCCTTGGGATCTAACCAGAACCCCAGGCGGTTCTGGTGGTGGATCATCTTCAGCTGTTGCTTCCATGCAAGCTCCGCTTGCACTCGGTTCTGATACTGGTGGCTCAATCAGATTCCCCGCTGCCGTTACTGGAACTGTCGGGGTTAAGCCAACCTATGGAGCTGTTTCAAGATACGGATTGATCGCCCTTGGTTCTTCGCTAGATCAGGTTGGACCAGTAACAAGAAATGTTATGGATGCAGCGATGCTGCAAGATGCGATTGCCGGTCACGACCCGATGGACGCCACCTCGCTGCCTGAGAGCCTGGGCTCCATGACCGAAGCGGCCAAGAACGATTCGGTCAAGGGATTGCGAATCGGAATCATCAAGGAACTCACCGGTGAAGGTTTCCAAAAAGGAGTCTCTGAAAAATTCAACGAGGCGCTAGAGGTGTTGGTTGCAGCAGGAGCTGAAATAGTAGAGGTCAGCTGCCCAAGCTTTCAGTATGCAATCGCCGCTTACTACCTGATTCAACCAGCAGAAGCTTCTTCCAACCTCGCTCGCTTTGACTCGGTTCGATTTGGACTTCGGGTTATGCCAGAAGGAGCCGCAACTGTTGAAAAGGTAATGTCTGCTACCCGTGAAGCTGGTTTTGGTCCAGAGGTAAAACGCAGAATCATCCTCGGCACCTACGCACTTTCTTCTGGTTACTACGACGCTTACTACGGCAGTGCACAAAAGGTCAGAACACTAATTCAAGCTGATCTGGCTAAGGCATTTGAAAAAGCCGACGTTCTAGTTTCCCCAACTGCGCCCACCACTGCTTTCAAGCTGGGAGAAAAGCAAGAAGACCCACTTGCGATGTATCTAAACGACATCGCAACTATTCCTGCCAACCTGGCAGGAATTCCTGGCATGAGCCTTCCGGTTGGTCTTGCCAAAGAAGACAACTTGCCAGTCGGTGCACAATTTTTGGCACCAGCTCGCGAGGACGCAAGGCTATACAAAGTCGGAGCGGTGCTAGAAAAACTGCTTGAAGCCAAATGGTCCAAAAAGATGATGGACTTTGCTCCAGAGCTGAAGGTGAACTAATGGCCAAAGATCAGCTCATGGATTACCAGAAAGCACTTGAAGCATACGAGGTTGTAATTGGACTCGAAGTTCACGTCGAGCTAAACACCAACACCAAGATGTTTTGTGGTTGTGCAAACGTTTTTGGCGATGAGCCAAACACCAACGTTTGCCCAAACTGCCTTGGCTTTCCTGGTGCAATGCCAGCTGTAAACGGTAAGGCCATTGAAAACTCAATCAAGATTGGTTTAGCTCTGGACTGCCAGATCGCAGCTACCGGAAGATTTGCCAGAAAGAATTACTTCTACCCTGACCTAGCCAAGAACTTCCAGACCTCACAGTATGACGAGCCGATTGCCTTCGAGGGCAAGATTGAGATTGAGGTGCCCTCTGGCAAATTCTTTACCGTTGAAATTGAGCGCGCTCACATGGAAGAAGACGCCGGAAAGCTAACCCACGTTGGAGGCAGCACAGGAAGAATCCAAGGGGCTGAGTATTCTTTGGTTGATTTCAACAGGGCCGGCGTTCCACTAGTTGAAATCGTGACCAAGCCCATTTACGGTGCGGGCGATGAAGCTCCTGAACTAGCCGCCGCTTATGTTCGCTCGATTCGAGAGATTGTAAAAAACCTTGGGGTATCTGATGCTCGCATGGAAAGAGGAAACGTTCGCTGTGACGCGAACGTATCTATTCGCCCAAAGGGCCAAGCAAAGCTTGGCACCAGAACCGAAACCAAGAACGTTAATTCTCTTCGAAGCATCGAACGAGCAGTGAAGTACGAAATCCAAAGACAAGCCCACCTGCTTTCACAAGGCGGTGCCATTATTCAAGAAACCCGACACTGGCACGAAGATCGCGGAGCAACTTCTTCTGGTCGACCAAAATCAGATGCCGACGATTACCGCTACTTCCCAGAACCAGATCTAGTTCCGATTAAGCCTTCGAAGGAATGGATCGAACAGATTCGCGCCACCTTGCCTGAGAAGCCAGCGGTTCGTCGAAAGAGACTGATGGAACTGTGGGGCTTTAGCGAACTAGAGTTCCGCGATGTTGTCAATTCAGACTTGCTTGATGAGATTGATGAAACTGTAAAGGCTGGAGCCAAACCACAAGCTGCCAGAAAATGGTGGACCGGAGAGCTTGCAAGAATTGCGAACAGCGAAGACAAGGACATTACTGAGCTTGCCATCACACCGGCGCAGGTTGCTCAAATCGCAGAGCTAGTGGAGTCCGGAAAACTTACTGACCGACTAGCTCGAGAAGTCCTGACCGGAGTCTTGGCAGGGGAGGGGGATCCAGCAGCGATTATTGCAGCCCGAGGTCTTGAGGTCGTCTCCGATGACGGAGCACTACTTGCCGCAATAGACAAGGTCCTTGCTGAGCAGCCAGATGTTCTAGAAAAGATTCGTGAAGGAAAGCTTCAGGCGGCAGGGGCTGTCATTGGTGCCGTAATGAAGGCCATGTCTGGCTCTGCAGATGCTGCGAGGGTTAGAGAACTTGTAATTCAAAGGGCTACCGAGGGCTAAATCTGTCTTTTTGGGGCGGTGTATAACCCTGTGGATAAGTTCAAGCTTTCCCTGAAGGTTAGGGGCTATTTGCTGGGGAGAACTTCCGGCCTAGCTCCCATAATCCCCACAGCCCTTGATCCAGCCTCAGCACCGGCCCGAAGGGCATTGGCTACCGATTCTGAAGCAAGCTGCTGAAAGTCTGGTTCTTTTACCAGCTGAGCTAAGAACCCACCGCAAAACCCATCTCCTGCTCCCGTTGGATCCACAAGCTTTGAACCAATAGAGGCAACTTCAATCAATTCGCCATCGCGTGTGTAGGCCTTAGCTCCAAGATGTCCAGAGGTAACAACGTTGAGCCTTACTTTGCCCGAAAGCTCGAGAAGATCTTGTTCTTCTTGGTTTGGAAAGGAAATGTCAGCAAGGCTAATCAGTTCACGAAAACTATCCACACCGTGATCGTTTATGAATCCATAAGAGCCAGGATCAATTGCCAACAGTGCGCCAGCTGCTTTCACTTTGCTGGCAAACATAGAAACTTGCTCTAAAGATCTTCCAAGGAGGCTGTATCCAGAAATGTAGACAACTCCAAAACCGGTAGGATCAATCTTTGCTAGATCCAAATCCTGATTGGCACCGCGATCAGTCAACATCGATCTACTTTGCCCATCAACCAAAACCACTAGCGAGCCAGTTGGTTTGCTGCTTGATTGCAAACTGCTATCTATGCCCTGAGCTGTTAGCTCTTGCTCGAGCTTCACTACATCAGCGCTTCCAACGCAGCCTACAAAGCTAACGGCTGCGCCGTTGTGTGAAACCCACGCTGCAACGTTGGCAGCTTGGCCACCCATGGACTTTTGGATCTGAGCCTTGGTATCTGTGTTTGGTCTAATGGTTACTTCGGGAATGACAATTAGGTCTTCGATTACGTCTCCGATAACCAAGATCTTGTTCACGAAATTGCCGCCCAAGCTTTCGCAATCTCGCCAGCAACACGCACGTTGTTTCTTGCTAGATCAAGATTCACTTCAAGGGATTTACCGCCAGATTCTTCAACAATGAAGCCAAGCAAGAATGGTGTTACCGCTTTGCCGGTTACCCCAGCCTTCTTGGCAGCTTCAAATGCAATTGCTAGCACTCGGTCGTGTTCTTTTGGATCCCACTGTTGCTGAATGGGAATCGGATTGGCAACAACGATTCCCTGCCCGTGACCTAGTTCGTCCTGAGCCTTCATGGCGGCAGCGATTTCTGCAGCTGAGTCGAGGTGCCAATCCAGGGTGTAACCGGAGTCGGTTAGCCAAAAAGCTGGAAACTTGTTTGTCTTGTAGCCAATAACTGGCACTGACAAAGTTTCTAGACGCTCGAGAGTTGCTGGGATATCCAATACGGATTTCACCCCTGCGGAAACAACAGTAATAGGAGTAACTGCGAGGGTTGAAAGATCAGCCGACTCGTCAAAGGTTTCAATTGCTCCTCGGTGGACTCCACCCAAGCCCCCTGTTGCGAATACTCTTATTCCGGCTAGAGAAGCTAAGTGCGCGGTAGCGGCAACGGTCGTTGCACCTGAAGCTTTTTTGGCCGCAAGGATCGGAATATCTCTAACGCTAGCTTTGGCAAGATCTTCGTTGGCAATTCGGTCTACACCTCTGGCATCCAGACCTATTTGAGGGATGCCATCTAGGATGGCAATCGTTGCTGGAACCACACCGCTAGAGCGAAGGATCTCTTCGAACTCTTTTGCTGCATCTAGGTTTCTAGGCCTTGGCAGACCGTGCGAAATGATTGTTGACTCAAGTGCCACAACTGGCTTACCTGTTGCCAGTGCTTCGGAAACTTCTGGTGAGAGGGCGAATGAGGTCATGAGATAAAGCTAGCTCTCTTTGTTTGATGAAAATCATCTATTGGGGTGAGTAACGGGACTTGAACCCGCGACATCCTGGACCACAACCAGGCGCTCTACCAGCTGAGCTATACCCACCATGTCTTTGAGCTAGGCCCAAAGCTTCTATATTCTATTGCGTTTAGAGCTGGTCGGCTATTTGCTTTGCCGCTTCCGATTCTGGCCCGGGCTGGGAAACAAACACAGTCTGTCGATAGTAGCGAAGCTCAGCTATTGACTCTCTGATATCAGCCAGGGCCCTGTGACCACCAGATTTTTTAGGTAGCTGGAAATAGACCTTTGGAAACCAGCGCTTGGTAAGTTCCTTCACAGAAGACACATCAATGTTTCGATAGTGCAGGTGGGAATCTAGCTTTGGCATGTATCGGTTTAGGAACATCCGGTCGGTGCCGATCGAGTTTCCAGCTAGCGGAGCTGTTCTAACCTCCGGCGCGAAACCCTTGACGTAATCCAGAATCTTTTGCTCTGCATCAGCAAGTTCTAGACCGTCGTCTAGAAGTGGCAGTAAGCCAGACTCCTTATGCATTTGGGTTACATAATCTCCCATTTGCGCAAGCGAATCTGGCCTTGGCTTGATTACAACGCTTAGCCCTGCCTCGTCGAGAATGTTGAGCTCAGAGTCAGTTATCAAAACTGCAATTTCAACCAGCGAGTCTTTTTCGACGTCGAGACCGGTCATCTCGCAGTCGATCCAGACTAAATTCTCCAAGGACTTCATAACCTAGAAAGCTTAGCGTTTGAGCGCTAGGCGCTTTCTTGCTTTCGCCTTTGGCTTGCGCTTTCCTTTAGCTTTGAGCAACTTACGCTCAGCTCTTCCTTCGATGAGCCAGTAAAGAACTGGAACAATAACCAGGGTCAATACTGTCGAGGAAACCAATCCACCGATAACAACGATGGCCAACGGCTGGCTAATGAATCCTCCACCGGTAATGCCAAGAGCTAGCGGAGAAAGCGCAAAGATTGTTGCCAGTGCTGTCATCACAATAGGACGAAGACGCTGCCTCGAGCCATCCATGATTGACTGCTGAATCGACTTGCCTTGCTTTCGGTACTGGTTAATTAGGTCAATAAGCACAATGGCGTTCGTGACCACCACACCAACCAGAAGCAGCATTCCAATAAGAGCTGGAACACCCAACGGAGTGTCTGTGATCAGTAGTAGACCCAGAGCACCAGTTGCAGCAAATGGAATCGATATCAGCAAGATCAATGGCTGCACCAAGCTACTGAAGGTGGCAACCATAACGAGGTACACAATTGCTACCGCGGCTAGCAAAGCTAGCCCTAGCTGACCAAAGGACTCAGCCTGATCGGCAGAGACTCCACCGATGTTGGCAGTTGCTCCAATTGGCAGTTCAACAGCATCGAGAGCCTCTGTCACTGCTCTAGTGACAGCACCTAGGTCATCGGAGTCAGGGGTCAAAGAAACTGTAGCTACTCGATCACCCTTCTCACTGGTGATAGCTACCGGTGCCTGGACCTCCTGGATGTCAGCAATGCTGTCGAGGGAGATAACTCCCGACCTTGTTGGGATTCGAATATCGCGAATTTCCTCCAAGGTAGCTGGAGTGTTCTCTTGAACGATAAAGATTGGAGTCGCTTCGTTGTCGATGTTCACATCGCCAATCGAGCCCGGTCTTAGAGTGGCTGCAACAATCCCCGAAACCTGAATCTCGGTTAATCCAGCCCTTGCAGCTGCCACCCGATCAACAGTGATCTTCAGGGTTCGCTGTTGCTCAGAAAGCGAAGAGGAAATATCAGAGATACCTTCAACTTCGAGCATCCCTAGACGAACCTTCTCAACAGCTGCAAACAACGCTTCGTCGCTGGTAGCTGCAAGCTTGATGTCGATTGTGCTTGAGCCACCAAAGCCACCGCCACCACCTTGAGGAAGAGTCACTTCACCAATGTCATCACGAGAATCAAACTCGGCCTGGACAGCAGCCTGGATCGCAACGTTGTCGGCGTCTTTACTTACCGATACTTGAATAGTTGTTGCGTTAGTGTTGCCACCAAAGTTCACGCGACCATCGGCTCTTCCACCAAATGTTGCAAGAACAGTCTCAACGCCTTCTTGCGAAAGAATTAGATCCTCAATAATCTTGGAGGCTTCATCGCGCTGCTCGAAAGTGCTACCAGCAGGAAGCTCTTGACGAACCACAAACGTGTCTCCACCGAAGTCACCGATAAAGTCGGTCTTTAGCTGCGGAACAAGTGAGAAAGTGAACATCAAAATAGCACCAGCTGCAACCAGAGTCAGTCCTGGCTTGGCTTGGGTTTTTGTTAGAACAGGAATGTAACCGCGTTGTAGCCAGCTGCGCTTTTCCTTTTCCTCTTCTTCCTTACGAGCTTTCTCCATGCGAGTTGCTGCAGTCTTGGCAGATTCTTTCGCGCTCTGCTCTTCGCTAACTGGAGCTTTTAGGAACCAGTAGGCAAGAACCGGAACGATAGTCAAGGAGACCACTAGGGAAGCAAGCAGGGCGATTGTGAAGCTGAAGCTGAAGGGCCTAAAGAGCTCTCCAACGATTCCTCCAACTAGGGCAACCGGCAGGAATACCGCAACGGTTGTGATGGTAGCTGAGGTAATTGCTCCAGCAACTTCCTTGACGGCGTCAATAATGGCGCGCTTTTTCGGCTCGCCATATGAAAGGTGCCGGTTGATGTTTTCAATAACCACAATCGAGTCGTCCACGACTCGACCAACTGCAATGGTTAGCGCGCTCAGGGTAAACAGGTTCAGGCTGTAGCCAGAAACCCATAGACCGATAAAGGTAACCAGCAAGGATGTCGGAATCGAGATGGCTGTTACCAAGGTCGATCGAATGGAAGTCAAGAAGATCAAGATGATCAAAATGGCAAAGGTAAGTCCCAGGGAACCTTCAATGCTTAGGTTCTCAAGCTGCTTTTCAACAAAAGGACCCTGATCAAACACGGTGGTGATCTCAACATCGCCACCTAGTTTTTCCACCAGTTCGTCAATTTTTGCTTCAACACCGTTTGAAATTGCAACCGTGTTGCCTTCTTGAGTCTTGGTGACCTGGATTCCAAGGGAATCAAGGCCATTGGTTCTAGATATAGAGGTAACCGGCTCGTAGTCGTAAGTTACTTCTGCAACTTCGCCGATGGTAAGAATTCTTGGTGTAGTGGTGGCTCCAGTTAGGCCACCAGGTAGTTGCGCAAATGAGGTAGCCGATGCAACCAAAGGAAGATTCTCAAAATCTTCAACAGAGTTGACGTTGGTTCCAATTTCAATCTGCAGTTCACCTTCGCTGTCGGTAATAGAACCGGCAGGGAGGATAAAACCGTTAGCCCTCAGAGCATCGGTAATTGAAGTCTGAGATAAACCATTTGCAGCCAGCACACCGGTTTTAAGATCCAGAGTAATCTGCTTCTTTTTTCCTCCAGCTACAGTGATTTCCTGAATGCCGGGGACTTGAGACAAAATCGGAACAGCGATGTCTTCCAATATTTCAGAGATAGCCTCGTTGTCACCGGTTGTTGAGGCAACTGACAAGACAATGATCGGAACGCTATCAAAAGATCCTGAGATAACCCTTGGCTCGACATCGGCAGGAAGCGAATCTTGAACATTAGCCACCACGCGGTTTAGTTCTTCTTCAACCTGAGCGGTTGAAACTCCAAAATCAAACTCCACGCGAACTACCGAAACGTTTGCCCGTGAGGTGGATGTGACATTCACCAGGTTCTTTAGAATTCTGGCCTCGTCTTCGATGATGGAAGAAACCTGGGCATCGACTACCTCAGGAGAGGCACCTGGATAAGTAGTAACGATAGAAGCCTGTGGCACTTCAAAAGAGGGGAGGAGCTCTTGCTTAAGCGAACCAAGGGAGATTAGGCCAGCCACTGTGAGGATTATGGTCAAAAGCCCCACAACTGAGCGGTTGGCAAGTGAAACGGTCGAGAGTCTAAACAAGGATGTCCCCTAAATAAGTGGTGGGTTTTTGTACCTACTAAGCAAACCACCTATCGGCCCAGCTAGCAAAAGCTTTACCCCAGCTCTCAGGCACTTCCCAGTAACTAGTGCTACTTCAGGCCACGGGCGTAGGCTGAAGGGATGAAAAAAGCCCTGAAGATCCTTTCTCGAGTGTTACTTGGGCTGCTTGTCGCAGCTCTTGTTGTGCCCTTCTTGATTCCTGTTGAAACCAGTGGAACCAAGACCTATCAGGAAGCCGCTTCGTCGGGGTCTAGCTTTGCTAAAGCTTTAGGGATTGATGTATACACTGACGTAACCGAGTTTGATTGCCAGCAAGATAGTGACTGCGATAACCCACCGGTATTTATCTTGCTTCACGGCTTTGGGGCTAATACCTTTTCCTATCGTTTTGCCACTGAGCCACTAAGTGCTTACGGAGACGTAATCGCTTATGACCGCCCAGGCTTTGGCTTCACGCAAAGACCATCTAGCTGGGAAGGCGAGAACCCATACGGATCAGCAGGTAACGACCTGATCCTTGATGAGCTAATAGCGGAGTATGCAAGCGATAGAGAAGTGTTCCTTGTTGGACACTCCGCCGGCGGAACTCAGGCAGCGCAGTATGTGGTTGATAACCCTGGTGCAGTTACCGGTCTTATTCTTATCTCGCCCGCAATCTTGTCCTCGGCCGGTTCACCATCTGGCTTCAACTGGATCTTCAGCATCCCGCAGCTAGATCACCTAGGTCCACTGCTAGTTTCCTCAATTGCTTCTAGCGGCATGGACCTACTAGATAGGTCCTGGTTCGATAAATCAAAGATCACCGATGAAATCAAAGCTGGCTATCGGGCACCGTTAGATATCATCGGCTGGGAAGAAGGCTTCTGGGAGTTCAACAGAGCACCGCGCACCTTTGACGTCAGAGATCGGCTTGCGGAGATCAAGATTCCAACACTTCTTATTACTGGCGATACCGACGTTGTGGTGGCAACCGCTGACACCGAGGCGCTCGCGACATTGATTGAGGGCTCAAGTCTGGTCGTTATCCCCAAATCAGGCCACTTAGCCCAAGAGGAGAACCCAGTAGAGACCATGAAAGCAATCGATGACTATTGGAACAGCCTTTCTAAGTAGTTTGGGAACAAACTGGCTACCAATTGGTTGACCTCAAAGCAAGAGACGAGAACAGGGACATTGAGCAGTGAACATTAGGTTTGGTCTAGACACCTTCGGGGACATGACCCTAAAAGACAACGGCACGCCTGAAACTGCAGGTCAGGTCCTTCGAAACGTTGTCGAAGAAGCCGTTCTAGCTGAACAAGTTGGCCTTGATAACTTCAATATCGGCGAGCACCACCGCGATGATTTTGCAGTTACTGCACCAGACACTGTTCTTGCTGGAATCGCAACCAAAACCGACAGAATTACTCTCGGATCTGGTGTGACAGTTTTGTCCTCTGAAGACCCAATCAGGGTTTACCAAAGATTTGCAACCTTGGATGGTCTATCAAATGGACGTGCAGAGATAACCGCTGGACGAGGATCTTTTACCGAATCTTTCCCACTGTTTGGATATGAGCTTTCTGACTACGCAGAACTGTTCGAACAGAAACTAGAGATGCTGGTTGAGCTACTCAAAGAAGGACCAGTTAATTGGTCGGGGTCAATAAGACCGCCACTTGTGAACCAAGAGGTGTATCCAAAAACCGAGCGCGGTCAAATTCCTCTTCGAGTCGGTGTTGGAGGATCTCCAGAAAGCGTTATTCGTGCCGCCAGGCTAAATGCCAATCTAGCCTTGGCAATCATCGGGGGAGACCCTGCACGTTTCTATCCGTATGCGAAGTTGTATCACGAGCAGATGGAACATTTCGGAAACGAAGTTAGGCAGATATCCATCCACTCTCCTGGTCACGTAGCAAAAACCGACGAGCAGGCTATTGAAGAACTCTGGCCAAGTTACCAGTCAAGTTTTGGTCGAATCGGCAAAGAACGAGGCTGGGGTCCGATGACCAAAGATCACTACTTGAATGAGGTCTACAACGGAAGCTTGTATGTTGGTTCACCTGAAACCGTTTCCAAGAAAATCGCTTACGCACTTAAGTCAGTCGGGGCAAACCGCTTTGACCTCAAGTACTCAACTGGACCTATGCCCCACTCCAAGCTGATGACCTCTATTGAACTATTAGGAACCGAAGTTGTTCCTATGGTCAAGCAAATCCTGGCTGAGTCACTAGCCATCAAATAAGTCAAGCTTGTCGCTGGCAAGACATTTATGTCTGCTGAGCTAGCCTAAATACTGACCAGTTAGACACTTAGTTAGGCCCCGCATGAATTTCAAGGCATTATTTGCAGAGTTCCTAGGAACAGCCCTTCTTGTTACAGCCATAGTTGGCTCCGGAATTATGGGTAGTAATCTCTCGGGCGATCTACTAGTTGCCCTCATGGCCAACGCGCTATCTACCGCTTTGGCTCTCGGTTTGCTAATCCTCACTCTTGGCCAAGTAAGCGGAGGTCACTTCAACCCAGTTGTTTCGATGGCTTTGGCTATTGATCAGAGGCTTAAGGCACCAAGAGTAGCCCCTTATCTTGCCGCGCAATTCGCTGGCGCTATTTCAGGAGCAATCCTGGCAAACGTTATGTTCGGTTCTGTAGCAATTCAGGTTTCGAGTAAGGGGATGGCTAGCGAGGGCACAGCTATTGGTGAGGTTGTCGCTACCGCAGGACTAGTTTTTATCATTCTTAATTTGATTCAATCCAAGCGTGCCGATCTAATTCCAATTGCAGTTCCAGCTTGGATTGGCTCAGCATATTTCTTTACTTCGTCCACATCATTTGCCAACCCTGCCGTGACGGTTGGAAGAATCTTTACTGATAGCTTTGCTGGAATCGGGGCCCAGTCAGTTCCAAGTTTTGTAATTGCACAGCTGCTTGGTGCAGCACTGGGAATTGTTCTAGCAAAAGTATTTACTAAGTCCAAAAAATAGTTTTAGGCGAAAGCTTCCGGTGGTGGGCAAGAGCACACCAAGTTACGATCTCCATAGACCGAGTCCACTCGTCTAACCTTTGGCCAGTACTTCCAAAGGTGCTGTGACTTGACAGGAAACACTGCCAACTCTCTCGAGTAAGGGTGGTTCCATTCCCCGGTCAAAATCTTGGCGGTGTGAGGGGCTTGGCGAAGTGGGTTATCCTCGGCGCTCCAGGTGCCAGCACCAAGCTGGTTGATCTCGTTTTTGATTGCAATCATGGCTTCGATGAAGCGATCCACTTCTTGCTTCGGCTCTGACTCGGTTGGCTCGATCATTAGTGTTCCAGAAACTGGGAAGCTCATGGTTGGAGCGTGGAAACCGTAGTCAATCAATCTCTTTGCCACGTCGTCTACGCTCACTCCGGTATCTTTTGTGATTCCTCGAATGTCGATTATGCACTCGTGAGCAATCAAACCAGCGTTACCTGTGTAAAGAAGCGGAAAGTGATCCTTTAGCTTCATGGCTACGTAGTTAGCAGACAACACCGCAACAGAGGTTGCATCGCGCAAGCTCTGGTTACCCATCATGCGAATGTATGCCCATGAGATAGGCAAGATCGATGCTGAACCAAAAGGAGCTCCAGAAATTGGCCCAAAGTTAGGAAGTTCAATCTGAGCCAGCGAGTGTCCTGGCAAGAAAGGAGCTAGGTGGGCCCTAGCTGCTACTGGACCAACACCTGGGCCACCACCACCGTGAGGAATACAGAAGGTCTTGTGAAGATTCAGGTGCGATACGTCGCCACCCAAAAGTCCAAACTTGGCATAGCCAACCACAGCGTTGGTATTAGCACCATCGATGTATACCTGACCACCCGCGGCATGAACCATGTCGCAAATGTCAGCAATAGCTTCCTCGTAAACACCGTGGGTCGATGGGTAGGTAACCATCAGCGCAGATAGCTTGTCGCCAGCTTCTGCAATCTTTTGCTTGATGTCAGCTAGGTCTACGTTGCCCATCTCATCGCAGGCAACAACAACTACCTTCATACCTGCCAAGATCGCAGATGCTGCGTTGGTTCCGTGGGCAGAGGATGGAATCAGACATACTTCGCGCTGGCTGTCGCCACGGGATAGGTGGTAGCCGCGGATGGCCATAAGGCCAGCTAGTTCTCCCTGGCTTCCCGCGTTTGGCTGCAATGAAACTGCGTCGTAACCAGTCACATCGCAGAGCCAACCAGTTAGCTCTTCAATTAGGTTCAGATACCCTGCGACATCTTCCTTGGGAGCAAATGGGTGCATGTTGCCAAACTCTGGCCAGGTGACAGCTTCCATTTCGGTTGTTGAGTTCAGTTTCATGGTGCAAGAGCCAAGTGGAATCATTCCACGATCGAGCGCGTAGTCGTAGTCAGCCAGGCGCTTTAGGTAGCGAAGCATTGCGGTCTCAGAATGGTGAGAGTTGAACACCTGATGGGTTAGGTACTCATCCTTGCGTGCAAGTGATCCAAGCTTGCTGGAAGCAGAAGAGCTAAAGACATAGTCAACCTTGCCAGCGCCGAAGGCTGCTGCAATTTTGTTAAGCATTTCCCCATCAATGGTTTCATCTATAGAAACTCCGACAGTTTTCTCATCAAGTACCAACATCGTGATGTCTTGTTTTCTAGCGGCTTCATAAACTGTTTTTGAACTTGGAACAGTCACTTGGAAGGTGTCAAAAAACTCATTAGGCGCAACAGTCAGCCCTGCTTTTTTGAGCGCTTCGGCTAGAGCGAGAGTCTTTTGGTGAACATCAAGTGCAATTGAGCGAAGGCCCTTTGGGCCGTGGTACACGGCATACATTCCAGCCATAACGGCTAGCAACACCTGCGCGGTACAGATGTTAGAAGTTGCACGCTCGCGTCTGATGTGCTGCTCACGAGTCTGCAAAGTTAATCGGTAGGCAGGTGCTCCATCGGCATCCAGGGATACTCCAACCAGTCTTCCTGGCATTGAGCGCTCAAGATCATCGCGAACAGCCAGGTAACCAGCGTGTGGACCACCAAAACCCATTGGAACTCCAAAGCGCTGAGTGGTTCCAACCGAGATGTCCGCTCCGGCACTTCCTGGAGATTCAATAAGGCAAAGTGCTAATAGGTCTGCAACTGCAACTGAAAGCGCAGAGACCTTTTTGGCTGCAGCAAAAATGGGCTTCAAGTCAGTCAGGTTGCCAGAAGAGCCTGGGTACTGAACCAAGACACCAAAGTATTCGCCAGTTAGACCTGCTGCACCCTTGGCTGCGTCAAAGTAAGCGATCTCGATTCCAACCGGGGTTGCCCTGTGCTCCAAGAGAGCTTTTGTTTGTGGGAAGCAGTCGTTATCGACGTAGAAGACTTTGCTTTCACTTGTTGATCCTCGTCTAGCAAGCAGCATGGCCTCAGCAGCAGCGGTTGATTCATCCAACATCGATGCGTTAGCGGTCTTCATTCCAGTTAGGTCATTGACCATGGTCTGGAAGTTGATGATTGCTTCTAGGCGCCCCTGGGAAATTTCTGGCTGGTACGGAGTGTAAGCGGTATACCAGGAAGGGTTTTCCAAAACGTTGCGCTTGATAACAGAAGGAGTCAGGGTTCCGTAGTAACCCTGACCAATCAAGCTTGTTGTGACCTTGTTGTTGTTTGCGTGAGCACGCAGGGCCTTTAGCGTGTCAGCTTCTGTGAGCGGATCAGGGAGTTTTCCATCACCTTTGAACTGGATTGCTTTTGGCAAGGCGGTTGCCATGAGCTCGTCTAGGGACGAGTATCCCAACTCCTTGAGCATTTCAGATTGTTCTTGGGGAGTAGGACCGATGTGGCGGTACTTGAAATCTTTGTGCTCAGGAAGCATTTGTTGGTAGTTACCCCTCGTTGGTTAGTTGAGCGTATTCTTCATGGGTTAGCAAAGCAGGTAGTTCTGTGAATTTGATCTTGATCAACCATCCGGCACCCATAGGGTCCTGGTTTACTAGTTCTGGTGTTGCGGTTACGCTGTCATTTACTGCCACTATTTCACCATCAACCGGGGCGTAAAGCTCTCCGACACTCTTGGTGGATTCAATTTCGCCACAAATTTTCATATAAGTAGTCGAGCTACCAAGCTTTGGTAGGTCAACAAACACGATGTCACCTAGCTTCTCGGCTGCGTACTCGGTGATTCCAACGGTGGCAACGTCGCCATCGATTGAAAGCCACTCGTGCTCTTTGGTGTAGTGAAGACTTTCGCGATTAGTCATCAGCCATATTCCTTTGCTTGGTTAGTTATTTGGTCTCTTGTAAAAGGGGAGTTTTACTACTTTATAAGGTGCCTTGGTTCCTCTGATGTCAACGCTAACTGACGTCCCAATTTCAGCAAAATCGGCCCCAACCATCGCCATGGCTACTGGATAACCAAGGGTTGGCGACAGTGCTCCAGACGTGATTACTCCCATCGATGCGTCTGAGCTTTCTGGGAAAACTTGGTAATCGGCTCTCGCTGCTCGCTTACCTTCTCCGGCAAGGCCAACTAGCACTTGGCTTGGAGACGTCGCTGCCAGCTGGATAAGTGCTGCTTTCCCAACGAAGTCCCCAGGCTTGTCTAGGCGAACTACTTTGCCAAAGCCGGCTTGGTAGGGGTTCACGTTCTCATTCATCTCATGACCATACAAAGGCATGCCAGCTTCGAGCCGCAAAGTGTCGCGGCAGGCAAGCCCGGTTGGCATCAAATCAAACTTTGAACCAGCAGCCATGAGCGCATCGAACACCTTTTCTGCTGCTGCTACGGGGATGTAAATCTCGAAGCCGTCTTCTCCGGTGTAACCAGTTCGAGCCAGCAAGCAATCAACGTCTGCAATTTTCGCCTCGGAGATTGCGTAGTACTTCAACTCTGATAGCGGGGCTGAAGTGATTGCTCCAAGAATCTCAACAGATTTGGGTCCCTGAATAGCAAGGAGGACCCAAGCGTCTGATTCGTCTCTAACCTCGGTATCAAAGCCTGTTACTCGCTTTTGAAAAGCTCCAAACACTACATCTCTATTAGAGGCATTGGCTACCACGAGGTAGCTAGCATCTCCGAGGCGATAAACAATCAAGTCATCGATGATTCCGCCTGCTTCGTTGCAGATCAGCGAGTATTTAGCTCTGCCAACTGCAATTTCTGAAGCTGCTCCAACAAGGGCGTAGTCAAGAAAGCTAGCGGCGTCTTTTCCCTCGATGAAGATCTCACCCATGTGGGAGATATCGAAGAGCCCAGCCTTGGTTCTTACCGCTTCGTGCTCGGCTAGGTCAGAGCTATATCTAACCGGCATTTCCCAGCCACCAAAGTCGGTGAAGCTAGCGCCAAGATCGGCGTGTTTTTGCCTGAGCGGGATGGATTTCATGAGACTAATCTAAAGCATTGATAGGGCACCCTTTACCGTGGAAAAGCTCTGCCTTAGTGGGCTAGCTTTGTAAAGAGATTGGCTAAAAACTAGGAGATTCGAATGTCCCAATGGAGTAACCACCCGGCAACCGTGAAGTATGGAAAGAGCCAGCTAAGCGTTGGCCAGCGATCAGCTGACGTCCTTAGAAACGCCATGGGCTCTTGGCCATTTGTGTTTGGAGCGCTTGGGTTTCTAGCTCTGTGGATGTATTTCAATAACGATGGTTCGTTTGACCCATTCCCTTTTATCTTGCTCAATCTCATCCTGTCCTGCGTTGCTGCTTTGCAGGGGGCGATATTGCTTATCGCTGCCAAAAGAGAAGATCAGATCAATTCGGATCTTGCGATCCACACTTATCAAATAGACCAGGAAAACCTCGAGCTAACAAAGCAGGTCCATGAGCTAAGCAAACGAATCGAGAAGCTGACCCTCGAGGTCCATGAGGCTGTAAAGGCCAAGCAATAACCAGGCACGACTCGCCCCAATAAATGTCAGAGGCTCCAGCTAGCTTGTCTGATAAGAATTAACTACTGCTTTTGGGGGAGCATAAATGGGGATATTTACTTGGCTAAAGAAAATACTGACTTTTGATCCGACGGTTTACAAACCACCGGTTGAAACCAATAACGACTCTGGACCTTCGATGACAGAAGGCGACTTTCGGTCTGGCCCGGAAGGTTACTCACCTAATACTTCTTATCCAGATACTTTTTATGGCTCTAGTGGAGAAAGCGACCAGGACGAGGGCGATTTCAACAGGTAGCAGCTGCTTGTTCCAAGCATTGCCAAGTTTCAGCAATAGGCTTGAAGGATGAACGGAACCCCTAAATCCATATTTGGAACATTTGCACTTATTGAAATGATGACTTGGGGCTTGCTTATAGCAGCCATCATCGCCAGGGAAACAATTGGCCTAGCGCCAAACATGTTCTTTATCGCTGGTGCAACCC
>JBIIXB010000041.1:0-3992 GCA_044338605.1 Rhodoluna sp. | reverse complement strand
CAGGGCCGCACGCTAGCACCGCAGTGATCTCAAAACTTTTCCCCACTCGCTCTCACACCGGTGCAGCGCAGGGTGGAATGGCAGCAGCTCTTGCCAACGTGGAAGAAGACAGCTGGGAGTGGCACACTTTCGACACCGTTAAAGGTGGCGACTACTTAGTTGACCAAGACGCAGCAGAGATTCTTGCAAAAGAATCCGTCCAGGCCGTTATCGATTTAGAGAACATGGGACTGCCATTTAATAGAACCCCAGATGGCAAAATTGACCAGCGACGCTTCGGTGGTCACACCAGAGACCACGGAAAAGCTCCGGTTAGAAGATCTTGCTACGCAGCAGACCGCACTGGTCACATGATTTTGCAGACCCTGTACCAAAACTGCGTCAAGCTCGGCATCGAGTTTTTCAACGAGTTCTACGTTCTTGACCTAGTGATGAACGAGGTTGACGGAGTTGAGCGTCCAGCAGCTGTTGTTGCCTATGAACTAGCTACTGGGGATCTGCACGTGTTCCAGGGCAAGTCGATTGTTTTTGCAACCGGTGGTTTTGGAAAGATCTTCAAGACAACATCTAATGCTCACACCCTCACAGGTGATGGCGTTGGAATCATCTGGCGCAAGGGTCTTCCACTAGAAGACATGGAGTTTTACCAGTTCCACCCAACCGGTCTTGCTGGTCTTGGTATCTTGCTTTCCGAAGCAGCCCGCGGTGAGGGTGCAATTTTGAGAAATGCTTCGGGTGAAAGATTCATGGAGCGTTACGCGCCGACTATTAAGGACTTAGCTCCGAGAGACATGGTCGCACGTGCCATGGCTAACGAAGTTCGTGAAGGAAGAGGGGCGGGTCCAAACAAGGATTACGTTTTACTAGACCTAACGCATCTTCCACCAGAGGTAATCGACGCCAAGCTTCCAGACATTACAGAGTTTGCAAGAACCTATCTTGGTGTTGAGCCTTACACCGAACCAGTTCCAGTTTTCCCAACTGCGCATTACGCGATGGGTGGAATTCCAACCAACGTCAAAACCGAAGTGCTTCGCGACAACGACACTGTGGTGCCAGGTCTTTACGCCGCTGGTGAGTGTGCCTGTGTTTCAGTCCACGGTGCTAACCGCCTAGGTACCAACTCGCTACTAGACATTAACGTTTTCGGTAAGCGCGCAGGAATCTATGCGGTTGAGTACGCGAAGGATGCTGACTTTGTTCCAGTTCCTGAAAACGCGACAGCTCAAGTTGAGATCTTGCTTTCTGTAACTCGAAACTCAACCGGTACCGAGAAGATTGCGGTTCTGAGGAAAGAATTGCAGGAAACCATGGACAAAAACGCCCAGGTTTACCGCACCGAAGACTCTCTCAATGAAGCGCTAGACAAGATAACTGAGCTTAGAAAGCGTTACGAAAACATCGCAGTTCAAGACCGCGGCAAGCGATTCAACACTGACCTACTGGAAGCTATCGAACTTGGATTCTTGTTCGATCTTGCTGAGGTTTTGGTTATGACCGCTCGCGAGCGCAGGGAAAGCCGCGGTGGTCACTTCCGTGAGGATTATGAGACCAGAAACGATGAAGACTTCATGGTTCACTCCATGGCATACAAAACCAAGGTTGTTCCAACTAAGCCTGGGGAAGACATCCGGGTTGACTGGAAACCTGTTGTTGTTACCAACTACCCAGCTATGGAGCGTAAGTACTAATGGTCGAGAGCGTTAAAGAAATAGCCGAGATTCCGTCATTTACGGTAACTCTCATGGTTCGCCGCTTTGACCCGGAGACCAGCGAAGAAGCTAAGTGGGTCGACTACGACGTACTTATGTATGGAACCGATCGCGTTCTAGATGCCTTGCACAAGATCAAGTGGGAAATCGATGGTTCATTGACTTTCCGCAGATCCTGCGCTCACGGTGTTTGTGGCTCGGATGCAATGCGAATCAACGGAAGAAACCGCTTGGCTTGCAAGACGCTAATCAAGGATCTCGACATCACCCAGCCGATTTACATTGAGCCAATTAAAGGTCTGCCTGTTGAAAAAGACTTGATTGTCAACATGGAGCCTTTCTACAAGGCCTACCGCGACATCAACCCATTCTTGATTGCTGGAGCCAACCCAGAAAAAGAAAGACTGCAGTCCCCTGAGCAGCGCGAGCGTTACGACGACACCACAAAGTGCATTTTGTGTGCTGCCTGCACCACAAGTTGCCCAGTGTTCTGGACCGACGGTCAGTACTTTGGCCCAGCCGCTATCGTCAACGCCCACCGCTTCATCTTTGACTCCCGCGATGAAGGTGCCGAGCTAAGACTCGACATCTTGAACGATAAAGAAGGAGTGTGGCGCTGCCGCACTACTTTCAACTGCACCGAAGCGTGTCCACGAGGAATTCAGGTGACAAAAGCTATTGCCGAGGTTAAGCAGGCAATTCTGAAGGGTAGACCGTAATGGTTTCCCGTCGCGCAGTAATCGCCTCCGCCGTTGGGGTATCTGCGGTAACTGCTTTGGCGGCATGTGTCCCGCAGACCGAAGTCCAGCCAGGCGCCACTGAATCTGAGGCTCCTTCTGAAAATGCATCTGCAGCTGTAGAGGTCTGCAAGACAACAGACATTCCTGTGGGTTCTGGAAAGAAGTTTGATGTTTCTGGAACTCCTATTTTGATTACTCACCCATCGCAAGATGTATTCCGCGCATTTAGCGCGGTTTGCACCCATGCAGGATTTGTGATGAGTAATGTTTCTAACTCGGAGATTGTCTGCGACAACCACGGCGCTGTTTATAACGCGGATGATGGATCTGTAATTAAAGGTCCTGCCCAGCGAGCATTAGGCAAGATAACTGTCGAAGTTCAAGGTGACGCAGTCTTAGTGAGCTTCTAGTGCCCACCAAGAAACCATTCGAAGTTGCAACAATCAACGTCAATGGAGTGCGCGCAGCCTTTCGTAACGGAATGGGTGACTGGCTAAAAAAATCCACCTCTGATGTTCTAGCTCTTCAAGAAGTTAGAGCAAGCAGAGCTGACCTAGATGAACTGTTCAATGAGCACGGTGGGCTTGCAGTTAATGGCGGTAAGTGGCACATCTTGCACGATGAAGCATCCGCCAAAGGACGTGCCGGTGTTGCACTAGTCAGTAAAGTTCCAGCGGTCGCATCCAAAGTTGCACTCGGCGCAAAAGATTTTGACTCGGCAGGTCGTTGGCTAGAAGGTGTTTTCACAGTTGGCAGCAAGAGTGTCACAGTTGTTAGTTGCTACGTTCACTCCGGTGAAGTTGATACACCCAAGCAGGTTGAAAAATACAAGTTTCTAGAAGCAATGCAAGCTCGTATGGCGAAACTAACTAAAGAGCAAGCTTTGGCTTTGGTAGTTGGAGATTTGAATGTGGGTCACACTGAGCTGGATATCAAGAACTGGAAAGGCAACATAAAAAACGCTGGCTTCTTGCCCGAAGAGCGTGCCTACTTCGATACCTTTATGGGCAAGCAGGGTTGGGTTGATATCGGTCGAGCTAGCCACCCAAACAAACCTGGCCCATACACCTGGTGGTCCTATCGGGGTAAGGCGTTTGACACCGATGCCGGCTGGAGAATTGACTACCACCTAGCAACTCCAGCTCTTGCGAAGGTGTCTGGAAAGTACAAAGTACACAGGGCGCCAAGTTATGACGCGCGTTGGACTGACCATTCCCCGGTAACTGTGGAATACGCTATCTAAGGTGAGCAAAGCTAATCTTCTAAGCGGCATGCAGCCTTCTGCCGACTCTCTGCACCTAGGAAACTATCTGGGGGCTTTGAATAACTGGGTTGCGATGCAGCAAGAATTCAACGCGTATTACATGATCGCTGATCTCCACGCCATCACAGTCCCCCAAGACCCAAAGCAGCTTCTTGCAAACACTCGCCGAACTGCTGCGCAATACATTGCAGCCGGAATTGACCCGAGTAAGTCAACGTTGTTTATTCAGTCACAGGTTCCAGCTCATGCACAACTTGCCTGGGTGCTAAATTGCAT
>JBIIXB010000042.1:0-14039 GCA_044338605.1 Rhodoluna sp. | reverse complement strand
TGATGTTCATAATTCCAATACCACCAACAATCAAGCTGATTGCAGCGATTCCCGTTAGCAACAATCCCAGGGTGTCAGTAATCGAGCTCACTGCTGCGATCAAAGATGCCTGGTTGGTGATTGTGTAACGAGCTTTGGTGTCTGCACCAAGCCCGTACCTTTCCCTGAGCAAACTATCTGCTGTAACTTGCAGGGCGTCGACTTGTTCAGGAGTATTTGCCTGAATCACAATGCTAGACACGTAGGGATACTGGCTAAATAGTTTTCTAGCTGAATCCAAGGTCACATACACTCGACCTCCGGTTCCGAAGCCTGCCTGGTCGTCCAGCACACCAACCAACCTAAAGTCCTGCCCGTTTAGCTTCACGGTTTGGCCAAGCATGTCGGCTGTTAGTCCAACATCATTTGCGGCATCTGCTCCAAAGACCACGTCTTTGGCAGTTTGGGCATAGGAACTACTAGAAAGGTAAGACCCAAGTGCTATCTCTGGCTTAACGGCTTCGAAGTACTTAGAGGACACTCCAACTAATCGAGCGTTTACTCTTATGTCTCCGGTTGCAATCGTGCCCTCGTTTTGAGATTGGACGAACATCACCGACACGTTCTCAAGTTCAGCCAGGGCATTAGCATCAAGCTCAGTCAAAGCATCTGGAGCCATGGCAGTGATGTTTAGCTGGTTAGTTCCAAGAGTTGCTAGCGATTTGTTGATGCCTTGCGATGCGCCATCAACAATTGAGGTCAGGGCAACGATGGCAGCCACACCAATTACGACACCGAGCATGGTTAGAAGTGACCGGACTTTGGTGGCCCAGATTCGATTTAGCGCAAGAGATGCTGTTCCAAGTAGGTTCAATTGGCACCTCGCTCATCGCGTTCTACTTGGCCATCTCGCAAAAATACTCTTCTTGGAGCGCTGGCAGCAATCTCCAAATCGTGGGTGATCAAAACGATTGTTCTGCCTTCTCTATGGAGGTCTTTCAATAAATCAATTACGGCGGCTCCTGTTTTGGAATCCAGCGCTCCGGTTGGCTCATCAGCTAAGACAATGTCTGGGCCTGTAACCAGTGCCCTTGCGATAGCAACTCTTTGCTGCTGACCACCAGAGAGGCGATTGCGATCAAAATTTAGCCGGTCTCCAAGGCCTAGCTTGGTCAGCATCGCTGATGCTGACTTCTTTGCTTGCTTGGAGCTAATGCCTTGATACAAAAGCGGTGCCATTACGTTTTCGATGGCTGTGGTGTTTGGAAGAAGCTGAAACTGCTGAAAGACAAACCCGATCGCTTTCGAGCGAAGACTGGTTAGTTGATTATCGGTGAGTTCGTTAGTTGGGTCGCCAGAAATTAATACCGTTCCAGCACTTGGCCTATCTAGGCAGCCAATTAGATTCATCATGGTGGACTTACCACTTCCCGAAGGTCCAACAATGGCAACAAATTCACCGCGCTCTATTACTAGATCAACGCCATCCAGGGCAGTGGTTATCTGATCGCCAACTAAATAGTCTCGGCGAACTTTGTCTAACCGAACAACTTCATTAGCCATTGTTTCCGGCTCCGCGAGGAGGACCGAACTCAACCGGGCTTGGAACATCTCCTGCTAGTCCGATGATGACAAGATCGCCAGCTTGAAGTCCAGAAGTGATTTCTACGAGGCTATCTCCCCTGGTGCCAAGTTTTACCTCTACTGTTGTTACGCTCTGACCACCAGATGCTCCAGTGACCAAGATCTGTACTTCGGGTAGCTCACCAATTAGTGCGCTGAACGGAACGGCTAGAACCGAAGCTGATCGCTCAACTTCTATCTCTGCAGTTGCGCTCATGCCGAAGCGGGCGCCGGTTGGAACCTTCGTTACCTCAACCAAAACCTCATACTGCTTAATACCGCTTACGGACTTGGCAACTTCACCAATTGAAATAACAGCACCTTCAAAAACAGCATTTATGGCATCTAATTCAATGGTGGCCTTCTGGCCAATGTCCAACAAATCTGCGTCATACTCGCTAGCAAAAACTGAAACCACCGGCACGGCGCTTCCAACACTCACGACCTGTCCAGAAGTTCTTAGCCCCTCCGAGGTATCAACAGAACGAACAATGCCATCAGCGATGGCGGTAACCTCAACCGATTGCCCTAGTTGGGAGTTATAGCTAAAGAGTAAATCTCCTTCTGCTACTGATTGACCTTCTGTTACCTCAATTTGGTTAATTTCCAAACTGATTCCAAATTGGGCAGGCAATGCTTGAGATCCATTAGCGGATACAAGAATTGGTTGTTCACTCGGGCCATAAGCCAATAGCTGCGACTCAGCGAGTTGACCATTAGCAGCCACGGTCTTCACAACAGCCGTTGGAGTTACCTCATAGGTCTCATACTGCGTCTGCTCAGTTAGAGCTGGAATAGCTATTGATGCGATTACTGCAATCAAAACAACTGCAGATCCCACGAACCACAACCAACGTCGCTTTTTCATCTTTTGCTCTCCTAAAGACATTTACTATAACTACAGATTTCCCTCTGATTACAATCTCTCACACATTCCCGTGAGTTGGCTGTTAGGGATTCCAGGGGCTAGTGGCCAAGTAACACGCGGGGCGGTTGCTAGTGAACCTCGAGCAGTAGGATGATGAGATGCAGTCAAAGAATCTTCTTAAGGGCTCAGGAGCGATGAAGGCTTTTCTGGCCTCGACCTTGGCTCTTACTCTTGCTTTTGGATCAACTCAAACGTCATTCGCAGCAGAGTATGTCCCGCCGCCGGAAGCCTTTGAGGGGCTAGGTGGTTGGGCAGTTATCGATCCGACAACTGGGATTGTCTATGGGGTTATTGTTGGAAATTGGAACGAAGAAGTTTGGCAAGAGGTCAAGAACACTCGAACAATTGACGGTTACATGGGATGCCCCGGACCTTGCGCGCTCAGATTTCAAACTAGAGCTACTGCGGACGGCAATGTTGCTGGCTGGCATGGAACCCAGTATCACATTGACGAAAACGGTAATGCCACCATGTCGAATGACGGCAGCGTCAGATTCAATGAGCTAACCGGAACTTTTGATATAGCAAACCAGTCAGGATCTGGTGCGACAACTCAGCAAACTCTCGTTCCAAGCAAAACCTCCCGGGACGCCAATGGAGAGGGTACGAGCATGGATATTCACACTGGAATAGTAGACATCAAAACAACAAACACAATTGCCTCGGGTTCTGCATCAGCAAAAATACTAGCAACCAGGAAAAGCTTGGTGGATCCGAACCTGACAACAACATTAGAAATTAATGGGCTTGGCCCCACCGTCTTGAATTACGTGCTTGATAAAACTGGAGCAGATTCTGTAAAGATAGGTGTAATTTCAATACTTATTGACCAAGGTTTCACAAGGCCCGAAACTTTGGTGGATGAAGAAACTGGCGAGGAAACCCAGACCCAAGTGTTGGATACTTCTAATTCTTTCGTGAATGAAATCATTCAACTGACCCAAGAAATTGTGAGCTTCATCGACGGGCTTCTTGGTCGGGCACCACAGAAACCATAAATACTCAATCGCACAGACACGTTCCTAAGGATTCAGTCATTTTTTGGCTACGGGCTTATAGCTGCCGCTTTGATAGAGCCGGGCTTGGCATCTTTTTACCCAGTTAGGGTATTAGTGAAGGCGGGATAAATGAGTGATCTAGATGCGGTTGGCACTAAAGACAACTGGCGGTGTTGGTTGTGCGACGCACCTGTAGACCCAGACGCCTCAGTCAACTCAGACCTAGGTCCAAGCGCCGATAGCTACCAAGACGCTAAGGGTAAAAAAGGAAATGTAGCAACAGAGCGTCTTGCCCACAGGTCTTGCAATACCAAGCGAGGCAAGATCGCTCCGGTTATTTCCTGGTCAAATGATCTTTTGGTTTCTGACCCTGCGCCTATTTTTGAAACAGTTGAAAGACTGCTTAGAAAAGGAGGCCGCGAAGCGGTCGCTAGATGTCCTAGTGAAGCCGATGCCGAGCAAGCCTCGAGTTGGTTGCTAGATCGGCTATCAAGACTTGCTCCGGGAGTAAAGTTTTCAACCGAGATTTCTGCAGGTGGCGGTCAGTATTTAATAAAGCTAAGTGTTGACTAGCTAACAGAAATCTTCACTTGGGTATCTGAGACACGAGTTACCCTTACCCCCGAGTACTCCACGTAGCTGGTTATGATCGGTTTACCTTGGGGGCCTAGATAACTCCAGAAATTCTTTGAGTCACCGTTTGGGTCACTGTCGTCACGGTAGTAGGCAGCGTTGACGTTTACCTTGTAGGCAGTGAATCCACTCTCGGTGGGTCTGTAGCAAGTGCCACATAGTGTTGTAAATGGACCCGGTCCTCTTCGTTCAACAATTAGAATCTCCTGAGCGTTCAATCGAATCATTGCTGACTCTTTTCCAGCGCCAAAGTTATCAATGGTGTCGAGAGAGATGAATACGTCCTTCTTAAGAGAATCCTTATTTAGGCAAAGCACCTCATTGGAGTCAAACCATCCGTTCAGGAAAGCTTCCCAAGATGTGACGGCCTTAGAGGCACCCCAGTTGTCTGTAGTTATGTAATAACCACTGCCATTCGAAGGTCCGTGACTAATGAATCCTTGGCCGTGAAGGATCTCATGAACAACGTGGTCCCAAATCCTGGTTCGATCTCCTCTATAGCCTGTACCTGCGCCCATTTCGCCATAAGCCAATGCAAAGAACTGTCCCTCACTCGAGTTGAAATTTCCACCACCAATCGGCGCGGTTCCATACTGGAGCTCTGCTTCCTCGGGCAGAACGAAATACAAATAGTCGACTCCTGTGAAGTCGTAAATCGGGTCAGCCGCTGTAATCAATTCCTGGATAGCCACCTCTCGAGGCTGCTTATCAACGGATGACCCTTTACCGCAGGCTGTGCAGGTATACCAATCAGCACCTCTAGGTGCTCTGATCCAGGAGGTAGCACTGAGGTCGACTTCGTAACTTAGTTTTCCCCTGCTGAAGTGCTGTGCCCAGCTGACCATTTGGTTGACATCGTCTCTGAACAAGGTCTGTGGATCTCCAGAGCCAACCGCATTAGAAAAGTCGACAGGGATAATGGCTATCTTGATGTTGCCCGTTGAAGGAATCGATTGCCTGGCTGGAAAACCTTTAGCGCCAGCACCCGTGATGTTTTGAGTTTCCTGAAGTTGGCAAGTAGACAAAGGCTGCTCAAACCCAAGCCAGTTATCTGCGTAAACCGGTTGAGCACTTGGAGTAGGCGAGCTTTTTGGCGAAGCGGAAGCTTTTGGACTAGCGGAAACAGCAGACTCAGTTTGCCTTTCGGGATCTGGTGAATTCGTTGAAGAGGATGTCGATTCGATACTCTTTGGATTATTCTGGGCTGAAAACCCAACCCCTGTTATAACAAGAACAATTAGAAGAGCAAAAGTCGAAGCAAATATGTTCTTCTTTGGTAGCTTAACCAAATCGCGCCAAAAAGATTCAAGCCTGGACTTCACTCCTGAAGAACTTGTTGAGTTATTTCTGCCCAATTTAGATCGTGCCATCACTCAACCCCTGCAGTACTTTCTTGGCGCGAACTCGAAGCTCGGGTAAGTCGCTCAGTCTGGTTAGACCATTTACCTGCTGACTCATCCGGTGGTTTTTGGAAAACTGCGCCTTATGGCGATCAAGGAAATCCCAGTACAGTGTTGTGAATGGACAGGCATCTTCGCCAACTCGCTTCTTTGGATCGTACTCACACCCCTTACAGTACTGAGTCATCCGCGAGATGTATGCACCGCCTGCCGCATAGGGCTTTGTCATGAGCTTTCCTCCATCGGCATGAACACCCATACCGATAATGTTTGGAACCATCACCCAATCCGCAGCATCGATGAATTGCTCTCGCATCCAATCCAAAAACTGCTGTGGAGTGGTGCCAGTGACAAGAGCTAGATTGCTAAGGATCATCAATCTTGGAATGTGATGGGTCCAGGCCCTGGTTTCGACTTGACTAACAACTTGTTTGACGCAGTTCATCTTGGTCTTCGAAGAATCAACGAAAAGCGGTAACAGTTCTCGCTTGGCGGCAAGACCGTTGAGCTCTTTGTATTCAGGGCCCAAGAACCAATACATGCCGTTTATATACTCGCGCCAGCCAATGATCTGGCGAATAAAGGCCTCAACTGACTCAATTGGAGCAAGATCTTGGTCATACCTCTTTATAGCGGCCGAAATGACCTCATCAGCAGTCAATAGGCCGTTATTCAAATAGGGGCTCAATAGCGAATGGTGCAGTGACCACTCATCCAAGGTGACGGCATCTTCGTAAGGTCCAAAGCCTGCCAAATGGTTATCCAAGAAGTTCTTTAGCTGCTTTAGAGCACCAGCTCTGGTGGTAGCCCAGCTATCGGTTGGCTCGTAGCCAAGTTCCCTAGCTACCTCTTTATCTATCTCATCTCTCGAGTGAAGCAATCTTTTAGGCCAGGTGTAATTCTTAGGCGGTGGCAGCCTATTCTCAGCATCAAAGTTCCACCTACCCTCAACAGGTTTGTTTCCTTCGACCAGAATGTTTAGACGTATTCTTTGTGCTCGGTAGAAATTTTCCATTACAAAGCTCTTTTGGCTTTCTGCCCAGCTAGTAAACAATGCTCTAGGGGTAACAAAAAAGTCGTTAACAACAAACTCCACGCCAAGTTTTTTTAGCTGCCCAAACTGAGTGTGCGAAGAAGGCTCAGCACAAAACACAGGAAGCTTGCCATACTCAGCTTGTGCCTTCTCGATACCCGCAGGAGTTGACTTAGCTTTGAAATACAACACCTTGAAGCCCTTAGTCTCCAGTACAGCAGCAAAGTGTCTTGCGGAAGAGATCAGAAAGAACAGGCGCTCTTTATGCCAAGGCCGACCCTTGGTCATTCGCTCGCTTTCGACCAGTAACACTAGGTCGGTCTTGGAATTAGCTTTCTTTAGAACGCCCCGATCGGTGTTTAGGTGATCAAAGGGAATAAGAAGTATGCGTTCAAAAGAATGCTTAGCGGTAGCGATGATCTAGCCCCTGCACTTTTCAGAGCAGTACTTGACGTTTTCCCAGTCCTTGGCCCACTTCTTTCGCCACTCAAATCCCCGACCGCAGCGCAAGCAAGTTTTTGGCTCAAAGCCGTTTTTAGTCTTTGGGGTTGGACTCATGGCTCAAGCCTAATAACGCCACAAAGACAGGTGTTAGATAACCCCAGCCAGGTTCATTGTGAATAGCAGCATCACAATTCCACCAATACGGTAAACCCACTTGAGCTTCGGTCTGCGGATGAAACGAACCTCGTCCTCAACACCGTCTCGGCCAAACATTCCAAGTAGGGCCAAAACCAGCATCGGGATAGGCAATAGGGCAAAGGACCAAAGCGCTAGATCTGGGCTAGTACCAAACCACATTCCAACCACAGAGGTGGTCGCGGAAGCAACCAACAGGGTGAAGGCAAGGCCTGGGATTCCAGTAGGCAATAGCCTCCAGATCCAAGGGAAGTTCTTGAACCGGTCAGAGTAGAAACCAATAATGGTCGGCAAGATAAATAGTGCGCTACCTACCCACACCTGCCAAACGTTGCCCATCAAGGCAGCCGTTACAAAGATAAACACTGACAACCGGAAGGCAATTGAAATCCATCTTTGAGGTGGATCGGTTTCGTCAACATCGGTTGGGTGAAGAGTATCAAGACGCTGCGAGAAGAATCTGGCAACACCCTCTTCCAAAATCACCCGCAGCACGATTGCAAAAGCCACAGCCAAGGCAAAGTCATTTACGTGGTTGGCTACCGCCAGAGTGGTTCCAGCAAGAGCTGGCAGTGTGCCAATCATCGAGGCGGTTACCCAACCACCGATAAATGGCAGAACTACCAAGTCAACGATTCGCTCCCACCAGTAACCATCTCCTGGCTCAGGTTCTTTTCTAAATGCACGGAATGCGTTAGCAAGTAGTACCGGTCCGTAACCCACAATGACTACACCAAGAAGGAGTCTTAAGTCTTCGATTGGAATCGCTCCGTGCATCACCAGTGTTGTTACAACAAATAAAGTTGTCGAAACAAAACCAGCAAAGGCATCGAAGATACCAAGTACCGCAATCACAATCAGCCACTGCCACTGAGGCGGGGCAACATCTGTGGTGTTCGAAAGGGCTGACCAAACAGCAACTACTGCACCAAACAGTGTAGGCAGTATCGAGAATGAGCCAAGACTTGCTCGCAGATACGCCCCGTCAACAACAATCTTTGAGAAAAGCGGTGAGAATCTAGCCGAGCGAATAGCCAAGGTGATAGTTGGCATATCCAGGAAGTTGAGCCACTTCCTTGTCCAGATCTTCCAACGATCTCCGCGGCCCCGACGACGGTTCTGGAAGTTTTCGTGAGCGGCGTCGATAGTTGCAATTGATCCAGGGGTACTGCTTCCGCCACTGCTTCCAGAAGAACCTCCTCGAGCACCCCCTCCGGATGAACCAGCGGCTGCTGCCGCACCAGCCGCTGCTGCAGCCGCAGCAACGGCACCGGCAACAGCGCCAACTTCTCCGATTGTTGAAGTTAGGGCGGCAACACCTTCCGGCGTCGCAAGTGGATCAAACGGAACTGGCGGGGCAGAGTCATCACCGGTTGCACCAATAGCTGGGTTAGGAACCGGTGCGCCAGGGATCAACTCGGTAGTGGTCTCCTCAGTCTCCGTCTCAGGTTCTGGTTCTGGCGTGACCGTTGCAGGTGGGACAACAACCGCTGGAAGCTTTACCGGTGCTGGGGTCACAGGCGTTACCGCGGCAGGTGGGGCTACCGTTACTGGAGGGGTTATGACCACTGGAGCACTGGCAGTTGTGAATGTGGTGGTTCCATAATCACTTTCACCAATTGCGTTTCTGGCAAGCACGCTGACGTTATAGCGAGTTCCGTCATTCAAGTTTGATAAGTCACAAGTTAGTGAAGTGATTGCGGAGCACACAACGCTTCCATTAACCAGCACATCGTAATTGGTGAGTGTGCTTCCTCCGTTGTGGCTAGGAGCAGTCCAAGACACAACTGAAGCTTTTCGTGAACCACTTACCGCAGACACGGTTCTAGGAGCGGTTGGTGCGGTAGCGGCAACTACAAGTTCGGGGTCAGATGTAATCTCAACCTGAATGCTGCCATCAACGGTTGCTCGCTTCAAATCAGTTACGACTCCATCGACAACCTGGTAAACCATGGCGCCAGCCCTAATTCCCGTGTTGGACAATGTCACAGTGATTGGCTTTCTAGCGCCACTAACGCCATTTATATAGTTGGTGTCTGGGACAGTCGCGGTAGGACCAGTTCCAAGCAACCAAGAAACCACAATGGAGAAGAAGTAGTTGTTCTCCTGGCCAATCAACTGCTGTTGACGATAAGCATCCTTGAAGTATCGAACCGAAATCACAGTGCCGGTAGGCAAGGTGCCTCCAGGAATCTGGATTCTCGCGCTAGATCCTGAAGGGTTGTGAGTAATCAGGGTGTCGATGTCGGTAGCTGGATCGGATGTAAAGGTGGTGGCTGTTTCTAGTGCCGCCTCATCCACTCCAGCAAACGAGCTCTGTACCCAGCGGGCATAAAGGGTAGAGGTTGCTACCGGCTGGTGCGATGCACCAGCAGCGCCAACCATATTTCCATCAGTTAGAGCGTCAAACCAGCCCAAGAACCTAAAGTTTGCGCGAGTTGGAGTTGGCAAAGTAGTGCTGGTTCCTCGTGGCACTAAGGACTGAGACGTTGGGCTAGGTCCGTTTTGGGCGTTATAAGTAAGTGTGTAGTTTCCATCCACCCACTTCGCATACAGCACTCCGGTAGCTGTTGGCTGGTAGTTGGAAACTACCGATCCACCAGCAGTAGTAGACCAACCGGCAAAGGTGTAACCGTCTTTTACCTGGTCACTGATAGTTGGCAGCGTTAGGTTTCCAGTTCCAACCGTGTATCTCGAGTCTGCAACAGAGGAACCGGTCGCACCTTGCCAGTCGTAGACAATGGTGTAAACGTTTGGAGTCCAAATGGCCTCGAATCCAAGTGCTTGGGTACCGACCGTGAAGGTTGAGCCCTGGCTGTACTTGGTCGTTCCACTATCTGGGCTCCAACCAGCAAAGGTGTATCCGGTGCGGGTACCAGGATCTGGCATGGTCAGGAGTTGCCCAATTGTGCCTGGAGTAATCGATACTCCAGCACTTCCACCTGCAGCGTTGAAGATGAATGAGTATGGCTCCGCAGTCCATTTTGCGTAGAACAGGTAGTTTGTATCAACAACGTTGATCTGTGATCCGGCTGCACGAACTGTGCCAAGCTGATCAATCCAGCCACCGAAGATGTAACCAGGTCTTGTTGGCGCTCCGCGGAGTGTGATTAGTTCATCCGGAGTACACAAACCAGCAGTGTCACACTCAGCATCAACATCGGTAGTTTCAACGTCTGAAACTGCCTTTGTTCCTCCACCGAATGAGTACCTAACGTCCAGTAGCTTCACCCATTGGGCAGTAAATACCGGTACCGCTTCGGTCAGCACATAGGTATCACCCGATCGGTACGTGGTAGTTCCATCACTCCAACCAAAGAATAGATAACCGGTTCCACTGACGGTAACCGTAGTTCCTGAAAGGTTTGGAAGAGTAATCGCAGAACCAAACTTCCCGGTTGAGGAGTCCGGGCTAGGCCAGCCAGCAATAGTCTCGGAGCTAGCGATTCCCTTGCTGTAGCTGTAGCCAATATCCTTCAGGTTCCAGATTGCGAACAGGTTTTCAGTGTTGAAAGTTGCGAAGCTGTTTGCAACAGGTGTGGAAGAACCTTGGGTTTGCGACCAGCCACCAAAGTTATATCCAGTTCTAGTGAAGCCCGAGGAAGGAAGCGTGACAAGTGAGTTACCCGAGGTGTAGCTAGTTGGTGCTCCTGACAGGCTTCCTGAACCGCCGTTTAGGTTGTAAGAAATTGTGTAGGTGTTTGCAGTCCATTTCGGGTAGAAGTTTACGTGGTCTGCCTGAACCTCAACGGTATCTCCGGAGTTCATTTCGGTTCCAGTTCCAGATGAAGAGGTCACCCAACCAGCGAAGGTATAGCCCGATCTAGCCAATAGACCAGAGTTACCGAGTAGGGAAATGTTTTGACCTATTGTGTAAGTTCTTGGATCAACCGGCACAGACCCTGATGTGAACGAACCACCCGTATTGTAAATTGCCCGGTATGGAACTGCGTTCCACTTTGCATAAATGGTGTGGTTGGTTACAGGTAGGTACTTGGAGTTTTCTAGAGTCACAGCACTGGTCAAGGCTAAGTCAGTAAACCATCCAGCGAAGGTGTAAGCGGTTCTTGTTGGAGTTGGGAGAGTAATTCCAGTTCTAGCAATGTCAGTCTCGTAAGTGGTGCTAGAAGTAGAAGCTCCGCCGTTAGCCCCGTTGTACTGGTAAACAACTGTGTAGGTACCAGCTTCCCATCGGGCGTGCAAAGTAAAGTTTCCAGTTTGGCCATGGGAGTACGGGAAGCTAACTACAGTTCCATCTTCAGTAGTAGCCCAACCAAGGAACTCAAACCCTGGGTGGGTCGGATCAGTAGGTTTTGAGGCAGAGGCAATCTGCGCACCCGTGGTGGTGGTGCCCGCGACGGTTCTTCCAGTGCCATCGTTTAGCTGATAAGTGATGTTCAGGGTGTTGGCACTCCAAATTGCGTAAAGAGTAAAGCCTGAGGTGTCTGCTGGTGCGTAGCCGCTACCTGCGAAGCTAACCACCGAACCGGTTGTCGTTCTAGACCAACCAGTTAGCGTGTAACCGGCGCGAGTTGAAACCGGAGCAGAAGAAATAGCTCCGCCGGTAAGCATTGAGCCGTCAGAAACGCTTGATCCTCCCTGGGCGTTATACACAATCGTGTTGCTGTTAGCACTCCAGATCGCATAGAGGGTAAAGCTGCTGGTGTCAGTCGGTGCGTAGCCGCTACCCGCGAAGCTAACAACCGATCCGGTTGAGGTCCTTGACCAACCAGAGAGTGTGTATCCGGCTCTCGTTGAGACAGGTGCCGAAGAAATCACTCCGCCAGTAAGCACGGTGCCATCAATAACGCTCGATCCGCCCTGAGAGTCATAGCTAACGATATTGGTGTTTGGGTTCCAAATTGCATAGAGCGTGAATCCAGCGGTGTCATTTGGTGCGTAGCCGCCTGAGAAGCTAACTACCGAACCGGTTGTGGTTCTGGACCAACCAGAAAGTGTGTATCCAGCGCGGGTTGAAACCGGTGCGGAAGCAATTGAACCCGCGGTGAGCATGGAACCATTTGAAACGCTCGATCCACCCTGAGCGTCATAGGTGATGACATTGGTGTTAGCAGTCCACTTAGCGTAAAGCGTGAAGTCATCGGTTTGGCCGTGGGCGTAAGAGAAGGTAATTGCTGAGCCAGTTAGGTTGCTGTTCGCAAACCAACCAGCGAAGGTGTACCCGGCGAGGGTAGGAGCTGTCGGTGCAGCAGAGATTGAAGCTCCGGTTGTTGTGGTGCTGGCGGTAACCAATGATCCACCGTTGGAATCGAAGGTGACATCTAGGGTGTTTGCGCTCCAGATGGCATAAAGAGTAAATCCAGCAGTGTCGTTTGGTGAGTAGCCGCCTGAGAAGCTAACTACATCGCCGGTTGTGGTTCTGGACCAACCAGAAAGCGTATAACCAACTCGGGTAGAAACCGGCGCCGTTGCAATAGATCCAGCAGTGAACATAGAGCCGTTTGCAACAGTTGTTCCACCTTGGGCATCGTAAACAATGGCGTTGCTATTCGCGCTCCAAATTGCATAAAGAGTAAATCCTGAAGTGTCGTTCGGAGCGTAGCCGCTGCCTGCAAAGCTAACAACTGAGCCATCAGACGTTCTGGACCAACCGGTAAGGGTGTATCCGGCGCGCGTAGACACAGGTGCGGTTGCAATAGATCCAGCCGTAAGCATGGATCCGTTTGCAACAGTTGTTCCACCCTGGGCATCGTAAACAATTGTGTTGCTATTGGCGCTCCAAATTGCGTAGAGGGTAAAGCCTGAAGTGTCGTTAGGTGCATAGCCGCCTGAGAAGCTAACTACCGAACCGGTGGTGGTTCTGGACCAACCAGAAAGCGTGTATCCAGCTCGGGTTGGTGCTGGTGCGGTGGCAATGGATCCGCCAGTGAGCATGGTGCCGTTAGAAACATCAGTTCCACCTTGGGAGTTGTAGACAACGGTGTTCGAGTTTGGACTCCATTTTGCGAATAGCTCAACAGCACCTTGGATAGTCACATCATCCTGGTCGCTGTAGCTGGTTCCACCACCATCGGCCTGGGTGGCCCAACCAGCAAAGGTGTAC
The DNA here is from genome assembly GCA_044338605.1 of Rhodoluna sp. Classification (GTDB taxonomy): domain Bacteria; phylum Actinomycetota; class Actinomycetes; order Actinomycetales; family Microbacteriaceae; genus Rhodoluna. The sequence continues at coordinate 742 of JBIIXB010000042.1, read as the reverse complement.
CCAGTTCGGACAAAAGCGTTTGCATTAAGTTCTGTTGCGACATCAGTGACAATCGACTGGCTGTCAACGCTTCCACCAGAAGCGTTGTTGCCATTGAAGGTCAAGGTGTTTGTGTTAGCAGTCCATCGAGCATACATAGTGAAATCAGCTGTGTCACTTGGTGAGTAACCAGGGCTTGCGAAGCTAACTACCGAACCGGTTGTGGTTCTGGACCAACCCAAAAGGGTGTATCCGGTTCGGGTTGAAACAGGAGCGGAAGCAATCGTTCCGCCGGTTACAACCGAACCGTTTGAAACAATAGAACCACCTTGCGCATCGTAAGTCACTGTGTTCGTTATCTCCGCCCAAATGGCATAGAGAGTAAATCCGGAAGTGTCAGCTGGTGCGTAGCCGCCTGAGAAGCTAACTACCGAACCGGTTGTGGTTCTGGACCAACCAGAAAGTGTGTATCCAGCGCGAGTTGGTGCCGGCGCGGTGGCAATTGATCCGCCGGTAAGCATTGATCCATTAGCAATACTGGTTCCGCCTTGGGAGTCATAAACGATGGTGTTGCTATTGGCGGACCAGATGGCATAGAGAGTAAATCCGGAAGTGTCAGCTGGTGCGTAGCCGCCGGAGAAGCTAACTACCGAACCGGTTGTGGTTCTGGACCAACCAGAAAGTGTGTATCCAGCACGAGTTGGTGCAGGTGCTGTGGCAATTGATCCGCCGGTAAGCATTGATCCATTAGCAATACTGGTTC
>JBIIXB010000018.1:0-14124 GCA_044338605.1 Rhodoluna sp. | reverse complement strand
TACTCGAGGCACTGTGCCTTTACATCGCAACCGGTGCAAATTCTTTTTGCATCTCTGGTGGATCCTCCCTTTTCAGGAAAGAATGCCTCTGGGTCTGTCTGTGCACAAAGTGCATCTGCTTGCCAGGAAAGTGGGTCTTGTTCGAAGTCTGTGTATGCACCTGAGACACCTAGAAGAAGAGGGTCGATAAACCAGTTATCGGGAACCTGTCCGCGATTTTCCATTTAGTGCTGTTCCGTTCTCTAAGCTGCCAGGCCCTGGCAAGTACTTTCACTGCTGTAATTACACCGCTGTTATTGGTGTCTTGTCAAGTTGAATTCCACATCTTTACTGGCCTGTCTGGGCCATTCGGGGCAAGTATCCTTGGAGAATGAGCGTTCTGGTCACTGGCGGTGCAGGTTATATCGGGTCCCACGTGGCCCGGTTGCTAACCGAGACAGGCACCGAAGTGATTGTGGTCGATGACCTCTCTACCGGCAAAGAATCAAGGGTTTCAGGCCTAACCAGCTACCGAATTGACCTAGCTGAACCCTCCGCGGTAGCTGCATTGGAAGCTCTCATGCGAGAGCACAGCGTGGATTCTGTGATCCATCTAGCTGCCTTGAAGCGGGTTGGCGATTCTGTAGAAAATCCCGAGGAATATTTCAATAAGAACCTTGGTGGCCAGGCAAACCTGCTTCTGGCAATGAAAAGTGCCGGAGTAAAAAAGCTAGTTTTTTCATCCAGCGCAGCAGCCTACGGTGTTCCAGATGTTGACCTAGTTTCAGAAGATGAAGCTGCTTCTCCAATAAATCCTTACGGCCAAACAAAACTCATTGGTGAGTGGATGGCTGGTAACGCCGAAACCGCCTGGGGCCTTAGACACGTAAACCTTCGCTACTTCAATGCCGCAGGCGCAGGATGGGATGACCTAGCAGACACTCAAGTTCTGAACTTGATTCCAATTGTCTTTGAGGCGATAAAGAATAAATCCAAACCCAAGGTCTATGGTTCGGACTACAGCACTCCTGACGGCAGTTGTATCCGCGACTACGTGCATGTTCTTGATTTAGCCCAAGCTCACATCAAAGCCCTCGATTACCTAGATCAAGACAAGCGCGCATTCAATACCTTCAACGTCGGAACAGGATATGGATCTAGCGTCATTGAGGTTCTAAAGCAGATCCGAGAAACTACAGCAATTGATTTCGAGTATGAAGTTGTGGCAAGACGAGCCGGAGATCCAGCCCGCTTGATTGCTGATGCTTCCAGAATTGAGAAGACCATGGGCTGGGAGGCCAAGAACTCTTTGGTTGAGATAATCGAAAGCGCCTGGAAGGCGCTTAGTTAGTCCCCTAAAACAACAAATACTGTTCCGCTGCCGCTTAGGCTCAACTTCTTAGCCCCGGAGGCCAAGACCACCTCAGATTTAGTCAGCACTTCACGCTCATCCAGACTGGTGCTAACTGCCACCTCACCTGAGGTACAAACCACCATTGCGCTAGCTGGCAGGTCTAGATCGGCAAGTAGGTTCTTTCCCGAAACTTCGGCCCGGTAAATGCGAAACTCCGAGCAGTCAACCGGATACTCAATCAAGCCCTCCGCTAACTTCTTAGGTCTAACTTTTGGCTCCACAAGTTCGCTGAAATCCGCAATCGCTAGAACTTCAGCAACATCAACATGCTTCGAAGTTAATCCCGCGCGCAATACGTTGTCCGAAGCAGCCATCACCTCAAGTCCAAGACCAGATACGTAGGCATGCACGTTTCCAGCTGGCAAGTAGATTGCTTCGCCTGGCTCGAGAGAAACTTCGTTTAGCATCAAAGCAACTAGCGCTCCGGTGTCATCTGGAAATTGCTTGAGTAGTTTCGTAACTAGCTCCCTGGCTTTCATGGCAACTGGATTGGGTTGGGAGCTCTCAACTGTCTGAGTGAATCTCTTGGCAAGCTCGGAGTTTTCAATCAGTGACTGAAAAATCTGTTCTAACTTGACTTCGGCCATTAGCTTCTTTGCCAAAGAGGCAAACTCGGGTTCTGATTTTCCAAACTCGGTAAAGACCGTGAGTAGCTCTGTCCTTGGGCGAAAGCCACAAAGTGCTCGAAAGCTTGTCAGAGCAATAAGTGCTTCTGGTTTATGAGAAGCATCTTTGTAGTTTCTTTTTGGATCACCAATTGGTATTTCCCGGGCCTGCTCCAAATCAAATCCAGCTTTGGCCTGATCTGAGTTTGGATGGACCTGAATTGAAAGGGATCGCTCGGCAGAAAGGAACTTGACTAGAAATTTAAGGCGCTTGCCAAGGCTTTCCGAAAGGCTTTGGTTTTCTGCCAGACTCTTGCTCTCGCCGAGTGGGTGGGTGCCAAACCAGATTTCAGCAATCGGCTCGCTAGATTCTGCCAGTCCAAAGAAATCAGGAACTAACTCTTTTGATCCCCAGTCATAATTCTTGGTGGCTCCAGAGATTCGACTAAGCATTAGCTAGATCCTGTTCCATAAAGCTAAGTTACCGTTTGAGCGAAACTGAAGCTACAGCAGGTTCTAAGAGAGTCTTAGAACCTGGCCGACCCTAACGAAGTTGGCATTTGTAATTCCGTTTAGGGCCATCAGGTTTCTCGATGTGGTGCCAAATCGGGCAGCAATGCCGCTCAGGGTGTCTCCTGAAGCAACCGTATAAGTGGTTGTTGAACCAGAGGTTGAGGCTGGAGCTGCAGGAGCAGCTGCCGCAGCTCCTGCAATGGTAAGTACTTGACCAATTCTGATGCGGTTGGCGTCGGTTAGACCGTTCAGGCTCATCAACGTCCTGCTGGTAGTTCCAAACCTAGAGGCAATCCCGCTGAGAGTGTCCCTGGCGACAACTGTGTAGCTAGAGGTTCCACTCGCGTTAGGTGCCGGGGTAGAAGGCGCTGGAGTTGATGGTGCTGGCGTAGCTGGAGCTGGTGTTGAAGGCGCGGGGGTAGCTGGAGCCACAGCACCCGCGGCTATGTTCAGCACTTGGCCGATTCTGATGCGGTTGGCGTCAACGATTCCATTGAGAGACATGAGATTTCTCGTGGTTGTTCCAAATCTTGCCGCAATCCCACTCAATGAGTCACCTGGAGCAACTTTGTAAGTGGTTGCTGGTGCAGCAGGTGCTGGAGCTGCAGGTGCGGGGGTGGTTGGAGCAGGTGCAGCTGGAGCTGGTGCTGCTGGAGCAACCCCGTCAGAAGAAAGCTTTAGAACCTGACCAGCGCGGATCAAGTTTGCATTCGTAATTCCATTGATGCTCATCAGGTTTCTTGATGTGGTGCCAAAGCGCGATGCGATTCCACTGAGTGAGTCACCACGAGCGACTGTGTAGGTGGAAACTGGCGCTGGTGCAGCAGGCGCTGGAGACGCTGATGCGGTTGGGGTAGGAGTAGGAGTTGCGCTAGGAGTTGCTGTAGGTGTTGCGGATGGAGACGCTGATGGATCAGGAGTTGCGGATGGTGACGCTGATGGATCAGGTGAAGGGGTAGTTACAGCTCGCAGTGCACCATTTTCCAAAACAAATCTTCCGACCAGAGCTGACATCGCTTCGCCCGCTACCAGGGCACTGACTTGAGAGCCTGTCATTGTTACAGCGCTCGCGCAGTTCAATCCCCAAGCTGCCACTTCATCACAGTTAGCAAAAGCTAACCGCGAGCTGTTGTGTATAAAGAAGTAACTTCCGTCAACGGCATTTCTGGCAAGGGCGCTCATGTCACTGACTGTGGTGTAACGGTCTAGGTGGGCATTTGAAACAGTTCCAACAGGACCAAGAGGTGCCAGCGAAGTAAGTAGCTCTGGAGTTGGGATTCGGAACTTGGTCTCATTGACGATCATGAATACGTCAGCAGCGTCGCCTTTGAGAAGGAAGCTACCGCCAATAGTTGAGCCGAACCAGTCCGTGTAATCGCGGAAGAAGTTTCGGTTTCCATATGCGCTACATACGTCTCCAACCCCATAGAGGTTTCCCAGAGCGGTTTGGTTAGGCACGTAAGGGGTGTAGTAATACAAAGCGGCGGTAGCTTTGTTTTCCAAGACAAATGACTGAGCACCACAACCAGGGTTATTGGCCTGGTACGGACGACTGATGGTTCTTCCTGGTTTTAGCCAGGTAAAGGAACCAGCCGGGTTGCTGTACCACTGCAATTGTCCAGCACCTTTGTAAAGCTGCCAGAAAAATCCTGCCGATGCCGCGCTACACCCAGATGGCGTGTCCGGACAATCCATTCCAAGTGCAAACTCGTAGGCACGAGCGCTTGGGTTAGTTGAAGTTACAAGCCCCTGCTCTTTTTGCAATTTAACTAAAAGCACCTTGGGGCTAATTCCACAAGCGATTGATACGTCATAAATGATTTCAGCAGCGCTAACGTTTGTCTTTGCAGGAAGCGATGCACATCTTCCAGCTACTCCAGCTACAGCTGGAGTGCTGAGACGGTAATCCTTAAGGCAACCAGGTCTTGTTGGATCTGCTCGACAAGCCGCAACTTTTCCATTTAGGAATCTTTGGATGTCAACGGCAGACATGGTTCCCGAAGTGTAAAAAGCGCTGTCGCTAATGATTTGTCCCGGATTAAACCAGGCGGCATTAGCAGCTTCTGCTGGAGTGCTCTCTGCCTCAAACGCAACAATTCCCACTGCCGACATCGCGGCAATCAGTAACATGGACCAGAGTTTTCCTGCTGTTTTAATCATTAGGGAATGATCACCTCAAACTTTTGGGATTCACCGATGTGGTTGTCGGATTTGTAACTAACGGTCAGCGACAAAGTGCCCTTTGGTAGGCCTGAAAAACTAACGTTGAATGGGAAACACTGCGTTGAGGTAACGTTGCGCTCAGCTTTCACCGTTGCAATAGCTGTGGCAGTTTCTCCTTGGTAATAGCTAAGAATGCAACTTCCGCCATCTTCTGCAAAATTGCTAACTTCGGAAACCACGTTCAGTACCCCAGCTGAGGTGTCGGAGTAAAGGATGTTCAATACGGCAGGCGCCATAGTTGGAGAAACTGAAGGCGAAGGAGATGGAGAGTTAGAAGGTGAAGTAGCTTCCCCTTGGCTAGTTTCCTCGCCTGGCGCAACGCTCGCGGAGGCATTCGGATCGGTTAGCTCATCGGTTGGGGTGCCAGAGTTTGGATAAAAGAGGGTACAGCCAGCCAGCACTAGGGCTGTAGCCAAGCCAAGCGCGACAATAAAGGCTCTTTTCATAACGCACTCCTCACGTACCTTCAAGCCTAGGTTGAACTTTCTGGAATGGCAACGCAAAACGCAAAGGGTGCCGATATTGAGTAAAAAACAGCCCTGTTGCGCAATGGCTAAAAATCCCCAGAATCTAGCTGGTCAGCGAGTGTTTTTTGCGAAATTTCACAAGGAAATTAGCACTGTCAGGAATTTGCCAGCTTCAAATCAACCAGTTTTGTTGCGCAAAGCATGGCGGTCGTGAATTTGTGAGTTAGCTGTTTTTGATTTGATTTTGCAGCTGAGTGTTTTTCTCCGCGACTAGATCAGCAAGAGATACTCCATAGTCAACAAGTTTTTGTTCCAATGATTTATCGCTGGTGGACAAAATTCTGGCGGCAAGTATTCCGGCGTTCTTGGCTCCACCGATGGAAACCGTTGCAACGGGAATACCAGCTGGCATTTGAACTATTGAAAGCAGCGAGTCCATACCATCGAGTTTGCCTAGTGGAACCGGAACACCAACAACGGGAAGTGTTGTTACAGAAGCCAGCATCCCAGGAAGATGTGCGGCGCCTCCGGCGCCAGCGATGATTACCTTAATGCCTCGTGAGGCAGCAGTTTTTCCCCACTCAATCATTCGCTCCGGAGTGCGATGAGCTGAGAGGACTTCGACTTCGTATTCGATTCCAAAATCCTTTAACGCCTGAGCGGCATCGGACATGACTGACCAGTCCGAGTCAGAACCCATCACAACTGCTACAAGTGGATTGGTAATTGGAACTCCCATCGATTTACCTAATACTCAAATATTAGTTGTTTAGTTGGTTCCTGGCAGCCTCGGCTGTATCAAGACAAGTGTCGGCATCGTCACCAACTACGGTGATGTGACCTAGCTTTCTGCCAAGCCTTGGAGCTTTTCCGTAGAAGTGGATATTTACCTCTGGAAATAAAGAGATAACTTTTTCACGGTTAGCCACAAGATCCTGGGAATCGGAGACCCCAAGAAGATTTGCCATGACCGCTACAGGTCCTATCGGGTCTGTTTTACCGAGTGGAAGATTTAGAACAGCTCGAAGGTGTTGTTCAAATTGCGAAGTAGCTGATCCCTCGATTGTGAAGTGACCTGAATTGTGCGGTCGCATTGCCAATTCATTCACTAGTAATTCACCTTGGTTAGTTTCAAACATTTCAACAGCCAAGTTTCCAGTCACCCCTAGAGATTCGGAAATCAACCTTGCTATTTTTACTGCTTCCGTGGACACTTCGGAACTGATGTTTGGAGCTGGCGACAGTACTTCGGAGCACACTCCATTTTTTTGTCTTGTCTCCACAACCGGCCAGCTCACAAAATCACCAGCTGGGTTTCTGGCACTTAGCTGAGCAAGTTCTCTTTTGAATGACACTTTTTGCTCCACCAGTAATGATCCACCCAGTGAAGCGAGCATAGGACCTGCCAGCCAGTCTGAAACTTGGTCCGAAGAACTCACCACTCGAACACCTTTGCCGTCATATCCACCGATTGGTGTCTTGACCACAACTTCGGGGCCATGCTCATTGATGAACTGATCCAATTGCATGGCTGTGGAGACTTCTTTCCAGATTGGGTTCGGTGCACCAATTTTGTGCAGCGCTTGGCGCATTACAAGTTTGTTCTGGGCATGCGCAAGTGCTCTTGATGAGGGTTGAACAGAAATTCCCTGTTGCTCTAATTGCTGCAAAATTGCAAGCGGAACATGCTCGTGATCGAAGGTTATGACATCAACTGAGTTAGCAAAGGTCAGAACAGTTTCAAGGTCGGTGAAGTCTCCAACAAGGGTGGTGGCCTCGGCTGCCGGAGAGTTATCAGTTTCTGCAAGGACTTTTATCTCAATACCCAGCTTGCTGGCAGGAGCGATCATCATGCGGGCAAGTTGACCACCGCCGATTACACCAACGCGGGAGTTAGTCAACTAAATGATCCTTACAACTAAAGAGTTTTGCTTGCCTCGGCTTCAATGGCTGCGGCTAACTGCTTAGGTCTAGAGTAGCCGCTGACGGTGATGACCTGGCCATCGACTTTGACCAAGGAGATCGCCTTTGCTCGGAGTGGCTTGGGGCGCTGCACAGCAATTGAAGAAAGCTCCGAAAGGTTTAGCACTTTTTTACGCAATCCAAATAGGCCCGAACGGTGAATAATCCTCTGGTCAGTAATCACAAGTGATGCGGCCAACCAATTAAGTAAGGGAAGGAACCAAAAAAGCGAAACTGCCGCGATGGCCGCCCATAGGACAATCTGATACAGATCGGGGGCAACCAATTCAAAAAAGTAGATCACTGAAAATGAACTAGCGGCTAAAACCAAAGTTGGAAACAGTAAAGCAGCTGCCCTTGGGCGAAGTCGCACCAACTTAGTTTCGAAAGTTTCAGTCACTATCTAATCTTCCCGCTTGGCAGTTCTGAGGTGTAGGACATCGCCTGCAGAGACCGAAAGTGTCTTGGTAGCACTCAATACTTGTAACCTGCCACCTTCGTCTATTCCGGTTGCCTCACCGACGACCGACGAACCATCTGGAAACAAGACCTCAACCAGCTCTCCGATAGTTGCCGATGCTTCAATGATTCTTGCTCGCAAGCCACTAGCTACCGCATCACCGCCAGTTTCAGCAAGGTCCAAGTAAAGCTGCTGGAAGTGACTTAGGGTTCGTGCCAGAAAGCTATCTCTATCGAGACTGGTTGCACCTTCTATTAATAAAGAAGTAGCGGAGCCAGTTGGCAGCTCCTGTGCACTTTGATTCACGTTGATTCCAAAACCCACCACCACAGCCGATAGGTCTGAGTTTGCTTCGGCCAGTATTCCGCTAATCTTCTGGCCTTTCACCAAAACATCGTTTGGCCACTTGATCTTGGATTCGATACCCACTTCGGCGAGCGCGGACTTGACCGCCTCAGCCATCATCAAGCTAAGCCACCCGATTGCAGAGTCGTTCTTGAAACTCGGTCGAACTAATACCGAGGCCATGACCGAGCTACCGGTAGCTGCCTGCCACTTTCGATTCAGGCGACCCCGCCCGGCTGTTTGAAACTCGGTTATAAGGGTAAAAAACTCTGGATGTTGATCCGAGGCGGCTAGGGCCAAAAGGTCGTGGTTTGTGGATCCCGTTTCCGCAAGCGCCAATAGCCCACTGGCAACTAAAGAGGTCTTGGGGTAGTCCATGGGTAAAGCCTAGGCCAGTGCTGGTTTGTAGGAATCCTCACCAATATGGAAATATTCTCTGCGTTAAGCTGCAATAACATCACCTATGACCTCCTATAAAGTTGGTCCGACACTGCCAAAAAGCATATGGAGAGACATTGACTGAAAAGCGCTCAGAGGCAGACCTTTCCACCACTGCCGGCAAAATCGAAGACCTTAGGCACCGCTACCACGAGGCGGTTCACGCCAATGGTGATGCCGCTGTGAAGAAACAGCACGCTAAGGGAAAAAAGACTGCTCGCGAAAGAATCGACATCCTTTTGGATAAAGGCTCGTTTGTTGAAGTAGACGAGTTTGTTCGTCATAGATCTAATGCCTTTGGCATGGACGTCAACCGCCCCTACGGTGATTCGGTAGTAACTGGATTTGGAACCATCCACGGCAGACAAGTTGCCGTTTACTCTCAGGACTTTACGGTATTTGGCGGATCGCTTGGTGAAGCAGCTGGAAACAAGATCATCAAGATTATGGATCTTGCCATTTCAACAGGTGTTCCGATTATTGGCATTTTGGATTCCGGCGGAGCCAGAATCCAAGAAGGTGTTGTGGCTCTTGGTAAGTACGGCGAGATTTTTAGAAAAAACACCATGGCCTCAGGTGTTATTCCACAGATTTCAATCATCATGGGTCCAGCTGCAGGTGGCGCTGTTTACTCCCCCGCATTGACCGACTTTGTGATCATGGTTGATAAGACCTCAAACATGTTCGTTACTGGCCCCGATGTCATCTTGACCGTGACGGGTGAAGAAGTTGGCATGGAAGAGCTAGGCGGTGCCAGGGCTCACAACGAAACTTCCGGAGTGGCTCACTACCTAGCAAGTGATGAAGATGACGCTCTCGACTACGCGCGTAACATGCTTAGCTTTTTGCCGCAAAATAACTTAGGCGAAACAGTTGTCTATGACTCACACTCTGAGCTGGAAGTAACCGAGTTTGATAAGAAACTAAACACTCTGATTCCTGACTCACCAAACCAGCCCTATGACATGCGAACCGTAATCGAACACCTGGTTGACGAGGCAAACTTTTTGGAAGTTCAACCGCTATTTGCCCCGAACATCCTGATTGGTTTTGCCCGAGTTGACGGACGAAGTGTTGGAATCATTGCTAACCAGCCATCTGCGATGGCAGGAACACTCAACATTGACGCGGGTGAGAAAGCGGCTCGCTTTGTTCGCTTCTGCGATGCGTTTTCTATTCCTATTGTCACGCTGGTGGATGTTCCAGGATATCTTCCTGGAACCGATCAGGAGTGGGCCGGCGTTATCAGGCGCGGGGCAAAGTTGTTATACGCATACGCAGAAGCAACCGTTCCACTAGTTACTGTGATTACCCGAAAAGCATATGGTGGCGCATACATCGTCATGGGCTCAAAACAGCTTGGTGCAGATATCAACTTGGCTTGGCCAAGCGCTGAAATTGCGGTTATGGGTGGTCAGGGAGCTGTGAACATTTTGTTCCGCGACAAGATCAAAGAAGCAGAGGAAGCCGGTAAGGACATAGCCAAAGTTCGTGCCGAGCTAGCTGCCGAATACACCTATAACGTTGCTTCGCCATTCTTAGCAGCTGAGCGAGGTGAGCTCGATGGAGTTATTGAACCAGCAGCCACCAGAGTCTCAATCATCAAGGCCCTTCGAGCTCTGCGCACCAAGCGCGCATCGTTACCTCCCAAAAAGCATGGAAACATTCCACTCTAATGCCAAACGTTGAAGACAAAGACTTAGCCGCTGAGCTAGAAGTCGTTGCAGGAAATCCAACCGAAAAGGAGTTGGCGGCAGTAGTTGCCGTTTTGCGCGAAGCAGTCGGCGCAACTGAGTCGGCACAACCAGAACCGAACTGGGCCAAAGGTAGCCAGATGCTTCGCGAGAGCAACGTCTCCAGAGCTCTAGAGTGGCGATCAGATTTCAAGGGTGAAATTTAGTCCCCCAAAATGGGGACAGCTCAGACCGAGTATTTTGCAATCGCCTGGGTGGGCATTTACTAGGTTAAGAGAAGAACCATTCGGTAGTAGCTATCAGGGGAAAGCTTGAATGGTTTGGGGGTTGAGACCCGGGCCTGTATACAGCCCGGGTTCTCCATTTTAAAGCTTCAAAAACACATCTGGCGTTGCGGTGCCTGGTCTAGAAGCAACGAAGGTTGCGTTTATTTGTCCACCGCGTGGTGCACGAATGGTAACTCTTCCACTAGAAATCTGATCTAGTTCCGCTGCTAATTTTTGCCTCAGCTCAGCTTTGGAATTCTCAGCCAAAGCCGCCAGCCCGCCTTCATCCAAAACAACTACTTCAATACCTCGCAAGCGAGCGGATCGGATAGCTTCCTGCATTTTGGAATCGATAAGGTCTCGCCCTCGAATACTGTCACGCAACTGCGCTTCCAAAAGCTTGGCTTCTTGTTTGGACTCGTGATCCAATTGACCCGCTGCAATTTTTTGAAGAAGGGGATACGAGACTCGTAAAGTCTCGCTAAGTCTTCGAGATCTTTCCAGTCGAGTTGATGACTCAACCGCTGCCGCAGCTTCAATCTCGATTGCTTTATCTAGGTAAGTTTGAGTTTCGGTTTCAATCCGAGTGAGGGCAAAAGACAACACATTGGTTGCCACAATTAAGCTAAAGGCCCCGGCTAGCCCGCTATTAAACATCGTTTCAGTGCCACCCCAAACCAAAACCTCTAGGGATAAAACACCCGCTCCAATCCAAGAAACTGCTTGCTGGCCCCGGATGGCAGTAACCGCCAATAGGGCACCTAACCCTGATACGTACCAGCTGGTTTGAGAGTCCACGGTTGCCACATCAATTGCCTCGTGGATTAGTTGGGGAACAATCACAACAACCAAAAGATTGATCCAAGCCAAAAGCGCTGGCATCTCTCGGGTGCGGTAGTAAAAAACTGAAAGCAACGCGACAAATACGTAGATAACAATTGCCACCATGGCAAACATCCAGTTGTCGTAGCGATCAAATCCTATAAGCGCGGTAACTGGTGGGTTGAGAACCAACAAGGCACCAACTACCTGGACTAACCAAAGCGGGAGCCTAAACACTTGGGCTCCACTCCAGAACTACGTCCGTGCCTTTTCCAGGTTCCGATCGAATAAAGACTCGTCCGCCTACTGACTTCACGCGGCCAATAATTGAAAGCTGAATACCAAGACGGTCCTTGGGAATCTTTGAAGCTCGAAAACCCTTGCCGGTATCGCTGACCACTATCTTCAAACCTTTGCCCTGACTCTGAAGCGAAACGCTTCTTTTTGCAGAGATACCTCCGTGCTTAGTTGAGTTATCGACTGCTTGAAGCGTGGCTTCGGTTAGGGCCTCTGAAACAAGTTCCGGTAGCAGTGAGTTGTTGGTTTGCTGAAGCGAAACTTCAAAACTTGGGTGGACCTCGTGAATTCTGTTTTGAAGTGCCTCAAAGAAACTCACTTGCGTAATGTCAGTAGTGGGTTTCATTGAAGCGTTATCTGAGTCCAGCCTTCTAATTGCCTCGGTTGCCGACTCTCTGGCTAGAGATATCTCTTCAGGAGTTTGGGCTTTGGATGCGACCAACAGCGTTGTTAGGACGCTGTCGTGGACCAGGGCGTCCAATCTTGATTGCTCTAATTCCACCGCCTGACTCTGAGCACTCTTTACGCCACTAGCAATCAAATCTTGATTTGCAAAGTCTGTTTTTGCTGCTTGCCATCTTGCAGCCGCTGCCATTGTCGTGGCAATTGCAGCCAGAATAAACAAATGCAACGAGTCCTGGATTGCCAGAATTAGTTCACCGGAACCGCCACTCGGTGATATTCGTGTGGGTATCCAACCCAACGAAACGATAAAAATGTAAACAACTCCCAGCCAGAAGCGAAAAGAGATGCCTGCAGCAACTGCAGAAATGCCAAGCAACCACCAAATCCATGGTTTGAAGGACTCGGGTAACACCGTTGATGCATCGTAATGGAGCGGCCAAGTTGCCAACAGCACCAGGGTCAAAACCGGTATCGCTCTAAACCAAAACAATGGCGACTGAAAGAAAAAGTGACTGATCAAGAAACCAATAACGAGGAAAGCTAGCAGTGAAACAGAAGCTACAAACACCAGGGTATTTAGATGCTCCAGCTGCCGAAAGCCATTGACCAAAGCCTCAGTGACTACAGCGACAAGCAAAAAGGAGTAAATGCTCGCAATGAGTTGGTTTACGCGGTTTACTGAATAGCTTTTTGTGGAAACGGGTCTCTTGAGGGCCAATTAGAGACTTCCTTCCTCAATCAAGCCATCCTCAATTGCCCGAAGCAACAGTTCGGTCTTGTTCACAGCAGGTCTTCCGATAGTGGCGTACTTATTACGAACTCGATCGATATGTTCTTTGGCTGTAGAAACCGTGATGTTGAGAGAGTATGCCACTTGCTTGAGAGCCAATCCAGAAGCGTAAAGCGATAGAACCTCCTGCTCACGTGGCGAAAGCTTGGCGCTGGTGAAATCTTGGTCGGCGTCAATCGCGGCGGTGGTTTGAAGATTGTTTACAAGCATTCCGGCTGCCACCATGCGTATGGCCTCCACCAATTCACTCATGCTGTGTGATTTGGGAACGAGGGCTGCAGCTCCAGCTTTTAGCGCAGCTCGAACTAGCTGTGCCTTGTCTGCGATGCTAAAAACTAGAACTGAGATACCTTTTTCAACCAAGCTTTTAACATTTTCTTCAACTTTTGAACCATCCGAAAGCGATAGGTCTAAAACCGCCACGTCGGGATTCTTTCCAGCAATCGAGCCAAGAGCATCCGCGACTGAATCAGTTGACGCTAGTAGCTTGAAATTGTTCTGCTCACAAACGGTGGAAAGAGCCAGCCGAATTGCTTCGTGATCATCAATGATGATCACGCTAATTTCTTGAATTCCCGTAATCGAGGAAACTGTAGAAAGTTTTGTCATTCCAGAACCAGACTAACTATGGTTTCGAAATGGTGGGTGTGTGGAAATAAGTCAAAGGCTCGAATGGTTTCGACCCGATAACCCGAAGCCGTGAAGGTCTTTAGGTCTCTAGCCAAAGACACCGGGTCACATGCAACGTAAATGACTTTTTTGGGCTTCAGGAAAGTCAATTGGTCAACAACTTGTTTGCCGGCACCAGCTCTAGGGGGATCGAGAATTACAGTTGCTCCAGATAGTTCTAGGCCTTGCTTGATTTGCAGTTTCAAAAAGCCCTCGACCGGGGCAGCTACCGCTTTATGTTTGGCTAAGTCAACCAGGTTGGCAGAGGCATCGCTGGTTGCCACCTTTGATGACTCGACGGTTGTGATGTTCAGTTTTTTACCGTACTTAGTCGCGAGCCCTCCAGAAAAAAGCCCAACACCTCCATAGAGATCCAAGTTGTTGGCTTCAAGCTCGAGTCCTTCAGAAAGTTCAACAATTTCGGAGGCAAGCAGTTCGGCTGCCCCCCTGTGTACCTGCCAGAAACCTCCGCTCGAGATTCTAAAACTTCTGCCTAGCGCGCGCTCGGTCAGTCTTTTGTCGCCTTTAGTTTTTTTATCGATGAACCATTGAATTCCTCCAGTTGAGGCACTAGAGATTTCAATGCGCTTGACGTCTTGCCAATTCTTTAGGTGAACTCCCAGCTCGTTTATCTCTGCCACTGCCAGCGGCAGTGATTTCACGGGAACAACGTCGTGACTTCTCTCCCGGTAGGGACCTGCTACACCCTCTTCGGAAACGTGCAATTGAATTCTGGTTCGATAGCCGAGTCCGTTGGTGAGCTCATCTCCTGGAA
>JBIIXB010000017.1:0-14557 GCA_044338605.1 Rhodoluna sp. | reverse complement strand
GCACCTGCATGGCATGCAGGGGGTCAGGGGTTCAAATCCCCTCAGGTCCACAAGTAAGTAGCCCCTAGGGGCTACTTTTTTGCTTAACTCCTAAAAATTCTGAATTGAAATCTAGACTGAGATGATGTCCGAAGAAAAACTTTCCAGACCACACGTTTGGCTGCCATCTGCGCAATCCGCGAATACCCTTTTACTCCTGCACGGATCTGGTGCGGATGAGTTTGATCTATTGTCTTTAGGCAAAGCCTTGGACCCTTCAGCCAGCATCTTGTCTCCACGGGGCCTTGTCAACCAGGATGGCACGGTTAGGTTCTTCGAGTATTTTGAGGACTTTAGCGCGAAGGAAGACACCCTGCTTGAAGCCGTTCAGACCCTGGCTGAGTTTATCCAGTTAGCGAGTAAGCATTACGGGTTTGACCCCAAGCGAGTAACTGCTGTCGGGTTCTCAAACGGGGCTCACATGGCTGGTGCTTTGCTAACGGTTCACCCTGAGCTTCTCAGGGGCATCCTTGCCTTTGGTACGACTAGGGCTTTTGTCGAGACCGAATTCAAGCCAAACCTCCAGGGTAAGTTCGTCTTCATCGCCAACGGAGAGAAAGACCCCTATTCACCCAAGCAAAAGAGCGAGGATATGATCAAGGAGTTTCAATCTTGGGGAGCCGAAGTCGAGGTCCTGATGCACCCTGGAGGGCACCAGATTAGCCCTGAGCACATCGAAATACTTGCCCGTGAGCTAGCGCTCAGCTAACTTTCAGCATTTCGGCTTAGAATTTAGTTGTTACACCAACAGACAAAAGGAGAAAATCTTGTCCCACAACCCAGTGTTTAACCGCTCAATGCAAACCGGATTACAGGCTGCTCGTGAGGTTCCTCAGGACCTTGTGGATGCAGAATTTTCCAAGATTGCTTCCAAAAATGAGCCAATGACCGTTGAGGGAACAGCTGGCAAGGTAGCAGCAATCTTTGCTGTGTTGCTGATTACAGCCGCTGCCACTTGGTTCTTCCAGCCACTACAGGCTCTTTGGTTCCCAGCAATGTTTGTAGGCCTTGGTCTTGCTTTGTGGATCACATTTTCTAAGAAGGTAATGCCAGGAGTAATCGTTGCCTACGCAGCAGTTGAAGGTGTTTTCTTGGGTGGAATCTCGGCGATGTTCGAGTCGATGTACCCAGGCATTGTTCAGTCCGCAGTTTTGGCAACCTTGACCACCGCTGGTGCGATGTTTGCTGCTTACCGCTTTGGTTGGATCAAGGTTGATGCCAGGTTCACCAGAATCATGACCTTCGCAATCGTTGGTTACCTAATCTTTGCTGTTATCAACCTAGGTTTTGTTTTGATCACTGGCGGTGCTGGCGTATACGGTTCTGCTTTTGGTTGGCTTGCTGGATTAGTTGGAGCAGGTCTTGCTGCATTCACTCTAAATCTTGACTTCGAGACCATCACCGTTGGAGCTAGAGACAAGTGGCCAGTAGATATGGAATGGCGCGCAGCCTTTGGTCTTGCCGTTACCCTTATCTGGCTTTACGTTGAAATTCTTCGCTTGTTGTCAATTTTCAACCGCGACTAAATTCTCCTTAAGGTATTGCTGCCACAGTTGATTTAGGTCCCAGGCGTTTTCGGCCATTACTGAAACTCCTTTGACTCCGGTTCTTCGGGTTTTGCCTGAAACCACCATGAGTCTGGTATTGAAAAGCACGTGGCTGGATCGCTCTTGGGCCTGATCAAAAAATGTTGCATCCGAACACCCTGTGCCATCATCGAGGGTTATAAAGACAACTCTCTTTCCTGAACGCATTGGGGGAGACTGGGTTGCCACCCTTACTCCAGCAACCAGAACATCGGTTTTGGATCTAAGCCCAACAAGTTCGCTGGCTCGAACAACGCCCATTTGATCCAGCATCGGCTGATACTTTGCCAGCTGATGGTCTGTGACATCCATGCCAAGTAGGTCCATTTCACTTTCCAACTGAAGCTCTTTAGTGAATTCGGGGTTTCCCTTAGGCATCAAATCAATCAAGTCAAAATCAAGCATTGGCTGATCTTTGGTGAGCTTTGGTCTTGATTTCAATGCGCTTAGTTGCCTAACCCTCTCGAGCACATCTCCTCGTGTGTGATCTTGGCTGTTAGACCCAAGTTGATCCAAGGCTCCGATTAGCGCAAGGTTTTTAGCGGTAGCTCTTCCCGGGTTAGCTCGCAAATAGAAATCAGCAAGGTCCTTATAGGGAGCATTTTCGATAATGCGAATAATTTCAGCCCCGGAGATTCCATACAAATCAGTAAGGGCCATACGAATAGCTAATCCGTCTGAAGTTTTCTCAACGAGGTACTCGTCTTTGGATTTATTGACATCAACCCCAAGAATTTTCACCCCGAGCCTCCTGGCTTCGGCCAGCAGCAAACGCTTTGGATACATCCCAGGATCATGGGTGAATAGGCCAGCTAAAAACTCAGTTGGGTAGTGAGTTTTTAGCCAGGCGCTTTGATAGGTCGGTAGTGCAAAGGCAGCCCCGTGAGCCTTGCAGAAACCAAAGCTTCCAAAGCCATCAAGCACGCTCCAGATGCGATCAACAACAACTCTCGAGTAGCCGCGTTTAGTGGCGTTTTCTTTGAAGAACTTCTCAACAAACTTGCGGTCTTTTTCAAGAGACCTTCTAAGCTCATCGGCTTTAGCCAGCGAGCAGCCGGTCATAACGTTCAGAATCTTTAGCAATTGCTCGTGAAAGATAACAACACCGTGGGTGGATTTTAGAATCGGCTCCAGATCAGGATGTATGAAATCTGGCTTGATAAACCCATGTCTGCCATCTAGGTATGGGGAGATCATGTTGCCCTTCATCGGACCTGGCCTAAACAGCGAAATCTGTATCGTCAGATCGTTGAACTGCGTTGGCTGGTGCTTACCGGTTAGCTCTCTTTGGCCTGGGCTTTCAATTTGGAACACCCCAAGGGTGTTGGTAGTTCTTATTTGCTTGAAGGTTTCCGCGTCATCTCTGGATATGGCATCCAGGTCAATGCTTTTTTTGGAGACCCGCTCTATTTCCCTAATCGCGTAGGCCATGCTCGATTGCATCCTGACCCCAAGAATGTCTAGTTTGAGCATTCCCATTGGGTCCATATCATCCTTATCGAACTGACTCATCGGAAGCCCCAGACCGCTTGGCTCAACCGGGGTGTGAGCAAGAAGTTGTTCGTTACCGAGTATCACTCCGCAGGGGTGCATTGAGATGTGCCTTGGGAGTCGATCTAATCTCTCGGTGACATCAACCAAAAGATTTAGTCTGCGGTCAGTGTCTAACTGCGCGGCAAGCTGCCTAAGCTCTGGCTTTTTACCTAACATTCCACGAAAATCTCTCGCGCTAAAGCGCCAGATACTTTTTGCTATCTCATCGATTTGTTCTGGCTCGAAGCCAAGGGCTAGGCCACCATCTCTTACAGCACCTCTTCCGCGATAGGTAGACTGCATCGAAAGTAGCGTGACCCGATTGCCGCCGTAGCGCTTGAATATTGCCCGGTAAATTTCATGTCTTCTGGCTGATTCAACATCGATATCGATATCCGGCAAGCTAGAGCGCTCGGTGCTTAGGAATCTTTCAAAAAGTAGCTCATGCTCTATTGGGTCAACACTCGAGATACCAAGTAGGTAATTAACCATCGAGCCAGCTCCAGAGCCTCGAGCTGCCGTTCTGATTCTCATGTCTCTGATCATCTGGGCAACATCGGCAACGGTTAGAAAGTAGGTAGCAAAACCTAGCTTGTTGATGGTTATTAGTTCTTGATGCAGGCGGTGCCTAATGGGCAATAGCTTGTCTTCGCTTTTATCTGGATACCGCCAGTTGATTCCGGTGTGAGCTTTTTGCCACAGCACCTCAAAGGGGTTTCCCTCGATACCAAGGGCTGACTTCTCAGGGGTTTTGGGCTTAGACCAACCGCAATCCGAGACCGGATCTAGCCTTAGCTGCTTCGCCAAAGCTTCGGTATTAGAAAGTAGCTCTAGGGCCAGAGTTTTACTCTCGGTAATTTCTAGAGCTAGCTTTTCCATCAAGCTGGCAGGCTTTAGCCAAGCCTGGGCATTGGGTTGTGGGTCAAATAAGCCAAGCGCCTCTAGATGCCTTGCGGCATCTAGGACATCGCCAGTAAGAGCATCATCTGGCTCAAGGTATCTAACCGCGTTGGTTAGTACCGGTGCAATGCCGATTGTTTTGGCAAGCTGCAGCATTCTTTTGGCCTGCATGGTGGAGTAATTAGTTCCTGGTTCAGTTAGGTGTGAAACTATTTCAACCGCAAGTGCTGATTTATACGGCAGCAGCTCTTGCCACTCCAGAAGTTTTTGAGCCGCATCGGTTGCGTTAGCAAGTATTGTTGCCTGACCAAAATCAGAATCAGGACCAAGCAGTATGGTGCAGTTAGCTTTATTGTCTGTTTTCATTAATGCAGCTAGATCTTTTTGAGAAATAGCCACTTCTTTTTTGCTTTTTTTCTGAGCTGCAGAAATAATTCTGCAAAGAGCAGCCCAACCGATTCCGTTGTTATGACCCCTGGCCAGTATTGTTACGCTTCCTTTGTGCTGCACGTTTAGTCGAACTCCAACTATCGGTGCAATGTTTTGCTTCAGGCAGGAACCGATATGCTTTACAGCTCCATAGAGACCATTTAGATCTGTTATCGCGAGCGCGTCAAAACCTAAAGCACTTGCAGCTTTAGCAAGCTCGTCGGGCTTAGCGGTTCCAAAATGAAACGAGTAAGCAGAAGATACGTTCAGGTGAGTAAATGACATTGCTATCCAAATACTCGAAGTAGCTGCCAGCTATTAGTTGCTTCGGTGTGGATTAGCTCAAACTGAGCAGGGGAAGAGTTTTCCTTGCTGGCACTTAGTCGCCACATCTCAAGTTCTAGAACCCCGGCTCCGATACCGCGCTGGGCTCTGGCGGATTCGTCCCACCAGTTCCTTCTGGAAAACCAGCGAACCGGCTTAGTAATCACCTGATAGCTGCCATTTCGCCAGCTAAAGCCCACCGGCTCACCAGCTTGGTTAGTTGCTACCTGGATTGACTCGTCTACCCTGATCATTTGCTTGCCCCATAGTGCTCTAATTATTCGAACAAGTGTTCGAATAATTAGTGTATGGGTATCAGCCGACAATCAAAAATCGGCCTATCCAGGGCCCAAATTAGGCCTTTGGGGAGTCTTCGGCAATCATCTTGTCGGCCGCCTTGGAGATCTTCTTCTTGGCAAAGTGGATCAAAACAACGAATAGGGCGATGATGCCCACAAAGATAAAGGCACCAAATTTGAAGTTCGAGGCCACCTCCTCGTAGCTAGCCCTGGCGATGTAGCCAATTCCGACGTAGACAGTTGCCCAGACGAAGCAGGCGGCAAAGGTCCAGGAGATAAAGATTTTGTATCTCATTTTTGCTGCTCCAGCGACGACCGGAACCAGCGAGTGCAGAACCGGTAGGAACCTAGAGATTGCTACGGCTGGCCCACCTTGTTTCTCGACAAAGACGTCAGCTCGTTGCCAATTCTCTTCACCAAAGCGCTGCCCTAGCTTGGAGGCCCTGATCCGATCGCCAAAGAGTCTTCCAATAAAGAATCCGATGGTTTCACCGATTAGCGAACCTAGTAGAACTGCACCAATGAGCCAAAAGAAATCTGGGAGATCAACCACACCGGTTGATGCCACAAGCACAACCGTGTCCCCAGGCATTATCAAGCCAATAAACAATGAAGTCTCGAGCATGATTGCGATTCCAGCGGCAACATTTCGCCAGAGGGGATCAACGCCCTGGACTAAAGCCAGTAGCCAGTCGAGAGCTTCATTCACACTGTTAATCCTGCCATAGAAAGGTTGGAATTTACTGTGTGGCTGCTTTAGCCAACCTGAGTGCTAAGTAGCTTTAGTCGCTTGGTAAATGGTTCCAATTGCGAGGAAGTAGGTAGCTCATCGGCTAGGCCAACCCAGGAAGTAACCGGAACTATGCCATTTAGCGAACTAAGTGCCCAGATTGGCAGCTTCACAAGGTCCTCAGGCTTAATGTTCTCAACTCTGGTTTCAATGCCCATTTGACTGGCTATCTCAAAAAGCTCTTGCCTGGTAATAGAAGGTAACCAATTGGTTTGATCATCCGAGGAGCAAAGCACATTGCCCCGCCACCAAACCAGAGCACTTAGCGCACCCTCAGCGACAAAGCCTTTGGAATCAGTGATGACCGCTTCGGTGGCTCCGTTCATGTTGGCATGGCGCCTAAGCTGCTGGCATAAAGATAGGTCAGGACCTTTGACCAAGGGAGATTGCCTTGGATCTGGGTCTGGGTATTGCCACAGCACTATTGATTCCACTGGTGCGGGTGCTTCACGAAGTCTTAGGTGTAGCCGATCTGCTGGCTCTTGTTCACCGTGATACTCGATCCTTGGAAACCATCTACCCTCTCTTGGGGTAAGGCGTCTTACCTCGGCGAAGAAGCCCCTCAACATAGGCTCTTGGGAAGAATCTTCGGCAAGTACCCAGTTGGCGAATCTATCGAAGTGTGCCTGCAAGGATCTAACGGCACCGTTTTCAACCAGCCAGGAGTCAGCAACTCTTAGCTGAACTTCGGGGCCGGAAACTATCAGCGGCTTTAGCTCTGCGTTTTCGAGGCGGTAAAAATCCCCCAGAACGCTCATCGATTACTCCTATAGGCCTTGGTCTAATCTATAGAGTACGAGCTTTTCTTTCAGCCCAAATCAATCTCACACAAGGTGGCCATTTTGCGTCTAGAGCTAGCCAAGCTCCGTGGCTTTGTGAACCCAGCTGACATCTTTATCTCCATCCACAAAGACGACCCCAATAGCTTTTGGCTGGATCGATCAACCCACCCCGATGAACCAGTGTCTGTCATTGGCTCCGCGGGATCAAAACTTGATTTGGGTGACAATCCGCTGGAAGCTATCGCTAGCCATCTGGCCAAGATCAAGGAATCTATCGATAGCTTTCCTCAAGATGAGATTCCATTTAGCTTTAGGCCAGGGCTGGTTGGCTATCTAGGCTACGAGATGCTCAAAGGCGCTCGCGAGATAACCTCTGGCGAAAAAGCTGAGCTAATGATTGTTGATCGGGCCATGGTGTTTGATCACCGTGACCGTCACATGTATTTCATTGGATTATTCGAAACCGAGGCAGAATTTCACAACTGGCATAGGGCAGCTCTGCTTCGGCTGACCCTGGTTGGTGGCGAGTTAGCTTCATACACCCAACGAACCAAAGAGCCCAAGATCTTATCGAGCAAGCTTCGCCATTCGCCAGATAAGTATCTTGAGCTAATCGATAAGTGCAAACAACACATCGCCTCGGGCGATGTCTATCAACTTTGCTTGACCAATCAGATTCTTATTGAGCATGACGCAGACCCGCTAAAGACGTTTTTGACTCTCAGGCAGCAAAACCCGGCTCCCTACGGGAGCTACATCAAGACAGCAAATCGTGAGATAGTCAGCTCCTCACCGGAACAGTTTCTAAAGGTTACCGCTGAGGGCAAAATCTCCAGTAAGCCAATCAAGGGAACGCGTCCAAGGTCCCAGGTTCCAGTCGAGGACGAGCTGCTTGCCAAAGAGCTTAGGGAAAATCAAAAAGAACAAGCCGAGAATTTAATGATTGTCGACCTTATGAGAAATGACCTAGGGCGAATCTGTGAACCAGGCTCGGTCACCGTGGAAAAGCTTTTTGATGTTGAATCCTACGCAACCGTTCATCAGCTTGTTAGCACCGTCACTGGAACCTTGCAGCTAGGACAAAATGCTGTTACCGCATTGGAGGCTTGCTTTCCTGCAGGATCAATGACTGGAGCTCCCAAGATCAGGGCTATTGAGATTCTGGAAGATCTAGAAGCTGGCTCAAGGGGTGTTTACTCGGGCGCCATTGGTTATCTAGGTTTTGATGGCTCTGCTGATTTGGGAATGACAATCAGGACCTTAGTATTTGAAGGAAATGTAGCCAGCCTGGGGGTTGGTGGCGGAATAACTATTGATTCCAATCCGGAGCAGGAGCTTCAAGAAACTATGCTCAAAGCAGAAGCACTACTTCGAACCCTTGGAGGAACAAGTTGGAATCACTAGCCCTGGTTGTCACCATTATCTTTTTTGGCCTAATTGCAATAGGACTTGTTGGACCTCTGCTAGCAATCTTGTTTAGAAAAAACAAAATTGGCAAGTACTGGGTGATTGGATTCCTTGGGCTGCTAGCAGGATTAACTGCTTTGGCTTGGCAGGGAAGTCCAGCTTTGGGCGCGATTCCTCTAATTGGTTTGGTTATTACGGCGGCTATTGCCTATTGGCCCAAATCAAACAAGTAATTCTTTACTTGGCTATTGGTAGCCTTTACTAACAAGATCGCAAGTCAGCAGGAGAATTCAAGTGTCCACCGAGTCAGAGCAGTATGACGCTAAGGCGTTAGCCGACAAGTGGCTGCCTGTTTGGGATGAGCTAAAGCCCTTTGATTCAGGCAAAGCCGAGGACAAAAGACCTAAGAAGTATGTCTTGGACATGTTTCCCTACCCTTCTGGCGATCTTCACATGGGTCACGCCGAGGCTTACGCACTTGGCGATGTCATCGCTAGGTATTGGATTCAGCAGGGCTATAACGTCATGCACCCAATCGGTTGGGACTCATTTGGTCTACCGGCTGAGAACGCCGCTATCAAGCGTGGCTTAGATCCAAGGGGTTGGACCTACGACAACATTGCTCAGCAAAAAGCTTCGATGAGAAGATACGCCTGCAGTTTTGACTGGGACCGCGTTCTGATCACTTCAGATCCTGAGTATTACAAGTGGAACCAGTGGCTGTTTCTAGAGTTTTACAAAAAAGGCCTCGCATACCGCAAGAACTCTAATGTGAACTGGTGTCCGTCTTGTCAGACAGTTCTTGCCAACGAGCAGGTAGTTCAAGGTCTTTGTGAGCGGTGCGACACTGCCGTTACTAAGAAAGCTTTGACTCAGTGGTATTTCAAGGTCACTGACTATGCCGACAGATTGCTGGATGATCTGGACACCCTAGAGGGAGCCTGGCCGCAAAAAGTTCTTTCAATGCAGCGGAACTGGATCGGAAGATCCTATGGAGCGGTAGTCAAGTTTGACATAGAGGGCAGGTCAGAACCTATCGAGGTCTACACCACAAGACCGGACACTCTATTTGGTGCAACCTTCATGGTGGTGGCAGCCGATTCAGATTTGGCCGCAGAACTTGCAGCAGGATCGAGTCCAGAAGTTCGCATGAAGTACCAAGACTTTTTGGAAGCCACCAAGAAAAGTAGCGACATTGAAAGATTGGCAACCGACAGACCAAAAAACGGTGTTGATCTTGGAAGATTTGCAATCAATCCCTTCAACGGTGAGCGAATTCCAATTTGGTTAGCTGACTATGTGTTAGCGGACTACGGAACTGGAGCCATTATGGCTGTTCCAGCTCACGACCAGCGAGATCTAGATTTTGCTAATACCAATGGGTTGCCTGTGCAAGTGGTCGTTGAAACTGGCGAGCCAGACCCTTCCGAATCTGGAATTGCAACTACCGGTGACGGAGTTTTGGTGAACTCCGCAGATTTGAATGGCTTGAACAAAGCTGATGCAATCAAGAAGATTTCCGCAACCTTGGAAGCAGATGGAAAAGGAAAGACCGCAAAGAACTTCCGCCTGCGTGACTGGCTGATTTCTAGGCAGCGTTATTGGGGAACACCGTTTCCTATTGTTTACTGCGACGCTTGTGGCGAAGTTCCAGTTCCTGAATCCGACCTTCCTATTAGGCTTCCAGATTCCCAAGGCTTGGATCTGTCACCAAAGGGCACCTCACCACTTGGTGCCGCAACTGATTGGGTGAATGTTCCGTGCCCGAAGTGTGCAGGTCCTGCCAAGCGCGATACCGACACCATGGACACCTTTGTTGACTCTTCTTGGTATTTCCTCAGATTCCTTTCTCCAAAGTCAGATACTGAAGCCTTCTCTAAATCAGAAGCCAAGCAATGGGCCCCAGTTGATCAGTATGTCGGTGGAGTAACTCACGCTATTTTGCACCTTTTGTATGCAAGGTTTTTCACCAAGGCGCTGCATGACCTAGGTCATCTAGATTTTGATGAACCTTTCACCAGGTTGCTAAATCAGGGAATGGTTCAGATGAACGGTTCCGCGATGAGTAAATCTCGCGGAAACCTAGTGAGACTTTCCGAGCAGCTCGACGAACACGGCGTAGATGCCGTTCGTCTAACCATGGCATTTGCCGGTCCACCAGAAGATGACATTGACTGGGCTGATGTTTCACCATCCGCGAGCTCAAAGTTTCTAGCCCGTGCCTGGAGATGCGCCAACGAAGTTGAGTCTGAACCTGGAGTGGACTTTGGCTCTGGAGATCCAGAGCTTCGAAGAGCCACGCATCTTTTCTTAAAGCAATTTCCAGAACAGATCGAATCTTTCAAGTTCAACGTGGGTGTTGCCAAGGTCATGGAGCTCGTGAACGCTTTGCGTAAAGCAATCGACGGTAAGCCAGGACCTAAGGATCCAGCGGTTCGCGAGGCTGCCGAGGCTGTTGCAAAAGCACTAAGTTTGTTCGCCCCATACACCGCAGAGGATATGTGGCAGGCACTGGGGCACCAGCCAGCTGTCGCGCTGGCCGGATTTGCTAAGCCACTTCCAGAGCTTCTGGTTCAAACTAGCTTGACGGCTGTAGTCCAAATCGATGGAAAGCTTCGTGACAAGTTTGAAGTATCGCCTGATATCACCGAGCAAGAGCTTGAGAAGCTCGCGATGAGTTCTGAAACAGTGAAGAAAGCCCTTGAAGGCAGGAGCATCAAGAACGTCATTGTTCGAGCTCCAAAGCTTGTCAACATAGCAACCGCTTAGACGTAGTCCGGGGATTCTCCAGCTTCTAGCCGGTCAGAAGAATACGTCACGCCCCACAATTCTTGGGGACAAATATTACAGAGCAAATACTTTTGAACGGGTCCTACCACCCACCACCCGCAATAATCACATATAACCCAGACCATAAATCTATAGTCCCTGAAAGAGAGTCATCCCGATGAAGTTATCCACAGGCGCCAAGGGTCTCTTTCATGAGCGCTGAGGGTCGTCTATAGGTGACGTTTTATCCCAAATACTCAAACCAATCCAATAGGGGGAAAGCCATTAATGTCTGAAGTTAGCTGTATCCTCAAAATATGGGGAGCTCACTGAATTTAGACGACTTCGGCGTCATTCGTATTCGAAAACAGATAAGCGAAACAGGATACTCGGATGTGAAATTCCATGTATCCGAGCTAATTAGGTATAAGCACAAACCAATTGGACTCTTTTCCAATGGCTCACTAACTCTTTACTTAGAAGGGGGTCAGGAGCACTCTGTAGTCATCCCAAGGAACCAAAAGGAAATATTCTCGCTGCTAATTACCGAGCTTGACAGAGTTCTCATGCAAGCAGAATCTGGGGAGATTGACAATCCACCACAAATGCCGTCTAAATCTAAGCGCTCAAGTAAAGCAGCTACTTCAGTTGCGAAGCCAAGCTCCAGTTCAGGTTTAGCAAATCCTGGTCCGCGAGATCTGGAGTTCGTCGCTATAGACATTGAGTGGACTGATAGCCAGGACCCAACCTCAATTTGCGAGATTGGACTTGCGGTATTCCGGAACGGCGAGCCAATTGATACCTATCGAACATACATTCGGCCCCCAAGTGGCTTTGTGATGGGCACACGAGAATCTAGTGCTCACGGGATTGATAAATCAATAATTGACCGTGGAGAGCCGCTAAAAAAGGTGTGGAGCGAAATCGAATCTTACATTTCGGGGAGAGTTCTAGTTCTACACAACGCTACAAATGACGTAAATAAAATACTCTCTACGCTTGTGGATTCGGGTTACCGGGACATCAAGGATTTTGATTACCTAGACACGATGTTGATTGCGAAAAAGCTGCCCTGGATTAAATCGAAAAATGGGTTGTCCGATTTAGCGGATTTTTTTGAAATTGAAAGACAATACGCTACTTACGACGGGCGAGAAGATATTGCATTTCAGCCACACGGAGCTCTCGAGGACGCACTACTCACAGGTAATGTTTTGACACTGCTAATGAAGAGCTGCGATTACAACAACCTGACAGCGTTTATAGAAGTAATAGGAGCATATCCGGGCAAAGTTCGAAACTCGGCCCTGGAAAACGGCTTCTCCTCACCGGGTAAACTGCAATTCTCGACACCCGCTGAACTTCCAAGTCAAGAGATTTCTTTTTCAAAGGCCATTAAGTACAGGTCTCAGGCTGAAAAGGCCGAAGTCAAGAGGGCTAGCGACGAAGATGCTCGTGATGAGTTTCTTAAGAACCCGCAATGGTCAAATCTTCGAGTCACAAAGGGTCATACCATTTGCTTTACTCAATTAATGAACTGGGATGATGAAGGCAAGGATCACAAAACTGAGGTTGAGGATATAGCAAGAAATATGGGTTTGACAGTTATCTATAGCGTTCGGAGCGACCTCGATCTTCTTGTTGTTAACGATCCTTGGATTAATGATTCCGCAAAGCTGAGGAATGCAGTGTCGAGGAAGAAACCTATTGCCGTCACTACCTTTTCAATTTTTCAATCAAATAACCCCGAATTTCCGGCTTGGAACTATCAGAAGTCCAGTAACTTTGAGGAACTAAAGTCAGCGGGTATTTGGCCCACATCTTCATAAATTTTTTGGTTAGTAGGCTAATCGAGTGGGTAAAGCAAAACAGGTTTCATGGCGGGATGCCAAGGCTGCGCCGATTGTTTTTGTTTCTGGACCAGAAGACTATTTGGCCGATCGCGCCATTCGCTCCATTCGAGACCAGCTAAGAAAAAGTGATGCTGGTCTAGAAGTGCATGAAATTGCCGCTTCTGATTACTCAAGCGGACAACTAGACGCACTTGCTAGCCCATCGCTTTTTATGGAGCCAAGACTGCTGATCATCAGTGGTGTCGAAAAGTGCAGTGATGCTCTGATTGATGACGGTTTGGCGCTCATCGAAACCCCTCAATCCGAGACAACCGTAATTCTTCGCCATAACTCATCAAGCGTTAGAGGCAAGAAACTAGTTGACGCCATCAGGCTAAGTGATTCCGCAGTCGAAATAAGCTGCGCCAAGATCGACAAGGATGGCGACAAGGCTGCATTTATTCAAGCGGAGTTTACGGCCGCTGGCAGAAAGGTAACGCCTGGAGCAGTTAGAGCATTATCTGATGCATTTGCGGATGACCTCTCAGAACTAGCTGCTGCTTGCACTCAGTTGCTTTCTGATCAAAGCGAAAGCATCGATGAGGCGACGGTTGATAAGTACTACGGGGGAAGAGTTGAAACCAACGCTTTCAAAGTTGCAGACGCTGCCCTGGCAGGACAATCGGCTCAGGCACTGGCACTTCTAAGGCACGTGATTGCTACTGGTGCTGATCCAGTTCCAGTTGTGGCTGCGTTTGCGATGAAAGTTCGCTTGATGGCTAAGGTCTATGGCAACAAGTACGCAAGCGCTTCAACAGTTGGTGCACAACCCTGGCAAATCCAACGAGCCCAAAAGGATTTAGCGGGCTGGAGCGAAGAGGGTTTAGCTGAGGCCGTGATGGCGGTTGCAACCGCCGATGCTGCGGTAAAGGGAATGGAGCGCGATAGTGTTTTTGCGCTTGAGAAGCTTGTGTTGCTTTTATCTAGTAGAGGGCAAAAAAATACCGAGGTCTAATGACCTCGGTAAGTTTCTAAAGATCTTTACTTGAGTCCAGCTACCTTCTTGGCAAGAGCTGATTTACGGTTGGCAGCCTGGGACTTGTGAATAACGCCCTTGGACACTGCCTTATCAAGCTTGCGGCTTGCAACCTTTAGGGCAGCGGCTGCAGTTGCCTTGTCACCGGAAACGGTGGCTTCGCGGGCCGCGCGAACGACAGTCTTTAGCTCACTCTTTACAGCGCGGTTGCGCTCAGTGGCCTTGATGTTCGTGCCAATACGCTTGACCTGAGATTTGATATTTGCCATTTATTTTTCTTTCGTCTTGGGGAAACCCAACTCCGACAAGCTTACTATCTGGTCCCCGCCTAGGGCAACCAGTATTGGGGTAGTAGCAAGCTAGTTGGCTAGCGTTATGGGACAATGGAGGCTAGCTTCGACCCCCATAGTTTTAGGAAATTGCCTTGTCGCCACAAGCCAAATCTCAGCTGCAGCCGTCCAAGACGGCTCCGGGGCAAATTCGAAACTTCTGCATCATTGCCCACATCGACCACGGTAAGTCCACCTTGGCTGACCGCATGCTTCAGCTAACCGGGGTAGTGGATGATCGGTCTATGCGGGCCCAGTACTTAGACCGGATGGACATTGAGCGTGAACGAGGCATCACAATTAAGTCCCAAGCAGTTCGTATGCCTTGGGAAGTCAACGGTGAAGTTTTTGCCTTAAACATGATCGACACCCCGGGACACGTGGACTTCACGTATGAGGTCTCAAGATCTCTAGCTGCCTGTGAAGGTGCGGTGCTGCTAGTTGATGCAGCTCAAGGTATCGAAGCCCAGACTCTTGCAAACCTATACCTCGCCATGGAAAA
>JBIIXB010000035.1:0-4670 GCA_044338605.1 Rhodoluna sp. | reverse complement strand
AAACGCCCCGATAGCTCAGTGGTAGAGCACTTCCATGGTAAGGAAGGGGTCGACAGTTCAATCCTGTCTCGGGGCTCGACTAATAAGAAGTGCAACTATTTAGTCCCCGGCGGGGTAGCTCAGGTGGTTAGAGCACACGACTCATAATCGTGGGGTCGCGGGTTCGAGTCCCGCCTCCGCTACCAAATCAATCAACGGGTGATTCCCCAAGGACCTAGATACAGTTAACAAATGGTCAATCCAGCTATCGAAGGCAAAATTTACCCAAGGACTTCTAGTTATCTTGTCGGCCGCGAAAAAATCCGCGAATTTGCCAAAGCTGTTTTCTCTAACGACCCAGCCAACCTAGATCTAGAAGCAGCCAAAAAGCAGGGCTATAAAGACCTAATCGCCCCACCAACTTTTGCCGTTGTCATCCAAGAGCGCTCGCTAACTCAGGTAATTTCCGATAAAGAAGCTACCCTAGATTTCTCCAGGGTCGTTCACGGCGACCAGCGCTTTATTCACGTTAGGCCCATCGTCGCTGGCGATGAGCTAACTAGCGAACTCAAGGTCGCCAGCGTCAAACAGCTGGCAGGAAATTCGATGGTCAGCTTCGAAACTCAGATTTTTGACTCCAACCAAGACCTCGTCTGCACAGCAATCTCAACTCTCGTGGTGCGAGGTGAAGCATGAGCCTCCAGGTAGGTCAACTCCTTCCCGCTAGAGAGTTTCACTTCACTCGTGACAGCCTGGTTCGCTACGCCGGAGCCTCCGGGGATTTCAACGCCATTCACTACCGCGACGATGTTGCCAAGGCAGTTGGCTTACCAGGGGTCTTGGCGCACGGCATGCTCACCATGGGTGCCGCTGTGCAGAGCGTGGTTGATTTTCTAGGGGACAGCGGAAAAGTAATTGACTACCAGGTTCGCTTCACCAAGCCTGTTTTGGTTGATGCAGTCAAGGGTGCAACTTTGGTTGTGAACGCAACGGTAGTTGAAATAGACGAGACAGCAAAGATTGCCCGAATTGACCTTTCAGCCTCCTGCGATGGAGTTGTGGTTCTTGGAAAAGCTCAAGTTCGAGTGAGCATCTAGTGACAAAGCTTTCCGAGCTAACATCGATGCGCGTTGGTGGCGAGCCAGCCGAGCTAAACGTTTGCTCAACATCCGCGGAACTAATTGACTGTGCCAAGAGGGTTTGGGCATCCGGAGAAGACTGGTTACTTATTGGCGGCGGAACAAACATGGTGGTTTCTGAAAGTGTTGAAGACTTATCTGTCATCCAAATCAAAACCAAGGGAATCGAGAAAACAACTGTCGGCGATAAGCAGATCTGGCGAATCCAAGCTGGTGAAGATTGGGATGAGCTTGTAGCCAAAACAGTTAGCGAAGGACTTGCTGGCATTGAAGCCATGAGTGGTATCCCAGGAAGTGTTGGAGCATCACCAGTTCAAAACATTGGTGCTTACGGTCAAGAACTAAGCGATGTGTTTTTGAAAGCAGAGTTCTTAGATTACGAATCAGGTGAGCTAGTAATTCTTGAGCCAAAAGATATGAAATTTGGTTACCGCGATAGCGCAATCAAAAAAGGAAGACTGGGACTTATTACCTGGATTGAAATCGAACTTCTAGATCTAGCTGGCAAAGCCAGACCACTTTACTCAGGTCAAATAGCAAAAGATCTAAATTCTGAAATGGGAGCCCAGCCAAGTTTGGTTCAAGTGCGGGAGTCTGTTTTGAGACTGCGCGCTTCAAAATCGATGGTGCTAGATCCAAAGGATCCAAACAGTGTGAGCTGCGGAAGCTTCTTTACTAACCCAATCGTGAGCGACACATTCGCCAGAACACTTCCTGCCGATGCCCCATCTTGGGAAACACCAGAAGATGATGGACTAACAGTCAAACTAAGCGCAGCTTGGTTGATTGAACAATCTGGAATTGATAAAGGCTTTAGCTTGCCTGGCTCAAAAGCCGCAATTTCTCAAAAGCATGCTTTGGCAATAACCAATCGCGGCGGTGCAACGGCAGACGAGATCGTCGAGCTCGCCAGATACATTCAAGAGCGGGTAGCAGCAAAATTTGGCATCAACTTGGTTCCAGAACCAAACCTTATTGGGTTTTAGCTGAAGAGCTTTTGGAGGCGCTTGATGCCTTCAACAATTGGCTCATCACCTAGTGCGTAGCTCATGCGAACATAACCCGAAGGTCCAAACGCTTCACCAGGAACTAGAGCAACCTCAGCTTTTTCCAAGATGAGATCACAAAGCTCCAAAGAAGTGTTGATTTGTTTGCCAGCCCAGCTCTTTCCAAGCAGTCCTCGAACGTCCGAGTAAACATAGAAAGCACCTTGTGGCATTGGAGCCAACCAGTTCTCAATTTTTCCAAGCTCAGAAACAGCAAGCTTTCGTCTGCGATCGAAAGCTTGCAGCATGTTCTGAACTTCGTCTTGTGGTCCAGTAAGTGCAGCAAGCGCGGCCTTTTGTGCGATGTTGTTCACATTCGAAGTCAGGTGCGACTGTAAGTTGGCAGCGGCCTTCATGGCATCGGCAGGTCCTGCCATCCAGCCAAGACGCCATCCGGTCATCGCATAGCTCTTAGCAACACCGTTGACCATGATGGTCTTGTCGATTAGCTCTGGCACAACTTCAGTAATGGAATATGCCTTAAGACCGTCATAAACCAGGTTTTGGTAAATCTCATCGGTGATTACCCAGAGGTCGTTCTGGTGTGCCCAGTTACCAATAGCCGCTATTTCTTCTTTCGAATAAACAGCGCCAGTTGGGTTAGAAGGAGAACACATCAGTAGCACCTTGGTTCGGGCAGTCTTAGCTTTGTCTAGCTGTTCAACGGTGACCTTGTAGCCCTGCTCACTTCCTGCAAAGACCTTAACTGTTTTTCCGCCAGCCAGTGCGATTGCTTCTGGATAAGTAGTCCAGTAAGGAGTAGGCAATAAAACCTCATCGCCTGCATCGAGCAGCACCGCAAAGGCTTGATAAACGGCTTGCTTGCCACCGTTAGTAACTACCACCTGGTTAGCAGAAATTTGCGTTCCGGAGTCTCTAAGGGTCTTTTGAGCGATGGCTTCCCGAAGGTCAGGTAAACCAACCGCTGGGGTATAGCGGTGGTTCTTTGCGTCTAGAACGGCTTTGCTAGCTGCTTCAACAATGTGAGCCGGGGTTGGAAAGTCAGGTTCTCCGGCTGCGTAGCTGATTACAGCTCGACCCTCGGCTTGCAATGCTTTGGCCTTGGCGTCGACTTTCAGGGTCGCAGACTCAGCTATGGCAGCTATTCGCTTGGAGATTCGGGAGGCATTCACGTCTCTAAGCCTATCGGGGAGCCTTCGAGGGAAGATCGACCCTTTGCAATCTGGGGGCGGGCAGATTAGAGTAGGACTCAGTAGTTGACAGCTGCGGGAAGCCTAATCTGGCAAATTATCCATATTTAGATTCAATCTAGAAGTGTGTCATTTGTCCTTTGATCAACGAAGCTGTTTAGCCCCTAAAGGGCGGTGGCTCAATTGGTAGAGCAGCGGTCTCCAAAACCGCAGGTTGCAGGTTCGAGTCCTGTCCGCCCTGCAGACAACGATAGATCGGAAAGAAGTAGTAATGGCAGATGAGCTTCAGCCAGCAGAGGACTTGGTAGTAAAAGCTAAGGCCGATCGCGCTGCAACTCGAAACATCTTCGGAAGAATTATTTTGTTCTTCAAGCAGGTTCTAGCCGAGCTTCGTAAAGTTACTAGACCTACCTATAAAGAGCTTGTTAGCTTTACCGGAGTAGTTCTAGCCTTCGTGGTAGTTGTGATGGCAATTCTTTCGGGCATGGACTTTGTTTTCTACAACCTCGTTACATTCACCTTCACACCAACAAACTAGTTTCAGACAAGGAAACCTCAATTGAGCGAGATCGAACAGACAGAACTCGAGACCGAGACCACTGCCGCACCAGCAGCAGCATTCTCTGCGGTTGAAGAAGTGACCGCGGTCGCCACCCCAGAAGCTCCTGTCGAGACACCTACTTTTGGTAACACTCCTTACCAAGCACCAGAGGGAACCCCCGAGGCTCCAGTCTCAGAAGAGTTCTTTGTTGAGGACGCTGCTGTTGTAGCGGAAACTGATTCGGTTTCCGAGGAGATCTCTACCGCAGGCGTTTCTGAAGAACCTGCGAAGGATGAAGATCCGTACCGCGTATTCAAGGCCGAGCTGCGCTCGCAACCTGGAAAGTGGTTCGTGGTTCACTCCTACGCGGGATATGAAAAGCGTGTGAAGCAGAACATCGAAAACAGACAGCTTGCAATCGATGGTGGAGACAAAATCTTCCAGATCGAGGTTCCAATGGAAGACACCATTGAAATCAAGAATGGTCAGCGCAAGCTAGTTTCCAAGGTCCGCATTCCAGGGTATGTTCTAGTTCGCATGGAAATGACCGAAGAGTCTTGGTCACTTGTTCGTCACACTCCAGCAGTTACCGGTTTCGTTGGTAACTCTCAGAACCCGACTCCGCTTAGACCGGACGAAGCATTTGAGATGCTAAAGACCCTTTACGTTCTTCCGGAAGAGGCTTCCGCTAAGGCTGCGGTTAAGGGAACTCAGATGGTCAAGGGTAAGGCCCGAGCTGTTCCAATCAAGATTGATTTCAAGGTTGGCGAGTCCATCATGATCAAGGACGGATCCTTCGCAGGTCTTCCTGGAA
>JBIIXB010000008.1:0-52122 GCA_044338605.1 Rhodoluna sp. | reverse complement strand
AGTCCAAGCTAGCTGCTGCTTTCTTTGATGTCGACAACACCATCTTGCGCGGTTCAAGCAGCTTTCTATTTGGTAAATCTGCTTTTGAAAGAAAGTTCTTCAGTAGAAAAGACTTTTGGCGCTTTGCTTGGCACCAATTCGTATTCATCTGGAAAGGTGAAAACAACACCAAGCTAAGCGCCCTAAAGGATCGAGCTTTGTCTCTTGTTGAAGGCCAAAGAGTTTCTGATCTTCAGGAGCTTGTGGACGAGGTTTACGAAAAGCACATCAAGCTCAAGCTTTGGCCAGAAACCGTAAGGCTTGCAAAAGACCACATCAAGCAGGGCAGAGAAGTTTGGTTGGTTACCGCAGCTCCCCAGGAGCTAGGCGACGTGATTGCTCACGAGCTTGGTCTCACTGGTGCCATTGGTACCAAGGTGGAAAGAAAAAATGGAATTCTCACCGGGAAGCTGGTTGGGAAACCAATTCACGGTGCTGAGAAGAGGAAGGCCTTAAAGTCCCTCGCTAAAGATAGAAACCTGAGCCTGAAACGCTCTTATGCTTACAGCGATTCACAAAACGATCTTCCGATGCTAACTGCTGTTGGGCATCCGGTTGCAGTTAACCCAGACAAGATTTTGACGAGATACGCGAAGGCAGCAGATTGGCCGATTTATGATTTCAAGAAGCGGGAACTAAAAGCTAACCGCGAATAGCGCGGTTACTTCTTATTGCGACGCTGGTGGCGTGTCTTGCGAAGTAGCTTGCGGTGCTTCTTCTTAGACATACGCTTGCGACGCTTTTTTATTACTGAACCCACAGAAACCTCATATATTTTCTAGCCCAATTGGGCAACTTAGCTAGCTTAGCTGTTGCGCTTGAGGCGCTCAACCTCGGCATCGATGTCAGCCTCAGTTATGGGCTTGTTGGAAAGCTTTCCATAGGCGTCAAGCGCTGTGAATACTGCACCTATTCCCATGCCAAAAATGACCCATATTGGCCAGTAGTAGCCGTCTGGAGTAGTGAAGAACCACACTCCAGTTGTAATGGCAGTCACGATTAAGTAGACCCACATGTACTGCTTAAAGTCTTCACGTTTCTTGAGAAGCTTTGCTGCGTGCTTTCTCATTTCGCTGTCGCTGGCTGGTTGACTCAATGTTTTCTCCCTGTTCAGGTCTAGTTTAACATCGAAAAAGTGTCTTTACTAGACTGAATTGTATGACACAGAACCAACCATACCGCCTGCTTAAACGACATGGTGAATTTGAGCTTCGTGACTACCCTGCAGGAATGCAAATAGAAACAGAGGTAGCCGGCGACTTCATCAACGCAGGGAGCGTTGGATTTAGACCCCTGGTGAACTTCATAAGCGGTAACAA
Organism: Rhodoluna sp.; assembly: GCA_044338605.1. Lineage (GTDB taxonomy): Bacteria > Actinomycetota > Actinomycetes > Actinomycetales > Microbacteriaceae > Rhodoluna. The sequence continues at coordinate 50,764 of JBIIXB010000008.1, read as the reverse complement.
CAGGGCAAGACAAGCGATCGCAATGACCGCTCCTGTTATTCAGGAATCAGTTACCACCAGCAGGCATAAGGTTCGTTTTGTTATGCCAGAAGAGATGGACGAATCCAATACTCCCTCACCTTCAGACTCAAAGGTAAGCGTCGTTCGAGTGCCAGCTCACTTGGCGGCTGCTAGAAAATTTGGTGGCTCATGGAACAAGGAAAAGTTCAACAACGAAGGAACGAGGCTGCTGGAGGAAGTTGCCAAGGCTGGTCTAGTGCCGGTCGGCAACCTTTACTGGTCCAGGTTCGATCCACCCTGGAAGCCAGGATTTCTTAAACATAATGAGGTACTGATTCGCGTCAAGAAAGTAGGTTCAAATAATGGGAACTAAAGCTACCGTTTTGTTTGTTTGTGTTCACAACGCTGGCCGCTCACAAATGGCCGCAGGTTACCTAAAGCATCTTGGCGGAGAAAGTGTTCAGGTATTGTCGGCTGGAACCGACCCTGGAACTCAAATCAATCCCATGGCAATGGCCGTAATGCTTGAAGAGGGGATTGATTTATCGTCTTCCGTGCCAGAGAAGCTTTCCGATGAAAAAGTTATTGCTAGCGATTACGTAATCACTATGGGCTGTGGCGACGCATGTCCATATTTCCCAGGTAAGACTTATCTTGATTGGCCATTGGATGATCCCAAGGATCAGCCAATTGAAAAGGTCCGAGAAATTAGAAACAACATAAAGTCAAAAGTTGAAGCGCTCTTGGAGAAAATTACTTCCCAGCCTTGATGCGTGCCTTTACAGTCTTGACAATTCTTTTTGCGTCTTTTTGAACGCCCTTCACTTCTTTTTGGGCTTCAGTCTTCACATCTGCCAACATTCTGCCAAGCTGCTTTCCAAGTTTCTTAGGGTCAATGTCAACATTTGCACTTACTTGACCTGAAACCCATTTGGTGCCGCTAGAAACGGCGCTTCCCACCTTGCCACCAAGTTCATTCACCTGTTGCTCAAGTCTTGCCACTGCCTGTGATTCAGCCACCTTGGCAAACCAAGTCAAGTAAGGGGTGAAGCCCTTGGCATTTATTGAATACTTCTTGCTGGTTCCAGAACCGGTTGAGCGAACCAGTCTTGCCTCAACAAGTTGGCTCAGCTGCGCTGTTACTTGTTCCGAGGAAACTTTGCTGGCTTCAACAAGCTTCGAAGCAGTCGAAGACGGAGTTTTGGCTAGGGCTTCTAGAACTAAACGGGCCTTTGGATTTGCCAGTGCTTTGAAAATGTCGCTCATGGTTTAACTCTACCTAACTCTTTTGCCCTTGCCAACGCCGCTTCAGTTGCTTCAATAAAAACTCGTTCTAGATCTGCAGCATCAAATCTTCCCGTTGCTTGCATCGTTGTTCCGTTTGGAGAAGTTACTTGCTGCCTTAGTTCTTCTGGAGAACTTGAGGAAGTTGCGAGCAAGGTTGCTGATCCTAGGAAAGTTTCTTTCACCATCAGGCTCGCTTCTTGCTCGCTAAATCCAAGAGACTTGGCCGCGGTAATGAGTTTTTCGGCAAAGTAGAAAACATATGCCGGACCGGAGCCAGAGATTGTGCTGAGCGCATCGATTTTGCTCTCATCAACAACCAGGACTTTACCCACGCTTGAAAAGAGCTCAACGGCTACATCTAGTTGCTCATCAGAGACATTGGAGCCTTGGCTAATTCCCGTAACTCCCAAGCCAACAACTGATGGGGTATTTGGCATGGCCCGAACAACTGCTGCATTACCTGAAAGCTGTTCTTCCATAGCTGCGGTAGTGATGCCTGCGGCAACGGAAACAACTAAGCAGTCGGGCTTTAGAGCTGCAGCGACTTCGCTAAGTGTTTCAAGAATCATGTTTGGTTTGACAGCCAAGATAACTAGGTCTGCACCCTTAGCGGCTGAAGAATTAGCAGCTGAGTCTGATTCCAATGCCGTGGCTTGCACTCCATGGTTAGAGGAAATAGCGTCTGCGCTGGCTTTGGATTTGGTGGTCACTCGAACTATAGACGGGCTAGTTCCTGCAGCAAGCAGCCCGCTGAGAATGGCTTTACCCATCGAGCCCGTGCCAAGGATTGCTATCTGCTTTGTTTCCATGGTTTAAGCCTAGGCCCACATCCTTATCGGTGGGTCAGGGTAAGTTTGGAAGCTATTGGAGGATCATGGCAAAGACCAAGGCAGAGTTTTCTTGCGTGGAGTGTGGCTGGTCCACAGCTAAGTGGGTTGGCCGTTGCGGCGAATGCCAAGCGTGGGACACCGTTCAACTAACCGCCGTTGGTGCCGGCAGGGGCACCGGTATTGTGCGCTCCATAAAGCCAGCTCTAATCGGTGATGATTTTGCTGCCAAGCCAATCACCGAAATTTCTACCGATAAAGTCCATTCCAGACCAACTGGTGTTGGAGAATTTGATCGAGTTCTAGGTGGCGGGATTGTTCCAGGAGCCGTTGTTTTGCTCTCCGGTGAACCAGGTGTTGGTAAATCAACGCTTTTACTTGAAGTTGCGGCGAACAGTGCGAAATCGGGCCTTCGGGTTTTATACGTCAGCGGTGAGGAATCAACTGGCCAAATAAAGCTTCGTGCAGATAGAACCGGGGCTCTATCCGAGAATCTCTATCTCGCATCAGAAAATGACTTATCTACTCTGCTTGGCCAAGTTCAGCACTTGAAACCGGATTTACTTATTGTCGACTCGGTGCAGACCATACTTGCTGGCGAAATAGATGGTGCGGCTGGAATGCCTTCCCAGGTTCGCGAAGTTGCCGCAAACCTAATCCGCGTAGCTAAAGAAACTAATCTTCCGATTATTTTGGTCGGCCACGTAACAAAAGATGGATCAGTTGCAGGACCTAGGGCCCTCGAGCACCTAGTTGATGTGGTTTGTCACTTTGAAGGCGACAGGCAAACAAGTCTTAGATTTATTCGTTCTTTCAAAAATAGATTTGGGCCAACTGATGAAGTTGGTTGCTTTGAAATGACAGGTGACGGCATTGTTGAAGTAACAGACCCAAGCGGATTATTTCTCTCCAGAAACGAAACTCAAGTTTCTGGAACCTGCGTAACTGTGACTTTGGAAGGTAAGCGAGCTCTTATTTCCGAGGTGCAGGCTTTGGTTGTTAAGAGTTCAACTGCCCAGCCGAGGCGAGTGACCAACGGGGTTGATGCATCAAGAGTTGCAATGCTTTTGGCAGTGCTAGAAAGAAGAGCAGGTCTAAGGCTTTCCGAATTGGATGTCTATGTTTCTACCGTTGGTGGCGTAAAGATTTCTGAACCCGCAGCTGATCTTGCCATCGCGCTTGCCATCGCCTCGGCCATCAAAGACCAACCAATTTCTCACGATGTTGTGGCCTTTGGTGAAATCAGCCTTGCCGGGGAGATAAGAAAAGTAAATCAAGCGGTCATTAGGCAAAACGAAGCAAAGCGTTTGGGTTTCACAACTGTGATTGACTCAAGCTTTACTCAGCTCACTAAAGCGCTGGCTGCAGGGCTCAAGAATTAATCCAGAACGAACTGCTGGTCGTTATTCGAAAGTTCTCCGTTGACTTCGGCTTCTACGTGATAACTAGCTCCACCGGTCACAACTGCTTCTTGCTCTGGTCCGCAACCTGTTGAGCTTGAAGCAACTTTTTCCCACGGCTGGACGGGGCTAGTGCTCGTCTGACCAGCTTTTAGAACTACTTCACTATCTGTCAGTCCTTCGCGATCACACTGTCTTGAGGTCCAGATTTGTTGGTCACCAGATTTGATGGTGAAATACTGAACTTTTGCACCAACGTTGAATTTGCAGTCCACGGAATTTGTGTTGGTCAAAGTGAACCAGATGTGTGGGGTTTGATCGGCGCTAAATTTGTTCATTAGGGCACCTTGGCTATCGCCAACCTGAGCCATAACTGAAACTGTTCCTGGGGGGCAGGGTTCACCGGCCTCAACTACGACACTGGACTCGTTTAGTCCTTCAGGTAGTGGTGTCGGTTCAGGAGTTGATGAAGCTCCGATCCATGAACCCACGGCGTTCACGCCTGCCCATACAAGGCCAACAATCACAGCAAGCACTAGTGCAGTAGCGATGCGACGTCTACGGTAAACCGCTGGAGAAAGTGTTCTTCGTGTTTGAGACATTCCTCTAATTTACTTGGAGAGGTTTCAGGCTTTGCCCAGGCGTGGCTGTGTTGCGGAGTTTTTTTCTAACCAAACGCTTGGGGTAATAGCTCAGCGGTTAGCTTTGCTCACTTAGGCCTGTGTTTTCCTTTGCCTTTTCTAATGAAGACCCTCAATAGAACCAGATAAGTGATCCAGGCAAACACAATCTCAAAACCGACATTCATCAGAAAATCTGCGAACAGATGGTTCGGATCGGTCAGGATATCTATCCAGGAATCCATTGACAGCCTCTCATTAATACTGTGCTTATCTGTCTTGTGAGGATATCTTTAGTGACTAAACCGCTGCAGTGACAGGTTCTCTGAGCTTGCTTGCAAAAGTAAACTCTCCGTTTGCGAAGTCAACAACGATGTGGCTGGAGTTTTTCAACTCTCCCTGCAAAATCTGCTCGCTGATGCGGTCTTCGATTTCTCTCTGAACTGCACGACGTAGCGGTCTTGCACCAAGGGCTGGCTCGTAACCAATTTCCATTAGACGCTCTTTTGCCTTCGTGGTCAGCTCTAGAGTTAGATCTCTTTCCTCTAGGCGAGTAGCTAGGCGCTTGATGAACAGCTCAACAATCTGCAGTAGTTCAACCTGTGAAAGCTGAGGGAACACGATGGTCTCGTCAACACGGTTTAGGAACTCAGGTCTAAAGCTGCGCTTTAGCTCTTCGTTGACCTTTGCCTTCATCAACTGGTAGTCGTTTTCGCTAGAGCCTTCCAAGCTAAAGCCCATGGCTCCGCGAGAAATATCCCTGGCACCTAAGTTGGTGGTCATGATGATCACGGTGTTCTTGAAGTCAATTACTCGACCCTGACCATCGGTTAGACGACCCTCTTCAAGAATCTGAAGTAGTGAGTTGAAGATATCCGGGTGGGCCTTTTCAATCTCGTCGAACAAAACAACTGAGAATGGCTTGCGCCTAACCTTCTCGGTTAGCTGACCGCCTTCTTCGAATCCAACAAATCCTGGAGGGGCACCGAACAACCTGGATACGGTGTGCTTCTCGCCATACTCAGACATGTCCAGGGAGATAAGTGCGTTCTCGTCGTCAAACAAGAACTCTGCCAATGCTTTAGCGAGCTCTGTTTTTCCAACACCGGTTGGTCCAGCAAAGATAAACGAACCAGATGGTCGCTTTGGATCTTTAAGTCCTGCACGCTGACGACGAATAGTTTTTGAAAGAGCAGCAATAGCTTCTTGCTGACCGATGACGCGCTTGTGTAGCTCGTCTTCCATAAAGATCAACTTCGCGCTTTCTTCTTCAGTGAGCTTGAATACTGGAATACCAGTTGCCTGAGCTAGAACTTCAGCGATAAGTCCCTCGTCAACGACTCCGGCAGCTGCCACGTTTCCTTTGCGGAACTGCTTTTCTAGTTGAGCTCGTTCTCCGATAAGTTTCTTTTCCTCATCGCGCTTTGAAGCAGCTAGTTCAAAGTCCTGGTTCTCGATTGCCTTTTCTTTTTCTACTCGGACTCCAACGATGCGCTCTTCGATTTCACGAAGTTCTGGCGGCGAAGAAAGAATTGAAAGTCTCAATCTGGCTCCTGCTTCATCCAGAAGGTCAATGGCCTTGTCCGGAAGGAACCTGTCGGTTACATACCTGTCTGAAAGTGAAGCGGCTGCAACGATTGCACCATCGGTGATTGAAACTTTGTGGTGAGCCTCGTAGCGGTCACGAAGACCTTTCAAGATGTTGATGGTGTGTGGCAAGCTCGGTTCGTTTACCTGAACTGACTGGAATCTGCGAGCTAGCGCTGCATCTTTTTCAAAGTGCTTGCGGTATTCGTCCAAGGTCGTTGCACCAATTGTCTGCAACTCGCCTCGAGCAAGCATCGGCTTCAAAATTGATGCTGCATCGATTGCACCTTCAGCGGCACCGGCACCAACAAGGGTGTGGATCTCATCAATGAAAGTAATGATGTCTCCGCGGGTGCGAATCTCTTTGGTTACTTTCTTTAGTCTTTCTTCAAAGTCACCACGGTAACGGCTACCTGCGATCAAGGAACCAAGATCGAGTGTGTAAAGCTGCTTGCCCTTAAGAGTTTCTGGAACGTTGCCTTGAACGATGGCCTGTGCCAATCCTTCAACAACTGCAGTTTTTCCAACTCCTGGTTCACCGATTAGAACTGGGTTGTTCTTGGATCTGCGAGAAAGAATCTGCATAACGCGTTCAATTTCGCGCTCACGGCCGATAACAGGGTCAAGCTTTCCTTCGGCAGCAGCCTGAGTTAGGTTCTTGCCGTACTGATCAAGAATCTGTGAACCCTTTTGCGGAGCAACTTGCTCGCCGCCAACCTGAACGGTTTCTTTTCCTTGGAATCCAGAAAGCAATTGAATCACTTGCTGGCGCACACGGTTAGTGTCTGCGCCTAGGCGAGTAAGCACCTGAGCGGCAACACCCTCACCTTCGCGAATAAGACCCAAAAGCAAGTGCTCTGTTCCGATGTAAGAGTGGCCTAGTTGAAGTGCTTCACGAAGCGAAAGCTCAAGAACTTTTTTGGCGCGTGGGGTAAAAGGAATGTGACCAGATGGGGCTTGCTGACCCTGACCGATAATTTCCTGAACCTGATCGCGAACGGAGTCGAGGTTGATTCCAAGAGACTCGAGAGCCTTAGCGGCGACTCCTTCTCCCTCGTGAATAAGACCCAAAAGAATGTGCTCGGTACCGATGTAGTTGTGATTTAGAAGCTTGGCTTCTTCTTGGGCTAGAACGACAACGCGTCTTGCCTTATCGGTAAATTTCTCGAACATTTCTTGGCTCCTTATGACGCCGCTAATAACGTCTAGATAAAGATGTTAACCAGCCACGAGGCCCCTTTGGGGGCTTGTTCGCCCTAGGCGTTAGGCAGCTTTTTGCGCTTGGCCCGCTCTTCAGCTTCAATTTCGGCATAAACCTTGCGCTCTGTGGAGTCGGCCCTAAAGATGGCTCGCATAACGATATAGAAGATGATTCCCATCAGAATTGGCGGCACTGTGGACATAGCAAAATCTAAAACCCATTCCAGACCAGTCAGCTCTGGGGTTTCTACGTTTTCCATAATTACTTGACCAACGGGAACAAGATTGTCTCCCGGATTCCGAGTCCAGTTAGGGTCATCAACAGTCGGTCGATACCCATTCCCATTCCACCCGATGGTGGCATTCCAAATTCCAAAGCGGTTAGGAATTCCTCATCGAGCTTCATGGCTTCTGGGTCACCAGATTTGGCAAGTGCCATCTGAGCTACGAATCTCTCACGTTGAATTACTGGGTCCACAAGCTCCGAGTAACCAGTTGCTTGCTCGTAACCGCGGATGTATAGATCCCACTTCTCAACTACGCCTGCCTTATCGCGGTGATCGCGAGTAAGCGGTGAGGTGTCAACTGGGAAATCCATTACGAAGGTGGGTTTAGTTAGTCCCGGCTTCACAAAGTGCTCCCATAGCTCTTCTACGTACTTGCCCTGAAGTGGGTGATCGATTTCGATTCCAACTTTGTCGGCAATTTTCTTTAGGTCTTTCATGTCAGTAGCCGGAGTGATCTCTTCTCCAGCTGCAGCAGAAAGCGAATCAAACATCGAAACGCGGTCCCATGCACCAGAAAGATCGTTCTTTTCGCCGTCTTCTAATTCAATTACCTGGGTGCCAAAAACATCCTGCGCCGCATTTTGAATCAGCTTCTGAGTTAGATCAGCCATGGTGTTGTAATCACCGTATGCCTGGTAGGCCTCAAGCATTGCAAACTCCGGTGAGTGAGTGGAGTCAGCGCCTTCGTTTCTGAAGTTGCGGTTGATTTCATAAACTCTTTCCAACCCACCAACAACAGCACGCTTCAAAAATAGCTCTGGTGCGATACGAAGGAATAGCTCAACATCGAATGCATTCATATGTGTTTTGAATGGTCTGGCCGATGCGCCACCGTGCATAACCTGAAGCATTGGTGTTTCTACCTCTAGGTAGTTGTCTTGGTCAAAAGTCTTACGCATCGACTGCATGACCTGTGAGCGAATCTTCACTACTTCCCTAGCTCGGTCACGAACGATTAGATCGATGTACCTATGACGAACACGGAACTCTTCAGAAAGTTCGTTATGCATGTTTGGAAGAGGTCTAATTGTTTTTGCAGCCATCTTCCAGTTTTCAACCAAGATGCTTAGTTCACCGCGCTTTGAAGTGATAACTTCACCTTCAACAAATAGGTGATCTCCTAGATCAACCAGTTCTTTGTATTGCTCAAGTGACTGCTCGCCCACCTTGTCGAGGCTGACCATCGCCTGGATTCTTTCGCCGTCGCCAGCTTGCAATGTGGCAAAGCAAAGCTTTCCGGTGTTACGGGCAAAAACTACTCGACCAGAAACTGCCACTTTTTCGCCGGTTGAAACATCGATTTCCAAGTTCGGAAACTTGTTTCTTACTTCTCCGATGGTGTGAGTGATTGGAAGTGAGACCGGGTAAGCGCTTCCCGTTTCTTGAAGTTTGTCGCGCTTAGCGAGGCGAATGGCAATCTGCTCGGGGAGGTCTTCTGCCTCGTTCTCGAGATTCTCGCTCATCTTGCTCCTAGAAAGTGATTGACCTATTGTCAATCAGTCGAACATTGCCCACCTCTGCAGCAACAATCATCAGTGCCTGGCCAGTGAAACCATCCTCTAAGGCTTCAAAGGATTCTGGATTCACAAGCGCCAGATAATCAAGTTTAGCCTCTGGATTTGAACTAAAGACTTTCATTGCCTCGGCAAGAGCGCTCGAAATTCCTTCACCTTTGGCTGCGCACTTGTGTGCTTTATCGAGAGCCTCCGATAGTGAAAGCGCGACCTGCATTTCACTCGCACTAAGCCTTTGGTTCCGGCTCGATAGTGCCAAGCCGGTGGATTCTCTAATTGTTGGGCCTTCTACCAGCTGCAACTTGCTACCCCAGTCAGAGTTTTTCTCCTGTTGTAGCATCCTTCGGATCAAGAACAGTTGCTGGGCATCTTTAGCTCCAAAGACTGCAACATCAGGGCTAACGATCTCGAACAGTCTTGCAACAACCGTGAGCATGCCATCGAAATGTTCTTTTCTTGCCTGACCCTCAAAGATATCTCCAATTGGTCCAGCGGAGTGGGTGTTGACTTTGCCATTTGGATAAATCTCTTCAACGCTGGGCAAGAACAAAACATCTGTACCGGCAGATTCCAAAGCGGCAGTGTCAGCCGCTTCGTTCCTTGGGTAAAGATCAAAATCCGATGCCGAATTGAACTGCAGTGGATTCACAAATATCGAAGCAACAACTAAGCCTGATTGCTTTTTGGCTATTTCAATTAATGACAAGTGGCCCGCGTGAATCGCACCCATGGTTGGGACAAAGGATATTTTCTTACCGCTTTGTCTTGCTGTGGCTAACTCGGCGCTTAGCGCAGACACGGTGCGAATGGTTTTCATTTACTGCTCATCCAGTAGTTCAGTTGGGTCAATGCTTCGGTGACCCTTGGAAAGAGCTTGGTCCACGGCGCTTTCGATGACTGGCGCAATAACAAGTGCCGGGTTTTCAACTCCTGCTTGCTCAAGTAATCCAACAGCCTGGTTCACAATCATCGCCGAGAAATTACTGGCAACCTCAATTGCCTCGAAGTAGCTATCGCGACCAGAAGCTTCGATGACTATCGGCTCGGCCCCCATTTCAATAACGAGCGCCTGAGCTATCGGGAGTGCTACCTGCGGAGCGCTCACGGCGAAGTAGCTTTCTTTCATGCGGCGAAGATCAAGGCTTGTTCCGGTGAAATGCATCGCAGGATGAATAGCTAGTGCGATAGCGCCTTGCGCTGTTGCAGCTTCCAAAATCTCATGGCCATGGTTAGGCGCAAAGTGAACAACAAGCTGTCCTTTGCGCCAGGAATTTGATTCAGCCAGGCTTGCGGCGGTTGACTCGATAATGTTTGCTGGAACGGCTAGCAGCACTAAATCTGATGCCGCAAGAATGTCGTCATTTGATAGAGCCTTTGCGGTTGGGAACAAGTGCTCCAGTTTGTCTTTTGAGGCAGATTGATCTTTCGGCAAAGCAACGACCAGGTGTCCTGCGTCTTGCAAGGCTGTTGCGATTGCGACTCCTATCGCGTCTGCGCCCACAAGGCCGATGTTTAGTCTTCCCTGTTTCAATTGCTCACCATCTGATCTGTCTGATTATCTTTGGGCTCATCGGGTAGTCGACATATTTGTTCCGACACAATCGCAGCAACGGTAAGTACCAAGCTCGCAATGAGGCCAAAACTATTCTGAACTAGTGCTGCAGTAAAACTAACAGGCAAACTCAGCTGCGCAATCATTGCCCCTAAATGCCAGCCCACAAACCCCGAACCAGTTAGGGCACTCGCCTTTGCAAGCAGAAGAACCCTAACTGCATAAAACGGATCAACCCTTTTGGGTCTTGGCCCTTTTGTGTATTGAGATAGGGATGACTTGTATCGCCAGATGGGAACAGAAAGCCCCAAGAGAATCAGCGCGATTGCCGCTAGGGTTACCAAAAGATTAGTTGGCGAAGCTGGAACGGCCATGCCGTTTGCAACAAGCAAGCGAACGGCAAGAAAAGAAAATACGGTAAGGCCAAAGACAACTGCCAATACCTGGCTTATTTTTGTCGGCTTCATTTTTGCAACCAGACTTGGCTCTTGATTGGCTCTGCTAGTTCAGAAACTTTTCCGAATCCAATTAGCTGCGCCTCACTATCCATAAGAGACCAAGGAACTAGAACGAATGCTCGCTCGTGAGCTCTTGGGTGCGGCAGGATTAGGTTCTTTGATTCTTGCTTCTTGTTTTCATAAGTGATGATGTCAATATCTAGTGATCTTGATTCCCAACGGCGTTCGCGCACGCGACCGTGTGACTGCTCGATATCCGACGTAGCTTCAAGAAGTTTTTTTGGACTCAGCTTGGTGGCAATTTTGACTACACCGTTTAGGTAGTTGGGTTTTGATTCATCAAGACCCGATTCGGTTACTGCAATTGACTCCACGAGTGGAGATTTTTCCAAGACACGAATCTTTGGATGAGCGCCAAGTTGCTCGATTGCCGAGTGGATTGTTTCTCCACGGTCTCCAAGATTGGAACCTAGCGCTAGAACTGCAATCTTCCAACCAAACATCAGTCTGGTTTCTTGGCGCTGGCTGTCACCGCAACTGTGTCAAAGAAAAGATCTATCGGGGCATCAGGTTTGGAAACTGTGACTTTTACCTTTTTAGCCCATGGGCTGGCGGCAAACAAAACCTCATCGGCTAGTCGCTGGGAAAGTGTTTCCAAAAGATTGACTGGGTTTTGGCCCACGTTTTTTGAAATTAGTTGAGCAATTTCTGCGTAGCTAACGGTGTTGGAAATGTCATCCGTGGCAGCAGCTCTCTTGCTGTCAATCCAAATCTTGGCATCGACAATAAAGTATTGGCCGTTTTGCCTTTCTTGCTCCATGACACCATGGTGGCCAAAGATCCTGAGGCCTCTAATCTCAATTTTCTGGGTCATGGACTAACTCTGCCCACCGGTATCTTCATTTGCAACTGCAAGGGCTTCGACCACTTGAATTGCATCAAGGGTGGTCGAGACGTTGTGCACTCGAACTCCCCAAAGCTTTCGCTGTAGCAGCAGCGCTGTCAACACTGCGGTAGCCAAATCTCGCCTCTGGTTACTGACTTGTCCTTGGCTATCTGGCTCTAGAGCGCCAGCAATAAAGCGCTTTCTTGATGCTCCAACAAGTATTGGTAGATCTAGTTTTTCTAGTTCATCCAGCCTTGCAACCAGATGCCAGTTCTGGGTTATGTCTTTTGCGAACCCGAGACCTGGATCAATAATCAACCTGTCCCTAGAGATACCCGCATCAATAGCTTTGCTGACTCTAGCCCGAAGCTCTTTGGCAACATCGGCGGCAACGGATTCGTAATTGTTCAGAGAATCCATAGTTTCGCTGAAGCCTCGCCAGTGACTAATGATGAACTTGCAACTAAGAGGTTGCAGGGCTCGAAACATTTCTTCATCTGCTAGCCCGCCAGAAACATCGTTAACAATCGTTGCTCCCGCCTGCACGGCCAAAACTGCTGTTTCACTGTTCATGGTGTCGATGCTGATTTGGGCACGGCTTGAAATAAAGTTTTCGTTGGACATCAAAGATTCAATAACGGGGATTACCCTGGATTGTTCCTCTTCGATTTTGACTCTCAGGGCACCAGGCTTGGTGGATTCTCCACCTAGGTCAACAATGTTTGCACCTTGCGATACAAGTTCAAGAGCGTGAGCTAGTGCGTCATCGGCGCTTAGAAAGTCTCCGCCATCGGAGAAGGAATCTGGGGTGATGTTTACTACACCCATGATCAGTGGTCTTGAAAACGTCTTCACTTGGAAATCAGGGCCATAATCTCTTGGCGATCGATGGCCTGGCTGTATTTACCAAGAGCCTTCACGGTTACGGTGTTTGCTTCTGGCTGTCGGGCTCCTCTGGAGGCAACGCAGTGATGTCTTGCTTCAATAACTACAAGAACTCCTTCGGCATCCAGTCCCTGCTGAATTGCTTCAGCTATTTGAGAAGTTAGGTTCTCTTGTAACTGGGGTCTGGCGGCAAGCACTTCAACCAGTTTAGGAATGCGTCCAAGTCCGACAACCCTGTCTTTGGGTAGGTAGGCAACGTGCGCCACACCAGTAAAAGGAAGTAAGTGGTGTTCGCAAATCGAAACCAGTTCGATGTCTTTAAGAATTACTACATCGTTTTGCTCTGCTGGAAAAGAGTCTTCGAGAACCTTTAGCGGGTCAACTCCAACACCCTTGAAAAACTCTTGGTATGCACCAGCAAACTTTTCTGGCGTAGCCTTAAGCTCCAAGCGGTTGGGGTCTTCGCCAATTGCAGTGAGTAGCTCGGTCACCGCCTTTTTAATGCGATCTACATCAACCAATTACTTTTTCTTAACTACCCGTGTGGCTTTTTTGGCGACGGGTTTCGTTTTCTTCTTGGAGGCCGCCTTGGCTGTGTCCTTCGCTGTTTGGGCATCAGCTTTTTTCTTTGCTGCAACCTTGGCTGTAGTGGAGCCCTTAGAAGGTATAGCGATTGGGCCCTTCTTGGATCCAGGCCTAGAAGCCTTCGATAGCCAAGGCTTGCGCTTCGGAGATTTTTTGATTCCCTTGAAAATTCTTGCGATGTCATCTTGATTCAGAGTTTCTTTTTCCATCAACTCTTTTGCCATAACATCCAGCGCCTTGCGATTAGCATTTAGTGCCTTGTAAGCCTCATCGTGAGCTGTGTCCAAGATCTTGCGAATCTCTAGATCTATTTGGTGCGCTACTTCATCTGAGTACTCACGCGCTTGTGCCATGTCGCGACCGATGAATACTTCGCCACCGCCTCCATAAGAAACGGTTCCGACCGAAGAAGAGAAGCCAAACAGGGTCACCATCTGTCTAGCAATTTTTGTTGCCTTCTCGAAGTCATTCGATGCACCTGTGGTTGGATCGTGGAAAACAATTTCTTCGGCAGCGCGGCCACCAAGGGCGTATGCAATCTGATCAAGCAACTGGTTTCTAGTTACCGAGTAACGATCTTCCGTTGGCAAAACCATGGTGTATCCAAGGGCGCGGCCTCTAGGCAAAATAGTGACTTTGGTCACTGGGTCCGAGTTGTTCATAGATGCGGCAACTAATGCGTGCCCTGCTTCGTGGTACGCGGTGTTTAGTCTTTCTTCGTCTTTCATTAATCGGGACTTCTTTTGTGGTCCACCGATTACTCGATCAATTGCTTCGTCAATGATTTCAGCAGTTACGGTTTTTAGATTCTCTCTTGCAGAAAGCAGTGCTGCTTCATTTAGTACGTTTGCCAAGTCGGCACCGGTAAAGCCAGGTGTTCTGCGAGCAATTAGGGCAAGGTCAACATCTTCTGCAATTGGTTTGTTCTTTGCGTGGACTCGAAGGATCTGTTCACGTCCTGCAAGATCTGGTGCTCCAACACCAATCTGGCGATCAAATCGTCCAGGTCTTAGCAGTGCTGGGTCTAGAACATCTGGACGGTTGGTAGCGGCAATCAAGATCACGTTGGTATCCGAATCGAATCCGTCCATCTCAACAAGCAACTGGTTTAGAGTCTGCTCGCGCTCATCGTTTCCACCACCGATTCCAGCACCTCGCTGACGACCAACGGCATCAATTTCGTCAACAAAGATTATTGCTGGGGAAGCCTGCTTGGCTTGCTCGAACAAGTCACGAACCCTGGAAGCTCCAACACCTACGAACATTTCAACAAAGTCAGAACCAGAAATTGAGAAGAAGGGAACGCCTGCTTCACCGGCGACTGCCTTGGCAACCAATGTCTTTCCCGTTCCTGGAGGGCCATAAAGCAGAACTCCTCTTGGAATCTTGGCTCCGAGAGCTTTGAAGCGCTCAGGCTTTTTCAAAAAGTCTCGGATTTCTTCTAGCTCTTCGAGAGCCTCATCAATTCCAGCGACATCTTTAAAGGTGACTGTTGAAGATTCTTTGGTCACCATCTTTGCTTTAGATTTTCCAAACTGCATTACTTTTCCGCCGCCACCTTGCATTGAGGAAAGTAAGAACCAGAAAATCAAACCAATCAGAATAAACGGCAGCAGTGAACCAAGCAGTGCTAAGTACCAAGGAGTGTTTGGAACCTCGTCGTTATATCCATCGGCGATGGTTGCATTGGTGATTACTTCAACAACTTGATCGCCTCGTGGGCCAACATAAAAGAATTGAACCTGAGAACCAAACTCTTTGTCGGGGTTGATTAGTTCAACATCGACTCTCTGATCACCGTCAAGAATTTTTACAGACTTAGCTTTGCCGGATTCGATTAGCTCAAGACCGTACTTGGTATCAACCTGCTGGAAGGTTTGGTTGTTTATGAGGCTGGTTCCAACTACCAAAATGAGGATAGCTAGAAATATCCAGACAAACGGACCTGAGAGGATTTTTTTGAGATTCATAGACTCCTAGGTTATCCCAGGCAGACTGACAGATTCCTAGGAATAGACAGCCGGCGAGAGAATCGCTACCCCAGGCAGGGTGCGGTACCGCTCGTTCCAGTCCAGTCCGTAACCAACCACGAATTCATTAGGGATCTCAAAGCCAACCCAGCGCACATCTACTTCTACCTTGGCAGCATCTGGTTTTCTAAGCAGGGTTACTACCTGCACAGAAGCAGCACCTCGAGCTTCCAAGTTGGAGACCAACCAAGAAAGAGTCAGGCCTGAATCAACAATGTCTTCAACAATTAGAACGTTCTTACCCAATACGTCGGTGTCCAAATCTTTCAGAATTCGAACTACACCAGAAGAAGTGGTTCCTGATCCGTAGGAAGAAACCGCCATCCAATCCATCTGCACCCGAGTCTGCAGCGCTCTGGACATATCAGCCATGAACATCACCGCGCCTTTTAGAACACCGACCAGCAAAAGATCTTTACCGGCGTAGTGGCTATCAATTTCTTTTGCCAGTTCCGCGACGCGTGTTTTGATTTGCTCTTCTGTAACAAGAACTTTTGTAATTTCCGAAGATACTGCTTCGAGATCCAATTACTTCTCCTGGGTGGCTTTTAGTGTGATGGTTTTACCTTTGCGCTCTACTCTAACGCCTGGAAGTGCCAGGGGCTTTTGACCATGCCAGTTCAAAACCAAATCTGCAACAGCCAAAACATGCACCCTAGATGAATCGACCCCGAAATAATCAATTGCTGATTTAATCACACGGTTGCGAATTGCCTCCGGCAATTTCAGTAGCTCAGGTTGAGACAGGCTCACCGAGCGCGAACCAGTATTGGCAATTTTCTTGAAAGCTTTTGCTGCTACCTGACTTAGGTATTGATCGTCTTCTTGCAGCTGGCTGCTGGTTCGAATCAAGGTGCTGAAAATACCGTTGCCGAGTTGTTTCTCGAGAAATGGAAGGACGACTTTTCTAATTCGAACTCTAAGAAACTTGGGGTCCTTGTTTTGTGGATCTTGCCAAGGTGAAATCTTTTCATCTTTGCAAAACTGCTCCGTAGTTTGTCTCTCAATAGCGAGTAGTGGCCGAAGCAGTTTCCCACTTCTAGCGCTCATTCCAGAAAGTGATCTAGAGCCAGAACCCCTGGTTAGTCCAAGTAAAACTGTTTCTGCTTGATCGTTAGCGGTGTGGCCCAGAACGATGAAATCTGACTTGCTTTCAATACGAATGCTTTCGAGTGCTTCATATCTTGCGTCTCTAGCGGCAGCTTCTGGTCCACCCTTGGTTCCAACTTTTACTTTTTTACTCCAGGCTTCGGTGATGCCAATTTGGTGAAGCTTTTTTAATGTTTGCTCGGTAACTTTTGCGGATACTTTTTGAAGGCCATGGTCAATAGTTACGGTCGCAACTTGCAGTTGCAGTTTTTTTGATTCAAATAGCGTTGCTGAGGCGAGGGCCAAAGAGTCCGCGCCTCCGGAGACGGCAATAAGCAGTTTTTGCCCGGGTTTGGTGTTTGTAGCTAGGACCTCGCGAACTGCGTGGCGGATTGCTCCCTGAGAGGGGCTAAGCCGCTTGCGTTGAGACACAATAAATCCTTTGATTAGATAATCTTTATTAGGTAAGCCTATTGAGGAGAGCAATGTTTGAAGTCGTAATCGAGATCCCTCGGGGTTCTAGGAACAAGTACGAAGTAGACCATGAAACTGGTCGCGTGCACTTAGACCGCGTGCTCTACACCCCTTTTGTTTACCCAGCAGATTACGGATACTTCGAAAAGACCTTGGGTGGCGATGGCGACCCGCTAGATGTTTTAGTGCTGCTTGAGTTTCCGGTTTACCCGGGAGTAGTTATCAAGGCGCGTCCAGTTGGCGTTTTGCCAATGGAAGACGATGGCGGAATCGATGAGAAGGTCTTATGTGTTCCTGCTGGCGACAAGCGCTGGGATCACATTCAAGACATCAAAGACGTTCCTGAGCAAACCAAGAATGAGATCGAACACTTTTTTGCTCACTACAAAGATCTAGAGCCAGGCAAGTGGGTCAAGTTAGGTAAGTGGGCTGGCAAAGCTGAAGCGGAAAGAATCATCGCTGAAGCAAAGGCCAACTACAAGCACTAAAAACTTTAGGCTGATGGCCTTGCTGCATACGGAACAAGTTCTCCGGTTCGACCACTCAAGTTTCTAATTCTTACTGGTGCCGACGGGTTCGGGGCTTCAATGAACAGGTCATTACCTAAATACATTCCGATGTGATATTTATTCAAAACCGTTCTGTTCCAGTAGTCGCGACTTGTTGACCAGAAAATTAAATCGCCAGCCTGAAGTTGACTTAGTGGAACCAATTGACGTCGATCTGCGGCTGTCATGAATTGGCGTGAGGCTGAGTGCCAGCCAATATTAATTCCCGCTGCTGCGTAAGATTTCAAGGTCAAGCTAGAACAGTCCCAAGAGTTTGGTCCGGTAGCGCCAAGACGATATGGCTTACCCAGTTGAGCTTTAGCGAACGAAATTGCCTGAGCAACCTTTTCTGGATTAGGTGCTCCAACAGAATAAAGTTCCGGAGCAGGCGGCAATCCACCACCTTGTGCTTGTCTGCGCTCCCAAGCTAAACCTTCAGCTCGTTGCCTTTCTAGATCGGAGGCAGTGTTTCGAAGGCTCGCTAGCTGTGAATAGAAAATGGCATTTTGGCGCTGGTTCTCTTCAAGTTTTGCTGTTACCGCATCGGCGGCTGCTTGAGCCTCGGCAAATGCTGCTTCGGCGATTGCAGCAATGGCTGCAAGCTCAGCTTCTGCTGCGGCAAGTTCATCTGTGATGGATTTTGCCAGGCGTTGTCTTTCAAGAGACTTTTGATAAATCACTTCAGTCTGCTGGGCCAGTTTCTCTTGGGCGCCAAGTTGGTATAAAAGATCATCTGCAACGTCAGAATTCAAGAACAGATTTAGAGATGTTCCTCCCGCCCCACCGCGGAACATCTGCGATGCGATTTGGCCAAGCTGTTCGGTGGCTTGTTCAGCTTCGGCGAGCGCGTCTTCGGCCTGTACCCGCAGCACTTCTACTTTCCTAGTAACTACCGCTACTTCTTCTTTAGCGACGTTATAGATTTCAGATTTGATGCTGGCTTCGCGGTTGAGGGGCTCTAGCGCATCTTCCAAATCCGCAATTAGGTTCTCAATGCGGACAATCATGTTTTGCTTGGCAGTGACGTTAGCCTTGGCTGCGGCAACCTCGGCGGCCGAAGGGTAATTTGGGTTTGCGAAAGCAGGACCGCTCAGTGCAGCTCCAAGAACTAGACCTAGGCTCGCGATTACGGCAATAAAAGATTTGCGTCTCGTAGACATATTTTTCAAGCTAACACGAAACCTTGAGGTATTACCTGAAGGATTGCTGTGGGTGTCGATTTTTAGCGGGTTCTAGGCCCATCGGGCTTGCTAAACAAGGGATCTGGGGACTAGGTTTGGTGTTGGTGCTATGAAGTTCCAAGCTTTGTAGGCCCCATCGTTTAGTGGCCTAGGACGCTGCCCTTTCACGGCAGTAGCACGGGTTCGAATCCCGTTGGGGTCACAAATGTGTGGCTCGTAGCAACGAGGCCCTGTAGCGCAGTTGGTTAGCGCGTCGCCCTGTCACGGCGAAGGTCGCCGGTTCAAGTCCGGTCAGGGTCGCTTCTTTAGAAGCCCTCTTTTGAGGGCTTTTATTGAATGGGGGTGGCTTGACCACCCAAGGCTCTGTAGCTCAGTTGGTAGAGCGAACGACTGAAAATCGTTAGGTCACCGGATCGACGCCGGTCGGAGCCACCATGTGCGGGTAGCATCTACCCCATGCCCATGGTTTCGAAACAATTGCTCCCGCTAGTTTTTGCTGGCGGGGCATTGGGTACTTTACTTCGCTACACAATCGAAATCCTGCTTGGCACTTTGCCTCAGGGGCAAATAATCCTCACCAGCATCGTCAATCTTTTAGGCGCTGCCCTGTTGGGTTTTGTCAGTGTCCATAAATACTTTTCCGGGCCAGCCAAACAGTCCTTTTGGGGAGTTGGTTTCTTAGGCGGCTTCACAACAATGAGCGGCCTGGCAGTAATCACCGCGGGTGCTGATCTTGGGTTATCCGCTGCTGGGCCAATCTATTGGCTACTTGTGTTCCTACAACTAGTAATAGGTGTTGCCGCTTACCGTTTGGGTTTGATCATGGCAGGTGGGACAACTAAATGACGCTTGCAACGAGTTTTGTTTTGGTGGCCATAGCTGGAGGCTTTGGGGCGGTGGCTAGATATGGGCTCAGCACTTGGTCAGGGAAGTTGCCTTGGGGAATCCTGCTTGCTAACTCAATTGGGTCGTTTATCGCTGGGTTGGCAATTGGCGGATCAATAGAAACTGCCTGGTTAATTGTTGGGTTAGCAGGAGGGCTTTCAACCTTTTCGACTTTTGCAGCTCAAACCCACAACCTGGTTGCCAAGAAACAATTGGCTTTAGCTTCACTGAATATTGTTTTGAATCTGTTGATTCCAGCTGTGAGCTTCCTCACAGCGTCAATATTGCTCTAGACCAAACAGGGGGCCTGGATGCTAAACTTGGATCAGATTTCATCGATTCTGCGTCTTAATCGGCGTGGCCAAGACAAAAAGGGGGTCTCGCCATGGGGCGTGGCCGTCAAAAAGCAAAACACACCAAAGTAGCTCGCGAGCTGAAATACTTCAGCCCTTCTACTGATTACAGTGCGCTAGAAAAAGAACTCACAGCACCATCAAGCTCAGCTGAGCCTGATTACGAGGACAAGTGGGCGGACCTCTACGACGATGAAGAGGGCGAAGAAGAGTCAGCAAAAAACTCTTAGGACCTCTAAAGTCCTGGTTGCAACAGCTACTAGGCGAACCAGACGGTCGAAATGACATTCGATCCGAAACTGAAAGTAGTGCCAATTGAATAAGAAGAAAAATAGTTACTTCCTAGCCGCGCTCGCGCTGGCCCCAATTATCGCCCTAAGCGGCTGCGCACCAACAACTTCTGACTCTGCTGAGTCGATAACTATTTACTCCGGTAGAAGCGAAACGCTGATTACCGATCTTCTTGATACCTTCACCCAAGAAACCGGCATAGCGGTAAACGTGCGCTACGGAGACTCCGCCGAGTTAGCCGCCCAGATTCTCGAAGAAGGCAGCAACGTGCAAGCAGATGTGTTCTTCTCTCAAGACGCTGGGGCACTCGGTGCTCTTGCCAAGCAAGGGCTAACGAAGCCTCTCCCGTCAGACATCACCGACCTAGTTGACGCATCTTACAAATCGAAAGATTCGCAGTGGGTTGGAGTATCAGGTCGAGCCAGGGTCTTGGTTGTTAATCCAGAAAAAGTTACTGAGATTCCAACTTCTTATAAGGACCTTATGGAACCAAGTTGGAAAGGACGCATTGCAATTGCACCGACCAATGCATCTTTCCAAGCGTTTATAACCGCCATCCGGATTACCGAAGGTGACCAGGCAGCGGAAGAGTTTTTGGTTGCCATGAAAGAAAATGCAGTTTTATTTGAAAAGAACGGCCTAATCATGCAGGCAGTTGAAGACGGGGTAGTTGATGCTGGCTTAATCAACCACTACTACTGGTTTGAATTAGAGAACGAAAAAGGTGTTGGCAACATGAAATCCGAACTTGCTTGGTTTGAAGACCAAGACGCGGGCAACCTAATAAATGTTGCCGGTGTTGCGGTGCTATCTGATAATCCAAGCGCCAACGTTTTTGTGAAGTGGTTACTTGGCGATACTGCCCAGAACTACTTTGTTGAAAGAACCAGAGAGTACTCACTAACTGGAGTTCCAGATGTTGCAGGTGTTAAACCCTTCGGCGAGATTAAGGCTCCAGATATTGATTTATCCGATCTTGACTCTCTTGCCGAAACACTCGAGCTAATTCGAAAGGCCGGACTGCTCTGATTCCAACAGCTAGGTCAAGACCACCGCTAGCAATTTTGCTAGTGGCGGTAGCGGCCGTGCTAATCTCCCTAATCCCCCTGATTTACCTGCTGGTTCGAGTGGCAAGCATTGGATTCAGTGAACTTGCTGAATTGATTTTTCAAGCAAGGACTCTTGAGCTCATAATCAATTCGCTAGCGCTAGCTGCTGCCGTTTCGGTTTCGGCGGTGGTGCTTGGCTCAATGCAGGCTTGGGTTGCGGTTCGTTCAAACTTGCCTGGTCGAAAGATCTTCTCAGTTTTAGCAGCGCTTCCCCTTGCTATACCTTCTTATGTGGCGGCCTACGCCTGGATTGCAGTTATCCCAGGCTTCAGTGGATTCTTTGCTGCCTGGTTACTACTAACTGTTGGAACTGCCCCTCTGGTTTATCTGGCGGTTTCTGCTGCCCTGGTTCGATTCGATGCTGGAACCGAGGAGGTTGCCCAATCTCTAGGAGCAACAAAACTTCAAGTTTTTAGAAAAGTTACCTGGCCAAACATCAGAACCGCTGCGGTATCTGGTGGTCTACTTTCTGCACTCTACGTGTTGAGTGATTTTGGTGCAGTCAGCATCGTGCGTTACGACACTTTTACTAGAGCAATCTATAACGCTTACCGGGCAAGCTTTGATCGGAACCAAGCAGCTGCGCTAGCTCTTGTTTTGGTTTTGGTAACCGTCTTGGTTCTTTACTTTGAATCCAAAGCCAGGGGACAAAAGTTTGCCGCTGGGAAAATTGCCAGCAGGCTAGGTTTAGTTGAACTTGGGCGTTGGAAAGCTCCGATGGTTCTAATTTTGCTAGGACTTGCCACAGTTAGTTTGCTGGTGCCACTTGGCAGCTTGCTTAGTTGGAGCGTCGAAGGCTTTGGTTCTGTTGATTGGGCAGTGGTTCTTGGTGCACTTACTAACTCAGTCGGCTTAGCGGTTTCTGGAGGTTTGCTTACCACTTTCGCAGCCCTGGCAATTGCCGTGTTGACTATCCGGCATCGAAGAAAGTTCAACGTTGTTTTGGAAAGATCAGTTTGGGTCACGCACGCTACCCCTGGAATTGTTGTTGCATTGGCGCTGGTGTTTTTCTCCAACCAAGTAGTCCCCTGGGTTTACCAAACCACTTTGTTGGTTCTAATTGCCTACTTAGCTTTGTTTTTGCCAAATGCATTAGCAGCGGTTTCAACACCAATTCGTCAGTCCCCTAAGGCACTAGACGAGGTTTCTTCATCGCTTGGTTTATCCACCATGCAGACACTTCGTAAAGTTGTGTTGCCAATTGCCGGTCCCGGGATTTTTGCTGCTACAACGCTTGTGATCTTGACAGTATTGAAAGAGCTTCCGGCAACTTTGCTGTTGCGTCCAACGGGGATGGAGACCCTAGCCACCAGGCTCTGGACCGAGACTTCGGTAGCTGCCTTTTCCACTGCGGCACCTTATGCATTACTTTTGGTAGTGCTGGCTGGCTTTCCAGCTTGGCTTCTAAATCGAGCCATCAGAAAAGATCTTGAACCTATGGAGATGGAGCGTTACCAGTGAGCTCAACTCTAAAAATTTCTAACCTAACTAAGGCCTTTGGTCCACAGCCTGTCCTTCAAAATCTTTCAATTGAGATTGCCCCCAAAGAGTTTGTTTCTGTTTTGGGCTCTTCTGGATCTGGAAAGACCACCTTGCTTCGATTGATTGCGGGCTTTGATACACCAGATACCGGTGAGATTTCAATTGCAGGCAACAAAGTTGCCGCTGAAGGAATCTTCGTTGCCGCCCAAGCCAGAAAGGTCGGTTACGTTCCCCAAGACGCTGCGCTATTCCCACACCTAAACGTTTTTGAAAACATCGCATTCGGTCTCAAGGGTTTGTCCAAAGAAGCAAAAGTTTCAAGAGTTAGAACCTTGCTTGATTTGGTACAAATGAGTGCTTTTGAATCTTCAGATAGCTCATCGCTATCTGGTGGTCAAAAGCACCGCGTTGCACTCGCGCGAGCACTAGCTCCAGAGCCAGAGCTTATTTTGTTGGACGAGCCTTTCTCGGCACTCGATGCCGAACTGCGCGGTCGCATTCGCGACGATGTTCGTGAAGTACTGGATAAAACTGGTTCCACAACCATTTTGGTAACTCACGACCAAGAAGAAGCTCTTTCGATTGCTGACCGGGTTGCCTTACTTCGTGATGGAAATTTTGCTCAAATTGGTAATCCGAGAGAGATTTACTCTTCACCAGTTGATCTAGGGGTGGCTACATTTTTGGGGGACTCGGTGATTGTCGCTGGAGTAATCGAAGGTGGCAAAGTTGTTACTTCTCTTGGAAACCTGACTCCGCTTAATTCATCTGCTGAAGGTAGCCACGGAAAAGTTGCCATTCGCCCGGAGAATTTCTATTTGCAGCCAGATCTAAACGGGGACTCCACGGTAGTTGGAAGACAGTTTTTTGGTCACGATGCAGTTGTTGATGTTCAGACTCCAAAGCAACTTATTCGCGCCAGGTCTTCAGGACCATTCGCACCAGAAATTGGAATGAAAGTAACCGTCTGGGTTAGAGGAGCAGTTAACTTCTACCCCGAGGGTTAGTTCCTAGGCGTAGCTTCCGCTCAGGCGAACTGCCCCGCCTTCCACTCCCTTGGCGGAGGTAACAAAACCTGAAATGTCATTTGATCTTTCCATAACACCTAATTGCCAAGTCTTTACGCCAAGTTGATTGAGCTTTGCTGATATTGCATTTGCTGCAGATGAGTCAACAACAGCCGCGAAACCTAAACCTAGATTCCAGGTTCCTTCAAGTGATTCCAGTTGGTATGCCCCCCACTCAGCAAGAACTTTGAACACGTCCTGTGGTGACCAACTCGCTCTGGATATTTCAAGCGAAACGCCAACAGGTAACACCCTAGAAAGATTTGCCGCAATTCCACCGCCGGTGATATGGCTTAAGGCGTGAACAGAATTTCCTAACTCTGACTCAAGTAGTTGGTTCAGAACTCCGGTGTAAAGCATTGTTGGCTCGAGTAAAACTTCTCCAAGGGATTTAGATCCAAACTCGGATACCGATTGGGTGTAATCCAATTTGCTGTCTTCGACAATCTTCCGAACCAAAGAGTAGCCGTTTGAGTGCAATCCAGAAGAAGCGAGCCCTAGAACAACATCGCCGACTTTTACTTTCTCCGGTCCCAAAACCTTAGCTGCTTCAACAGCGCCAACAGCGGCACCGGCAACGTCGTACTCGTTTTCACCAAGTAAACCTGGGTGTTCGGCAGTTTCTCCACCAAGGAGTGCAACATCCACTGCGCTGCATGCCTTGGCGATACCGGTAACAATTTCGGCAATCCGACTGGGCACTAGCTTGCCGCAGGCAATGTAATCAGTCATAAACAATGACTTTGCTCCCATCACCACGATGTCGTCAACGACCATGCCAACCAGGTCTTGCCCAATGGTGTCGTGCTTGTCTATTGCCTGAGCGATAGCAACCTTGGTTCCAACACCGTCAGTTGAGGTAGCAAGGATTGGCTGTTGGAAGTTTTTCAAAAAAGACACGTCCATCGCCCCGGCAAATCCGCCAAGGGATCCAAAGACATTCTTGTTATGTGTTGCACTAACAGCTTTTTTCATAAGTGAAACTGCTAAGTCGCCAGCTTCGGTGTCTACCCCGCTACCCGCGTAAGGGTTAGTCATTAGAGACCTTGTTGAAAGAGCCCTCTTTGTGAATCGTTGCGACACCTTTTTCGAGAAGGTTCTTTCCCAATCGATCTGCCGTTGGAAGCTCGATTGGGTAGGTTCCTGTAAAGCAAGCGGTGCAAAGTTCGCTTTCTTTTTGCTCCGAAGAATTGATCATTCCCTCTTTTGACAGGTAACCAAGGCTGTCAGCTCCGATAGACATTCGAACCTCGTCTGGAGCAAGACCGGTGGCGATAAGTTCTGCGCGAGTAGCGAAATCTACTCCGTAAAAACATGGCCAGGTAATTGGCGGTGAGGAAATGCGAACGTGAATCTCCTTGGCTCCGGCTTCACGAAGCATTTGAACCAGTGCCCGCTGGGTGTTTCCTCTAACAATGGAATCGTCAACAACGATGATTCTTTTGCCTTTGATAACTTCCCTCAGCGGGTTGAGCTTCAGACGAATTCCAAGTTGTCTAATGGTTTGGCTTGGCTCAATAAAGGTTCGACCAACGTATGCGTTTTTTACCAGTCCGTGACCGTATGGAATTCCAGATTCTTCACTAAAGCCAATCGCAGCCGGTGTTCCAGATTCAGGTGTTGGAATAACTAGATCTGCTTCAACTGGATATTCTCTGGCCAAAGTTCGGCCCATTTCGACTCTGGCGTCATAAACATTTCTGCCATTTATAGAAGTGTCTGGTCTGGCGAGGTAGACATACTCAAAAACACAACCGGCTCTTTTTGGCTTGGCGAATTGTTTTGCTCGTAAACCGTTCTCGTCAATTGCGATAAGTTCACCAGGTTCAACTTCGCGAACAAACGAAGCTCCAACGATATCTAGCGCTGCAGTTTCGGAAGCAACAACCCAACCGCGTTCCAATCTTCCAAGAACTAGCGGTCTGACTCCCTGTGGGTCTCTAGCTGCATAAAGTGTCTGCTCATCCATGAACACCAAAGAAAAGGCACCCTTTACTTTGGGTAGCAATTCCATAGCTGTGTTCTCGAGTGAGTTATCAGGATTACCTGCAAGCAAAGCTGTCAAGACTGCAGTGTCGGTGGTGTTACCGCCGGTGATTTCGTTATCAGATTGCTCTGGATAGTTTGCTCGCAAGATTTCTAGCAACTCAGAAGTGTTGGTTAGGTTTCCGTTGTGCCCAAGTGCAACAGTTCCAGAGGCGGTTTTACCAAGCGTTGGTTGCGCGTTACGCCAAGATGAAGAACCAGTTGTTGAGTATCTGGTGTGACCGATTGCTACGTGACCCACCAGGGATTCAAGTGCTGATTCAGAGAAAACCTGCGAAACAAGTCCCATGTCTTTGTAAACCAGAAGTTTCTTGCCATTTGAAGTTGCAATACCCGCGGACTCTTGTCCGCGGTGCTGCAACGCATAGAGACCAAAATAGGTCAGCTTAGAAACTTCTTCGCCTGGAGCCCAAACTCCGAAAACTCCACACTGATCCTGTGGACCTTTTTCTCCTGGAAGCAGATCGTGATTTAGTCTGCCGTCGCCGCGAATCACTCGTTCACTTTCGTTGCCATAAGTTTCTTGCCACGAGATCGGTAGATTGCATCAAACACTAGGGCGAGAATGATTCCAGTTCCGCCACCTGCAATGCCACCAAAGACAATAAGTAGTCCAACGATTGCTGGCGAGCTAAGTCCCATGACAAGAGCTACGAAGATGCCGAGGACAAAACCAGTCAAAGCAAAATGTAAGTATTTTGGAGCGCGCCGTATGTTTACCTCTGCATTTGAAACGATGGGGGTTTGGCTCACGCTTTAAATATAGGGAACAAATCAGTTAGGTCTGACCTATTGCCCGAGGCGGTCAATTTTCCTTGCCCGATTAGTTCCTCGAAGCTCTGGGCCCCAAGAGCAAGAGCAAGCCATGCCTCTGGGCCAAGCTCAACAACATTGGACGGGGTGCCGCGGGTATGAGATGGTCCAGCCACGCACTGAATTGCTCCAAGGGGTGGGACCCGAACCTCAACGGCAGCGCCTGGGTATCTGGTTCCAAGCTCCTCGAGCAAGAACCTAACCGCGGTTGCTAGTTCTTGGCTGGTTGCCGATCCTGCTTGAAAGCTTTGGATAGCAGCTTGGCCATCCGAGGGGGAAATCTTTCTGCGAAGCACAACTCCAGCCTACAAACTCCCAAAAGTGACTTTGTTCAAGCTAACTAAACTAAGGAAGATGAAGATACTGATTTTGGGTCAGGGTGCCAGAGAGCACGCGATTGTGAAAGCCCTCATCAGAACCGGGACCGACTCAAAAGATATTTTGGTCACCCCTGGCAACAAAGGCATCGCCCAAGAAGTTGAGTGCGAACCAAACGTAGATATCACTGACCGCCTCGCTGTCGACAAACTAGCTCTTGAGCAAGGAATTGAACTTGCCATCATCGGACCTGAAGCTCCCCTTGTTGCAGGGGTGTCTGATTCTTTAAGAGCACAAGGCGTTGCTGTATTTGGTCCAAGCCAAGTTGCTGCCCAGCTTGAAGGCAGCAAATCTTTTGCAAAGCAAATCATGTCAGCTGCTGGAGTACCAACCGGTATGGCACGACAGTGCAAAACAATAGAAGAAGTCGAACAAGCGATGGAGGACTTTGGTGCTCCATATGTAATCAAGGCCGATGGTCTAGCTGCCGGTAAAGGTGTCATCGTTACTGAAGATTCCAAGGCTGCTCTAGAGCACGCCGCAGAGTATATGCACATGGGGATTTTGGTCGAAGAATTTCTTGCTGGCCAAGAAGTGAGCTTGTTTTTCCTTTCGGATGGAAAATCCGTAATGCCGCTAACACCAGCCCAAGATTTCAAGCGAGCTTTCGATAACGACAAGGGTCCAAACACCGGTGGCATGGGTGCATACAGTCCCCTGCCGTGGCTACCTGAAAACTTCATCCAAGAAGTTGAGGACACAGTTGCGCTACCAACAATCAATGAGCTAACCAATTTGGGTGCGCCATTTGTTGGACTGTTGTATTGCGGATTGATCGTTACGGATCGAGGAATCAGAGTTATCGAATTCAACGCCAGATTCGGCGATCCAGAGACTCAAGTTGTACTGCAAAGACTGATCACCCCACTGGAGTCTTTGCTATATAAAGCGGCAACCGGTCATCTTGAAAATGCATCCGATGCGCAGTTCACCCAGGATGTTGCAGTCACGGTTGTATTGGCTAGCGAAGGCTACCCAGCAAGCCAGGCACCGGTTCGCGAAATCAAAGGTTTGAAGAAAGCATCAAAAGTATCTGGTGTTGAGATTTGCTTCGGCTCAGATGTTGGAAGGGTTTTATCGGTTGTCGCAACCGGAAAGAATTTCAAGAAAGCACGCAACCGGGCTTACAAGGCTCTGTCGAAGATAACGCTTGATGGTTCGCACTACCGCACTGATATCGCAGCCAGGGTAGCTGAGTAACTTGGCAGACAAACTTTCTGGTTGGAAACATTTTTACAGCGGCAAGATAAGAGATCTTTATGAATCAGAAGATTCTTCACAATCTGATTTGGTCTTGATTGTCGCATCAGATCGAATTAGCGCTTTTGACAACATCTTGTCTCCGGCAATTCCTGGAAAAGGTGAGAACCTAACTGCAATAACAAATTTTTGGTTTGAAAAACTTGATGTTCCAAATCATCGTGTGCATCATGTTGCTGCTCCAGCTGAAGTTGCGCATCGGGCAACGGTAGCGAAAAAACTTGAAATGTATCCAGTGGAATGCGTGGTTCGAGGTTATATCGCAGGCTCTGGATACAAAGAATATTTTGCGACCGGAGAAATCTGTGGCATCAAGCTTCCCTCGGGTCTCAAAGATGGCGATAAGTTACCCGAGCCAATCTTCACTCCGGCTTTCAAAGCCGAGCTCGGCGAACATGATCAAAACATTGACTTCAAGAAAGTTATTGAGCTTGTTGGTGAAGAGGCAGCACAGAAATTGCGTTCGACTTCAATTGAGATTTTCAACCAAGCAAGCGCGATTGCGCTAAAGGCTGGCTTAGTTCTTGCAGATACCAAGTTCGAGTTTGGTAGGGATCCAAAGAGCCAAGAGCTCGTCCTTGCCGATGAGGTTCTAACTCCTGACTCCAGTAGGTACTGGGATAAGGAAGCCTATGAGCAAGGCAACACTGTCGAGAGCTTTGATAAGCAGATTGTTCGGAACTGGCTGCTTCAGATTTGGGATCCCGAGGGCTCAAACCCGCCAACTGTTTTGAGTCCGGAGCTAGTTGAGAAGGTAAGTTCGCGTTATGCGGAGTTGCGTAAAAAGCTCACGGACGCGAACCAGTAAACTCAAGCTATTCCCAGATTGTTTTAGCCACCATAGGGGGCCACTAGTTGCCGAAAATTGTCGTTCAGGTGATGCCAAAGCAAGACCTACTAGATCCGCAGGGTAAGGCCGTAGCCAAGGCCCTCGAGCGTTCCGGTCACAAGGCAATCAAGGCAGTTCGCATCGGTAAGCGCATTGAATTGCATTATTCATCAAACCCAACGGCTGCCCAATTAGCCGAGGCCCAAAAAATAGCAGAGAGTTTTCTCACCAACGGAGTAATCGAGGACGTTGTCTCGGTGACTGTGGAGCAAGACTAAGCAATGAAAATAGGCGTCGTCACTTTCCCTGGATCTTTAGACGACCGCGACGCCGCAAGGGCAATCAGACTCGCTGGTGGTGAGCCAGTTTCTCTATGGCATGCAGACTCATCAATAAAAAAAGTAGACGCTGTCGTTCTTCCTGGAGGCTTTAGCTACGGTGACTACCTTCGCTGCGGAGCAATTGCTGCGCAGGCTCCGGTTATGCAAACCATCATGAAACAAGCCAACCAGGGTCTGCCTGTCTTGGGAATCTGTAACGGTTTCCAAATCTTGGTCGAATCACACCTGTTGCCAGGTGGATTGATTCGCAACGAAAAACAGCACTTCGTTTGTAGAGACCAAAAGCTTCGGGTGGAAAATGTTGACAGTGCCTGGACTAACGCTTTTCAAAAAGGCGATGAAATAACCATCCCGCTTAAAAACGGCGAGGGTGGTTACATCGCAACCAAAGAGACCATCAAGATGCTCGAGGGTGAAGGCCTAATTACCTTTAGGTATCTGGGTGTCAACCCAAACGGTTCAATGAATGACATCGCAGGTCTTAGAAACGAACGCGGCAACGTGGTTGGTTTAATGCCTCACCCAGAACATGCGGTTGAGCCTGGCTTTGGTCCAGACTCTCCAGTAGCGATGCGCTCTGGTATCGATGGGCTGAAGATTTTCCAGTCGGTTTTGAATTCGGTTGTTAGCGCATGATTATCGACACCACCAAGCAAGCGCAAGCCGATCCAGACAAGCAACAGCCTTGGTCAGAACTGGGACTCAAAAAAGATGAGTACGAGAGCATTCGTGAGATTTTAGGTCGTCGCCCAACCAGCGCTGAGCTAGCGATGTACTCGGTTATGTGGAGTGAGCACTGCAGCTACAAATCCTCCAAGATTTACCTTCGTCAGTTCGGTGAAAAAGTTACTCCCGAAATGAAGAAGCACCTTCTGGTGGGAATGGGTGAAAACGCAGGTGTAGTAGACATCGGCGAAGGTCTCGCCGTAACTTTCAAAGTTGAAAGTCACAACCACCCGAGCTACATCGAGCCTTTCCAGGGAGCTGCAACCGGTGTTGGTGGAATTGTTCGCGACATTTTGACAATGGGCGCAAGGCCAATCGCAGTTATGGATCAACTGCGATTTGGCGCCCCAGAGAATCCAGACACGGCACGTGTGGTGCACGGTGTCGTGGATGGAATTTCGTTTTACGGAAACTGCCTAGGACTGCCCAACATCGGTGGCGAAACTGTTTTCGACAAGGTTTACCAAGGCAATCCGTTAGTTAATGCTCTAAGTATTGGATCGTTGAAGCACGGAGATTTGAAACTTGCCAAGGCTGAAAACCCAGGCGACTTGGTTGTTTTGTTTGGAGCCAGAACTGGCGCAGATGGCATCGGTGGTGTTTCAGTTCTAGCTAGCGAAACTTTTGATTCCACCGGCCCAAGCCGCAGACCTGCAGTTCAAGTTGGAGATCCATTCGCCGAGAAGGTGCTAATCGAGTGCTGCCTTGAATTGTTTGCCGCAGGGGTTGTCGCAGGTATTCAGGACCTTGGCGGTGCTGGATTATCGTGTGCAACCAGTGAGCTTGCCTCTAATGGTGGCCGCGGCATGAAGGTGCAACTCAAGAGCGTATTGCTACGCGATGAATCACTGACTCCGGAAGAAATCCTGATGAGTGAATCCCAAGAGCGAATGATGGCAATCGTTCCCAAGAAGCACCTAAAGAGCTTTAAGAAAATTGTTGAACGCCATGAAGTTGAGTTTTCAGTTCTTGGCAAGGTGATCAAGAAAGACCGCCTACACATCAATTGGGGCAAAGAGGAAATAGTAAACGTTCCACCTCGCACCGTGGCCCACGACGGTCCGGTCTATGAGAGACCAGTCAAAAAACCAAATTTTCAGAAACCGCTTAATGAAGACACGGGTGCTTCAAGAAAACTTGCTAGAGCAAACGGAAACTCTTCTGATCTAGCGAGCCAGTTCATTCAAATTGTTTCTAGCCCCAACCAAGCAGATAAGTCTTGGGTTACTGGCCAGTACGACAGGTACGTCGGAGGTAACACCGCGCTGGCATATCCAGATGGTGCCGGCATGATCCGAGTTTCAGAAACTACCGGCTTAGGCGTTGCAATTTCTACGGATGCCAACGGGCGTTACTGTCAATTGGACCCTTACGAAGGCGCCAAGCTCGCCCTTGCTGAGGCCTACCGAAACGTTGCAACAAGCGGTGCAGTTCCGATTGCTGTTACCAACTGCTTGAACTTTGGCTCCCCTGAAAACTCCGGTGTGATGTGGCAGTTCAAGCAGGCAACTACCGGTTTAGCTGATGGTTGCCTAGAGCTTGGAATACCGGTAACTGGTGGAAACGTAAGTTTCTATAACCAGACCGGAGATGTTGCTATTTATCCAACACCAGTTGTTGGAGTACTTGGAGTTATCGACGATGTTGCCAGGAGAGTTCCTTCAGGCTGGCAAGACGATGGCAACAATATCTATCTACTTGGCGTAACCAAAGATGAGCTCGATGGATCGGTTTGGGCCGATGTAGTTCACTCTCACTTGGGTGGTCACCCGCCAAAGGTTAATCTGGCTTACGAAAAGAAACTTGCTGAGCTAATGCATGGCGCAAGCCTCCAAGGCCTAATTGCATCTGCGATGGACCTATCAGAAGGCGGTCTTGCGCAAGCTCTAACCGAATCAGTTCTTCGATTCAACATGGGAGCCAGAATATGGGTCACTGAGATTTGCGAACGAGACGGCGTCGATCGCACCTCAGCGCTGTTCTCAGAATCAACCGGAAGGGTTCTAGTGAGCGTTGGCCGAGAAGATGATGTCAAATTTGTTGGTCTTTGTGAAGCAAGGGGAATACCGGTTCTTCGAATTGGTGTGACTGACGATACGGACGAGCTTGCCATTCAAGACTTAGCTACCTGGAAGCTGAACGATCTTCGTGCTCCTTGGGTAAACACCTTGCCTGACTTGTTTGGCTAAGCTGAACTAATGAACGAAACAAAAGATCAAACAGCTCTTCGCATGGTCCTTCGATTTGGATCCATGGTTTTTGGGGCAAGTGCAATTTTCCTACTCGCATTACCGGTAGTTTTCCTTGAGCTACTGGGGCTAGAAGCATCCTTAGATCAGCAATGGTCGATGCGCATGATTGCAATTACTCTGGTGGCCCTTACTGGAAACATGGTTGTTGTCAGTATGTATGCCAATGACCGCGGAGTTAGATTTGCGAGCACAGTTATGCAGCTGTCAGCATTTGGACTAGGAGTAATCACACTCTTGATTCCGGCAGAGCTAACCTGGTTCACGATTTTGTATGCCGCTATTGGTTTTGTTTTCTCCGCGATGTACACGTTCTTTCTGTTCCGCAGAGGCTAAATGCCCGAAGTATCTCTTGAATTTGGACCCGGCTCAAAAGCAGTCATTTCAACCTCTGGTGCTGCCCTCTTGGAGCTTTCAATTGATTCCAAGCAGCTGACCACTAAAGCGGCGTATCCTTTGAAAGTTTTTGCTGGTTCAGTTTTAGCTCCATGGCAAAACAGACTGGCTAAGGGCGAATGGGTTGACGATTCTGGAAATCTACATAAACTGCCAATTAATGAGCCAGATCGCAATAATGCCCACCACGGATTGGTTTTTGATTCGGAGTTTTCAATTCAGCACCGATCCAATAACTCTGTGGTTCTAGAGACCAATTTGGCTTCACCAAATGGTTACCCGTTCAACCTCAGTATTCGAGTTTCATATCTTCTTGATGGCAACGGTTTGTCCTGCGAGTTTTACGCGGCCAACGATGGTGACAAAGCAGCCCCATTCGTAATTGGCTTTCACCCTTACTTCACAATTGGTAACCCTGAGCGAGCCAAGTTAACTCTTCCAGCCCAGAGCTTCTATACCCAGAATGAGAACAAGGTACCCATAGAGAAGCAAAATGTAGCCGGAAGTGGCTATGACTTTAGGGTTGGGAAGCATTTGACCGGAGTGAGACTCGATGACACATTTACAGACTTCGAATTTGTAAATGGAGAAGCGGTTTCAGTTTTGGAAACGGAAGATTGGAAAATTGAGCTTAGCCAGAGCGAAAACCTCGGTTACATAGTTGTATACCTGACCGACAGCTATGAATCTGAGGTTGGTAACGTCTCTGCCATAGCCCTGGAGCCTGCTTCTGGCCCACCCAATGCGTTTAACAGCAAAGATGGGCTTGTTGTAATCGAGCCAGCTTCTACATTCTCTGGATCTTGGAGCGTTAGGTTAGCCGCCCAATAGATCTTGTGGGTTTGGAAACTCTAAGTTCACACCCACAAGTGCGCAGCGAATAGCAATCTCAGATGCGGCGGCTGCCACTTCAGTTGCGCTTATTGGGTCGGTAACCAAAGCGTCAGCAACTTTTTGGATGTTGGCTTGGAACGCTTCTGGGGCCACTGAGAGCACATCGCTAGTTATGGAATTTGAAAGTGCAACGGCATCAAAGCCACCATTTGGTAAGGTCTCAAGTTTTGAAGCTAGAACTGTGCTCATCGCCTCACAGGCTGGCGCATCCGCCTCATCGGGCAAGCTTAGACTCGAGCAGCCTGTTAGAAGAATTGTTCCTGCGGATATAACAGCTAGTTTTCTAAGCAGCATTTTGTTCCTTCTCTGGCAGTAAACCTGAAATCAACAAAGGCATTTCCAGGTAGTCGGCGTATCTTTCAAGTGCGGGTTCTTTCCAGGAATACCTTCTTGCAACTAGTGCAAGACATGCCCAGAAGTAGACGTTGATTAGGTCTACGGAAAGGCTACTAATTGACTCGTCAGGAAATGCCCTACCAAGCATTTTTCTCAGCAAACTCGGAACATCTGAAATACCAAATCGATGTAAAGAGGCTCTAACTGAAAACTCTATTTCCCTAGCTCGTCTTGCATTCCAAACTAGATTTCCGCCACGTTGGCGAAGCAGCCTGTGAACCTGTAGTGCTTGAGAATATCTTGCTTCGTCGAGGGAGTCGAAGATTTCCACAAAGTGATCAACTTCGAAACCGTTTGCTCGAAAGTCCAAAATGTCGGGATAGTGAAAAAACCTATAGAACGGAACATGTGGGCGAACCGCAGAATATGGCTCCAGCGTGAAGCTAGCAAGAAGTGGGTCTTGGCCCAATGTCGCCGAGCCCCAACGATCGATTGCTTCATCGTTTTCGCCGGGTTCGGTTGCGTACTCAGAACTGGTCACAAAACAAGTTAACCAAGAAATTGTCCTACCCGTGGCCTAGATTGGAAAACATGCGCACATGTTTTGGAATAATTGCCTGGGTCTTGATCTTTGCCCTTGCCGCGCAGTTCTTCCAAGCAGCTCCTTGGCTGCTTTTGGTATTTGGTGGACTAATTGCTCTAGGTGTGGTGCTATCGAGAGCCAGAAAATCCGCTCTTGAAGCCGACACTCTAAAAGTGGTTGGTGATAAGCCGCTTCCAAACATTCTGGACGCAAACCGATCAATGACCGCAGTTTCTGCCAGGGAACTTCTCGGGGACCAAAGTTTCAGCTTTGAAATTGTTGGGGAAACGTTCTACGCGCCAAACTTTTCTGCTCTCCAGAAAAACGTTGGCCTAATTGACGGCAGAGATTGGGATGATGTTGCCACTTTGATTGTTGATCCTGGCAATAGAAGCAGTAAAACTGCGGTAGCGGTATTTGTCTCAGGGCTAAAGCTTGGGTACGTTCCAGAAGACAAATCAGCTGTCGCTTACAAGTTCTTGCTTCAAAACGGTGGCTACGCAAAAGCCGACGCAGCAATTTACTTTTCGGCAGCCGATGGACAAAACAGTATTTGGTTAGACGCGGTTTATCCGCTTGTCTTCAAACCTTAGGCGCGCAATAAATCGTGGCGAACAATTGTTGCGTTGCGATCAGGACCAACACCAATCGCGGAGATTCTGGTTCCAGAAAGTTTCTCTAGTGCTAGAACGTAGTCTTGGGCATTCTTTGGAAGATCTTCAAAGGTCTTAGCTCCTGTGATGTCTTCATCCCAACCCGGATAGTTTTCGTAGATTGGCTTAGCGTGGTGGAAATCAGACTGGGAAACTGGAATCTCTTCGGTTCGAACGCCATCTACTTCATAAGCTACGCAAACAGGTATCTCTTTGATGCCAGTCAAGACATCAAGCTTGGTCAAGAAGATATCAGTTAGTCCATTGATTCTGGTGGCAAACTTTGCAACCGGTGCATCAAACCAACCGCAGCGACGCTCTCTTCCGGTTGTAGTTCCAAACTCGAAACCTTTCTCGCGTAAGAATTCGCCCCACTGGTCAAACAATTCTGTTGGGAAAGGTCCTGACCCAACGCGGGTTGTGTAGGCCTTGAGAATTCCAATCACTGAGCTGATCTTGGTTGGGCCAATTCCAGAACCAATTGTTGCTCCACCGGCAATAGGCGAGCTTGAGGTAACGAACGGGTAGGTACCGTGGTCAACATCCAGAAGTGTTCCCTGGCCACCTTCAAGCAACACGGTCTTGCCAGCTTCTAGAGCTAGGTGAAGATCTAGTGCGGTGTCAGAAACCATTGGAGAAAGGCGCTCGGTGTAGCTAAGTAGTTCGCGAACAATCTCTTCGGCCTTAATGCCCGCGCGGTTGTAAACCTTAGAAAGCAATTGGTTTTTCTGAGCCAGGGCTGCTTCGACTTTCTGGCGAAGAATGCTCTCGTCGAAAAGGTCTTGAACTCTAATTCCTAGGCGCCCTACTTTGTCACCGTAGGTTGGTCCGATGCCGCGGCCGGTTGTTCCAATAGCGCGCTTTCCTAAAAAGCGCTCCGAGACTTTATCAATCGTGACGTGGTAAGGCGTAATGATATGTGCGTTGGCAGAGATCTTTAGCTTGGAAACATCCACGCCTTTTTCAATAAGGCCATCTAGTTCTTTGATTAGAACGCCAAGGTCAATTACGACACCGTTACCGATGACTGGAATTACTCCGGGTGTGAGAATGCCGCTAGGCAGTAGGTGCAAAGCGAACTTCTTGTCCCCGATAACGACTGTGTGTCCGGCGTTGTTTCCGCCTTGGTATCTAACTACGTAGTCGACTCGATCTCCGAGTAAGTCTGTGGCTTTGCCCTTGCCTTCGTCGCCCCATTGGGCGCCAACTAGGACTATTGCGGGCACCAGAAAATCCTACCAGCTAGCTAGTTCTGGGCCTCTGGGGACTTGTTAGGAGCCAAACTTGTGCTGGGTGATCCAAGCGTGCATGGTGATAGCTGCTGCCGCACTGGCGTTTATGGACCTTGTGGAGCCGTACTGGGTGATTTCCACTACATCTTTTGAAGCTTTTATTGCTGCCTCTGACAAACCAGGACCTTCTTGACCAAATAGCAAAACACAGTTTTTTGGAATTTGATAGCTTTCAAGCTGCTTGCAGCCAGGCACGTTATCAATTGCAATTATCGGCAATGCCTTGCCATCGTTTGCTGTTGCTGCCCAGGCTACGAAGTCCTCAACGGTTGGGTGGTGTTTGATGTGTTGGTAACGATCGGTGACCATGGCACCGCGTCTATTCCAGCGCCTGTTACCAATGATGTGAACTTCGGCGGCTAGAAACGCATTTGCGGTTCGAACGATAGAGCCAATGTTTAGATCGTGCTGCCAGTTCTCGATTGCAACATGGAAGCTGTGCCGTTTGGAATCTAGGTCAGCAACAATAGCTTCCATCGACCAGTAGCGATATTTGTCTACTACGTTTCTGGTGTCCCCGTTTGCTAGTAACTCTGGATCGTATTTTGCAGCATCGGTGCCGGTAGGTAAATCGCCAACCCAAGGGCCCACTCCCCAAGTGGTTTGCTCCGCTACAAAATCAGAATCTTCGGGCTGCAACTAAACTGCCTCAGTCTTTTGAGCTTGGTCTAATTGAATGTTTGCCTTGTTGAAAGATACAAATACAGATAACAACAAAACCAAAATAGCCAGGAACAAGTAGACGGGCTGAACGCCAACCGCATCAACAGCAAGTCCCACTCCAACAGCGGTGAGCATTGGTCCAGCACTCCAAATTGTCATTTCGATTCCAAAAACTCTTCCTCGCATACTTTCAGGAATGACTCTTTGCACGACTGTGTTCAGCATTGGCATCAGTGGTCCCCAGCTGAAGCCGAGAACAGCTCCTGCGGCAAGCATGATCGGCATCGGAGGAATAAATGACATAACTAGCACTGAAAGCCCAAGACCTATAAAGCCGAACTTCAAAATTGTTGAATAGCTCAGATACTTCTGAAGAGTCTCGAAAAGTAATGCCCCCAAAACTGAAGCTCCAGCCATTGTTGAAATCAAAATTCCAAGTCCAGTTGCATAATCCAGCGCGTTGAAATGTGCCGGGAGAATAACCATCTCGGTTGGAAGATAAATCATGGCAAGAGTCAGAACAAAGCTCATACCTATCAACACAGCTGGGGTTTGCGAAATCGTCTTGATACCAAGAGCAGTGTCGCGAAGCAAGCTTCCAGTTTCAGATACACCGTCACCTCGGTGCTCAACAGTGTTGATCAGCATGGCTGAAATTGAAGATAGGGCGGAAAACACTGCCACAACAATAAACACATCGTATGGACCAATCAACGCAATGAAGGCCGCTCCAACCGCAGGTCCAATTGCAAAGCCGGTTGCAAAAACCGCCTCGTGAATTGAGTTTGCGCGCTCTAGAGATATTCTTGCCGGTCCTGCGATATCGGGAATGATTGATTTTCTCGCAGTCGAGGCTGCTGGGTTCACAATGGCCCGTGCCGTTGCAAGAACGACTAATAGTACGAATCCAATTTCGACAAAACTGTGAACAACCGGAATAAGCAAAATTGCAACAGCTGAGAGACCTTCAGAAATAATCGCGCTGACTTTTCGACCAATGCGGTCAACGATTGTTCCAAGAATTGGACTCAGAAATAGACCTGGGATTGCCGTAAGCGCGACAACGGCCCCAGCCATTGCTGCTGATCCGGTAATTTCCAGAGCTAACCAGGGAAGGGCGATAAAGACCATGGACCCTGCGATAACGCTGGTGATATTGGACAGCTCGACAAAGATGTACGAGGCAATGCCTCGGCTACTACTCAATTTATAAACCTAATTCCTTTAACGAGATAAGTGACAGGTAACGATAGCCCTTTGCTTCGATAGCCTGTCTGGCACCGGTATTCCTATCCACCACGGTTGCAACCGCCAAAATGTTGCCGCCAGCTTTTTCCAAAGCAGCGGCTGCGGTTAGTGGTGATCCCCCAGTAGTTGATGTGTCTTCAATAACAATAAGCGACTTGCCCGATACATCCGGCCCTTCGACCTGACGGCCCATACCGTGAGCCTTTGCTTCTTTGCGAACCACAAAGGCATCAACTTTTTTACCCATAGCACTTGCTTGATGCAGCATTGCCGTTGCCACTGGGTCTGCGCCCATGGTCAGTCCACCAACAGAATCAAAGTTGTTGATTCCCGCCTCTTCAAGCATTTCAATCATGAGCTTGCCAATCAGAGGCGCTGCCTCATGGTGCAGCGTTGCTCGTCGAAGATCAACGTAGTAATCAGCCTCAAGTCCACTAGAAAGGGTTACCTTTCCGTGCACAACAGCGAGGTCCTCGATTAGCTGAACAAGTTTTGCTTTGTCGCTGGAGCTTGAAGTCATACCTATAAGTTTAAGGAGTGAAAATAGCCACCTGGAACGTGAACTCCATTAGAACGCGTGTTGGAAGGGTATTGGCTTACCTAGAGGCCTCGGGAACCGATGTTTTGGCAATGCAAGAGATCAAATGTAAACCAGACCAGTTCCCCTATGCCCCGTTTGAAGAAGCTGGCTACCAAATCACTATGCATGGACTAAACCAATGGAACGGTGTTGCTTTCGCATCCAGAATTCCAGCAGAGGACATCGAAATTGGATTTACCGGAATGCCTGGCTTTGGTCCAGAGACCAAAGAGGAGGCTCGCGCGATAGCCGCTACTTTTGACGGGGTTCGGCTATGGAGTTTGTATGTTCCAAACGGCAGAACTTTGGATGATCCTCATTACACATACAAACTTGAGTGGCTTGATCGTCTAGCTGCGATTACCGCGGAGAGTTTGGAAAATGACCCATCAACTCCTCTAGCGCTAATGGGAGATTTCAATATCGCACCACTTGATACCGACGTTTGGGACATTAACTTTTTTGCTGGCTCGACCCACGTTTCTGCAGCAGAGCGCCAAGCTTTCGAAGCCTTCGAGCAAATTGGTTTGCAAGATGTTGTTCGAAAACTAATCCCAGAAGGATATACCTACTGGGACTACCAGCAACTTCGCTTTCCAAGAAATGAAGGAATGCGAATCGATTTTATTTTAGGTTCGGATTCTTTTGCTGAAAAAGTGACTGCAGCGAAGATTGAGCGTGACGAGCGAAAAGGTGAAGGCCCAAGCGATCACGTTCCAGTGGTTGTTGAGATTTCCTAATCCAAATTTGGATTGGCTATCTGGCTCTCCATAAAACAACTTGAGTTGACCTGGCAGGTCTTTTTCCAGCCAGCAAGCTTTCGATACCTTGATCACCTGCAGAGAATATTCTTGCGCCAGGACGGTTCAACATTTCATTTGCTAGCGCCTGCTCTAAATCTCGGACTCTTTTTTTGAGCTCGATGTTTTGATTTTCAAGGTCCAAAATTCTTTTGATGCCTTCTAGGGAAACACCCTCTGTTGAAAGCCTTGCAATCTCACGAAGCTGTGCAACATTTCGCATTGTGTAACGGCGTGATTGACCTGCGGTTCTAGAAGGTGAAACTAAGCCAAGGCGGTCATACTGCCTGAGTGTCTGAGGGTGCATTAGGGCAAGCTCGGCAGCAACGGAAATAACAAAGAGCGGAGTGTTTTCATCAAGCTCAGTCATTTCCCACCCCCTAGTTACAGCAATCCAGCTTTGGAATTAAGTTCTGCTCTTGGATCTTCTTTTGGCATTTGTTCGTCAAATTCCAAAAGAGCTTTCTTGGCTTTTTCAGATAGGTGTGAAGGGACCGCAACTTCAACTGTTGCCAGCAGATCTCCACGGTTGCTTCCAAGGTCAACACCGCGACCTTTGATGCGAAGCACACGGCCGTTTGGAATTCCAGGATGAATCTTAAGCTTCACAGGTTCTGCTCCCAAAGTTGGAACAGAGATAGTCGCGCCGAGGGCCGCTTCGGTGAAAGTAACCGGAACTACTACGCGCAAGTTAATTCCGTCGCGAATAAACACTGGATGTGGTTTTACGCGAACGGTGACAATGAGATCTCCAGATGGTCCACCGTTTGGAGAAGGTCTTCCCTTGCCGCGAAGTTTGATTTTTTGACCATCAACAACACCGGCTGGAATCTTCACGTTCAAAGATTCCATTCCCTGCAGGCTTAGCTTTATTGTTGCGCCCTTGATGGAATCGATAAAGTCAATCGAAGTTCTAGCGGTTAAATCAATCCCTGGTGTTGGACCAAAATCAAATCCCCCGAAACCTCCGCCAAAGCCGCCACCGCGACCACCAAAGATGTTTGAGAAGACATCTTCGAAGCCTCCGCCAGCACCTTGACCACCGGAAGTAAATCTCGCACCAGAGCCCATGGCCTTGATTGCGTCATACTCTTTGCGCTGTTCGGCGTCGGATAAAACCGAGAATGCTTCGCTGATTTCCTTGAACTTGGCTTCAGCCTTGGCATCTCCTGGATTAGAGTCAGGGTGATACTGCCTAGCTAGTTTTCGGTAGGTCTTTTTGACGTCAGATTCGGAAGCGTCTTTGGGTAGGCCAAGCGTCTGATAGAAATCTTTCTCAAACCAGTCTTGGCTAGCCATGGGTTAATCCTGCTCCGGAACCAGCACTGAGACCATCGCTGGGCGAATAAGTCGGTCATCAATCATGAATCCCGCCTCAACTACCTCGTTGATAGTTGGCTCTGTAACGTCTTTGCTTGGAACTTGGGCTAGGGCGTTGTGTATTTCTGGATCGAACTTTTCACCCTTCACAGCAAATTTCTTCAGTCCAAACTTGACACCCGCACTTCGAATCTTGGTAACTACCGCCATAAACGGAGTTCCCTCAAGATCGCCGTGCGCTTCTGCACGCTCTAAATCATCAAGTGCTGGCAGTAGAGATCGAAGCACTTCAACAATTGCTGAGTTTCTTGCCTGATCTCTGTCGCGCTCAACTCTTGCTTTGTAGTTTACGAATTCTGCTTGCAGACGCTGCAAATCAGCAAGAAGCTCTGCTTCTTTGCTTATTGGTCCAGTTTGCTCAACTAAGTCAGCCAACTCCTGATCGATCGGGTCCGCAGTTTCATCGGACCCGATCTGATCGGAAGTTTCGTTCTCGGTTGGCTCGAGGTTTTCCTCGGCCATTACTTCTTCTCGGCGGCTGGCTCGTCGTCGACTACTTCAGCGTCAACCACATCTTCGCTAGACGCTTCGGATTCAGCCGGGGCTTCCTCTGAAGTGTTTGCGTAGATTGCCTCGCCTAGTTTCTGAGCCGAGGTGGCTAGCTTCTCGTTAGCACTCTTGATTGCGTCAATGTCGTCGCCTGCAAGTGCAGTCTTTAGAGCATCGATGTCTGCTTGAACTTCGGTCTTAACTTCTTCAGGAAGTTTGTCATCGTTATCCTTGATGATCTTCTCTGTTTGGTAAGCCATCTGCTCGGCAGTGTTCTTGAGGTCTTGCTCTTCGCGACGCTTCTTATCTTCAGCAGCGTGCTCTTCAGCTTCCTTAACCATGCGCTCGATGTCTTCTTTCGCAAGTGAGGACCCGCCTGTGATTGTCATCGACTGCTCTTTGCCGGTTCCCTTGTCCTTAGCGGACACGTGAACGATTCCGTTAGCGTCGATGTCGAAAGTCACTTCAACCTGAGGAATACCGCGCGGGGCTGGTGCGATACCGGTTAGTTCGAAGTTTCCAAGAGACTTGTTGTCCCTAGTGAACTCGCGCTCACCCTGGTAAACCTGAATCGAAACCGAAGGCTGGTTGTCATCGGCGGTAGTGAAGGTTTCACTTCGCTTGGTTGGAATCGCAGTGTTGCGCTCGATTAGCTTGGTCATGATTCCACCCTTGGTTTCAATTCCAAGAGCTAGTGGAGTCACGTCGATAAGTAGAACGTCTTTACGCTCACCCTTTAGAACACCGGCCTGGAGTGAAGCACCAACAGCAACAACCTCATCTGGGTTTACTGCCTTGTTTGGTTCTTTTCCTCCGGTTAGCTGCTTTACCAATTCGGTAACCGCTGGCATACGAGTTGATCCACCAACCATCACTACGTGTGCGATGTCGGCAACCTTTACACCCGCTTCTTTGATTACGTCGTTGAAAGGCTTCTTAGTGCGCTCTAGTAGATCAGCAGTCAGCTGCTCGAACTGCGCACGAGTAATTGTCTCGTCCAAGTTCGCCGGACCGTTTTCAGTTAGAGACAAATATGGAAGCTGAATGTTTGCGGTGGTGGACTGAGAAAGTTCTTTCTTAGCCTGCTCCGCTGCTTCCTTTAGTCGCTGCAGTGCGATCTTGTCTTTCGACACATCAACACCGGTGGTGTCTTTAAACTTCTTGACTAGGTGATCAACAATTCTCTGGTCCCAGTCGTCTCCACCTAGGCGGTTATCACCTGAGGTTGAGCGAACCTGAATTGTTGAGAAGTCATCATCTTTTCCTACCTCAAGTAGAGATACGTCGAATGTTCCACCACCAAGGTCGAACACCAAGATCAATTCATCTTGCTGACCCTTGTCGAGTCCGTAGGCCAAAGCAGCTGCGGTTGGCTCGTTGATGATGCGAAGAACGTTTAGTCCTGCAATCTCACCGGCTTCCTTAGTTGCCTGACGCTCGGCGTCGTTGAAGTAAGCCGGAACCGTGATCACGGCGTCGGTTACGGATTCACCCAGGTAGGTCTCGGCGTCTCTTTTGAGCTTGGACAGAATCCTGGCCGAGATCTCCTGAGCGGTGTAATTCTTGTCATCGACCTTAAATTTCCAGTCGGTGCCCATGTGCCTCTTTACAGAGGCAATGGTGCGGTCTACGTTGGTGACGGCCTGGCGCTTGGCGGTCTCGCCCACCAGAACCTCTCCGTCTTTGGTGAAAGCCACTATGGAAGGTGTGGTTCTAAAGCCCTCTGCGTTGACGATAACCGTTGGTTCTCCACCTTCTAGTACTGAAACTGCGCTATTGGTGGTTCCTAGGTCAATACCCACTGCACGTGCCATGCTTGTTTTCTCCTTGTATTTACTGGTGTTTCGGGGTTGAGGACTCAAACTTGAGCCTCATTGACTCAAGTTTCACA
The DNA here is from genome assembly GCA_044338605.1 of Rhodoluna sp. Classification (GTDB taxonomy): domain Bacteria; phylum Actinomycetota; class Actinomycetes; order Actinomycetales; family Microbacteriaceae; genus Rhodoluna. Next base: position 7,320 of record JBIIXB010000008.1, on the reverse strand, counting down.
AATCCTAAATGATTTGTCAAGTGTTTTTCCAAAAAACTTGAGTCGGCCCTGCTCAAGTTCAAAGTCGATGATCTGTTCACGCCGAATTTTCCGCCTTGATGGCTGAAACTGGCCAAGCTTGCGCTACCTTGTTGCCATGACAAACACATCTGGAACATCAAAGACCCGCTTACCTAAGACCAAGCTTGGCCAGAAGGGCACCTTCGCCTGGGCCCTGTGGGACTGGGCAGAGCAGCCCTATCCGACCATCATGCAGACCTTCATCTTCCCGGTCTACCTGGCCTCAGCGGTGGCAGAAGCTGGCACCAATGCCGATGCACTGCTGGGTATCGCAACAGGTATTGCGGGCTTTGTCCTGGCGGTAATCGCTCCGATTCTCGGTCGTCGTTCCGACATTGGTGGCCGCAGAAAGTTCTGGCTTATGACCAACACTTACGTGTTGGTTGGAATCATGATCGCCAGCTTCTTTGTCGAACCCAAGGCAGAGTTCTTACTCTTTGGTCTAGTTCTTTATGGACTGGGTTCCATTGTTCAAGAGACAGCCTTTATCAACTACTACGCGATGCTTAGATCCGTTTCCTCTCCAACTACCATTGGTCGAATTTCAGGCTACGCGTGGGGATTAGGTTACCTCGGAGGAATCATCTTGCTTGCCGTTGCGCTATTTGGTTTCGTGTTGCCAGGAACAGTGTTTGGTGTCCCGGCTACCGACGGATTAGAAGTTAGAACCGTTTTCTTGTTCTGTGCAGTTTGGACTCTAGTTTTCTCTATCCCATTGCTACTTAGGGTTCCAGAAATTGAGGGAAAGAAAAATGCACCCAAGGAAAGTATTTTTGCTTCCTACGGTGCGCTATGGGGACAACTAAAGAGTCTTTACAAGCAAGCCCCCGACACTTTCAAGTTCTTAATTTCCTCAGCTGTATATCGTGACGGTCTAGCTGGTGTGTTTACATTCGGAGCAGTGCTTGGATCTCTTGCTTTTGGTTTCACTCAAACTGAGATCATTATCTTCGGTATGGCTGCCAACATCGTTGCCGGAATTGGAGCTGTAATTGGTGGTCGCATTGACGATGTCGTTGGATCACGAAACGTTATTGCAGGTTCTCTAATTGGCTTGATAATCGCCGGCTTTGGAGTCTTTATCTTTGCCGACGCTGGTCAGATTACTTACTGGATTGGTGGTTTGGCGCTGTGCTTGTTTGTAGGCCCAGCTCAAGCATCCTCTAGAACCTTCGTATCTAGGTTCGCTCCTGAGGGTCGCGAGGGTGAAGTGTTTGGTTTGTATCAGACCACCGGTCGCGCAATCAGCTTCCTATCGGGTTTCTTCTGGGCAACCGCAATCACAATTGCAGCAGTTGCCACCGGAGAAGAAAACACAACCATTTACGGCGTGTTGGGTCTGATGGTGATTCTGGTTGTTGGATTGGCGCTACTACTGAGAGTAAATCCAAACCCAAAGGTAAGTTACTCGAGCTAGTTTTCTAGCGGAGCATTACCAACATCAGTTCTATAGAAGTTCTTGTAACTTCTAGAAGCTGTTGGTCCGCGCTGGCCTTGATATCTTGATGAGTACTTTTCGCTTCCGTAGGGATGCTCTGACGGCGATGTCAGCTTGAAAAAGCACAGCTGACCGATCTTCATTCCTGGCCAAAGTTTTATTGGCAACGTTGCAACGTTCGATAGCTCAAGGGTCACGTGACCTTTAAAGCCTGGGTCAACAAATCCTGCTGTTGAGTGAGTTAGCAGTCCAAGTCTTCCAAGTGAGCTTTTACCTTCGAGTCTTGCTGCAACATCGTCTGGCAAGGTTACAAACTCAAACGTTGAGCCAAGCACAAATTCTCCGGGGTGCAATATAAACGGTTCTTTAGGGTCGACTTCGATAAGACGAGTTAGCTCGTCTTGCTGCTCGGCAGGATCGATGAATGCGTATTTGTGATTGTCAAACAATCTAAAGAATCGGTCTAATCGAACATCGATTGAGCTTGGCTGGAGTAAACCCATTTCGAGAGGGTCCAGGCCGATAAGCCCGGCTTCGATACTTGCGCGTATATCGCGATCTGACATCAACATTGCTCTAGATTACTGCCTCGCCAAGCGTTGCTAGGGTAATAACAACCGGGAAAGGAATCACCATGTTCGGTCACGAACTCAGAGCCAGAATCTATTTCGTCCTAGCTGGCATCGGGCTAGTTACCGCCTGGTGGTTTAACGCAATTGCCTCTATCGAGGGTCAGGACTACATAAAGGCCTGGTTTGGTTCCGCCGTGGACTGGGTGCTCTCGCTGGATCTACTAATTGTGATTTTGGCTTTAGTTGTTTTCATGCTGTACGAAGCAAAGAAGCTTGGCATGAAGCGGGTCTGGCTATATTTCTTGGCTTCTGGGATAACGGCGATGGCATTTACTTTTCCGCTGTTCATGGCCTTTAGAGAGCTTCGCAAGCAAAAGATTGCCCTGGCCTTTGGAAAGCTCGAGACCTTTACAGTTGACAACCACCGCGTTGATGTTTGGGTTCCAGAAAAAGTTGTCTCCTATACGCCGATTCTGATGATGCACGATGGCAAGAATGTCTTTGATCCAAGGACCGCCTCCACAAATACGCCCTGGAGAATACTTGATGCCCTTAGAGACAAGCGAATCAAGGCTGATCCACAACCGCTTATTGTTGCCGTCCATGGCCTAGGCCCTGGCACCAGAATGCTGGAGCTTGCCCCAAAAGAGATAGTCGAAGCCCATCCAGACATCTTTGACAACCTGCCTCTTGAATACAAACCAATTCATAAAACCTCTATGAACGGTGAATACAACGTTTTGCTTGCCGAAAAGATACTTCCTATGGTTCTGGAGAAATACGGCATCGAGCATCAGATGGAACGAACAGCAATCGCTGGGGGTTCCATGGGAGGGCTTGCGTCCCTTTACTTGATGAGCAAATACCCACATCTTTTTGGAGCAGCACTTTGCTTCTCAACGCACTGGATTATCGGTCACGAATACATGTCGCAAGAACTTCCCAAGTATCTTCCAAACCCCGGTAAGCACAAAATCTATACCGACAGCGGAACCGAAGGTTTGGATTTGTTCTACCCTCCCTTTCACAACAAAGCCATCAAAGGTTTTGAAGCCAGGGGATATGTTCGGGATAAAGACTTGATGTACGGCATCTTTCCTGGAACCGCCCACGAAGAAAGTGACTGGGCAGCGAGGCTTCATCAGCCAATCAACTGGTGGCTGCTGGGCTAGAACAGCTTTTCAACCGGTGCGGTCTTCACACCGCTCATGAATCTGATCACGTCTTTATCGACCATGACATCTTGTTGTCTAATGGCACGGGTCAAATAAAGCCCTTCCAAAGACCGAATTCGAGACAGGGCAACGTAAGTTTGCCCGGGACTAAAAGCTCCGCGGCCAAGGTCAATGACAGCCTCGTCGTAGGTCTGTCCTTGAGATTTGTGAATGGTTACCGACCATGCAAGACGTAGGGGAATCTGCTGATACTCAGCCAGGGGAATAGTGACTAGCACTTCTTTCACACGACCAGTTTCCTCATCAAACTCTTCGTCGATTTCGTAACGAACCTTTTCCCAAGTCGCTTTTCCAACATCTAGTCTCTCGCCATCGACTTCAACAACCACTCCACCACTAGATGGCATGTCAACTACTTTTCCAATGGTTCCATTGACCCAGCGTCGAACTAATCCGTCGGAAGTTCTTTTACCGTCATCGTTTTTTATGAACATGACTTGGGCGCCGACTTTTAGTTCAAGTAATGGCTCTGCAGGAAGTGTCCTTCCAAATGCACTTTCATCACTGGCACTATAAATCGCTTCAAAGGTCTTCGGCTTAGTGGAGAGCAAATTCATACGCTCTTTGTTTGTTTTGTCAACGCTTGCATTTATCGTCGCCAGACGAATGATTTCCTCGTGGGAAGGGAATCTGTTTCCAGCAGCATTCAACGTATCTAGCATGTGCTGCTCGACCTCTCCAACTCGAATAGCATTCAAGATGGCTTTGAAGTCTTCGTCGGACTGACGGAAGATTTCGCCGAGCTCGAATCTTTCTAGTGAATCTTCGCGCCAGACTTTTGCATCAAAAAACCAAATGGATTGGTAGTTCTCGCTCATGTAGTTTCGCTCTTCGTTGTTTCCTGGAACCGGCGATAGTTGATACGGGTCACCAAACATAACAACCTGCGCACCACCAAATGGAAGCTTTCTTCGACCTCTGGCAATTCCCATGGCGCGTGAGATTGCGTCCATCAAATCGGCATTGACCATCGAGACTTCGTCGATGATCAAAACATCCAATGCGGCAAGAACTTCTCTAGTTCGTTTGTTCATGTGCCGTGCGAGATCTTGATCGGCCAAAATTCCAAAAGGAAAACCAAATAGCGAGTGAATGGTTACGCCGCCAACATTTAGCGCTGCTACACCGGTTGGAGCACACACCGCAACGTTCTTTTTGGTGTTTTCAACCAGGTAGCTAAGTAGGGTTGATTTTCCGGTTCCAGCTCGGCCGGTAATAAAGATATTGTTTTCAGACTGCTCGATGTAATCGAAAAGGTTCTGCTGCTCAACAGAGAGAGTTACTGATTGCATCTAGGGCCTTTGGTTGATGCGATCTAGCATCTGGTTGTAACTATCGAGGTCTTTGTTGCCGCTTCGATCAGAAGCGCGGTCTAATCTGACCGAATCTCTTCGGTCTGATTTGAACCATTGCCAAGACACAATTATTGCGAGCGCGATGGTTGGAAGCTCGCCAATTGCCCAAGCGATTGCTCCACCGTTTTGCTGATCTTCCAAAGGTGGAAGACCCCAGGTGCGACCCATGGCTCCAAACCAATCTGGAAGTAGCAATCCAGAACCTGTCATCAGAGCTAGTCCAAAGAACGCGTGGAAGGCCATTACGAGAATAAGAGTAATAATCCGGAACGGATAGCCAACTCTGGCAGGGCCTGGATCAATTCCAATTAGTGACTGAACAAACAGGTAGCCGGTTATCAAGAAATGAATAATCATCCACTGGTGCCCGATGTGTTCGCGGGTGGCCCAATCAAAAATGGGCGTGAAGTAGAAAATCACCAACGAGGCAGCAAAGTTCACTGCCGCGAAAGCGGGGTGAGCGATGAACATCGCTGGCTTAGTGTGAACAGCCCAGAGCACCCACTCTCTAACTCCCCTGGACTCATCAGGCCGTTTATGAACCGCTCTCATCAATAGCGTCACTGGTGCCCCTGGCACCAGCAGCACCGGAATTGCCATCGTGAGGCTCATGTGAGCGATCATGTGCACGCTAAATAGATACTCCTGATAGGCGTTCAAGGCACCGCTGGTTGTATAGATAAGTAGCAGCATTCCAGCAAGCCAAGAAACCGTTCTAGCTAGAGGCCAGCTATCCCCGCGGAGCTTTAGAACCCTTACGCCAAGTAGATATGCGCCCATCGCAGCCAGGGCAATTACCAGCCAGAGAATATCGACCTTGGTGACAGTAAAAAAAGCCTCGAAGGTAAGCTCCGGTGGAAGCATTTCACCAGTAAGAAACTCAGCTGGGGTTGGAACCACAAATTCCCCTTGTTCAACAGGGGGAGCGGTTCGAGCAAGAGCGGTGCCTGTGCCAACAGCCAAGCCCATAACCGATATCTCAAGAAGCGCTAATTTGAAAAACGAACCCTTCTGGTCAATCTTTTGAAGTATCCCTCTGCGATAGATCGCACCAAATACTCCAAGGGTAATCAATAGCACAGCTTTTAGGATCAAGAGTGCCCCGTAAGGACTTGCCAAGCTTTCAAAACTTGGCAGTCGGACATAACTAGATCCAATGCCCGATATGGCAACCAGCGCAAAGCTTGCTAGCGCTAGCGAGGAATATCTCAAAGCCATCGGCTTGGAATTTCCTTGAAGTTCGGGGCGAATGGAAAACAAGGCAATTAGGCCCCCAACCCAAATCACTATTCCAACCAGGTGCATGCCAAGTGAGTTGACCGCTAGCGCGTGATTCTCTGTTCCCGAAGCGTGACCAATTAGCGCTAGGGGAATCAAGCTAGCAAGCCCTAGAGCTGCTGTAAGGGCAGTTCCGGTAAGTGAGCTAACCATCAACGCCAATGTTGCTATCGCGAGCGCTGCCAGAAGATTTAGCCCAAAGGAAATACCTAGTTCTATCTCAGTTGCGTAAACAAACAAACCCTGGCTAAAGCTAGGGTCAACGGAAAAACTTGCTCCAGAGACTGAGATAAAGCTCAGTAGAAAGTGTGCGGAGCCAATAAGAACCCATGCGGCAGCGGAAATAGCCGACAAGTTCAAAAGCTTCCGCAAAACAGCCGACTTATCGTTGGCCGCAAAGGCCGCCAAAACCAATGTCCCGATGGCCATAGCCATCGCTAGATTCATGAGGCCTTTAGCTATTGGGGTTCCGTAGCGAACTATTGGACCTGGATCAGAAAACTGCAGTGGGTCGGCGCCTCCGCCGATAACAAGACCGAACATGATTGCAACCAACAGGCCGGAGATAGCAACCAAGCTGGCAGCTAGAAAGCGGTTTTGAAGTAAGGTCACCTTTTAAGCTTAGGTAAAAACCTGCCGGTTTTTTCCGCGTAGCTTGCGTAGTCAACGTATCTTGCGCGAAGAAGTTGCTCTTCAAAACCTGCCTTGTAATTCAGCAGAACTACTAGGGCTATGAAAAACAAGGCGTGCGGAAATAGCCCACCGCTTAGGGCCATAGCTAAACCAATAGCTAGCACGCCGGTGTAAATGGGGTGCCTGGCAAATCGATACAAACCATCAGTAACTAACTCGCCTTGTTTTGCTGGAATTGGATGGGCAGTAAGCGATTTTCCAAGAGCCAAGAAAGAAAGCCCAAGAATCACAACCCCCATAGCAAGTAGCACTGCGATAGCGATAGTTACCGTAAGTGCAAAGGGCCCGTAGTTAACTGAGCTTGATGGGGACAAAATCAGCAACCCAAGCAGTATGAATTGGCCAATAACCAAGAGATTGCCTTTTAGCGAGTTGTTCATTGCCTAGCCTTTGATTGAAAGTAATGAAAAAGGCACCGACCGAAGCCGATGCCTTTTTCTTCAAGAATGTAAGTTACTTGACTGAAGCCTTTAGCTTGGAACCTGCAGATACCTTTACGGTGTTTGAGGCTGCAATCTGGATTGTTGCACCAGTCTGTGGGTTGCGTCCGGCACGTGCTGCGCGGAAGCCCTTCTCTACTGATAGCCAACCTGGAATGGTCACTTTGGTGCCCTTCCTGATTTCCTTGGCAATAGTGTCAAACATTGCGTCAACAATGCGGTTTACGGCAGCCTGTGACTCGCCAGTGC
>JBIIXB010000016.1:0-16095 GCA_044338605.1 Rhodoluna sp. | reverse complement strand
GTGCTAGATGGCGCCAGAGCAATTGGTTTTGGACTCGGAACACCAAAACCTAGCAATGTTGGCTACGTCGACGAATTCTTAGTCGACCGCGCTTTTTTGGACCAACGTGCCGATAGCGCTTTGGAGATTGCCAGCCTTGAAGACTTTCATGGATTGGGCGTTCTTACACCACACCTACTTAGCAACATTGCGGCAGCAACTGCGCTAGCGAGGTCCTTTGGGGTGCCACCTGCGGCCTGTCGAGAGGCGTTACGTAACTTCCGGGTTTCTTCGCATCGAATCGAGCTCGTTCTGGAGCATGGTGGTGTTCGCTACATTAATGACTCCAAAGCAACTAACGCCCACGCTGCAACGGCTTCGCTATCTTCCTTTGAAAGCGTGGTCTGGATTCTTGGTGGACAACTAAAGGGAGTGGACATTTCGGGCTTGATTGCAAAGTTCGCCAAGCGCTTACGGTCAGCCGTTGTAATTGGTGTCAATCGTAAGGAAATTCTTGAGCATTTCGCGACGCTAGCACCCAGTGTCTTTGTGACCGAAGTTGCCGATGGCGAGAATGTAATGGAGCGAGCAGTTGAAATAGCCTCCAGCGCCGCAGTTGCCGGGGATGTTGTTTTACTTGCCCCAGCCGCGGCCTCAATGGATCAGTTTGAGAGTTACCAAGATCGCGGCGTGAAGTTCAAGGAAGCGGTTGTGAAAATAGTTGGAGGCTCAAATGCCTAAAGTAAAGGACTTGAGAAAATCCAAAGTAAAGGCTGTCAAGAAAACCAAGTCATTTCGCCCTAAGGGTGAAAGGCGTCAGAGAATCGCCGAATGGCTCCGTGATAACTTCCAGGCAGAATCGATTTACTTCTATCGACTGGCAGGCCTAACGGGATTCCTGGTCGTTTTTGGTCTTGTAATGGTGCTCTCGTCCTCATCAATCGATTCGCTAGTTGCAAACCGAGATGCTTTCTACGTCTTTTCTAGGCAGTCGCTTTATGCAGTGGTTGGTCTCGCGGTGATGCTGTTTATTTCAAGTCTCAAGCTCAAAGTGATTCAGAATCTGGTGAAGGCGGCCGTGGTATTTGGATTTGCTCTTCAGCTTTCGGTGCCGTTTCTAGGCATCACAGTTAACGGAAACACTAACTGGATTTCTATTGCTGGCTTTACTCTCCAGCCTGCAGAGTTTCTAAAAGTCGCTCTAATTATGTACATGGCCTGGTTTGTCAGTAACCGAGAGCATGAGCTTGATGACCCGAGAAGAGTGTTGCTGCCAGTTCTAATTGTCGGAGGGGCTGCATTGGCGCTAGTCATGCTTGGTAGGGACCTTGGAACAGCAATCATTATTGCTCTCATCGTCTTCGGCACTTTAGTTATCGCTGGAGCACCGCTCAGGCCTTTGGTTCAAGTCTTTGTTGGAGTAGCTATTGCAGGTGCGTTGGCTGCGTTTTCAAGCGCCTCGCGTATGGCAAGAATTAACGCCTGGCTAAATCCTGACGCTGCTTCGTCCGACGCTTTCAACTGGCAATACGAACACGGCACATGGGCTCTAGCTGCTGGGGGAGTGTTTGGGGTTGGCTTAGGTAATTCCAAGATGAAATGGTCCTGGATTCCTGAAGTTGAGAACGATTTTATCTTTGCCGTTATCGGTGAAGAGCTTGGTCTCATCGGAGCTTTAGTGGTGATTGGAATTTTTGCACTGCTAGTTTCTTCACTGATAGGGATAATGAATAGATCTGATTCGAGCTTCGGCAGAATCATCATTATTGGCGTCATCGTCTGGATTGTCTCTCAATCGGCAGTGAACATTGCAGTTGTTCTAGGCGTCCTACCGGTTCTGGGAGTTCCTCTACCGCTAATTTCCGCTGGTGGATCTTCTTTGATAGCAACGCTTGGGGCCATCGGGATAGTGCTGGCGATTGAAAAAGACAATCATCGAAATGGCTCTAGGGCTAGCAGACGATGACGAATTATCTTTTGACAGGTGGTGGCACAGCGGGGCATGTCAACCCGCTACTAACCATTGCTTCAGCGCTGCTAGCAAAAAAACAAGACGATAAGGTTTTTGTGCTGGGAACCAGTTCCGGATTGGAGTCAAGGCTTGTTCCAGAGGCGGGACTGCCACTGCTACTTATTGAAAAACTCCCTTTTCCGCGCAGGATCAGCTTTTATGCAATCGCCTTTCCTTTTCGATTTCTTGCTTGCGTTAGGCAGGTAAAAAAGTACATCAAAGAGCACAATATTTCTGCCGTTGTTGGGTTTGGCGGTTACGTGAGCGCTCCGGCATATCTTGCGGCAAAACAATTGAAAGTTCCTCTTATTTTGCATGAGGGCAATGCACTGCCTGGCATAGCTAACCGTCTTGGCAATCGCTTCGCTTCGGCTGCTGGCAAGGCATTTAGATCTGCCAATCTGACTAACTCGGAATTTGTTGGTATGCCAATCCGGCCGGCAATCACAGCATTGGCAAAGTCTAAAGATGTTGAAGCTGCAAGAAAGTTTTTTGGACTCAAAGCTCAAACGACAACGCTCCTAGTTACAGGCGGATCGCAGGGTGCAAGAATCATCAACGAAACAATTGACAAATCTAGAGCCGTTTTAGCAGCAGCTGGTGTTCAGGTGCTTCACATCATTGGAGCATCCAGTGAACTAGCAGAGGTATCCGAGCCCGAGTATAAAAGGGTGCGCTACGTCAACCAGATGGAGTTAGCTATTGCAGCCAGCGATTTTGCAGTTTCTCGCGGAGGGGCTGCAACGGTTTCGGAGTTTTCCGCGGTTGGCTTGCCTGCCCTTTACATTCCGTATGGGGTTGGTAATGGAGAGCAGAAGTTTAACTTGCTTGATGTTCTTGCTGCCGGGGGCGCCATAACAGCCACTGATAAGGAATTTGATGAGCAGTATGTGAGGGCGATACTGATTCCTTTGATTTCGGATTCAAAGCGGCTCGCCCAAATGTCGGAATCGGCCAAGCAAGCTGGCGTGCTAGATGGAACCGAACGATTTGTCGCCTTGATCGAAGAGGTAGTGTCAAGGAGATGATAAAACCCGATTACTCTGTTCCGGTTCCAAACAATCTTGGCAATGTCCACTTCATTGGCATTGGTGGATCCGGAATGAGCGGTATTGCTCGAATTCTTATTGGTTTGGGGCATCGGGTCACTGGAAGTGACGTTAGATCAAGCCCCAACATTGTCGCACTTGAGAACCTCGGTGCAAAGATTACAATCGGGCACGACGAGGCAAATGTAGCTGACGCCGACACCGTAATTGTCACCAGCGCGCTCTGGCCGAATAACCCCGAGTATTTACTGGCTAGTAAAAAACAGATTCCAATAATTCATCGATCCCAGGCACTGGCTCATTTAGCTTCCAAGAAAAGACTTGTATCTGTAGCGGGGGCCCACGGCAAGACCACTTCCACCGGTATGGTCATCACCGCATTGTTGGGGTTAGGTCAAGATCCAAGCTTTGTTAATGGGGGAGTCATCAGTTCTATTGGCGCTAGCTCTGGCAGTGGTAAGGGTGAACTATTTGTAATTGAGGCGGATGAATCCGATGGATCATTTCTTCACTACGACACATCGGTTGCCCTGATCACCAATGTCGACCCCGACCACCTTGATCACTACGGCAGTATCGAGGCTTTCCATCAGGTCTTCGCCGACTTCGCCAACAAATCAAAAGAACTTGTTGTGGTCAACTCTGACGATGCTGGATCGGTGGCTGTTGCCAAGCTAGTTAGCAAGCCAATGATTACCTTTGGTGAATCCGCTACTTCGGATGTGAGGGTAAGTGACATTGTTGATAACGCCCAAGTGAGCTTCAGCCTCAGTTTCAAAAACCAGACAATCACTTCGACTCTTCGTATCGCAGGCAGGCATAATGCGATAAATGCCGCTGGTGCGGTTGCCACATTGATTGGTTTGGGTTTTGATTTTGAAAGAGCAGTTGTAGAGGTCGCAAAATTCTCGGGCACAGAGCGGCGTTTCGAGCTTCATGGCGAGAGGCGGGGTGTAAAGGTCTACGATGATTTCGCACACCACCCAACCGAGGTAGCGGCGGCACTAAGTGGTGCACGAGCGGTAGTGGGAAGTGGAAAACTTATCACCGTGTTTCAACCTCATCTTTATTCAAGAACAAGGTTGTTTGCTAAAGAGTTCGCACAAGCCCTAGCTGCCAGTGATCAAGTTGTTCTTCTGGACATCTACGCAGCAAGGGAAGATCCTGAGCCTGGAGTAACCGGTGAATTGATTTTGAACGCTTTCGAAGATAAACATAAAATTCACTACGTCAAAAACTGGTCGGACGCTCCGAGCGTAGCCTCGAATTTGGCAGACACTGGGGACTTCATCGTCACAATGGGCTGCGGAGATGTTTACAAAATGGTCCCAGAAATTCTCGAAGCTTTAGAGGGCTAGTACAGGTTATGGAACGTCCAAATCAAAAGAAAAAGCCGGCAAAAGGCGCAATGTATAGCGCACCTCTTGCCAGAGCGCCACGAAGAGTAATGGCTCGCGACCTAGAGAACTCTGTCTTTTCTAGAATGATCTCAGCTCGCCGAGCTAGGCGCATAGCCGCCTCACTAACGGTTGGCTCCATTTTAATCTTGGGAATATTGACTGCGGTTGCAACCTTTTCTCCGCTGCTTGCCATCCAGCAAATTACTGTTGTCGGTACCCAACGCCTGAATCCAGAAGAGATATCCAAAGCGCTGTCCGGACAAATTGGAAAACCGCTGCCACTTCTGAATCAAGATGAGATTGCAAAATCCCTTGCGGGGTTTACTCTGATTGAAAGCTTTGCCGCAACCGCTGTTCCTCCCAATGGTTTGCAGGTGAGCGTTTCAGAGCGCCAGGCACTTTGCATAGTCGAATACCAAGGTGCGTTGTGGTTGCACGATCCGGCCGGAGTAAGAATTGCTATTGCAGAGCCAACGGATTTGCTGCCGCGAATATTGATCACTGGGGAACCTTCAAGCTCGCAACCATTCAAAGATTCTGTTGATGTGTTGCTCGCTTTGCCTGTTGAGTTACTTGCGGAAGTGGAGATTATTCAGGCAAACACCAGAGACGATGTTCAGATGAGCTTGCGTGGCAGTTTGGGTCAGCGAATCAGCTGGGGAGATAGCTCAGATGCGGTTTTGAAATCAAAGGTTTTACAGGCGCTCATGGCAAATAACCAAGGTGTCACTGGAGTCACATTTGATGTGTCTTCACCAAACGCGCCCGTGGTGCGCTTCGACAATTTTTAGACACGCCAGGCGCTCTTGCCCTAATTCAGGTCAGTTAGGGCCTATTTTTTTGGCGCGATGTATAAAAGCACTCGTAGCTTAACCCTATACGCGAGCTTGAGGGTTTAGGTTAGTCCGCGTTTTACCTCGCGTGACGAAGGATTTGAAGGAGCATCATGGGCTTGAACCAGAACTACCTGGCCGTAATTAAGGTCGTAGGAGTCGGCGGCGGTGGCGTAAACGCACTTAACCGCATGATCGAGTCAGGACTACGCGGCGTTGAGTTCGTTGCCATCAACACAGACGCGCAGGCTCTACTGATGAGCGAAGCCCACGTAAAACTAGACATTGGTCGTGAACTAACCCGTGGTCTTGGAGCAGGTGCAGATCCTGAGGTTGGCAAGCGTGCCGCAGAAGATCACGAGGACGAGATTGAAGCAGCACTTCGCGGTGCTGACATGGTTTTTGTAACAGCGGGTGAGGGTGGAGGCACCGGAACAGGCGCAGCCCCGATTGTTGCTCGGGTTGCGAAAAGGGTTGGAGCTCTAACTGTTGGTGTTGTAACCAAGCCATTCGGTTTTGAAGGCAAGCGTCGCATGCAACAAGCCGAGGTAGGCATTGAGGCCATTCGTGCCGAAGTTGACACTCTGATTGTTGTCCCAAACCAAAGACTTCTAGAAATTGCAAACAAGACGGTTTCAGTTGTTGATGCATTCAACACTGCTGATGATGTACTTCGCGCCGGTGTGCAAGGTATTACTGACCTGATCACCACGCCAGGTCTAATCAATCTTGACTTTGCGGACGTCAAGTCCGTTATGCAAGGTGCTGGCTCTGCATTGATGGGAATTGGAACCGCCAAGGGAGAAGACCGCGCGGTACGCGCGGCCGAGATGGCGGTTTCCTCTCCACTACTTGAATCAAGCATCGATGGTGCTCACGGTGTTCTTTTGTTGGTTCAGGGAGCTTCCAATCTTGGACTGCACGAAATCGATGAAGCGGCGAGACTGGTACAAGAAGCTGTATCACCAGAGGCAAACATCATTTACGGAACTACCATTGATGACACCTTGGGCGACGAAGTTCGCATCACTGTTATTGCGGCTGGGTTTGATGGTGGAGCTCCGAAGCCAAGAAAGATTCCTAGAACTGTATTCGCTGAGGTAGCTGAGGCTAAACCACTTACCGCACCAGTTGTTGCCGAACCAGTGGTCGCTGAGTCGAATTCATTTTTTGACCTAGTCGAGGCTGAAGCAACTCCAGCCCCAACTCCATCATTTGCTTCCGAGTATGAATCGGACGATCAAATTCAGATTGACGAGTCGCCAGAGCTTCCGCGCAGACCACAAACTGCTGACGGAACTTTTGGGGACGACCTGGATATCCCGGAATTTCTAAGAGGGTAAGTGAGCGAATTAGCTCAACGATATAACCAAATAGTTGATCAAGTTGCCGCCGCCGCTGGTGCCAGTGGAAAGAGTGCAAACGACATAACTTTGGTTGTTGTCACCAAGAATCACCCACCGAAGCTTGTTTTTGACCTAATCGAACTGGGGGCGAGGGACTTTGGCGAGAACCGCGATCAGGAAGCCGCTCCAAAGGCCAAAGAGGTGCTGGGATCTTCTTCTGAAGCGATGCGTTGGCACTTCATAGGCCAACTTCAGACCAATAAGGTCAGGTCAGTGCTGGACTACGCAGACTTTATTCATTCATTAGACCGAGAGTCACTTCTGGTTGAACTGCAGAAGCGAACAGCTGGGCGGGCCAAGCCCCTTGGTGTATTCATTCAGGTCAATCTGACCGAAGATCCCGGACGGGGAGGGGTCCGAGTCGAAGATTTGGACGCATTCGCCACTAAAGTGCTTGAGTCCGAAGGTCTTCGGCTTGAGGGACTTATGGGCGTTGGTGGCCTGGATAAGGACCCGGAGATCGAGTTTGACCGCCTAGCAAAGCTCTCTACCAAGCTCCAGGGCATTGCCCCTGAGGCCAAATCTCTCTCAATGGGCATGTCATCCGATTTCGAGGTAGCGATTGGCTATGGCGCGACACACTTGCGCATTGGCACGGCAATAACGGGCAAGCGGCCCTAATGGGCATATTCTTGGGTTGTACCAATAACAGGAGGAACTAATGGCCGGAATACTAAAGCGCAGCATGGAATTTCTTGGTTTTGCCGAGGAGTCCAATGACTTGCCAACCCGTGCGGAGCCGGTGACCAACACCCAGCGTCCAGCTAGAGTCATCCCTCAAAGGTCTCGTCGCGGTTCAAGCGACGTTGCAGAGATTTTCACAATTGAGCCCCGCACCTACGAAGAGGCTCCAATGGTTGCAGCACACTACCGAATCGGCATCCCGGTGATCGTAAACATGGGTGAGATGAGTGAAGTAGATTCACGCCGCATGCTTGATTTCATGTTGGGCTTGAAAGAAGGCCTAGAAGGACACATGCGTCGCGTTACTTCAAAAGTATTTTTGCTGACCCCGACTCATGTAGCAGTGAATCAGGAAGAGCAAGAACAACAACTGAACGAGGTGGACGAGCTTCTAGTTCGTCCCTAGATTCTTTACACGAGCATGCTTGCTCTGATTGCTTACTGGGCTCTGCAGATTTACTTCTATGCACTAATCGGCAGATTAATCCTTGATCTCTTGATTTCATTGAGGCCAGGATTTAGGCCCAAGGGCCTTTTTCTTCCCGTTTCGGAGATCATATTTACCGTCACTGACCCACCACTTAAATTTCTGAGAAGGTTCATAAAACCCGTCAGATTCGGGGCAATTTCTCTTGACTTTTCCTGGACTCTATTGGTTTTGGGAGTAATTCTGCTTCGAAACTTGGTCCTAAGCCTCGTCTAGCCCAAGATAGAATCTTGCGTTAGACTTTTTGAGCTACGGCCTACAGGGCCAACCGAAAGAGGATATCCCCAATGCCACTTACACCCGAAGACGTTGTCAATAAGAGATTTCAGCCAACCAAGTTTCGCGAAGGCTACGATCAGGACGAAGTTGACGATTTTCTTGACGAGATCGTTGTTGAGCTAAGACGCGTTCACCAGGAGAACGAGGATCTTCGCAGAAGGCTTCTTGCAGCCGATGGCCGTATTGCCGAGCTTCAAAGAAGCGGTGCAGACTTGCCAGCCCAGCTTGCCTCAGCCCCATCGGTTAGTGCTCCAGTTGCTGTTACTCCATTCCCAGAGGCAGTATCTGACCCATCCACACTGGATTCTTCCAACACCAACAACTTGCTACAGCTTGCTCGTAAGCTCCACGATGAGCACGTTCGCGAAGGTATGGTCAAGCGAGATGAGCTGATCGCCGAAGGTCACGCAACCGCTGCCAGAATCGTTCGTGAAGCCGAGGCTCAGCAGCGTTCCGAGCTAAACCGCCTTGAGCAGGAGAAAGCTGTTGTTGAGCACAGGATCCAAGAACTAAAGAGCTTCGAGCGCGAGTACCGCACCAAGCTAAAAAGCTACATCGAGTCTCAATTAAGTGACCTTGATGCAGCTGGAGTGGCACCAACTCAGGCCCCAGGATATACCCCTGGCCTAAGCATCTAGTTTTCTTGATGAGCTCTAGAGCCAAAGTAAGTCGTTGGCTGTATCTGGTTGTTGCCTTAATTGCGATAACAATTGATCAATTCACCAAGAACCTCGCGATTGCAAGTCTTGATTTAGGAACCAGCTATCCCGTTCTGGGGGATCTGTTGTCTTGGAGACTTTTGTATAACGACTCTGCAGCTTTTGGGTTGGGATTCGGTTACACCTGGATTCTGGCTGTTATTTCTGCAATTGCTGCTCTTGCCACAATTTGGTATTCAAGAAAGTTGGAGTCAATTTCCTGGTCGCTGATGATTGGCGTTTTTCTAGGGGGTGTGGTTGGAAATCTCATTGATAGATTGATCCGCGAACCAAGCTTTGGCAATGGACACGTTGTTGATTTCATTCAGATTCCTATGAACTTTCCGATCTTCAATCTCGCGGACACATTTATTGTTTCTATGGCCATCCTTACTGTCGTTCGAGTCATGAGAGGCGAGAACTTAGGCGGCATCGAGCCCAAGAACAAATGACTCTCCGATTCGAAATAGATGCTTCACTTTCCGGCGAGAGAGTGGACACTGCTCTAGCCAGACTGCTTGGCATTTCCCGGTCCGTTGCAGCCGAGCTATGCGAACGAGGTGACGCTCAGGTCTCCAACAAGATTCTTTCCAAGTCCGACCGCGTGAACCTTGCAGATGTTTTGCTTGTTAGGCCACCGGTTGCTGCGGAACCGCTTAGAGTCACCGAAACCCCAGTTGATGAGCTGCTCGTGGTTTACCAGGATGAGGACATTGTTGTTGTGGACAAACCCGCGGGTGTGGTGGCCCATCCCACCGTTGGTTTTCACGGTCCAACCGTCGCCGGCGCTTTGCTAGCCAGAGGAATCCAGCTTTCGACCTCCGGTGCGCAAGAGCGTCAGGGGATAGTCCAGCGATTAGATGTTGGAACTAGTGGACTAATGATGCTCGCAAAATCCGAGCTTGCCTATTCGAGACTTAAGCAGGCGTTTCGCGATCGAGCGGTTCACAAAATTTACCACGCGATTATCCAAGGCCAGCCAGATCCTTCCGAGGGAACCCTAGATGCACCGATTGGACGACACCCGAAAGCCGAGTTCAAGTTCGCGATTGTTGAGGGCGGCAAGCCATCAATCACGCACTACAAGACACTTGAGCTTTTCCCAGCCAGCACTTTGTGTGAAGTTAATTTGGAAACCGGTAGAACTCATCAAATTAGAGTTCACTTCTCCGCTTTCAAGCATCCGCTTCTGGGGGACACCATGTATGGGGCAGACCCAAAGTTGGCTAAGAGTCTTGGACTTACGAGACAGTGGCTTCACGCTAAAGAGTTGGGTTTCGAGCATCCAATCACAGCCAAGCAGATTCACTTGGTTTCTGAGTATCCTGCTGACTTGGCGGTAGTGCTTGAACGGCTGAGGTCGTAAATAGCCTTAGGCTAATTTTCAATCACTCAATCACCTAGGCGGGGTTTCGTTGTCGACAAAGGATTCTTTTGTGCACCTTCATGTGCACAGCGAGTATTCCATGCTCGATGGAGCGGCCCGAATTGGACCCCTAACCCAAGCTGCAGCCGAGATGGGTATGCCGGCAATTGCTATCACCGATCACGGTAATAACTTCGGTGCCTACGACTTTTATCAAACAGCCAAGGCAAATGGCATCAAGCCAATCATCGGTATCGAGGCTTACCTAGCTCCTGGAACCGCTAGAACCGATCGCACCAGAGTCAAGTGGGGAACAGGCGGCGAGGATGACGTATCTGGTGGAGGCGCCTATACGCATCTAACGATGCTCGCTGAAACCACCGAGGGGATGTACAACTTATTCAAGATGTCATCAAAGGCATATCTGGATGGTTTTTACTTCAAGCCCCGCATGGACCGCGAGCTGTTGCAGGAATACTCAAAGGGGATCATTGCAACCACGGGTTGCGCGTCAGGAGAGGTCCAAACTCTCATTCGCCTGGGTCAGTATGACAAGGCAGTTGAGGCAGCAGCTTTTTACAGGGATGTCTTTGGCAAAGACAGTTACTTCGTCGAAATCATGGATCACGGAATCGACATCGAGCGTCGCGCCACTTCTGACCTGCTGAGGCTTGCTAAGGATTTAGGGCTTTCCCTGGTAGCTACCAACGACCTGCACTACACCCACGCATCCGAGGCCACCGCCCATGAGGCGCTGCTGTGTGTGCAGTCCTCAACCAACTTGCTGGATCCCAATCGCTTCAAGTTTGATGGCGCTGAGTATTACTTGAAATCACCAGCTGAAATGCGGGAACTTTTCCGCGATCACCCAGACGCCTGTGACAACACGTTGTTGATTGCCGAACGTTGCAATGTGGAGTTCCAAAAGCGCGATCTCATGCCCAAGTTCCCACTACCGGAGGGAGAGACCGAGGCTAGTTGGTTTGCTAAAGAAGTAGATCGCGGAATGAAGCGCCGCTATGGCCAGAGTGTGCCAGAGCTGCAAGCCAACCAGGCAAAATACGAAGTAAGCGTCATTGCACAAATGGGATTTCCTGGTTACTTCTTGGTAGTTGCTGACTTTATTGCTTGGGCTAGGGAACAGGGAATTCGAGTTGGTCCGGGTCGCGGTTCTGCTGCTGGGTCAATTGTTGCTTACGCTCTTGGAATCACCGAGCTTGATCCAATCGTTCATGGTTTGATTTTCGAGCGCTTTTTGAATCCCGACCGAGTATCACCGCCTGATATTGATGTCGATTTTGATGATCGCCGCAGGGGAGAAGTTATTCGCTACGTCAGCCAAAAATATGGCGAAGACCGCGTAGCGCAGATTGTGACTTTTGGAACCATCAAAGCCAAGCAGGCCCTAAAAGACTCTGCTCGAGTATTGGGCATGCCCTATGCGGCAGGCGAGAAGCTAACAAAACTAATGCCCGGAATGGTACTTGGCAGAGACATCTCCTTGGGAGAGCTTGTCGAAAAACCCCAGGACAAAAAATCAGAGGAGACTTCGAGATACAAAGAGGCTTCGGAGTTTAGAGAAGCCCTTGAGTCCGATCCTGACTCGGCAAAGATCTTCGAGTTGGCAAGAGGTCTTGAGAACCTTAAGCGCCAGTGGGGGGTTCACGCAGCAGGTGTAATCATGTCGGCCGAGCCACTTATAGATGTGATTCCGATTATGCGTCGTGATGATGACGGTGCGGTTATTACCCAGTTTGATCAACCACCTTGTGAAAAACTTGGCCTACTCAAGATGGACTTCTTGGGCCTTAGAAACCTCACCGTCTTGGATGATGCTCTAGTGAACATTAAGGCCAACCGCGGAGTGACAGTTGTGTTGGAAGATCTGGACCTGAACGCTGATAAAAACACCTTTGACCTGCTTTCGCGCGGAGAAACACTCGGTGTTTTTCAGCTCGATGGCGCCCAGGTCCGATCACTGCTTCGCACCCTAAAACCCACCGAGTTTGAGCACATCTCTGCCGTTATTGCGTTGTATCGCCCAGGTCCGATGGGTGAGAAGTCCCACACCAACTACGCACTAAGAAAAAACGGTTTGCAAAAATCAGAGCCGGTGCACCCGGAGCTTGCTGAAACACTCGCCGATATTCTTGACCCAACCTATGGCCTGATTGTTTATCAGGAGCAGGTAATGGCGGTTGCGCAAAAAGTGGCGGGATTTAGTTTGGCTCAGGCCGACTTGCTGCGCCGGGCAATGGGTAAAAAGGACAAGAAGGAACTAGATCGTTCCTACAAAGACTTCAGCGGTGGAATGCTAGCGCAGGGATATTCAGAGGCTGCAATCGAAACTCTATGGAAGACTTTGTTGCCCTTTGCCGACTACGCCTTCAATAAGGCACACAGCGCCGGCTATGGAGTCTTGAGTTACTGGACTGCGTACCTAAAGGCAAACTTCCCCGCAGAGTATATGGCAGCTCAACTTACCTCGGTTGGGGATTCCAAGGACAAGCTTGCTATTTACCTGAATGAATGCCGAAGGATGAACATTCAAGTCCTTGCTCCAGATGTGAATCAATCCGTCGAGGCCTTCACCGGAATTGGCGAGAACATCCGATTCGGTTTGGGGGCAATTCGAAACGTCGGACACAACGTGGTTGATGGAATCATTCAAGCTCGTAGTGAAAAGCCTTTTGCGTCATTTAGTGACTTTTTGGCCAGGGTTCCACAGCAGGTCTGTTCTAAGCGCACCATTGAGTCGCTCATTAAGGCAGGTGCGTTTGATTCGCTCGGTCACACCAGAAGATCTCTCTTTGAGATATACGAAGAGGCAGTTGACGCATCTTCTGTGACAAAGCGGAACGAATCGGCGGGCCAAGTGGACCTGTTTGGTGATCTATTTGATGGCATGGGAACCTCGGTCACAGTTCCCGATAGACCCGAATGGCCAAAGGCAGAAAAGTTGGCTCACGAGAGAGAAATGCTCGGTCTATACGTATCCGACCACCCACTTTCAGGCAGAGAGCGGCAGTTAGCTCAGTTTGCTGAGTTCACAATCGGAGATCTGCTAACCAGTGAAGAGATCAAGGATGGCGAAACGGTAACTATTGCTGGGTTGATTTCCAGCGTGACCCATCGAGTTGCCCGCTC
Source organism: Rhodoluna sp. (assembly GCA_044338605.1). Classification (GTDB taxonomy): domain Bacteria; phylum Actinomycetota; class Actinomycetes; order Actinomycetales; family Microbacteriaceae; genus Rhodoluna. The sequence continues at coordinate 2,756 of JBIIXB010000016.1, read as the reverse complement.
TTCGGGTAATCCGTACGCGAACGTATCTATCGAGGATTTCGAGGGTGAAGTCAACGTGATGTTCATGGGTAAGACCTACCGCGAGTATTCAGAGCAACTCGTAAACGACGAAGTTGTGGTTATCAGGGGACGCATCAACATGCGCGATGATGGCGTTGCCATATCGGCTTTCTCACTTGAGCCGATCGCCATCGGAGCACAAGGTGTATCGAGTGGCCCACTTCGTTTGCAATTACCGGAGTCCGAGGCAACCAGATCTGTTTTGGAAAATCTTGACTCAACGCTTAAAGCTCATCCTGGAAAAGAAGAAGTTCACTTGACTTTCTTAGATGACAGTAATCCTCGTAGCTTCAAACTCCAACCAAAAGTGAAGATTACGGATGATCTTCTTGGTGAACTAAAAGCATTACTTGGAACTCAAGGTTTCGTTCAGAGAGATTCTTCGGAAGTAGTGAAGTAAGCACGCTGGTTGTATAGCAGGGCTTTGTCTTGCGCTCCAGTTAGACCTGAAATAATGTCGATGATAAATACCGCGTTCTGTTCAACGTGGTGAAATTCTCTAACTTTCCCAAAAAGAACTGCAGTTACGTCTTGAAAAACCGGTAAATCAAATTCGGATCGCTGCCAATCTGAGTCAAGGAATCTCTTGGTGTTATCGGCTGCCATTTTCTCGGCCAAGTTTAGATTCTTAGCACCGAGCATATGTAGCGCGATGTACTTGGCGGCCGAGATTGCCGGCCAAGAAGATGAGCCTTGAGAGACGTTGAAGGTCACAAGTGCTGGATTAGACCCAAGCGAGGTCATTGAGGTCGCTGTAAAGCCCACTGGGTTGCCGGACGCGTCATTGGTCGTGATCACGGCCACTCCCGAGGCATGGCGCCTGAAGGCGGCCTTGAGGGCCTCGCTGGAGTCTGGGTTTAGGTTGGGGTCAAGCATCTTCTTCAGGGTAGTAGAGATTTTGGGGTAATCGAACCGCTATTTTTCGAGCTTTTTGGGGGCATTAACCGCGACACGCCGAATATCGGACAAATTTGCAAATATGACCCTTAAACCACAAGATATAGGGACGGAAGAGCGAAAACTTTCCACATCTAGTGGAAGGTTATCGGGGAATTCGGCTAAAATCCAACCAAATCCACTGTATTTACGGGAGAAAGGCATCAGCTCATGAATTGTCCTTTTTGCCGCAATACGGACTCCAGGGTCACAGATTCCAGGGCTAGCGAGGATGGCACCAGCATCCGACGTAGGCGTCAGTGCCCAGAATGTGGCAAGAAGTTCACCACCTCTGAGACCACCTCGCTGAGCGTTCTAAAGCGCAGCGGTGTGACTGAGCCTTTCAGCAGGGACAAGATCGTAAGCGGCGTTGGCAAGGCTTGCCAGGGCAGACCGGTTTCAGATGCTGATCTAGCGATTTTGGCTCAGCAGGTAGAAGAGACCATTCGTTCCACAGGTGCAGCTCAGGTTGAGGCACACGTGATCGGGCTGGCTATCTTGGAACCTCTGAGACTGCTAGATGAGGTGGCCTTTATGAGATTCGCAAGCGTCTACCAGGGCTGGGAGAGCCTAGAAGATTTCGAAGCGGCAATAAATGTCCTTCGAGCAAGCAACGCCGAAGCAACAGATTTAGACAAAGAACTAACCAAGTAGCAACCCAACAACCATAAGTATCCAAAACTAGGAAAGGCAACACTCGTGACTGACGCAACCGCATTTAGCTCCACCTCTGGCTCCGTAAGCGGCAAGGGATTAACCATTAACCGTATTTACACAACCGAGGGTGTGCACCCATACGACCAGGTCAACTGGGAGTTTCGCGATGTTGTACAGACCAACTGGAAAAATGGTGAGACCATTTTCGAACAGCGCGGAGCTGAGTTCCCAGATTTCTGGAGCTTGAACGCTTCGACTATCGTCACAACCAAATACTTCCGTGGAGCTATGGGAACTGAAGAACGTGAATTCAGCCTGCGTCAGCTGATCAACCGCGTTGTTCTTACCTACACTCAGTCTGGTCGCGACAATGGATACTTCGCAACCGAAGAAGATGCAACAATCTTCGAGCACGAGATGACTTACATGCTTTTGAACCAGGTGTTTGCATTCAACTCACCAGTTTGGTTCAACGTCGGAACCAAGAGCCCACAGCAAGTTTCTGCTTGCTTCATCCTGTCTGTTGATGACTCAATGGAGTCAATCTTGAACTGGTACCGCGAAGAGGGAATGATCTTCAAGGGCGGTTCCGGTGCAGGTTTAAACCTTTCCAGAATTCGTTCATCCAAGGAGCTTCTAAAGTCCTCCGGTGGATCTGCTTCTGGTCCAGTTTCATTCATGCGTGGAGCTGATGCTTCTGCAGGAACCATCAAGTCTGGTGGTGCGACTCGTCGCGCGGCCAAGATGGTTGTTTTGGACGTTGATCACCCGGACATCGTTGAGTTCATCGAGACCAAGGAACTTGAAGAAGAAAAGATCCGCGTATTGCGTGACGCCGGTTACGACATGGAACTTGGCGGACGCGACATCAACTCCGTTCAGTACCAGAACGCTAACAACTCAGTTCGGGTGAACGCAGAGTTCATGAACGCCGTTGAAAGCGGTGGCAAGTTCGGACTTCGCGCCAGAACCAATGGAGAAGTTATCGAAGAAGTTGACGCAAGAGAGCTTTTCAACAAGATCTCGAAGGCAGCTTGGGCATGTGCGGACCCTGGTATCCAGTACGACGACATCATCAACGACTGGCACACCACTCCAGAGTC
>JBIIXB010000034.1:0-5026 GCA_044338605.1 Rhodoluna sp. | reverse complement strand
AACGGCTCACGCCGCTCTCCGCTAGCGGCGACGATCGTCATCGCTGCCGGATTGCTGTTTTCCGGTGGTGGCTTCGCTGTTGCAACAAGCGTTGTTGAGTCCAATGTGGCGACCGCATACACAGCTGATCAAATCGCCGAAGGAAAAAAGCTCTTCCTATCCAACTGCGCCAGTTGCCACGGCTTGAACTCTGAAGGAACAAAGGCTGGCCCGAGTCTTATTGGTGTTGGTGCAGCTTCAGTTGACTTCCAAGTTGGCTCTGGTCGTATGCCAGGACAGGGATCTGGTCCTCAGCTTCCAAAAAAGACTGTTCAGTTCACCGAAGCGCAAATTGAACTGATGGCTGCCTACGTTGCATCGTTAGCTCCTGGTCCGGCGATCCCAGATGAAAAGTATCTTGAAGCAACCGGAGACGCAGCTCACGGTGGCGAGCTGTTTAGAATCAACTGCGCGATGTGCCACAACGCTGTTGGCGCCGGAGGTGCACTTACAGAGGGTAAGTACGCACCTGTACTGAAAGGTGTTTCTGCAAAGCACATCTACGAGGCTATGGTTACCGGACCGCAGAACATGCCGGTATTCAACGATTCAAACCTGACCCCAACGGACAAGCAAGACATCATCACGTACCTGGCTTACATGGATGAAAACGAATCTGCTGGTGGCTATGCGCTGGCAAGCCTTGGCCCGGTTGCAGAAGGACTGTTTATTTGGATTTTCGGTCTTGGCGGAATCATTGCCATAACCGTCTGGCTCGCAGCGAAATCGAATTAGAGGGAGAACTTAGTTGGCTGGCAAGGACTTAGAACGAAGCAAAGAAGCTGAAGGCTTCGAGCATGAATTCGAATCGGGTCTTGCGGTAATTTCCCAGGACAAGATTAGCGATCCAGGTCTTGCGCCTCACCGCGTTCGAATGACCGACAAGTCCCCCAAGCATGCCAAGAACGCAGAACGTCAGGTAGCGGTTTTGTTCTTGTTGTCAGTGGTGGGAAGCTTCTTCGCGTTATGGGCTTACGTTGCTTTCCCGATCACCGAAGACCTCTCAACGGTGCGCGCCAACAACTTATGGCTCGGTCTAGGAATGACGCTTTCACTTCTCGGCATCGGAATTGGCGCCGTGCATTGGGCGAAGACTTTGATGCCTGACTTTGAAGTTTCTGAAGCGCGTCACCAGACTCGCGGCAGCGAAGACGTTCGTGCTGCAGCGGTTGAGATTGTGAAGCTTGCTGACCAGGAATCTGGCTTTTCTCGCAGGAAGCTAATTCGCAGAACAATGTATGGAGCGCTAGCTCTATTCCCCCTGCCAGCGCTAATTGTGTTTGGTGACTTGGGTCCAGTGGTGGGTGACAGCTTGCGTCACACCATGTGGAAAAAAGGAACCAGGCTCACCAAAGATCCAACGGGAATTCCAATCAAGGCCTCGGATGTCACTTTGGGTTCTGTATTCCACGTTATTCCAGAGGGTCTAGCTGAGATGCACGAGCATAAACTCGAAGAAAAAGCCAAGGCCGCTGTCTTGCTAGTGCGATTGAACCAAGAAGATCTCAAAGAAGATGAGAGCAAAAAAGGCTGGTCTTACGACGGTATTGTTGCTTACTCAAAAATTTGCACGCACGTCGGTTGCCCGGTTGCTCTTTACGAGCAGCACACACACCACTTGCTATGTCCATGCCATCAATCAACATTCGATGTGACTGAGCACTGCAAGGTGGTATTTGGTCCAGCATCACGTCCACTCCCGCAGCTTCCGATCTCGGTTGATGCAGAAGGTTACCTAATCGCACAAAGTGATTTCCTAGAACCAGTCGGCCCTAGCTTTTGGGAGCGTTAAAGATGACAACCGCAGTTACTGAAAACAAGCCAGAAGGCGTACTCGCCTCAACCGCTAACTACCTGGACGAACGTCTAGGCGTAGGTGGAATCCTTAAGAACTTCGGTCGCAAGGTCTTCCCCGATCACTGGTCTTTCATGCTTGGTGAGGTAGCTCTTTACAGCTTCGTAATTCTGTTGATTTCGGGAACCTTCCTAACATTCTTCTACCAGCCAGCTATGACTGAGATTATCTACGACGGTTCTTACGTCCCGCTCAAGGGCGCACAGATGTCAATTGCTTACGCATCTTCTCTGGACATCTCGTTTGAGATTCGCGGTGGAATGTTAATGCGACAGGTTCACCACTGGTCTGCTCTGTTGTTTGTTGCTGCTGCAGGACTTCACATGCTTAGAGTTTTCTTCACCGGAGCTTTCCGCAAGCCACGCGAGATCAACTGGGTAGTTGGCTTCATGCTGTTTATCTTGGGAATGGCAGCTGGCTTCACCGGTTACTCGTTGCCCGATGATCTGTTGTCTGGAAACGGCCTTCGCATCATCGATGGAATGATTAAGGGTATTCCAGTAATTGGAACCAGCATTTCGTCAGGCCTATTCGGAGGCGAGTTCCCGGGAACAGAAATTGTTGCAAGGCTCTATGGTTTGCACATCCTTTTAGTTCCTGCTCTGATTCTTATCTTCATCGCGATTCACTTGTTCATGGTTGTAATCCACAAGCACACCCACTATTCAGGCCCGGGTAGAACTGATGAGAACGTCGTTGGTTACCCGCTAATGCCTGTGTATGTTGCTAAGGCTGGTGGATTCTTCTTCATCGTATTTGGCGTGGTGATGCTGATCTCGGCGACGTTCACGATAAACCCAATTTGGAACTACGGTCCCTATGACCCCTCCCCTGTTTCAGCTGGAACGCAACCTGACTGGTACATCGGATGGTTAGATGGCGCACTGCGCTTGGCTCCTAGCAACTTGGACATCATCTTGTTTGGGCACACATATCCCTTTGGTGTTCTTATTCCACTGGTTGGATCCTTAGTGTTCCTCGCCTTGGTTGCGGTTTACCCATTCATCGAAGCCTGGGTTACCGCTGACAAGCGTGAGCACCACGTTCTTGACCGTCCAAGAAACGCTCCTACCCGCACTGCTATCGGTGCTGCTGGAGTAACTTTCTACGGTGTGCTTTGGGCAGCAGCATCCACAGATTTGATTGCTACTTTCTTCCAGTTGTCACTGAACCAGGTGCTGGTTTCGATGCAGGTCATACTTCTAGTTGGACCGATCTTCGCTTACATCGTCACCAAGAGAACCTGTTTGTCATTGCAGAGCAAGGACAGAGAGATCGTCCTTCACGGTAGAGAAACTGGACGCATTGTCCGTCTGCCACACGGTGAATACATCGAGGTTCACGAACCTCTAGATAAGTACGAGATGTACAAACTAGTTGACTTCAAGGATTACAGGCCAACGATTGTCAGGCCTAACGAGAAGGGCAAGATCACGGTTGGAACTAGAATCCGATCTGCTCTATCGAGGATCTACTTCGAAGACCGCATTTCTCCGGTTTCCCAGACCGAGCTGGATCAGGCCCAAGCCCACGATCATTCACCTGCAATTGAGGGAACAAAGCAAGACCAGCTCTCAAAATAGCCAATCCAAATAAACCTGGCCAAAGGACGGGTTCCTCTGTTTATGGCTTGTATGAATCGACTTCTATCTCAACCAACATGGCCTTGTTGATGAATTGAACTCCACCAAGCATTGTGGCCGCCGGTCTAATCGTTGAAAAGATCTCACCGTGAGCGCGGCCTACCGCGTCCATGTCTTCAGCCCTTGCAAGGTACATTCTGGTTCTTACAACATCTTGGAGGCTGTGTCCTCCCATCAAAAGGGCTTTCTCGATAACCTGGAAAGCGACTTTCGCCTGACCGTAAGCATCCCCCTCATGCTGCAGCACACCATCGACAGTTGCGGTTGAGCCAGATACGTGAATGTATGGGCCGGCAACAACGGCTCTTGAGTACCCGATTGATTCTTCCCAGGGCCCTCCAGAGGAGATAGTTTTATCGGCAGACACTAGTGTGCGAAATGTCCGCGGTTGTGTTCAAACACAAAACCAACAACACCGATCAGCGCCAATGGCACCGCGATGAAAGTTAGCCACCAGCCAACGGCCAACGAAGCGAAGGCTAGAGCAGAGGCTGCGCCAACGAAAATCGGCCACCAGCTCCATGGAGAAAAGAAACCAAGCTCGGATTCCCCATCTTCAATGTTTGCATCCAAACGATCTTCAGGAACTAGTCCCTGTGTCCTGTCGGTTTTCCATAGATAGAAAGTAATGAAGATGCTCATAAAGGTGAGCATTGCTAAAGCTGCAGTTCCGATTGGCTCCCACCCTCCGTAGGTCAGAAACCACCACACTGCGTAGACGCTAGTGATCAAAGCAAAGAATGCGGTCATGATAAACCACATGCTTACATTGGCCTTCATTCTCCTACTTCCTTTCTTCGCTCACTGCGGCCTTGGCCTCAGCAGATGCATATTCAGGGTGGTGAAGGTCGAAGGCCGGAGATTCGGACCTGATTCTTGGAATCGAGTGGAAGTTGTGACGAGGGAATGGACTTGATGTTGCCCACTCCAAGCTTCTTCCGTAACCCCAAGGATCATCTAGGGTCACTGTAGGTGCCCTGCGAGCTGTCACGTAAAGGTTCCAAAGGAACGGAACCATTGAAAGTGCTAGCAGTATTGATCCCGCTGACGAAACCATGTTCATCCAGGTGAAACCATCTTCAGGAAGGTAGGTTGCATATCTTCTTGGCATTCCAATTACTCCCAACCAGTGCTGCACAAGGAAAGTGATGTGGAAACCGAAGAATAGGATCCAGAACTGAATCTTTCCAAGGCGCTCATCAAGCATCTTGCCGGTGAACTTTGGCCACCAGAAGAAGAAGCCTGCAAACATGGCAAACACTACTGTTCCAAAGACAACGTAGTGGAAGTGAGCCACAACGAAGTAGCTATCCGACAAGTGGAAAGTTAGCGGCGGTGAAGCAAGAATTACTCCAGTCAAACCACCAAAGATAAATGTGGTCAAGAAGCCAAGGCTGTAAAGCATTGGGGTCTCAAAAGTAATTGAACCTCGCCACATCGTGCCAATCCAGTTAAAGATCTTCACACCCGTCGGAACGGCAATCAACAT
>JBIIXB010000007.1:0-54628 GCA_044338605.1 Rhodoluna sp. | reverse complement strand
GAAGGCAATTCCACTTCGCATTTCTCCTGAGCTCTGGGAAGAGCTGAAGGGTTGGGCAGAGCAGGACATGAGATCTTTGAACTCGCAGATCGAAGTAATACTCCGTGAAGCAGTTAGAGAAAGAAAACCTGGAGCTAAGGTCAAGAAGAAAGCTGGCTAAGCAGGGGGCTTGCATTGGTACTAGATGCTTGTCTTTGCTCGCGGAGAATGCTTGATTCGCACTACCGCTCTCTTACCCGCACAAATATTGGGGTTAGGGTCTGCTAAATCACTTTCTACGCCATCTTTCTACGCCATCTTGTAGACAGCCTCAATCTGCCAACCGTCTGGGTCTACTAGATAAGCCGCATAGTAGTTGGGTCCAAAATCTGACCAAATCTTTGGCTCACCCCGATTAAGTGCACCGATCTCAATGCCCCTCGCGTGCCATTGATCAACAGCTTCTTTGGTGTGTGCCGAAAACGCCAGGTGAAACCCAGGTCCTGGAGATAGTTCAGTTGAGGAACGCTCCTTGATTGTGAACTTATCCTCGTCGATTTCACTTCCATAGCCGATTGCCTGATGCTTCTCACCTGGACGTAAATCTTCAAAAACCCGAATGTAGCCCAAAGGCTTGAGGATTGCGTCATAGAAAGCCCCCGACGCATTGATTTCGGAGACTCCGATGCTGATGTGGTGAATCATTTTCCTAGCATAGCGGGGACCCTGAAATGAGAAATGCCCACCTATAACAGTGGGCATTTGCTGGCGGAGAATGGGGGATTCGAACTGAAGTGCCCAAACTCTCTAAATCTCATCAAGCTTTGAGTAATGGCGAGATTATTGTCCTGAGCAACTGCTCGGGGTTCATACCGCTTGCTAGGTCCCTATCTGAAGATAAAAGAATTCCCTCAACAACCACACCTATGGCATCGCAAACCTCTTGACTAGTTCGTCCTGGTGCGACTCGCCCCTTTAGGAGCTTTAGCAGTTGCCCATCCCACCAATCGATAAACTCGTCGATTTGCTTTGACACGTGTGGATCAAGACCAGCAAGATACGCTGCAACTAGTTGTAGCCAAACTTTTCGATGCTCAGCACTAACTGACCACAACATAAATGCCCAAAGCCCATCCTTGCTTCCTTGCATGAAAAGCAATGCTTGCTCTTTACTCTGCGCAAAGGACTGTGTAAGTGCGGCATCAAGTAAGTCCTCGCGAGTCGGGAAGTAGTGGGTGATTACCGTGGTTGATCTGCCCAGTTCTTCGGCAACTCTTCGAACAGTTACCTCCTTGACACCACCTACCTCAATAACTTTTAGGGTGGCTTCGATTACCTGCTCCGGCATGCCCATTTTTGTTGGCTCCAATCCTGATATTTGACAACTATACAACATCTGTTGTATAACAGGTGTTGTATTTCTAGTTAGGAGTAAAGCCAGTGCCATCTGATCTCAGCAACAGCCTCTTCTTTGCCTCCAGCAAGGTATTGACCAAGATCTTGAACTTGCTTGGTGACCCGATCGGAAGGTTGGAGAGTAGCTCAGACATGGTCGCGTTCGCGGAATCTATTCGCAACAAGCCCGTGCATAAAAGCCTCACAGGAATACTCGTTTCCGCCGACTTCCAAATCTGTAGCGAAGTACTTAAGTCTCCGAACTGGAGAACGCAACCGGAGATCAACGGGTTCTTCGAAAAGCTATACCTCGGTGTAATTGCAGACTCCGAGAAAGCCGACCCTTTTCTTGACTCGATTATCGCCAAGGACGGCGCTGAGCATTCACGCATTAAGAAACTTATTCAACCAGCCTTTACGCATCGAGTGATGCAGGGCTGGAAGTCCTCCGCCGAGGAGATTTCCAGAGATCTAGTAATGCAAATTGATTCCAATTCAGAGATCGACTTCGTTGAGGCTTTGGCTAACCCTCTACCCCTCGCCATGATTTGTGAGATTCTTGGAGTCCCTCTTTCCGACCGGGATAAGTTTACAAATTGGGGAAGAACTCTGGCCATCATTGGCCTAGATGGTCCCAGGTCCACCCAAGAACTAACAGAGTTAGCCAAAGCGTCCGATGAGCTAACAACTTACATAGCTAACTTGCTGTCAGAAAGAAGACTCAATCCTCAAGAGGATTTGCTCTCGGTACTTGCTAATGCAGAAAGCGACGGTGACAAGTTAACCGATCGAGAGATAATTGCAACTTCTTCCTTCTTGCTCATCGCTGGCTTTGAGACCACCGTTAATCTTCTAAGTGTAGGAACGCTTTTGCTGCTTCAAAATCGCGATCAGCTCGGTGCCGTTGCAGATAATCTAGACCTGGTTCCGAATCTTGTCGAAGAGGCATTGAGGGTCGTCTCACCCGTTCAATACACGGCTAGAACGTCTGACTCGGAGATGGAGCTTTCCGATGGCACAAAAGTTAGACGTGGTCAGACGATTGCTCTTATTCTTACCGGCGCTAATCGAGACCCGGCACTTTTTGAATACCCAAATAAATTCTTGATTCACCGAGAAAATGCACGCAGAAACATAGCCTTCGGCTACGGAGCACACCACTGTATTGGCGCTCAGCTAGCTAGGTTGGAAGCCGAAACCCTTTGGCGTGAACTGCTGGTCAGGTATCCAGATGTTGATTCTTGGCAGCAGATCGGAAGCGCAAAGTTTCGGCCTGGCAAGACAATCAGGGGTCTGGAGACGATGCCGGTAATCCTCGGACCACAATCAAAGGCCTAGTCAAATGAAAACCGCTTCTGGTTCACGAATGCCCATTTTCTATCTTCAAGTTTCAAACTTCTTTTCAGGAATTTCGAACTCGGTAGTATTAATCACGATTCCTTGGATAACTCTCGAAGTCACCGACTCACCGGCTTTTGCTGGCTTGGTGGTTGCCGTGTCGGCGATCCCTTCTCTTCTGGTTGCACCATTCGGGGGAGTTCTGATTGCACGATTTGGGAGTAAGGCGGTAAGCATTGTTGCGGACCTACTTTCAGCTCTTTCTGTAGTTGTCTTTCCAATACTTGCGCTCACCGGGCATCTATCAGGTTTCTCGATTCTGCTTTTTGCATTACTTGGAGCAATCTTTGATCCTTTGGGGTACACGGCTCGCAAGACCATGATTCAACCAACTGCAGAACTAGGCAGATTCGACGTTCAGAAGCTGAATGGAATTCACGAAGGTCTGCTTGGTTCCAGTTGGATTATTGGCCCAGCCCTAGGTGCCTGGCTGATTGCTCTAGTGGGTTCAGCCAATTCCTTCTGGGTGGTTAGCGTGTTTTTCTTGATCGCTGCACTGGCAATTGTATTCTTACGAAATTCTGACTTACAACCCTCTTCTAAGGCTGCCAAGGAAGATGCAAAAAGCGGCTCTGACTTGACTTTGGGATTCAGAAGAATTTGGAAAGATCGCTTCATCAGGACACTGCTACTAGCGGTATTGGTAATTGCTGCAATTTACTTGCCAACCGAGTCGATTATTTTGCCAACCTACTTTGAGTCAATAGACAAACCTTTAGATCTTGGAATTGTTATCTCTGCCCTAGCTGCAGGATCAACAATCAGCTCATTCGCCTACGGGTGGCTAGTTGCGAGACTTAGCAGCAAAGCCATCATAAGAATTGCTTTCATCGGGGCATCCCTTGGAACACTAGGCATGGCATTCCTACCTGGCTTTGCACTGATGCTTTTATTTGCTCTGATTCTCGGGTTGTCTTGGGGGCCATTTAGTCCACTACTGACGTCAAAGATACAATCTCGCTTTCCAAGTCATGAACACCCCATGGTCTTCAGTGCTCAAACAGCCGTGTTCTATGCCGCACCACCAATTGGCATGTTGCTAGTTGGTTTTGGGGTTGAAGCATTTGGGCTCTCCCCGACTTATCTGTTCTTGGCCATAACCATGCTTGTTGTATCGGCAGCAGCACTTGTGTCAAAACCAATTCGAACTGAAAGCTAGACGAGCCTCACCCAATTTGGTTTGTTTAGAGAAGTGCACATGGAACTTCACAAGCAGCAATAACTCCCTCAATAAACGCCCCTACTGCGGCTCTAAATCAAGGGAGTTGCTGGCGGAGAATGGGGGATTCGAACCCCCGAGGGCTTTCACCCAACACGCTTTCCAAGCGTGCGCCATAGGCCACTAGGCGAATTCTCCTGGCTCGGTCTTCTCAGTTTAGCCGTCTCAGGGGTCGCGTTAGAATTGAGGCTGACTCCCCGTGCGGCGTCATCTTGGTGAACTCCCCCAGGATCGAAAGATAGCAAGGGTAGCTGGGCTCTGATGGGTGTGCGGGGGGTCTTTTTATTGGTCTGTCGTACAAAGGAGCTAGGTTAGAAAAGTGAATCAAGCCCTTTACCGTCGATATAGGCCAGAAACCTTTGCCGAACTTATTGGCCAAGCTCAAGTTACTGCTCCTTTGATGACTGCGCTTAGAACTGACCGGGTAAATCACGCTTACTTATTCTCTGGCCCTAGAGGTTGCGGTAAAACTACCTCTGCAAGAATTCTTGCTCGCTGTTTGAACTGTGCCGAAGGTCCAACTGATACACCATGTGGCAAGTGTGCAAGTTGTATCGAGCTATCTCGTGATGGGTCAGGTTCGCTAGACGTAGTAGAAATTGATGCGGCTAGCCACAATGGTGTTGATGATGCAAGAGACCTTCGCGAGCGAGCAATCTTTGCTCCAGCAAGAGATAGATTCAAGATCTTTATTCTTGACGAGGCCCACATGGTTACACCTCAAGGTTTCAATGCCCTACTGAAGATCGTGGAAGAACCACCTGCGCATGTGAAGTTTATTTTTGCTACCACTGAACCTGAAAAGGTTATTGGAACCATTCGCTCCAGAACTCATCACTATCCGTTCCGCTTGGTAGCTCCTGCGGAGATGCTGGATTACCTAGAAGAAGTTTGTGCAACTGAAAAGGTAAAGCCAGCACCAGGGGTGTTGACCCTAGTTGTTCGTGCAGGTGGGGGCTCAGTTCGAGATTCACTATCTCTACTGGATCAACTAATCGCTGGTTCAGAACTAAAGTCGGGCTCTGCTGAGATTGAGTACGACAGGGCAGCAGCACTTTTGGGATACACCCACGCTAACTTGCTTGATGAGGTAGTCGACGCCTTCGCAACCCAGAACTCATCGCTAGTGTTCTCAAGCGTCGACAAGGTCATTCAGTCCGGCCAGGATCCTAGAAGATTCGTTGAAGACCTTCTAGAAAAACTAAGGGATCTAATTGTTGTTCTTTCGGTGGGCGAAGAGGCCAAGTCGGTTCTAAGAGGCATAGCGCCAGATGAACTCGAGAAAATGGGTCTTCAGGCAATGAGCTTTGGAATGGCAGAGCTAACCCATGCTGCAGGAGCGGTTGCTAACGCACTTACAGAAATGTCTGGTGCAACAAGTCCCAAGCTTCAGCTTGAGTTGATGTGTGCGAAGGTTCTTGTTCCTGCAAGCGACAAAACTGAAGTTGGTTCCCTTGCAAGAATCGAAAGACTAGAGCGCCGGATGGGCGTAGCTCCAGCAGCTGAATCAGTAAGTACTCCGGTAGCAACCCCAGCCCCAAGTGTTGCTGCTCCAAAAACTGTAGCTGCTGCTCCAAGAGCTGAAACCCCGCAGACTGTAAAACCTGCAGCTGCTCCGGTAGCAAAACCTGCAGCTGGCTCTGTTCCTGCGGTTACACAGCAAGTCTTGATGAGTGCCTGGGCAGAAATCATCGGGCAGGTCAAAAAAGAATCTAGAGCGGCTTGGATGGTTGCCTTCACGCTTACCGTTATGGACCTAACTGACGATGTTCTTACCTTGAAGTTCTTGAGTCAAAAAGATCTTGATTCGTTCAAGGCAGATAGTCGTTCAACAGATGCACTTCGAAAAGCAATTTTTGCAGTTCTTGGAATCCAGGTGAAGTTCCGCCCACACGTCGAAGAGGGTGCCGAAGTTGCTTCGGCAAACGAGCAGGCAGAGCCTGCCACCACAGTCATTCCAGTTGTTGAACAAGAAGCCAGCGAAGCTTCGGAGCCTAAGACTGCACCTTCTTCTAGAAACTCCATGGTCAACGAAGATGCTAGATACGGTGAATCGTTGCTTCGTGAGGTGCTGGGTGCTGAGCCAATTCAAGACCCTAAAGCTGGCGGTCGCTAGATGTATGAAGGAGTAATCCAAGAACTAATTGATGAGCTTGGAAGACTGCCTGGGGTTGGACCTAAATCCGCGCAGCGGATTGCCTTTTACCTGTTGCAGGCAGACGAAGATCAGGCCATCAAGCTAGCTCAGGTCTTAACTGAGGTTCGTGAGCGAGTTCGCTTTTGTGAGCAGTGCGGCAACGTAGCCGAGCAAGAGCTTTGCAACATCTGCCGTGACCCGAGAAGATCTAAAGCCAGCATTTGCGTTGTTGAAGAATCCAAGGACGTTCAGGCTATTGAGCGAACCAGGGAATTCAAGGGTTTGTATCACGTGCTTGGCGGGGCCATCAGCCCAATTGAAGGTATCGGCCCTGACAACCTGCGCATCAAGGAGCTAGTTGGCAGGCTTGCTGATCCTCAGATTAAAGAAGTAATCATTGCTACCGACCCGAATCTGGAGGGCGAGGCAACAGCTACGTATCTCACCAGGACGCTTTCACCAATGGGAATCACCATCTCCCGCTTAGCCTCGGGTCTGCCGGTGGGCGGAGACTTGGAATATGCCGATGAGATTACTCTCGGACGGGCCTTTGAGGGCAGAAGGACAGTCAGCTAGACTTGGCTTCTTACCTCAAAGATTGAGGTAGTCTCCCCAAAAATCCCACAGGAGCATCCTTTGGCACTGATTGTTCAGAAGTTCGGCGGTTCATCCGTGGGCGATGCTGAAAAAATCAAAGTGGTAGCCAAAAGAGTTATCGAAACTCACCGTGCCGGGAATCAAGTCGTGGTTGTTGTTTCGGCCATGGGAGACACTACCGATGATCTTTTGGAATTAGCCAACAACGTTTCCGACGATCCGGAAGCTACCCCAAGAGAGTTAGACATGCTGCTCACCGCAGGTGAGCGCATTTCCGTTGCACTGCTATCTATGGCAATTAACTCCATGGGTGAAAAATCAAGATCTTTTTCTGGCTTGCAGGCCGGAATCATTACCGATTCAACCTATGGAAATGCCCGTATCGCTGAAGTAACCCCAGACCGGGTTCAAGAAGCCATAGATAAAGGTGAAATCGCAATTGTTGCTGGATTTCAGGGATTTGACCCAACCAGCGGGGATATAACAACTCTTGGTCGCGGTGGTTCAGATACTACGGCGGTGGCGCTAGCTGCTGGTCTAAACGCTGATGTTTGCGAGATTTACAGCGATGTTGACGGCGTTTACACCGCTGATCCGAGGTCAGTTCCAAGAGCCAAAAAGATCGACGCAATTGATATTGAGTCGATGCTGGAGATGGCTGCTGCTGGAGCCAAGATTTTGTATATCAGGGCGGTTGAATTTGCGAGGCGACATAAAGTGAACCTTAGGGTTCGCTCTAGTTTTACTGATAACCCCGGTACTACCATTTATTCGAGCGGAGAAACCATGGAAGAGTCAATAGTCGCAGGCGTTGCGGTCGATCAGAGCCAGGCCAAGATCACCGTAATTGGCATTCCCGACGTTCCCGGTAAGGCCGCTGAGCTATTCACCGTAGTCGCAGAAGCTGGAATAAACATCGACATGATTGTTCAAAACGTTGCTGTTTCCAACACCAAGCTAAGCGATATCTCATTCACTCTCTTGGCTGAAGATCTCAAAAAAGCTCTTGACGCACTTGAGGCAGCAAAAAGTCATATGGGCTTTGCCTCTTTGCAGTTCGATGAGAGCATCGGAAAGCTTTCGGTTGTTGGTTCTGGAATGAAAACTCATTCGGGGGTTTCTGCAACTTTGTTTGGTGCTCTGGCAAAAGCAGGAGTCAACATCGAGATGATTTCTACCTCGGAGATTCGTATTTCGGTTATTACCCGAAGCGATCAGGTTATCGAGGCTGCCCGAGTGGTTCACAGCGCCTTTGGTCTAGATGGCGACACCGAAGCGGTTGTTCACGCCGGAACTGGAAGATAACTTGTCTAAGAAACCTAACCTCGCACTAGTTGGAGCTACCGGCGCTGTTGGCACCGTTATGGTTTCAATCATCAACGAGCGCGAAAACATCTGGGGTGAGATTCGCCTAATTGCTTCCAAAAAATCTGCTGGAAAAAAGATAAAGGTTCACGGTCAAGACCTAACTGTGGTTGAGCTCTCCGCCGAGGCATTTGATGGCATCGACATCGCCATGTTTGATGTGCCAGATGAGATTGCAGAAATTTGGGCACCGATTGCCGTTGAACACGGAGCAGTTGTGGTTGATAACTCAGCAGCTTTTAGGATGAACGATCAAGTGCCACTTGTTGTTCCAGAGGTAAACCCAGAGCAGACAAAGAACCGACCACTTGGAATAATCTCGAACCCCAACTGCACAACCCTGACCATGATGGCTGCTCTTGGAGCACTGCACGCAAAGTGGAAACTAACCGAGCTGGTTGTTGCAAGTTACCAGGCAGTTTCCGGTGCGGGGGCTGCCGGGGTAGACCAGCTACAAAAGGAAATCGCAGCGGTAGCCACCGATCCACTTGCTGGAACCAGAAGCGGAGACGTTGCGTCACTTCTAAAAGCAGCCGGTTTGAACCAAGCTGATTCACTTTGGCCAGTACCAATTGCGCTGAATGTAATTCCCATGGCTGGATCGCTAAAAGCCGGGGGACATTCCTCAGAGGAGATGAAAGTTCGAGACGAGTCGCGAAAGATTCTAGGAATTAAGGATCTAAAGGTGGCAGCCAGCTGCGTTCGGGTTCCAGTACAGGTGTCTCACTCATTGGCCGTTCATGCCACCTTCGCGAAGCCTCTTACCGTTGCCGAGGTGCAGGCGGAGCTCGAGGCATCTCCGAGCGTTGTGCTGATGGATGACCCTGAAAAGGGTATCTATCCGACCCCGAACCACGTAGCGGGCCAGGACCCGACCTTTGTTGGCAGGGTTAGGCAAGCTTTGGATTTTGAGAACTCAATCGACATGTTTGTGGTGGGGGACAACCTTAGAAAAGGCGCTGCGTTAAACACTTACGAGATTGCCGAGCTGGTCGCTAAAGAATTTTAAGGCGTATCACTTAATTTGATTCTGATAAGTCACGGCGTGGATTTGGCAAGCTAGTTCAAGCCCGATAGCTATCCTTAAGTCATGGGGAACAAAGCAATTTCAATTGCGCTACTGATAGTCTCGCTCAGCCTTACCGGCTGCAGTGCTGAGACTACCTCCGCAAACCCCGATGGATCGCAGTCACTTCCAATCATTGACCCAGCACTAATCCCTCAAGAACCGCCAGCTGATGTTGTGCAGGTTGATTCGGATTTGTTCCTGGTTGACTACGGAGACATCATATTTAAGGTTGGAACCGGACCAACCTGGTGCACCCTAAGCGAGTACGACGATGTTGCAATTTGCGAACACAAAGAAACCGATGTTCGCTACGAACCGCTACCAAAGCCTTCGGATTGTGAGTTCACCTACGGCAATCAGATCAAACTTTTGGGCAGTGCAACTACCGGTCAAGTAACTGCTGACTTCACTTGTGCCAATTCCCCATACTCGGACGCTTCAACTTCTCCTTCCCTGCAGGACGGGGAACAGATAACTGCTTTTGGTTTTACCTGCTTCGTTGTGGGAGAAACTGCACGCTGTGAGAATTCAGCGGAAGACTTTATTGTGCTTGGGCCAGACGCCTGGGCAAAAAGCGAGTAGTAGATAACCTAGTCAACCTCGAGCAATGTGATTAGCCGGACCTCTGGTCTGCAGAAAAATCGCACCGGTGCAAAAATTGAGTTTCCAAGTCCCGCCACCACACTAAGAATTGAATTCTTCCCTTCAAAACTCCAGCCAGAAGTTCCCCTGGCAAATTTGTTTGGTAAATCGCTATTGGTTGTTAGTGCGCCAATGATTGGCAGCCTCACCTGACCGCCATGGGTGTGCCCAGCAAATATCAGCTCGGCTCCTCGAAGAGTAAGGCCTCTTAGTATTTCGAGGTACGGAGCGTGAGTGAGTGCGATGGTAAAGGTTTGACTCGCGGCCAGCTCCGATAAGTTACTTCTTCCGACGTGGTGATCATCTACTCCAATAAACCGGATGCGGTTTCCGGAAAGCTCGATCTCGGCAGCTTTGTTGTTCAGGTTAATCCAGCCAGCTTGCTCAAAGGCGTTTGTCATCCTGATGGTTTCTAGCCTGGCTGATTTGGGAACATCTGAGGAGCGAAAGACGTAACTGATTGGATTTTTAGGCACCGGAGCGTAGTAGTCATTTGAGCCGTTTACGAATACGCCTGGTTTTTGCATTAGTGGTGCGAGGCACTCCAGTAGCGGCGGGATTGCGTTTTTGTGCCCAAGGTTATCACCGGTATTCACCACAAGATCAATTGGCTGGTTTGCCAAGTTTCGAATAAAGCGCTGCTTGGATTTTTGCCAGGGAGCTAAGTGGATATCTCCTATTTGCAGGACGTTTATCGGCGAGCTTCCTTTTGGAAGCACCCTTATGGATTCACGACGAATAACGTAAAGCTGCCGCTCTATGACAATTGCCCAAATGGCTATTGCCAAAAAGCCAATTGCTAGCCAGATACTAGCCAGCGGAAGGTCCTTTGCTAATCATCAAGTGGAAGGTCCCTTGCTAATAATCAGTAGAACTGCCCCGAGCGCATCCGCTGATGAACCAGCAGCTGGGTTAGTTCCAACTACCATTCCATCGGGGACAGTTGACGAGTACACAAAGTACTGAGTCTGACTAGGTTGTGGAGCACTAACGGCAGAGAAACCATAGGAGAGCAACCTGGATGTTGCATCAGCGATGCTCAAGCCTGCAACATCTGGCACCGCAACAGTTCCTCCTCGGCTTAGCGAGATAGTTACTAGAGTTCCGCGAGGCAGTTCCGCACCCGTTGCATGATCAGCAGCCGCTACAGTTCCTGGTGGGTTAGATGAAAGAACCTGACTGGCAGAAATCTGAGCCGCCAATCCAGCATCCCGAAGGATCTCAAGAGCGATCTCTGGAGGTAGTGCGTTGACATCAGGCATGATCACATTGGAAGCCCCGAGATACATCGAAGGTGCTGCTGGGAAGGATTCTCCCGGGTATAGCTCGTTGGCCACGGTCATGATTTGGCGCCAAATCTCATGTCTTAGGATTCCACCTGGTGTGCCATCAATTGAAACACCACCGACGTTTTGCGCGCCGGAAACGTTTCCAACCCAAGTTGCCGTTGCAACCTTGGAAGAGTATCCAGTCATCCAAGTGTGAAGGAATCTGTCAGTAGAACCAGTTTTTCCAGCTAAGGGGACTCGGTCAGGAGTTCGCGACGCTGAACCGGTACCACCGCTAACTACTAATTGGAATGCATAACTTGCCGCAGCTGCTACTTCTGAGGTGACGGCACGATTGCACTCGGTAACCGGAACCTTCATTTCCAAACCGGTTGATCTAACAACCACCCGGTCAATTGCGATCGGAGAACAGTAGATTCCATCGTTGGCAAACCCAGACATGGCCGCAGCCATGGTCAAAGGGGAAAGTTCATTGGTACCAAGAACCGAGGCTTGAACATACAACAGCTCGTTGCCATCCGCTCGCTCGACTCCAAAGGCTGCGGCTCGGTCTCTAATGTCACAGAGGTCCAAGAACGACGCCATTGTTGCAAATGCGGTGTTGACAGACTGGATGGTCGCGCTAAGCGCGCTCAGATATTCGAACTGGGCGTTACCGAAGTTATTGGGATCCCAATCTCCTGCAATGCCACCACACTTGGCCGAGAAGTCTTCGGCTTTCCAATTTCGATCTCGCGAATCAACTTGATCACCGAGCAAGAAGCCCTTTGAGAGCCACTCAGCCAGCACGAAAATCTTGTAAGTCGAACCGGTCTGGAATCCAGAAGATCCACCGTAGGCCTTGTCTGTGGAGTAGTTCACGCTGGTGGTGGTGGGGTCCTCGTCAACTTCTTGATCGAAGGTTCTGTTTTGGCTCATTGACAAAACTCGACCCGTTCCAACTTCCACCGAAACAGAAGCTGCTCCCAGTGCCCAGCGGTTATCAATTGGTAGCTCCGCTTTCACGACATCGTCCGTGGTGTTTTGTAACTCAATATCCATGGTGGAGTAAATCTCTAGTCCACCTCGGCGCAGTAGCACTTCGCGATCTTCGAGAGTAGGACCGAATTCTTCGGAGTTTCTTACCACCCAGACAACGTAGTCACAGAAGTACGCAGTTTGCTGATTAGCTTCACAACCAGTTTTGGTTTCATTGATGTTTGGCACAACTGGCTCTGCCTTATAGGCTTCTGCCTCAGCTGAGGTTATGTAACCTTCATCACGCATGTTATTGATTACGTAGTCTCGTCTGGTCTTGGCTACCGGGAGGTTCTCGGCTACGTCGGGCTTATAAGCGTTTGGTGCCCTAAGCATCGCGGTCAACATCGCAGCTTGGGGGACTGAAAGGTCTTTAGCCGTAACGCCAAAGTAGTAATTCGAAGCTGCCTCGATGCCGTTGATTCGGTTTCCGAAGAAGGCGAGGTTTAGGTATCCGGCAAGGATTTCCTCTTTAGTGCTAACGGTTTCAAGAGCGATAGCTAATCGGATTTCTCGAATCTTTCGCTCAATCGTGGTTTCAGTTGCCAACGCAATGCCGGCCTCGTCGCCTGCGATGTTAGCGGCTTCCACCAAAGTGTTCTTCACATACTGCATCGTGATCGTTGATCCACCAGGGCCTGATAGACCAGAGGTTGCAACGCCCAGGGTTGCCCTAACTAGAGCGATAATGTCAACGCCACCGTGCTGGAAAAACCGAGGGTCCTCGGTAGCAATCACGGCATTGATCATGTTCGGGCTCATCTGGTCGTAATCGATCGAGATTCGGTTTTCGTGGTAAAAACTGGCCAGGGCCACAGGTTTGCCGTCTTCGTTTCCATAAAGAGTGGAGGTTTGGGAAGCGTTTACTGGCTTGATGTATTCGGGCAGACCCTCAAATGCGACCACTCCAGCTGAGGAGGCATAGCCAGCCACGGCAGCAACAGGAGTAATAAGTGCAAAAGTCAGTAGACCAGCTATTGCGCTAAGACCAAAGAGTCTTCCGATTAATTTGCGCATGGGGAAAGCCAGACCTTTCATGAGAATAGACTTAAGGTTACTATCAAACCCTGAGAGCAGGCTGACCATGCAAAAATGGGAGTACATCACAACCCCCCTAATCATTCACAACACCACTCAAATCCTCAATAATTGGGGCTCAGAGGGCTGGGAATTGGTCCAAATCGTGACCGGCCCAGAAGGTGGCCTAGTTGCATACTTCAAGCGCCCGGTGAGCTAAATGTCCCAAATTGAGCAAAGAATCATCGAGTTGGGCTTTCTATTGCCTGAAACCTCCAAGCCGCTAGCTGCCTATATTCCTGCCGTTCAGTCGGGAAACCTGGTCTTTACCTCGGGACAACTACCCATGATTGCAGGCAGCCTGGCCGAAACCGGCAAGGTTGGCGGCTCCGTATCGGCAGAGCGAGCCAAGGAACTAGCTACCGTCTGCGCTCTAAACGCGCTCGCGGCAGTGAAAACCGTAATTGGGGATCTCGACAAGATAAAGCGCATCGTTAAAGTAGTCGGATTTGTATCCTCGGTACCTGAGTTCTCCGGTCAGCCAGCTGTAGTCAACGGTGCAAGCGAATTCTTGAGTGAAGTATTTGGAGAAAAAGGAATCCACGCCAGAAGCGCAGTTGGGGTAGCCGTGCTCCCTATGGATGCCCCTGTGGAAATAGAGCTAATAGTCGAGGTTTAGTTTCTAGCTGTGAAACTTTCCGTCGATGACATTCATCACGGAAGTATCAGCCAAGGTCGTAACGTCACCAACTGGTCTTCCTTCAGCAACATCTCTAAGCAGTCTTCGCATAATTTTTCCAGATCTAGTTTTTGGAAGTTCGGCAACCACCATGATTTGTCTTGGTTTTGCGATTGGTCCAATCTGTTTAGAAACGTGTTCTCGAAGTACAGCAGAAACTTCTGATTCAGATCCCGCATTTGCAACTTGATCGGCACGCAAAATCACAAAGGCAACAACCGCTTGCCCGGTTGTTTCATCAGTTGCACCAACAACCGCAGCCTCGGCAACAAACGGATGTGACACAAGAGCCGATTCAATTTCTGTTGTTGAAAGCCGGTGCCCAGATACGTTCATAACATCGTCTACTCGTCCAAGAATCCAGATGTCACCATCGTCATCGAGCATCGCTCCATCGCCGGCAAAGTATTTGCCAGGGTATTGCGACCAATAAGTTTCGATAAATCTTTCTGGGTCTTTCCAAATACCCCGAAGCATCGAAGGCCAAGGCTCGGTCAAGGTCAGGTAGCCTCCACCGGAAGTTATCTTTTCTCCAGCTTCGTTTACTACCTCGAAGCTGATTCCAGGAACTGGAACTTGGGCAGAGCCTGGCTTGGTGGCTGTGACTCCCGGCAGAGCAGAGATCATGATGGCTCCGGTTTCGGTCTGCCACCAGGTGTCGACAATTGGGCAGTTGTTTCGACCAATTGCTTCTCGGTACCACATCCAGGCTTCTGGGTTAATCGGCTCACCAACAGAACCTAGAACTCGAAGTGAGCTTAGGTCGTAGTTGTCTGGGATCTCGCGACCGTGCTTCATGAAGGTGCGGATAGCAGTTGGGGCGGTATAGAAGATGCTGACTTTGTACTTTTCGATGATTTGCCACCAACGACCCCAGTCTGGGGTGTCAGGGGTACCTTCATATATGACCTGGCTGACACCATTGGTTAGTGGCCCATAGACCACGTAAGAATGTCCGGTTATCCAGCCAACATCGGCGGTGCACCAGTAAATGTCTTTGTCTGGATGAACATCAAATAGGGCTTTATGCGTGAAAGCCGCCTGGGTTAGGTATCCACCTGAAGTGTGCAAGATACCTTTTGGCTTACCGGTGGTGCCGGAGGTATACAAGATAAAGAGCGGGTTCTCGGATTCAAAGCCTTGAGCTTCGTGCTGATCAGAAGCGCTACCGACAACATCTTCCCACCACATATCTGTTTTCAAATTCCAGGCAACTTCGTTACCACCGCGTCTTAGAACAATCACGTGCTCCACACTTGGACAGGCACCATCTGATATCGCCTCATCAACGGCTGGCTTTAGAGGCAGCACCTTACCTTTTCTATTTCCACCATCAGCGGTTACAACTAGCTTGGCTTCGGCGTCATTGATTCGGCTTCGAAGTGACTCCGCCGAAAAGCCTCCAAAGATCACCGAGTGAATAGCTCCTAGTCGAGCAGTTGCCAACATGGCAATTACTGCCTCTGGCACAAGCGGCATATAAATTGCCACTCGATCTCCTTTAGCTACCCCCAAAGAAGCAAAGGCATTGGCGGCCTTTTTCACTTCGGTTAGCAGCTGGGCATAGGTGACTTTAGAACTGTCGCCCGATTCACCTTCGAAGTAAAGGGCAACTTTGTCGCCCTTGCCGGCAAGAACGTGGCGATCAAGGGCGTTGTAACAAACATTTAGTTCGCCGTCCTCGAACCACTTGGCAAAGGGAGGGTTGGAATAATCCAAGGTTTTGGTGAAGGGCTTGTGCCAGTGAAGTTCGCGAGCTTTGTCTGCCCAAAAGCCAAGGCGGTCCTTGGCGGCTTGATCGTAGAGCTCTTTTTTGGCCACGGCTTGAGAAGCAAAGGCCTCACTAGGAGGGAAACGTCGGGATTCGTGAAGAAGGTTTTCGATATCTGACTGGTTCGGCACCATTGCCAACTCCTTCTAACTCACTGGTAATAATGGCACAAATGAGCTTTTGGCGACTAATTCCTGCCTAGAATAAACCGTCGGTAATTTATTACTGACTTGTGATAGTTAGATTCCCCCAATCGCTATCACCAGGCGGCAGGTTTTCCCCAAAACCTGCCGCCCCCTAATTTCTCCACATATTCTTTATCCCCCAACAAATAAGGGCCCTAGTGCCCGATTGTTAGTGAGTGGAAACCCAACTACCTACTTGGCTGCTTGAGCTAATCGATAACGAGCACATCACCGACATCTTGCTTAGCGAGTCACTGTCACAAGTTGATTACGGCAATGGATTAGTTGAGCTGGCAGGTGATCAAGTTTCCGAATTGGAGCTATCTGCAATTGCAAGAGAGCTAATCGAATTAGGCGGCAGAAGACTAGATCTTGCAAACCCATTTGCCGATGTCAGTTTGCCAGGTGGTCTACGAGTTCATGCAGTTCTGAAATCCGGTTGTAGTGAGCAGACGTATATTTCCATCAGGTTGCACCAAGCCAAACCCAAGTCACTTGAGGAATTGTTTTGCTCTCTTTCGGCATCGGCAACGCAGCAAACAACTATTCGAGAGATTGCGGACTCTGGCGAGAGCTTTCTAATTTCGGGCCCAACTGGATCTGGAAAAACTACCCTGCTTCGGGCGATGCTGAGTGGCACAAACGAAAGAGTGATAGCAGTAGAAGACGTAACGGAGCTAGCCGGCAATAACACTGTTTGCCTGCAATCACGAAGTATCAACGTTGAGGGCCAGGGAAAAATTACCTTAGAACAGCTTGTGCGCGAAGCGCTCCGGATGCGCCCTGATCGAATTGTGGTTGGTGAGGTTCGAGGCTTGGAGCTTATGGCCATGCTGCAAGCTCTAAATACTGGCCACCGAGGGGCAACCACAATTCACGCAAACAACCTCTTTCAAGTTCCCGAACGACTTTCCACCATCAAGGCAGATCTGGCAATCTCCGATATGGCTTTTTTCAAAATGATTGCTGCAGCTTTTGATTGGGTAATTGCTCTAGAGGCAAAAGCTGGCAGCAGGTCAGTTTCAGGAATAGGAAAATTTGCACTCGAGGCTGGCGAGCTAGTTGTGAAAGATTACCAACCAAGACAAAAGCTTGCTCTGGCATGAGTGCGGAGCTAGCTGTGATGGAGATAACTGCGCTGCTTCGCTCGGGTACCAGCGCAAAGGCAGCGAAGATGCAATTGCAAACAAAAGATCTATCTGATTTTCAATTAAAGCAGTTTCAGTTCATTTGGGAGGTAGCTACCGAGTCTGGGGGTCACTTAGCTCTGGCTCTTGATCGACTCACCGAAGTCTTTAGAGCACAGCAACGGCAGTTTGCGGAATTAGGGATTGCATTTGCATCTCCCAAGGCAACTGCGAACCTGATCTTGCTTCTTCCCCTTGTTGCCGTGATTTTTTCAGAACTCCTTGGTCTTTCAGCGCTGGGTGCTTCTTTGGAGACGGTGTTAGGGGTTATTTCAATTGGCCTAGGACTGATACTTCTTATTGTTGCCAGAATCAGTTCACTGCGGATGCTTGATAAAGCAAAGCCTCGCGAGGCTGACCCTGGAGCATTTTTGGATGCGGTGGCAATTGGGCTATCCGCAGGCCTCAGCCCAAAAGCAGCCGCTGCACTTGCAAGGACCAAATCTAAGCAACAGTTTTCGCAGGATGTTCCAGCAGATCAGCTGACCATTTTTTGGGACGCAGTCAATGTTTCTGAACAATCAGGTGTTGCGCTAAATGGATTATTGCTAGCCAGGGCAGACACCCTGCGACACAGGCTTTGGAGTAATGATCGATCACGGCTTGCCAAGCTCTCGATTTCACTTCTTATTCCACTTGGATTAGCAGCCCTTCCAGCCTTCGTATTTTTAGCCGTGATCCCAGTTGGGATAGGGCTATTTCGTGCCATATAAAAAAGGAGAGAAATGAACTGGAAATCAGAAGATGGTGCCGCAACGGCCGAATATGCCATTGCCACCATGGCAGCAGTGGGCTTCGCGGGGCTGCTGGTAGTAATCATGAGAAGTGATGAGGTCAAAACTATCCTTTTTGACCTAATCCGATCGGCTCTGACATTCGGTGCGATTTAGATCAACCCCAGGAAGCGTCACGGCAGAACTCGTTCTAACGCTTCCGGTAGTAATACTGATAATGACCATTGCGATAGGTGCGATGAGTTTGCAATCTGCAAAGCTTCAACTGATTAACGTTGCCGCCATGGTTGCAAGTGCGGTGGCAAGAGGAGAACCAGCTGAGCTAATTGATCAACTAGTTGCTTCAGCTGGCGACCAAGTTGCGTTTGAATTAGAAGAACTTGAAGACTCGATTTGTGTGAAATTAAGTGTTGCTGCACCGATTGCTGGCATTGAAATTGGATTTTTAGAATTAGCAGAGAAGCAGTGCGCACGAGCATCGGGACAGTGAAAAGTGATGGCGGAGCAGGCACAATCCTTGCAATTTCGATTCTGATTGTGTTTCTTGCATTGTTTGCTGCTTCATCGCTAGTTGGCACGCAATTACTGGGATTTACTAGGCTGCAGGCCACAACAAATTCGATTGCACTGGCTGCAGCTGATGCACTTAGAGGTGTATCCACAGGTAATCCGTGTATTGTGGCTAAAGATATTGCTAGCAATAGCCAGATAGTTCTGGAACGATGTCGTATTGTCGGTTTCGAGGTCTTTATCGAAACCAACATGGAAACGTTGGGGATTGTGCAAAAAGCACGAGCCAGGGCGGGACCAGGTTAATGATTTAGGAGATTCATGCCAAAAGGTAACAAGCTAGTAATCGTTGAGTCGCCTGCCAAGGCGAAGACGATTGCCAAGTACCTAGGCGATGACTACACAGTCATGGCCTCGATTGGCCATATCCGGGATCTAATTGACCCAAAGAACTTACCCCCAGAAGAGAAGAAGAAAAAGGGCTCACTAGCCAAGTTCTCAATTGACATCGAAAACGACTTTGAGCCCTATTACGCAATCTCTGCCGGAAAGAGTAAAACCGTCACCGAGCTCAAGAAAGCCCTGGCCGAGGCGGATGAGCTATTTCTAGCTACCGATGAGGACCGCGAGGGAGAGGCCATTGCCTGGCACCTGCTGCAGGTGCTAAAGCCAAAGGTTCCAGTTAGCCGCATGGTCTTCCACGAAATTACCAAACAGGCCATCCAAGACGCACTTTTGAACACCAGAGAAGTTGATCAAAACCTAGTCCAGGCTCAAGAGACCCGAAGGGTCGTTGACCGTCTTTACGGTTACGAAGTTTCTCCAGTTTTGTGGCGCAAGATCAACCGTGGTCTAAGCGCAGGTCGAGTGCAATCTCCTGCCATGAGATTGGTAGTTGAGCGTGAGCGCGAACGCATGGCTTTTGTTTCTGGTAGCTATCACGATGTCAAAGCACTATTCACTACCGACAAAAACAAAGAGCAGGACTTTGAGGCCAAGCTCACTTTGATTGACGGCAAAAAGATTGCATCGGGAGATTCCTTCAATGACAAAGGTGAGATGAAAGACGGAGTATTGCTTTTGGATCAAGCAGCCTCCGAAGCTCTAGCTGAGGCAATGAGATCAAAAGATATAAAGGTAAAAGTTGAATCGGTCGAGTCCAAACCTTCAACTAGAAAGCCTGCTGCACCTTTCACTACTTCTACCTTGCAGCAGGAAGCCTCGAGAAAACTTCGCATGTCTGCTAAGCAGACCATGGACACCGCGCAGAGTTTGTATCAAGAAGGTCACATTACATACATGCGTACTGACTCACCAGTTCTTTCAACTCAGGCAATTCAAGCCGCCAGAGCATTAGCTATCGAAATGTTTGGAAAAGATTCAGTTCCAGATTCTCCAAGGATCTACACCGGAAAAAACAAGAACGCTCAAGAAGCGCACGAGGCAATTCGTCCAGCCGGAGAAACTTTCTTGCACCCAAGCGATTTGCCAATGACCATGTCCACTAGGTCAAAAGATCTTTACGAGTTGATTTGGAAAAGAACTATGGCGTCGCAGATGTCAGATGCCAAGGTTTCCACCACCACCGCCAAGATTTCAGTTTCCCCTGTAGCAGATGGCAAGTCAGCTGAATTCAGCGCTTCTGGAACTGTAGTTATCTTTAAGGGATTCATGGCTGCCTATGAAGAGGGTAGGGATGCATCTCGGGAAGATGAGCCAGACGAAGAGCAAGAATCGAAGCTGCCATCTTTGGAAGTTGGCCAAGCCCTATCGGTTGTAGAAGTAACTGCCAAGGATCACCAGACCTTGCCACCGGCTAGGTACACCGAAGCAAGCCTTGTTAAGGCGCTGGAAGAAGACGGTATCGGAAGACCTTCTACCTACGCTGCTATTTTGTCCACCATCATCAACAAAGGCTATGTAGTCAAGCGCGGTCAGGCCTTGGTTCCAGAGTGGATTGCATTCACCGTTACTAGGTTCTTGGAAGAAAACTTCGTCAAATTAGTTGATTACGCATTTACCGCTCAAATGGAAGAAAACCTCGACCAGATAGCTGCCGGAGAAATCAACCGCAGCGAGTGGCTAAAGAAGTTTTACTTTGGAACAGATACCGAAGATGGCCTACACGACACCGTTCAAAACGTTGGCGACAGCGATCCAAAGGCAGTGAACTCGATTTACTTGGCCGATAACATCACGCTTCGAACTGGAAAGTATGGCCCATACATCGAGACCATGGTTGAGCCAGGTAGCGAAGGTGCCGATGAAAACGGTCGCAGAATTGTAAACATCCCGGAAGGCTTAGCCCCGGATGAACTTACGGTAGCTAAAGCCCAAGAGCTAATCGATGCACCAATAATTACTGACCGCGTTATGGGTCAAGATCCACTAACCGGTTACGACATCTTGTTCAAAGACGGTCGGTATGGACCTTATGTTTTGCTTGAAGATCCAAATGCCGAGAAGCCAAAGACAGCGTCCTTGTTCAAGTCAATGTCACCAGAGACCTTTTCTTTTGAAGAAGCAGTTTCACTTCTTTCGCTACCGAGAACCATCGGTATTGATCCAGAAACCGAGAATCCGATAACTTCCCAGAACGGAAAGTTTGGACCATATCTCAAAAAGGGCACTGACTCCCGCTCGCTTACTAGCGAGGATCAGATCTTTAGTTTGACTCTCGACGAAGCCCTCGAGATCTACAAGCAGCCCAAATATGGAGGTCGCAGAACTGCCGCAACACCACTCAAGGAATTCGGTGAAGATCCAGCAAGCGGTCTAAACGTGGTTGCCAAGACCGGACAGTTCGGCGACTACGTGACTGATGGCGCCATAAATGCCACCATTCCAAAGGACGAAAAGCTCGATGAGCTAACCAGCGACCAGGCTTTTGAATTACTAGCCATCAGGCGTGAGAAACTAGGACTAGAGCCTGGTCAGGCAGCTCCCAAAGCGGGCCGAGCCAGCAAAAAGGCCGTTGCTCCAAAAAAGACCGTAAAGGCCGGAACTAGAAAGAAGAAATAGCGTGCCCGATACCACTGGAGTGTTTATATCCTTCGAGGGTATCGATGGCGTTGGTAAATCCACTCAAGCCGACTTGATGCAAAGCTACCTTGCTGCCAAAGGATTAGAAGTCACTAGAACTCTGGAACCAGGTGGATCCGATCTAGGAGTTGAGATCAGACATCTTTTATTGCACCGCAAGGGCGAGGTGTCGGTTCGTTCAGAAGCACTTCTATATGCAGCTGATAGAGCCCATCATGTTGCAAGTGTCATCAGACCAGCTCTTGCCAAGGGCCAGATTGTGATTTCAGATAGGTTTCTAGATTCTTCCGTTGCCTATCAGGGTGCCGGACGCGAATTGGACCTAACTGAAGTTCGCAACCTATCGCTTTGGGCAGTTGATAACTTACTTCCAGACCTAACCGTTTTGCTCGATCTAGATGCCGCTGCCGCTTCCATTCGCCGAGGAAAAACTGGGGCCGAACCAGATCGCCTAGAGCGCGAGAAGATCACTTTCTTTGAAGCAGCTAGAAATACTTACTTGGCCCTTGCAAAAAACGAACCTAAAAGATTTCACGTAGTTGATGCTAACCAGGACCCAGAATCAATTTGGAAGCAGATTCAGCCACGCTTGGATGCTTTGCTAGAAAGCAAAGGGCTTTGAGTAAAATCTTGGAGTTTGAACCAGTCTGGTCCGAACTCCTAGGTCAACCAGAAGCAGTTTCTCAACTTCGCCAAGCGGTAGCAAACAAGGATGCAGGATTACAGCACGCTTGGTTAATTACGGGCCCTCCAGGTTCTGGAAGATCAAATGCCGCCGCAGCGTTTGCTGCCGCGCTACTTTGTGAGGCGGGTGGTTGTGGCGATTGCAAGAGCTGTCGCATGGTTGGCTTGGGGTCACATCCCGATGTAACAGTACTGGCCACCGAGAAGGTCATAATCTCAATTGAAGAAATCAGAGGCTTGGTTGCAGCTTCATACTTTGGTGGCTCCATAAGTAAGTACCAGATAATGATCATCGAAGACGCGGACCGTATGGCGGAGCGCTCCTCGAATGTCTTGCTCAAGACTCTAGAAGAACCACCGGCTGGAACCATTTGGATTTTATGCGCGCCATCAGAAGCAGACATGCTTCCCACCATTCGCTCGAGAGTTAGGCGAGTGGCGCTAAAGCAGCCTTCAAGCCAAACCGTGGCAGATTTACTCGTTGCCAGAGATGGCATTAATCCATCGCTTGCTTTACAGGTGGCCGCCGAAGCCCAAGGTCACATCGGCATGGCCCTTCGGCTAGCAACCAGTACTGACGCAAGAGCGAGAAGAAAAGAAACTTTAGTTGCCGCCATGCAAATTGATTCCATCCCAAAGGCCATGTTCACGTCTGAACGGTGGTTGGAATTGGCAAGAAAAGACGCCGATGCACTAACGGCAGAAAAAGATACTGAGGAAAGAACCGCTCTGCTTGCAACCCTGGGTATCCCTGAAGGCGGCACGGTCCCTCCGGCTCTTAGGGCAGATATCAAAGCTCTTGAGGAAAGTCAAAAAAGACGAGCTACCAGAAGCCTGCGAGATGGCATCGATCGCATCTTGGTTGATCTGATGTCGCTATATAGAGATGTGCTGATTATCAATCTGGGTGCGGAAGCTGAGCTTGTGAATGCCGACCTAAGAAGCCAAATTGTAGAGCTGGCAGCAACTTCAACCGCGTCGGAGGTGATTACTAAGCTCGAAGCGCTAGCTCAGGCGAGAGTTCGAATTAGCTCTAACGTTCGAGATCTAATGGTTTTGGAATCGCTCGCAGTTGCACTTAGGAGAAATAAGTGATTTTTGGAAAATTTGCCAAGCTGGTAACTGCTGTCTCAATTTCGGCTTTAGTGCTCGCAGGTTGCGCTCCTTCGGCACCGGAACCAATAGTTCCAGACGCTAGTGGGGCACCTGCAGGATTTAGCGAGTATTACGAACAGGTAGCCGATTTTGAAGAGTGCGGAGAGAGACTTTACTGCGCAGACATCCAAGTCCCGATGGATTGGAGTGATCCAAGTAGCGAGCCAATTTCAATTGCCACAGTTTTTAGATTGGCTGATTCAGAGCCACAGGGCTTTATCCTTTTCAACCCAGGAGGTCCTGGTGCATCCGGTTACGACTGGGTCAAAGACTCTGCTGATTATTTGGGAACCGATAACCTTCGATCCAATTGGAACATTCTTGGTTTCGATCCGCGGGGAGTGGGAAGGAGCTCTGCGGTTGAATGTCTAAACGATGCCGAATACGACGAGTTTCTCTATGGAGTGTCTGGTTTTGAAATCGGAACTGAGGAGGATCTAGCTGTTGCCAGGGCTGCAACAGCGGAATTTGCAGACAAGTGCCTTGAAAACACCGGAGCATTGCTGGAGTTCGTGGACACGGTCTCGGCGGCTAGGGACATGGATGTTCTAAGAGCGGTCGTCGGTGAATCACAGCTGAACTTCCTTGGCTATTCATATGGATCATTTCTAGGCACCACTTACGCGACTTTGTTCCCTGATCGGGTGGGCCGGTTTGTCCTGGACGGCGCGATTGACCCAACTGTTGACGGTGACGAGCAGACGCTATTTCAACTTGAGGCTTTTGAATCCGCCCTTAGTACATTTTTAGAAAACTGTGACAGCTTCGACGATTGTCCATTTAGTGGCAATGTTCCGGCTGACCTTGAATCCGTGCGTCAACTTCTAGCTTCAATTGAGAAAAAGCCATTAGCAACATCGTCAGGACGAGAGTTAACTATTTGGGCGGCCGTAACAGGCCTGATCATGACTTTGTATTCAGATCGATACTGGCCATCTTTGGCCACCGCCTTTGATGAAGCGCTATCAGGGTCTGGCGATGAGTTTCTACGTTTGGCTGATTTTTACAACGACCGAGGTGAAGACGGTCGCTATCGAACAAACTTGATTGCAGCCAACTATGCAATCAGCTGCCGCGACGAAAGCGCCACCCAAAGCATGTTTGCGATTGAGGCACAAAACGCCAAGTTGCTTGAGGCAGCTCCGGTCTTAGGTCGGTACTGGCAGTTCGGTGGTTTGCGCTGTGGAAGTTGGCCATTCCCAGAAGCTGACAAGCCTTCCGATTACAGCGCAGCTGGAGCACCAACAATTTTGGTGATTGGAACTACCGGCGATCCAGCAACTCCTTACTCGCAGGCGCAATCTCTTGCAAATGACATTCTCAAAGATGGCTTCTTGATGACTTACAACGGTGAGGGTCACACCATTTACGGCAATGACAATAAGTGCATTGACGCAGTAGTGGACAAGTTCTTCCTAACGGGTGAACTTCCAGCCAGCGACCCAAACTGTAGCTAGCAGAAACTGAACCGGGAAAGAAAAAACCCCGACCGCAGCCGGGGCTTCATCTACTCTTTTAATCTAAAACAGAAGAGCAATACACAACAATACATAAATTGCGACAAAAATGCTTGGTGTGACGAAACGAATCACATTTAGCCAACTGCTGGATCGAACTAATTGAATCGAAACCTTAGACTTCGACTTTAGTGTTTTCAAATCACTCAACAACGCGCGTGCTTCTGTTGCAGCGGAGTACTGGGCAAGAAAGCCAAAAATCCCTGAAGCTAACAAGATTCCAAGCGTTGCCAACTTCACAACAATTGCGGAATCAGCTAGGCCGTCATTTAGCAAAGCGATTGTGACGATAAGCAAAAACGTTGGAGCCAGTTGCGAAAAGATGATTTGATTTCTGAGTCGATTCCAAAGCCTTACTAGGTCTTGTTCTTTCATACTCTTACTCCTTTGATTTTTCTTCTAGCTACAGGTTAGGACAGGAATCTGTTCTAATAAAGTAGTCAATGGCTCAGAAAGCACTGAGCCGGATTCGTAGGCCACCTTAGCTCAGTTGGTAGAGCAGCTCCCTCGTAAAGAGCAGGTCAGCGGTTCAATTCCGCTAGGTGGCTCCACTTCTGGAAAACGACAAAAAATTGAAACGTAGACTTGTAGTACTGGCTTATAACAATCAACTAGGTGATGTTTGAAATCTAAGAAGAATAACGCGCTCCAAGAGTTTCTTTCCAAGCGATTTCGAAAGCTTCTTTCTGGAGACCCAGATGGAGTTCCGCCCTGGTTGGGTGTTGTTGCAGCCGGTGAAGAAGAGGGTTACTTTCTACCCTCTGATGCACCATGGGTAGTTCACGCAGACTTTGGAACCCTGGTGGGTGGAATTCGGGCTCTACTCATGCAGGCACTGCATCCAGGTTCTTTGACCGGAGTGAAGAATCACTCAAGATACGAATCGGACCCGCTAGGAAGATTGGCTGGAACGATTCGCTGGCTCACGATTACAACCTTTGGGTCAAAAACAGCCGTTCAAAACGAAGCCAATCGCGTAAACAAGCTCCACACCCGAGTTGTTGGTGAATACACCAAGGGAACCGGTGAAACAGTGCCATACAAAGCAGCAGATAAAGACCTATTGCTTTGGGTGCACATCGCCTTCATGGAGTCCTTCTTGGTTTCACACCAGATGTATTCCTGGAAAGAGATACCAAAAGGGTCTGCAGCTAGTGGGGCAGATAACTACGTGGCACAGTGGAGCGTCTCGGTTGCACCACTTGGTCTTGCAACCTGCCCGATGAGCGAACAAGAACTCGAAAATGAAATTGATAAGTTCTATAACTCTGGTCTGCTTGTTTCTACTCCAGACACCAAGAAGGTTATTGAGTTCATCAAGAACCCACCTCTTCCTGGAGTTGCCAAACTCGTTTATGGATTGCTGTTTGAAGCGGCGGTTTTGTCTCTGAGACCAGAGTTTAGAAAACTACTGGGGCTGAAAGCTAAACCAGCTTGGTTTATTCGTCCAGCCACCAGATGGTCACTTCGATTTATGCGTTTAGCCATTGGCCCAGAGTCGCCAATTGAAGACGGTGCTATCGCGAGACTCCGAGCAATAGGGGTCCTGAAATGACTGGATCTGTCTAGATTTCTTCTGTGTACGGCTACTTTCGGTTGGCATCTAGCCCTAGACGAATTCTTGGCCAGGAGTATAGTTAGAGCCTGAAATGCCAAAATTACCCAAGCTGTCGGCAACGCAGCTAATTGCAGCGGCTTTTACGGCCCTAATCCTTCTTGGCACATTTTTACTCATGATGCCGATCTCTTCGAAGAGCGGCTCAGTCACAAACTTCTTTGATGCACTATTTACTTCAACATCCGCAGTGACCGTGACGGGTCTAACAACCCTAGACACCGCTAGCTACTGGTCCACAACCGGTCACGTCATAATCGCTTTTCTAATCCAAATCGGTGGATTTGGAATCATCGGTTTTGCCACCCTAGTTGGCTTTCTAATCGAAGGACGTATTTCCCTAAAAAACAGGATCTCGGCAACTTCCGAATCCTCAGCCACCAAACAGCCTGATGTAAAGACTCTTTTGCTCAACATCGCCAAACTAATGCTGTTTTTCCAGTTGGCACTATTTGTGTTTCTAACGATTCGGATGTTTACCGAATACGGATACTCGCTAGAAAAGGCACTTTCCCACGGAGCCTTCCAGGCGATCTCAGCATTCAACCAGGCTGGTTTTGCGCTCTATACAGACAGCCTCATGGGCTTTGCCAATGATGGCTGGATCATCTTCCCGGTATTTGTGATTGCCACTCTTGCTG
The DNA here is from genome assembly GCA_044338605.1 of Rhodoluna sp. Lineage (GTDB taxonomy): Bacteria > Actinomycetota > Actinomycetes > Actinomycetales > Microbacteriaceae > Rhodoluna. The sequence continues at coordinate 27,724 of JBIIXB010000007.1, read as the reverse complement.
GATTTGGTTTCCCTGTATTGGCCGAAATTCGCGATCGCCTGAAGCTCAAGCTTTACGTACTATTCGGCAAAGTAGCTGACTACACGATGCCTTCACAGTGGTCGCTCAATTCAAGAATTATCTTGTGGGCAAGCTTGTTCCTTCTGGTGGTGGGAGCTATTGGAATCTCAATTTCGGAGTGGACCAACCCGGCAACCCTTGGCGCCCTGGATCCGGCTCAGAAGATTGTTGCCAGCATGTTTACTTCTTCAATGACTCGCTCAACTGGATTAAACATAATTGACACGACCCAGATGTATACCAGCACCTGGCTTGGCATGGACATCTTGATGTTCATCGGTGGCGCAAGTGCATCAACTGCCGGTGGTATCAAGATTGGAACTGCAGTTGTCTTGTTCTACATTGTTTACACGGAGATTCGTGGTGACGCTGCAGTAAACGTCGGCAACCGTAGGCTTCCTCGCTCAATGCAGCGTCAGGCCCTAACCATTGTGACTTTGTATACCCTTGTTGTTCTTGGCTCACTCTTTGTACTTCGCTTTACAACAGATTTCACTCTTGATGAGCTAGTCTTCGAAATCATTTCAGCAGCTGGAACCGTGGGGCTATCAACGGGGATCACGGCCGATCTTCCTGAACATGGAAAGTTCCTATTGTCGGTGCTCATGCTCTTTGGTCGCCTTGGTCCGATTGTGGTCGCAACCTCGCTTGCTCTGAGAAAGACACAACGTCACTACGAACTACCAAAAGAAAGGCCCCTAATTGGCTGATTCACTTGTTCTAACAAAACAACTGATTATTGTTAGAAGAGCACGGTTATCGAGCCCTCAAGTACTGTTTCAGATACCGTCAACGAATGGAGAAAAAAATGCCTAACCGGCTAAAGACGCGTGGACCCAAAAAGCACAGCGCTTCAACGATTGCCGTTATTGGCCTTGGTCGCTTCGGAACATCACTGGCCCTAGAGCTTGTAAAGGGTGGCAGGGAAGTTTTAGGTATCGATAGCGATGAAAAACTAGTCCAGAACATTTCCGACAAGCTCACTCACGTGATCCAGGCTGATTCGACTGACGAAGCGGCGCTAAGGGAATTAGGAATTCCTGATTTTGATTCAGCGGTAGTTGCCATCGGTAGCGACCTAGAGGCAAGTATTTTGACGGCTTCGCTTGTTCTGCAGCTTGGCGTGCCACAGGTGTGGGCAAAGGCAACAAGCGTCTCTCACGGTCGAATTCTTGAACAGCTTGGAGTTCACCATGTCATTTTCCCGGAAATGGATATGGGTAAGCGAGTAGCTCACATGGTAAGTGGTGAAACGCTCGATTACATCCAGTTAGATGATGACTTTGTTATGGCTAAAACAGAAGCTCCGGAAAGCTTCGAAGGAAAGACTCTTTCAGAAATGCAGTTCAGATCTCTCCACGGGGTAACGGTCGTAGCTACCAAGAAACCAAATGATAACTACAAGCCGTCTTTCCCGGAAACAGTTCTAAACACAGGCGACGTAATGATTGTTGCCGGAAGAACTAAGAAGGTAGAAGAGTTCTGCCGTATGGGTTGGTAGCCGGCCTCCACAATTTAGTGGCAGACTTAATTTATGTCCTCAACCAGACTCGAACACGACCTTCTAGGAGATTACCAAGTTCCTAAGGATGCCTATTGGGGCATCCACACCGCTAGAGCGGTTGATAACTTTCCAATCTCCGGAGTGCCAATTGGCCACTACCGTTCCTTGATTCGCGCTTTAGCAATCGTCAAACAAGCTACCGCCGAGGCTAACTTCGAACTTGGAGAGCTGGATTCAAAAGTAAAAGACGCCATTGTGAAAGCCTCAATACGGGTTGCCAATGGGGAGTTTGATTCACAGTTTGTCGTGGACGCTATCCAGGGTGGAGCCGGCACCTCAACCAACATGAATGCCAATGAGGTCATTGCCAATGTCGCAATCGAAATCCTTGGGGGCCAAAAAGGTGATTACTCAATAGTTCACCCGCTCAACGATGTGAACCAATCCCAATCCACTAACGATGTTTATCCAACGTCGCTAAAACTAGCTTTGATTATTGAGATCAACGAGCTCCTCAAGGCAATGGCCCACCTAGAAAAAGCCTTCACGGGCAAGGCGATTGAGTTTAGAGAAGTCATCAAAATGGGTCGCACTCAAATGCAAGACGCGGTTCCGATGACCCTGGGTCAAGAATTCGCAGCTTTTTCCAGAATGACCATGGAGGACATCCAAAGGCTTCGCGAAGTTTTGCCGCTACTGCGTGAAATCAACCTGGGTGGAACTGCTATTGGAACCGGAATCAACGCTCCCGTGGGCTACCCAGAAAAAGCATGCCAGGCCCTCTCGAAGCTAAGTGGTTTTGATTTTGTGCTTGCCGAAGACATGGTCGAGGCTACCCAGGATGCCGGTGTATTCGTAACCGTATCTGGAGTGCTGAAGAGAATTGCCGTGAAGCTTTCGAAAACCTCTAACGATCTTCGACTGCTGAGCAGCGGACCGCGCGCTGGTTTAGATGAAATCAACTTGCCACCAAGACAGGCCGGGTCATCAATCATGCCGGGTAAGGTCAACCCAGTTATTCCTGAGGTGATCAATCAAATTGCATTTGCTGTGGTTGGTAACGACATGACAGTGACCATGGCAGTTGAAGCAGGACAGTTGCAGTTGAATGCATTTGAACCAATTATGTGTCGCGCTTTGATGATGAGTATCACTCAGTTACGACAGGGTTGCTACGTATTGGCAGATGCCTGCGTTTCTGGAATTACCGCCAACGTTGAAAAGCTGCGACTGAGCGTTGAAAACTCCATTGGTTTAGTTACTGCCATCAGCCCAGTTTTGGGTTATGAGAACGCAACAATCGTTGCTCAAAAAGCTCTAGCCGATGAAACCAGCGTTCGAGAAGTTGTCTTGGAGCTAAAGCTCATGACCGCAGCCGAGTTTGACGAGCTGCTTGGAAACATCGACGCCCTAGTTCGACCTAGGACTTCCTAGACTTTCTTCGCATCATCAAGCCAATTGGGGCAAAGACCGCACCTAGGGCAACTAGCGCAAGGCCAACATAGAAACCAACAGGAATGTCTTGGGATTCTGAGGTCGTTACCAATTCGGGTTCCGCGATTAGAGGAACAGCAGTTTCTTCTGCAACTAGACCCTCTAGAACGAAGTTGGAATCTCCGCTGATTGTGTGGCCATCAGAGCCAACTACACTCCAACGCAAATCATAAGAACCGGGTTCGCTTAGCTCAACCTGGGCAACCAGGGTTTTGTCATCAATCGCAAAAGGGTGGACTATCCAGTCAGAAGAGCCCTGCAATTTGGTTGCAAGTTCTGCATTGGTCTCGGATTCAATAACCAATAGGGGATTGTTGAAGGTCAAAACAGCCTCGAAGCTGGAAGTCGAGATAATTGCCCCTGGAGCTGGATTTATGTCGACAAGTAGATCGTGTGCGTGGGCTGGTGTTGGAATCAGCAGAAGAGCCAATAAAGCAGTGATTGTAATTTTTGATTTCATACTCTAAGTCTAAGCTATTGTCTGAGACCGGAGGCTACAGTGAAGCACGAACTTAAGTGGGCGATTATGGGCCCTGGAGAAATTAGCGCTGAATTTCTAAAAGACTTGCGTCTTGCAGGAATGCATTTAGAAGCAGTTGGTTCTAGGTCGTTAGATCGAGCACAGTCCTACGCGAGTAAGCACTCAATTAATCGCGCTTACGGCAGTTATGAGGATTTGGTAGCTGACCAAGATATTGACATTGTTTATATCTCCACTACAAATAACGCTCACTTTGCTAATGCAAAGCTGGCACTTAGCTCCGGCAAGAATGTATTACTAGAGAAGCCATTTACTCTAAACGCGGCGCAGGCAAGAGAATTGGCAGCAATCTCAAGACTCAATGGAGTTTTTCTAATGGAGGCGATGTGGACGAGATTTCTTCCCAACCACAAAACTCTCTTTGAAAAGCTAGAGCAGGGCGTAATCGGGAAACCCCTTTACCTTCTGGCTGATCACAATCAATTTCTTCCAAAGGATTCATTCCCTAGGCTGTATGACCCCCTACTAGGAGGAGGCTCATTGCTAGACCTCGGGATTTACCCAGTCTCCTTGGCCCACAGACTCTTTGGTAATCCGAGCCGGATCTTGGCTTCAGCGTCATTGTTACCTGGAAATGTGGACGAATCCATGGGTGCAATCTTTGAATATTCAGGTGGTAGGCAGGCTTTGCTGCATTCCAGCATTATCTCCGCTGGCCCAGTAAGAGCTTTTATTCTTGGCGATGCCGGAAGAGTTGAAATGGAGAAATCCTTTTACGAGCACAGCACATTCACAGTTTTCGACCGGGACGACAATATCTTGTTCAAATACGAGGGTAATATTGAGGGAAGAGGAATGCAGTATCAGGCGCTCGAAGTTGAGCGTTGCATATCTGAAGGCCTCATTGAATCACCGACCATGAGCCTGGATGAAACAATTCAGATTATGGAAGTCATGGATCAAATAAGAAATCAAACGGGTATCGAGTTTTCAGGAGCTTAGCCAAGTGCTAAAAAGAATTAAGAATTTCCCACACTTCAAAGAAGTGTTTATTGGGGCAGGCTCTGGCTTGCTCGTACTAACCCTGATGCTTGGCGGCTTGGTGATTTCTTCGCCTAGCTCAGATTCAAATGCCGCGAGTGACGTTTCTGCTTCACCTTCTGCCTCGGAAGCACCGCCAAGAACCTGCACAGTTACCGAAGAAGAATCAAACCCCTCTCTTGGAACACTTCAAGCCGTTGTTCTAAACTCTGAGACCGGTGAGGTCCTATTTGACCGCGACGCAGACATTCCAGCTGCGACAGCATCGGTAATGAAATCCCTAACTGCCGCAGCAGTGCTTGCGAGTGTTGGTCCCGACTACCAACTTTCAACCAGGGTAATGGCTGATCCAGCGAACCCTTCAAGAATTGCTCTGGTGGGAGCTGGAGACATTACTCTTTCCAAAACCTCGGCCGGCGCTCAGTCGGTTTATAAGGGCGCCCCAAAACTAGCAACTTTGGTAGCTCAGGTTAGAGCTTGGGCAAGTAGCAACGGCGTCGCCCAAATAAACGAAATAATCCTCGACTCAAGTTTTTTCCCAGGATCAGGTTGGGAGAGCTCTTGGCAAAGAGTGAACCAAGTCGATGGCTGGATTTCTGAAGTTACTGCCCTTCAACTTGACGGGGACCGTGTCTTGCCCGAAGCTCCTACTTCTGCCAGGACAGGAAGGCCAGTAACAAGTGCAGGGGAACAGTTCAAGCTTGGACTAGCGGAGCTTGCCCCAGCTGCCACCCTGATTCAGGGTTCAGCGCCATCAGGCTTTGTTGAGATCGCCAAGGTTGAATCCCAGCCGATGAGCGACTGGATTGCAAACGTTCTTGTTTCTTCAGACAACAGCCTCTCGGAAGCTCTTGGAAAAATAGCAACCATTGACTCAGGGTTTGATGCAACCTACGACAACTTAGACACCGCCTACGAGAGAATCCTTGAGGAATCAGGGCTGGACTTTAGCGGTGTCACCATAAGGGATGGATCTGGTTTGTCAGATTTGAACTTGGTCTCGCCTAGGTTCATGGCAGAGCTCATGCGCTTGGTTGACTCAGGCTATGGAGATTTTGACGTAATCAAGAACAGCCTCATGGTTGCTGGCGAGACCGGAAGCTTGGCAACCAGATTCCAGGGCGATCTATCTGATGCAGCTGGCAACGTTCGAGCCAAGACTGGATACCTGACTAAAGTCCACACGCTAAATGGAATCATTGAAGCCAAAGACGGCACTAGCCTAACCTTCACAATTTATGCCTACGGCGCTGTTGGAAATGATGTCCGGGTCGCAATTGACACCCTCGTGACATCGTTTTACCGTTGCGGCAACACCCTGTCGAACGACTAGGAGTCTGCATGAGCAAAGCGCTTTTGGTTGTGGATGTGCAGAATGATTTTTGTGAGGGTGGATCACTCGCTGTATCAGGTGGTCAAGCGGTTGCAAAAAAGATTAGTGACTATATCAAATCAGCTGATTACGACCTAGTAGTTGCATCCAGGGACTGGCACGATGCGGATAACAACAACTCGGGTCACTTCGCTGATTCGAATTCAGAGCCAGATTACAAGTCTTCTTGGCCAATCCACTGTGTGGCAAAAAGTGATGGCGCTAATTACCACCCAAATCTAGAGCTTGCTCTGATCCAAGAACATGTTTATAAAGGCCAGGGAGCCCATGGCTATTCAGCCTTTGAAGGGGTAACGGAAGCAGGCGGCACACTCGCAGAATTACTGAGTGAGCACAATATCGAACAGTTAGACGTCGTTGGAATTGCTACCGATCACTGCGTTCTGGCTTCGGCCCTTGACGCCAAAAAACTTGGGTTGAATGTTCGGGTGATTAGTTCTCTAACGGCTGGGGTTTCAGCAGAGTCCACCGAACGCGCTATTGATTCGTTGATTGACAACGGTGTTGAGGTAGTATCTAAATAGCTAGATCTCCCTCTTCGCCCCTTCATCTGCAGTTACCTTGAAAATCTCTGGCTTTTCGAATCCCTGGTCGCGGAATTTGTCCAGAACTGCGGTTGTGAGGCTCGCTACTTTCTCTGCCTCAATCAGGGCAATTGCAGCTCCGCCAAAGCCCCCACCTGTCATTCGGGCACCGATTGCGCCTTCGGAAATTGCTGTTTCAACAGCCACGTCCAGCTCAGGTATCGAAATCTGGAAATCATCTCTCATGGAGGCGTGGGATTCAATCATTAATTGGCCTGTGGTTTTTGGTCCAGACGCAGATAGCAATTCGACGGTTTGTCTAACCCGCTCGTTCTCGGTCACTACGTGCCTTGCTCTTTTGTAAACCAGATCTTCCAGGAGATCTCTTGAGGCCTCGAGGCCCTCTACGGTTACGTCTCTCAACGACGTGACACCCAATATTTCTGCTGCTTCTTCACATGACTGGCGTCTGGATGCGTAACCACCGTCAGTAAGGCGATGGGCAACACGAGTATCCATGACCACGATTTCTAAACCATTTTCCTTGAGCGACAAAGGGGTGGCCTTCGCATCAAGTGTTCGGCAGTCCAGAAAAACAGCGTGATCAACCTGGCCAAAAAACGAAGCCGTTTGATCCATGATTCCTGTCGGCGCACCTACGATTTCATTCTCGGCCCGTTGCCCAACTTTAGCCAAAACACTTCTAGACAATCCTGATCCCCAAAGATCATTAAGAGCTAGCGCCACCGAGCACTCGATGGCCGCTGAGGAGGAGAGCCCAGCTCCAACCGGAACGTTGGAATCAACATATAAATCAAAACCTTGAGGCTTGGCACCTGCTTGGATAAGGCTCCAGGCAACACCAAGTGGGTAGGCCGACCAGCCAGACACCTTGTCTCGTTGGATTTCAGAAATCTCAAACTCAACCACTTCGCCAGCAAAGGAAGATGCGATTCTTGCAACCTGATCAGATCTTTTGCTAACCGCGGCGTAAGTGCGCCTATCAATTGCGAAAGGCAATACAAAACCCTCGTTGTAGTCAGTGTGTTCACCAATCAGGTTCACTCTTCCTGGAGCTGACCAAACCCCATCCGGTTCATAACCAAACTCGTTTTTGAAATGATCTGCGGCACTCTGAGCTGAACTGATCACAAGTTGCCCCTGAGTTGTTCGGCAATATCTTGTGCGGGAATGTCTGCAATAAAAGCTCCCATCGCAGACTCTGAACCAGCCAGATACTTCAGCTTGTCTGCTCCTCTTCTTGGTGAAGTAATCTGCAGCTGCAACCGGGCTTTCTCTCCTCCTGGAACAAGAGGAGCCTGATGCCAAGCTGCGATGTACGGAGAAGGAGTGTCGTAGGCCAGCTCGAATGATCGAACTAGTTTCGAGTAAACATCTGCTAGTTCCAAACGCTCGTCATTGGTCAGCTCAAAATGGTTTCTCACGTGTCTTTTTGGAAGCAAGTGAGCTTCCATAGGCCAGCGCGCTGCAAATGGAACGTATGCAACGAAGTAGTCAGAATCAATTAGCACTCGGTTTGAACTTTGCTCGAATTCCAGTAGGTCCTGAAAAAACTCACCGCCATGAGATTTGATAGACTCGAGTAGCTTTTTGGTTCTAGGTGTTACATACGGGTAGCAGTAGATCTGACCGTGCGGATGATGCAGCGTAACACCGATTTCTTCGCCTCTGTTTTCAAAAGGGAAAACCTGCTTTACTCCAGCCAGACCCTGAAGCTCATCGGTTCTTTGAGCAAGAGCTTCCAATACCGTGTGAACTCGGGAGATAGGCATTTGTGCCAAAGAGCCATTGTGCTCGGGACTAAATACAACCACCTCACATCGACCAATAGCTGGTTTAGATTCTCCAAATGGTATTGCGTTCGAAGATTCAAGAATCGGAATCGAAAGACCATCTGGCAAAGCTCCAAACGCTGGATTCTTGTTTTCAAACACCGCCACATCGAAGTTGTCTGGAATCTCACTGAGGTAGGTATCCGTTGCGGGACATAATGGGCACTGGTGGCTTGGGGGTAAGAAGGCTCTTGTGTGACGATGGGCGGCTACTGCAATCCACTCACCAGTTAGTGGATCATGCTTTAGATCCGCTAGCGGAGGCCTGGAAGCAGTTTCCCTAAGGTCTTTTTTGCGGGTGCTTGGAAGATCGGAGCCTTTGTCGTCGAAATAGTGAATCTGCCTGCCATCAAACAGGTCAGTAGTTATCTTCGGAATGTTGCCCACCGGCACAAGTTTATCGATAACTGGATTTAGGCGTGGTTTGCCTAGAAAGCAGAGCTCGGCAGGTCCTTTTCGTCCTGCACAATAGCGGTAACAATCCTTTGTGCAACGCTTTCAGGAGTGAGACCAGCTGGAAAAGCTGGTGCCTGTCCCGCTATAGCCCTGGTTGCCAAACCGGTTTCGGTGTGTCCTGGGCGAGCGTCAATAACTCGAATACCGTCGCGTCTTAGCTCTCTGGAAATAGCCTGACCAAACGCATACAAAGCAGACTTACTTGCCGAGTAGGCGGCTATTCCAGCCATCGGGGATTCAGCAACAACGCCTGAGATGTTCACGATGAATGGATCGTTACCACTGGCTGCGGAAGCTTTCAGTAATCCAACTAGACCTTGAATCAGTTGCATCGGGCCAGTTACATTCACAGCAAATAGCTTGTTTAAAGTTGCAGCCTCAAGCTCAGCAAAGTTTCCAAAAGCGACTACACCCGTGGCATTAATGATTCCGTCGATTTTCACATCAGAATCAATCAGGTAATCAATCAGAACCCTGATTGATTCTTGGTTGGTGAGATCTACTAGCAGCCTCGGGTTCGCTCCATGGGGAACTCGCTCTGCTGATTCAATCGAGGAAGAGGTGGCCATAACTGTGGCACCTTGGCTGGCCAGCTGGGTTGCAATAGTTGAACCCAATACGCCGGATGCTCCCAGCACAAGAATGTTTTTGCCCTTTAGTTCAGTCATGATTTATCCTTCGTAAGTTATCCAACAATAACCCGTATTTATCGATTCCGTAATCAGCAATAGGCTTACTACCGTGTCAGTTGAATTCAGAGACCCAGTAACCAATCAGTCAGTTCGTTCCACCGAACTGGCCAGAAGGGTTCTAGCTGCTGGCGCCAAGAACTTCCCCGAGCTTCAGCAAAACATCCTCGGTGCACCTAACTGGCGAACCTGGTACCTAAGGCTCTATGCGGACCTTGCTATCAAAGAGGGTCTCAGTGTCAAAGACACCACCGAGGTAGCAACGGCGGGTTTGGCAGAGTTTCACAGTTGCCTATTCACTGAATCAGGGATGCCCGTCAAGCAGGCCGTATCCGAAGGATTCGATAAAGACCTAGTTGAAACCATCGAGATTCGTGGCACTCAGCCAATTCAAAAGATCTCAATTGATGGCTTCACCGGATCAATGGAACAAGCCGCAACCGAATGGGTAGCTGATGGTCTTGCAGAAGAAGGTCTAGTTGAGAGCTTCCGCTATCTGGATAGCAATCAATCACTTGATCTAGGTCAAGACTTGCTGTTTGCAGTTGCAGGAGCGGCTGAGTTTGCTCCAACTGAGCACTGGTTGCGCTGGGGTGGCACAGTTGCCGTGGTGGCAAGACCAAACCCAACCAGCTGGCAAAAACTTATTTCCTTGGCACGATCAACTGGTGGCACTATGTTGATTCCAATTCGAAGAAGTCTTGTAACCAAGCCAGTAACCGAAATGAGCGATGAAGAAATTGCTGCAGTCGCAGGGCTAGATATCTTGGAGCACTACGAAGAGATTTCCAGCTGGATGGGCAAGCTTTCGCCAAGACCGAGTAGAAGATTTGTCTTAGGTCTCTATGCCTACACGCCAAGTGTGAATCACATTCGAGTGCAAGGAGTTCAAGAATCTTTGGCAGCGGTTGCCATGGAGAAATTCTCCGCTAGCAAGCTAGCTCTTAGTTGGCTCGCAACACCAACAGATTCTGCCCCAGGACCTGCCTCAATTGGCTTAAGAGCGATTGCTCGCTTTAGCTCTAGGCCCGCATCTCATATCATTCGAGACAGCCTGCTTGGCTTAATCAACGCGGCTAGAGCTGCAAAGCCAAATTTCTATGACGGGGCTAACGGCGAGAAGCTTGCTTTGATTGACGCCTCGGTTCAGCAGCAGGGACCTAGCTATTCGTTTTCAAAAAGGACTCAGCGCTGGAGAGCCTATTTGGCTCACTACTCGGGCGTGAAGGTCTCCTACGCAATATCGCCTCCAGCTAGGACCAACTCAGTTCTTCGGCACAAAATTCTGAGAGCTAGCTACCAGGGCGCTCCGCTGTTTGGAGTGAAGCCTTTTGAGGTGAAGGTAGCTAAGTCTGCCGCGGCAGCGGTGCTAGCTAGGGATCTAAATGATCCAGCAAGTTTTACAAACAAGGAAACTACGACAGAGCTACACACCTTCTCTGCAATACACGGCGGGCTCTGGGGCTTGGCTTACAGGCCACGCAGCATTTGGATTGCTGCCACCGTGATGGGCTTGCCAGCACTACTTCGAAAAGGCTACTGAGCTAAAAGAGCACGAAGTCAAAAAGGCAAAACAAAAGGCGCCGGTTTCCCGACGCCTTTTGTTTAGTTAGAACTAAGGGTTACTTACCCTTGTACTCTGCAGCTGCGTAAGCCTTGTCGTCCTCGGCGCTCTTCATACGAGCGATCGAGAAGATCATTAGGCCGAATAGACACTTAGCCAAGATGTCGGCAATGGTGTATCCGGTTTCACGAAGAACAAAGCCCTGCTCGTCGAATCCAGTAGCGTTCATGTTTGCGATGAAAGCTAGTGGGTAGACACCCCAGGTAGCAAGAAGAAGAAGGCGTAGTTCCTTGATTCTTCTCTGTACTTGCTTGCTCTGCTTGGAAAGAGACTTACCAAGCTCTACGAACAAGATGTACAGGATGTATAGGAATGGAATTGTGGAAAGTAGACCCCAGATTGGAGCTGAGATTCCGCCAATGTCTAGACCTGCATCGCCTGGGTAACCTAGAGCGATCATTGCAGCAGCTGCTGGAACTAGACGAACTAGTAGAGCAGTCTGAGCTGCACGTGCAATAGCCAAAACCGCAACGGTCTCAACTAGTAGCAGTGGAACAGTTAGGAACCAGTCAACGTAACGGTAGCCAACGTTGTAAACGGCACCTTCAATTGCTTCTGGGCCGAATACGTCGTTGAAGCTGTCGAACATTCTGAAGTAGTGATAGGCAGCGATACCGGTCACTGTTGCAGAAACCAAGACCGCCATGCGGTAGCGAGGCAATACGCGCTCACGAGCCACAATTAGGAACATGGTGGTGAAAAGCATGCTCGCAATTCCAAGCGAGAACATGTTGTAAACCAATAGGTAATTGGATTCACTCATTTATGTTTTGTTTCCTTTCAGCTGATGGAGGTAAGACCTACAAAGATTCACCGCTGATGAGATCCATCGTCGATGCCCCTTCGCATGACTTACACGTGATTCAACTTATCACCGCACTCAGCAAATACTCGGGTTGAAAACTGCCCATATTCGACATAAAACCGTAAGTTTTTTAGCCAAAATCTCCAATTTTTGGCCATTTTGGGGCATTTTTGGCCTGGACTGAAATGAGTTAGGTCTGGAGGGGAGGGCACTTGGTTGCTGACTAAGCTGACCTTATGAACGACTCCCCAGCGCTGCACCCAGACCGAAACCTTGCTATGGAGCTGGTTCGGGCTACTGAGGCGGCGGCGATCAGGGCATTCCCCTTTATTGGTAAGGGCAAGAAGAATGAATCCGACGGCGCGGCCGTGGATGCCATGAGGGCCTTTCTGGGAACCGTGAACTTTGAGGGTTTGGTGGTCATTGGAGAGGGCGAGAAAGACAACGCCCCGATGCTGTTCAATGGCGAGCTGGTGGGAAACGGCCAGGGACCCAAGGTCGATATAGCAGTAGACCCCATTGATGGAACTTCCCTTACTGCCGCCGGTCGAAATAATGCAATATCGGTGATCGCGGTATCGGACAGAGGCTCAATGCTTGATGCCTCAGCCGTATACAAAATGAACAAGCTTGTGACAGGCCCTGCCGGAGTTGGCGTTTGCGACATACGTCTTCCAATAGGCGAAAACGTTCGAGCTTACGCCAAGGCTGCAGGCAAACCAGTTGATGAGATGGTGGTTGCAGTTTTGGATCGCGAATACAACGGTGAGATCATTCAGCAAATCAGGGAAACCGGTGCGGCGACCAGGTTGCTTCTAGATGGTGACGTTGCTGGTGGCATACAGGCAGCTCGCGGCGATTCGAGAATCGATATTTGCGCGGGAGTGGGTGGATCTCCTGAGGGAATCGTGACTGCGTGTGGCATTCGGGCCCTAGGTGGATTCATGCAGGGTATCTTGGCACCCAGAGAAGATTTCGAAAGAGAACGCGGTTTAGAAGCAGGTCTCAAGTTCGATTACGTCTACGAAATGAATGAGATGGTCTCTTCGGATAACACCTTCTTTGTCGCTACCGGTGTCACAGATGGAGCCTTGCTTTCTGGAGTAAGGAAAAAAGGCGACATGATCTTTACCGAGTCAATTGTTATTCGTGGCCGGTCAGGAACAGTCAGAAAAGTTTTTGCCGAGTATCAAGCCTCACGCTGGATCTAGAAACAATCAGCAGACCCTAGACTCCTAGAATTGCTCCAGCAATCAAGAAGTAAATAACCAGCCCAGTAGCATCCACCAAGGTTGTAACCATAGGTGCCGAAATAACAGCGGGGTCAATCTTCAAAGCTTGTGCTCCAAGCGGTAGCACGGATCCAACGGTGGCCGCCCACATACAAACCACAACAATTGCTAGAGCAACAGTCACTCCAACCTGCCAGCTTGCGGCAAACCATCCGGCAGCAAGCCCCACAACTCCAAGACCTAATCCAAGAAGCAGTCCAACTCGTGACTCTCTCCAAGCAACTCGCAGGACATCTTTTGGCCTGACTTCACCGAGAGCAATTGCTCTAACAGCACTGGTTGCCGCTTGCGAACCAACGTTGCCACCAGCCCCAATGAGCATCGGCATAAATAGGGCTAAAGCTGTGAACTTTTCTAGCGAGCCTTCAAATGCTTGCAGCACTGAAACCGTAAGGGTGGCGGCAATAATCAGGAACATCAACCAGACAATTCGAAGCCTCGCGAGATTAAAAACTTTTCCAGAGAGGTAGTGGCCAGAGCTCGGCAGTGCCGCGGACTGGCGGGCGAAGTCCTCGCTGTTTGCTTCTTCAATAATGTCAATGGCGTCGTCGACTGTGAAGATTCCAACCACGCGCTGTTCAGTATCCAAAACCATAAGGGCAAGGTCATTGGTGTCTTGCAGCAGCCTTGCTGCTGCTTCAGCATCATCAGTTACCAAGGCGGTAGAAGCATCAGGATCGGCTATCTCGCTGATTATGGATTCAGTTTCTGCCATCACAACATCTGTAAGGTCAACCGATCCAATGAATTTTCTTTGCCTGTCAACGACCGCTAGAACTGAAACAGTCTCGGCGGAGTTGCCCTTGCGGCGAATAATGTCAAGAACTTCTCCAACTGAGCTAGTTTCTGCAACCGCAATGACCTCAGGTGACATGTAACGACCAACGGTTTCTTCCGGGTAACCCAATAGCTCCGCCGTCATCTTGCGCTCTTTAGGACTTAGTCCTTCGAGAACTTTCTTTACGAAACTTGCTGGAGCCTCACCCAATAGCCTGGCTCTATCGTCTGGGTCCATGCTTTCAAGTAGGTCTCTAAATGTTTGGCCTCTTATACCTGAGAGAATCTGCTGCTGATTTGAAGTATCGAGTTCCTCAAATACCTCTAGTGCTTCGTCTTTTGGAAGTAGTCGCCATACTAAAGTGCTCTCGACGGAATCGAGTCGGTTGAGCTCCTCAGCAATTTCGTGAGGAGCCATGAGTTCCAGGATGGAAGTTAGGACCTTAACATTGCCCTTTTCGGCGGCTTCAGACAGCGATAGCTCATTTTCTGACATTCTCCACCACCTTTGAAATTGAAGGGCATGCTCGATTGAATTCTAGGCCCCCAAATCGAAAGTGAGTAAGCTCACCTCATGAAGCCAATTGAGAAACCAGCATTCATCGCTGCACTCATCGGTCCGATCCAGTCCGTACTTGGTTGGAGCATCGCTGGGGCACTTTGGGTTGGCTACGATCCGGTCCGACAGACCATCAGCGATTTAGCCGCCAACGAATCCCCCGTCCAGTTAGTCATGTCCAGCTTCTTCGTACTTGGGGGAGTGCTGACCCTAATCGCAGCCATCTATGCAAAGACATTTGCAATGCCGGGAAGGATCGCACTGTTCCTAGCTGCGATTTGCACCTTCGGGCTTACGATCTTCCCGACCCCGCTTATTGGTTACTCGTTTTGGCATCGGGTCTTCGCAATTGCATCATTTGTTTTGTCCGCCGGGTGGCACCTGTTCGCGATGAGAACCCGCAAGGACGCTCCCTGGATTCTCAAGCCCCCGGCAGCCATCATCGGCACGGCTCTGCAAGTGGCACTGGCCCTGTGGTTCCTAAGCAGCTGGACCGATCCCAATACGACAAATGTGGGCGTCTGGGAGAGGGTCGTAGCTGTAAGTCAGGCTCTTTACATCTCAGCAGTAGTTATTGTTATATATATCGGACAGAGGAAAAACAGAATCCGATAGATTTGCGTTAGATCAGAAAGCCCAGCGAGAAGAGGAAAAAATGGCTCAGAAAGAACAAAAACCACAAAAGAACAACAAGAAGGCTCCTGCCAAGAACCTAAAAGAAAAGCGTTTAGAAAAGCAGGCCAAGGCAGCAAGTAAAAAGAACTCTTAGAAGTTTATAGGCTGCTGAGAAACTAAACGTTTCCTAGAGCCGAGGAATCTCTAGCTTCTTTCCTGCCATTTGAGCTGAGTCGTGAGCCAGAATTCCAGGTAGGGTAAACCGAGCAGCGTCATGGACGTCCATAGGTGCTTTACGCTGCCTCACTGCGTCCATTACGAAGTCGTCCACCATGAATTGGTGTGAACCTCCGTGCCCATTTGATAAACCAACAAACTCTTTTGGAAGCGAGCTTCTGTCATGGATTCTCGCAAAGCCCCCGTCCCACAAATTTGGTGACACGTAATCGGCTTTGAGTGAGTTCGGATTCTCAACGTCCGAGAAGGTGCTGACGTCTTCGGTGACAATCTCGAAATCGTGTTTTGTGGCCCATGAGGCATAACCAACTTGTTGCTCGAAAGATCCCTCGGTACCAAAAATACTCATCCGAACAGTTGGCTCTAGCGGTGATGTGCCAACACGTCTTAGTTCGGCAATTCTTAGCACTCCGCCATCACTGGTTTCAAAAAGCGCTACCTGGTTGCTCTGATTGTTTTTCCACATGCTCACGTTGGAATTAAAGATTCCATCATTCGCTGTGTCCGGAAGGCCAATGCAGGTAACAGATGTGGCATGCGCTCCTGTTATGGAAAGAATTGCACTCACTGAGTGAGTTGAGTAGAGCATTGGCGGGAAGCTGGCAGTTGACTTCCAGTCATCTCCACCATTTGCAGCGTAAGCCTCACTAAAACCGTGTGACATGTCATGAAGATACTCCCCTTCTCCATAAACAAACTTGCCAATTTGACCTTCAACGAACTTCTTCCTCGAGAAAACCACAGCAGGGTAGTAGTAACTGGTTTCAGCCATGAAGTAAGTAAGACCTGAGTTGCCGGCGGCTTGAACGAGTTGAGTTACCTCGTCTTGGGTGATTCCCATAGGCACTGCCGTGTAGACGTGACGCCCATTTTCTATGGCCTCCAGGGCAATCTGAGCGTGAGTCCAGCGTGGTGTGAAAATAGCCACTGCGTCAAAATCGCTTTTCCAAAACTCAGCTAGATTCTCAAAAGTCTGGCTAATGGAGAACTCTTTGGCTACCCTTGCTCGTCTTTCAGGGCTGGGCTCAACCAGGGCTACCTCATCAACATAAGGATGCGCCTGGAAAAGATTAATAAAGGAGGATGAAAACTGTCCGCCACCGATTACGCCAACTCGTAATTTTTTCAACTCATACTCCTAGATTAGATTCAGGAGACAGCATAGTGCCGGTATCAACGCATCGCGGACGTTAGTAGTTGTAAGAATCCAAATCGAGTAGGCCCCGTCGGGATCGAACCGACGACCCACGGATTAAAAGTCCGTTGCTCTAACCAACTGAGCTAGAGGCCCCTGAACATCCCCTGTTGCCAAGGGAGCCCCCAAAGTCTAACAGCTAAGCAAGGCTTGCTATCAGCTCAAACCTTAGAAGAGCTAAGTACTCTCCAACCACCGGCGGGCACAGAAACCTTGGAACCACTTGCAAACTTCTCGCCAGAGATTAGGTCTTCTGCTTCTTTCGAAATCTCGGCACTGCTAGCTTTCGGAGTGTGGTTCATCAAGAAGAAAAACTCCGTGCTCTGGTTTTCTCTCTTGGCAACCTCTAGGCCAGCTGCTGCAACTACCTCAATTGCGGCAATTCCCATTGGGCCAATGATCGCTTTCAGGAGATCTCTCATTAGCTTGTGATCTGGTTTGCAGCTAAGGACCCAGGTACTGTTTGCACCAATCTTCTTTTTCACAACCGCCGGAAGATTCTCTAGGGCACCGCTACTATAGCGAAGAACCACTTCAGCTTCTGGGTCTAGCTTCATGTACTCAGCCCAACCCTCGGACTTACCTACGATCTTTCCAGAGCCATCAACTAGCTCGACTGCACCATCGGCGTAGAGCGGAGACCACTCCTCCGAGTAAGCACCAAACAAATCCCTAAGGTCAATGAGGTGACCGCCTGGACGAACTCCTTCATCCTCATCAACTGCGATGCTAAAAGCACCCAGCACAAAATTCACTCCTGAAGTGATGGCTTTACGAATGTTACTGACTGCCTTGTCTGTTGCTAAATAAAGATTGGGCGCAATTACTAGCTTGTACTTACTCAAATCTTGTTCGGGGTGAGCAAAATCAACCGAGTAGCCAAGTTCAAAAAAGTGTCGGTAGTAATCAAGTAAGAAAGTCCGCTGCCGAAGTAGCGTCGAAGGCCTGGAGTCCAATTCAAGCGCCCACCAGCTGTTCCAATCCAGAAGTAGTGCAATTTCTGAGTTGGTGGTTGAACCAACTACAGGAGCTAGCTTCTTTAGCTGGTTACCTAGTTCGCGAACTTCGTTCCAAACCCTCGTATTAGTTCCGGAATGAGGGACCATACCCGAGTGCCACTTTTCTGCTCCGCGAAGCGATGCTCGCCACTGAAAGTGAAGTATGCCGTCGGCACCGTGGGCAACTTGCTGGATGGACCAGCGGCTATAACTTCCGTTGACCTTGGGGCCATTTACTGCTCGCCAGTTGATCGCAGATGGAGCCTGCTCCATTAGGAGCCAGGGCTTGCCAAGTTTTAGCGAGCGCATAAGATCGGCACCTAGGGAGCTTTCAATTTGATGGTCTGGGTCTGATGGATCTGGATACCAGTCGTCGCTGATTACATCTATTTCCTCAGCCCACTTCCAATAGTCGGCGTGTGGGAACAATCTCATGAAGTTTGTGGTGATTGGGATATCTTTGGCAACAGCTGCTCGAATGATTTCGTGCTCTTTTTTATAAAGAGCCAACATGGCGTCACTTGAGAATCTCTTGAAATCAAGCTGTTGAGAAGGATTTGGAAAGTAAGCAGTTGTTCTTGGCGGCATAACTTGATCCCAAGAGGAGTACTGCTGAGACCAGAACCTGGTTCCCCAGCGATCGTTGAGAGTATCTAGGTTTTTGTGCTTTTTGATGAGCCATTCTCGGAAAGCAACTTCGCTTTGCTTGGAGTAGCAGTAGGGGGTGTGAGCACCGTATTCGTTTCCGATGTGCCACATAACAACCGCTTCGTGGTCTTTGTATCTTTCGACCATTTTTTGAACAAGAAGCTGAGACTTTTCTTGAAACACTTTCGAAGAAGGTGAGTAGTGCTGCCTGGCTCCCCAAGCCAGAGTCATACCGTCGGCCGTCACGGCGTTGGTGTCTGGGTAATCCAGGCTCAACCAAGGCGGGGGCGAAGCGGTCGCGGTTGCCAAATCGACGTGAACTCCGGCCTCAAGGCACATTTCTAGCAATTTATCGAGCCAGGCAAAGTTCCAAGTGTCTTCATCTGGCTGGATGATGGCCCAAGAAAACACACCTATTGTTACTAGGTTGACCCCGGCCTCTTTCATTAGCTTTAGGTCTTCAACCCAGGTGGACTCTGGCCACTGCTCTGGATTCCAGTCGCCACCGAAGGCGATATCGGCCAATCTAGGAATAACGGGCTGGTTTAGGGTTGGGTCCTGGCTCACTCTCAAACTCTAATTGAGTTTTTTGCCCATTTTGAAGCTTTATAGAGGTATCAAATTCGGTCCCTGTTTGAATTTGGCCATTTATGGCACTTTGGGTAAAAAATCCTCCCTGAGTAAACCCCGTGACCATAGGCCAATTCAGGTCAAGAACCCTCTATAACCAAAATGTAACGGAAGAATAACGGCGAATCTAACGATTTTCCCGAACATTCCAAAACTCGGCTGACTCGTTTGAGCCCTAAACAATAATTGAGCCTGAAGGAGACCTCCATAGAAGTAGTTTTCCAGGAGGGCTCATCAGCCGCTCTTTCTCTCGAAAAGCGGATCCAATAATAGGAGGAAATGAATGCGCAAGACAACAAAAGTTGTTGCAATCGGCCTCGGATTGACCATGATCCTTACTGGATGTGCCCCTGCATCTCCAGACGGTTCTGGTTCAACTGAAGCTGTTAGCTTGACCTGGATGACACGTCCAGACAACCAAGCAGAGGCTGATGTCTATGCCTCGATTTCAGATGACATCACAGCAAAAGGTATTGGTCTAGACCTTACTTACGTTGCTGGAACTTCTGAGGGATCACCTTACCAGGACAAGCTAAAAGTTGACATCGCAGCTGGTACAGCACCAGATGTTTTCTGGCTACCTGGAACTGACATCGCAGACTTCGCTAAGGCTGGTCTGATCATGAACATTCGCGAAGAAGCAGCAAAGACTGAGCACAGCGATGCTGATTTCTACGCTGGCCCAATGGAATCATTGACAGTTGACCCGGCAACCGGAGCAACCTCACCTGATTTCCTATGGGGTATCCCTCGCGACGTTTCAACATTCGCACTGTACATGAACCTTGACCTAATTCAGGCAGCTGGCGTTGACGACCCACGTGAGCTAGCAGCTGCTGGCAACTGGGACTGGGACGCATTCGAAGCTACCTCAAAGGCAATTACTGACCTAGGCGACGGAAACAAAGGTTTCGGAGCTGGCGGTTGGTGGGCTAACTGGGGTTACTTCGTGCACTCTGCTGGTGGAGGCTTCTTCAACGAAGACCGCACCGCATGTGCACTAGACAGCGACGAGTCAGTTGCTGGTCTTGAGTACCTCAAGGGTCTATACGACAACGGTTACGGAGTACCATTCGGTGAAGATGCTGAGCCTGGTTTCAAAGCCGGTCAAGTAGGTATGTTCATCAACGGTCGCTGGGCAACACCTGGCGCTCGCGAGATCACTGATTTCGCTTGGGACGTTGTTGAACTTCCAACCGGTGCTTCTGAAGGAAGAAACTGGCAGTTCTGGGGCGCTTACGTTGTAAACGCTAAGACCGAGAACCCAGCTGGTGCTTGGAAGCTAATCCAGGAACTAACTAGCGCCGATGTTCAGGGTCAGATCTCTGAGCTTGGAGCTAACATTCCTTCCCGTGTATCAGCAGATGCAACCGAGAAATTCCTAACCTTTAGCCCTCCAGCTAACAACCAGGCATTCCTTAACGGCATTGCAAACAACCCAGTTGCAGAAGGTCCACTATGGAACGGTAACTGGCCAGCATTCGACAAGGCTGCCGGCGACGGAGTAACAGCATTGTTCACGGGTGACCGTACCCTGGAAGACTTCCAGGCAAATATCTGTACTGAAGCTGCAGGCGCTTTTAACTAAGGCAGGCAATTAGGTATCGTTAGGTAATGCAGACGCCCAGGCAGAATCTGTCTGGGCGTCCGCATTCCACAAATGGAGCATCGTGAAAAACTTAGAGATTGTCTTGGAGCGAATTCGTAAGAACGATTGGCTCTCAAGAACTATTGACAAAGTGGCTGTCAGTTACGTTTGGATCTGGCAGGCCTGTTTATCTTTGGCTTTCTTGGCGGCGGGAATTTCTATTCTCGGATTGCAGCAGGATCTGGGCTGGATTGCGCTTCCGGCATTTGCCGGCATTGTTGTCCTAATCT
This sequence comes from Rhodoluna sp., assembly GCA_044338605.1. Classification (GTDB taxonomy): domain Bacteria; phylum Actinomycetota; class Actinomycetes; order Actinomycetales; family Microbacteriaceae; genus Rhodoluna. Next base: position 6,971 of record JBIIXB010000007.1, on the reverse strand, counting down.
TTTTCCAAGTGGCATCTGCCTTCCTGCTTCATAAAGGCAACTACCGCGGTCGCAGCATCGCAATCATTGGAAATGTAATTGCGATTGCACTGTTTTCTTTCATGGCCTTCCAGATTTCAAACATGATTTCACTGTTTGACATGATGAGCCAATCTTTCTTTAACTCATTTTTTGGCTTGTTGGTATTACTAAGTGGTGTCGCCTGGTGGGTGGTAGCAGTCAGGGTGATTCGAAGACTAGATCCTGAGGATCTATCAATCACAAACAAGGCTGACCGAAGTTTTCAAATCAAAGTTATCTACTTCTTCAAGAGGATTGGTCAAGTCCTTACTCTTGTGGGGTCGATTTTATTCTTGTTGCAATTCAATCCCTTCTGGATGATTGGCGTTGCAGTTACCTCGCTGTTTTTCCCAAACCCATTGGCTTTCTTGTGTGTGGGATTAGCTTTCTTTGCATCAATCCAACTTCGGGCGTTGTTGTCCCCAAGTGTTTCATCTAAGCTCAATGCCACCCAGTCAGAAGAAGAGCGATTGACTGGCTGGTTGTTTGTGTCCCCAAGTATCATCGGTTTCCTAGCTTTCCTAGCCGGACCTTTGGTCTATTCGTTCGTGATGTCCTTTTTCAAGTGGGATGGAATAAATACCCCGACTTTTATCGGGCTCGAAAACTACGCAGACACATTGGGGCTCGAGTTTGCTGCCTCCCGTGAGTCGCTTTCGACCGGATACTTTCAGATTGCTGAGCTCTTTGGAACCTCAGTCGGTGCCATAGATCCATTGTTTTGGAAGGCAATTACCAACATCATGGTCTTCCTGCTCACCGCTGTCCCCCTCTCGGTGGTGATTGCGCTTATTCTTGCGACGCTTATTGAGCAGAGGCTTCCAGGATCGAAAGTATTCCGAGCAGTATTTTTCATCCCAAGCGTTGCCGGCGTCATTGGTGTCACATTGATTTGGAAGCAGATGCTCAACTCCTCAGTGGGCTTTATCAACTACTCCGTCGGTGAAATGTTCGCTATCTTCAACTTCTTCTTGCCCGGTGACCCCTTGCCAACGAGAGTTGAGATCGCCTGGCTTTCGTCTGAGCAATTTGCTCTAGCGGCAGTGGTCATAGTTTTTGTCTGGTCCCAATTTGGCTTCAATACCGTTTTATATATCGCCGGTCTACAGTCGGTGTCTAAGGAGCTTTACGAGGCAGCAGAGCTAGATGGCGCTACTTCTTTCCAGCGCTTTTGGAACGTCACTATTCCTGCGCTTAGGCCAACAACCTTCTTCATCACTGCAACAACCGTAATTCTGGCTCTTCAATTGTTCGACATCGTATTTGCACTGAACTCACCAAACGTAGTTGGCTTCCCTAACAACGCGACCCTTACTCCGGTGGTTTACCTGTATCAATTAGGTTTCCAGCAGAACAGCTTTGGAAAAGCCAGCGCGGTGGCTTGGATTCTGTTTGCAATCATATTTGTGTTTACCTTGCTGCAGTTCAATAGGCAGCGCCAGCAAGCGGAGGGTAACTGATGAGTAAGAACAACAACATGGTCAAATCATTCGGTAGCAAGTTACTCACCTACACAGTTCTTATAATCACAGGAATCATCATTTTGATTCCTTTCCTGCTGGCGGTAAGTGGATCTATCAAGACCGTTTCGGATGTTTACACATACCCACCAAGATTGTTGCCTTATGCGGCGGACACCACCCTGATTAGTGAAGTTGAGTATCCGCTGTTTGAAGTCCCTGTGTCAGAAACCGAAACTCGTCAACTTGCCAGGGTAGAACAAGGTTTGACAGTTCGCCTATGGACCCCAATTGCTGGCGGCGAGTCTTTCCTCGCACCCAAGGACCAGTTCACTGAAACCGAAGAATTCGTCACAATCGACGGAGAAGAGCTAGCCGTCTTTACGGATCAGTCCGGAAACTCGTTTGCGGAAGCGGGCAGCGCGATTGTCGGTGTTTACGTAGACCCAGCTGACCCAACAGGGGCCAAAATTTACTATCCGAGTGCTGGCCTTGAGCCTGCTGAGACAGTCCAAGCAGAGCTTGGAAACTTCGGTGAAGTAGTTGAACTCAACGGCTTCGGTCGGGCTTTGTCTAACACCGTCTTGGTTACCATTTTGGTAGTCGCCGGACAGCTCTTTACTAGCATCCTCGGCGGTTACGCCTTTGCGAGACTTAGGTTTAAGGGCCGAGACAAGTTGTTCCTCATTTGGCTAGGTTCCATAATGGTGCCGTTCGTTGTGATTTTGATTCCTCTTTTCCAACTAATCGTTGGTATCAATTGGGTGAACAACTTGGGCGCCTTGATCCTTCCGTTTATCTTTAGCGCCTACGGAACCTTCCTAATGAGGCAATTCTTCATATCGATTCCATTTGAATTGGAAGAAGCTGCGCGGATTGATGGTGCTAGTCGCTGGACGATTCTGTGGAAGATATTTGTGCCGCTATCAATACCTGCTATTGCAACATTGACAACATTTGCTTTCTTGTATGCGTGGAACTCATTTATCTGGCCACTGATTGTTATCAACACCGGAAACGAGTCAGCTACAGTGCTCGCGCCTGTTCTTTCCGTGTTGGGTGGACGTGGGGCGGACGCGCCAAACTTGGTACTGGCTGGAGTAATCCTGGCAATCTTGCCACCGATTTTGGTTTTCTTGTTTGCTCAAAGAGCTTTCGTAGAAAACGCTCAGAGCTCGGGACTAAAAGGCTAGAAGCTATCCTTCTCCTTGGTGGGCCCAGCCTCTGGAAATGTTCACTGCACGTTTCCAGTTGACGTACTGCCACTGATCAAAAGCAACAGGCGTGAAGGTCCGGTCTAGTTCAAAGATGCTCTTTAGCTCGGCTCTGGTGGACCAAATTCCGCTTCCAATACCTGCGAGAAAAGCTGCACCTAATCCTGTGGACTCAAGATTTTTACCCCTGATAACTGGGATACCCAAGGTGTTGGCCTGAAGCTGCATCAATAAATCGTTAGAAGCTGCTCCACCATCAACGTGTAGGGCTGTTAGGGCATTCTGGGTGTCTTGCGAAATTGCGTCCACCACATCTCTAACCTGGAAGGCAATAGCTTCCAGAGTTGCCCTGGCAATGTGAGCTTTAGTTGTTCCTCGGGTGAGCCCGAAAATTGTTCCTCTAGCGTAGGGATCCCAATATGGAGCTCCTAGGCCAGTCAGAGCGGGAACAAAGACAACCCCATTGCTGTCTTTTGCGCTTTGGGCAAGAAATTCGACCTCAGGTGCGGTTTCAATCATTTCCAGACCATCACGAAGCCACTGGACCGCAGCTCCTGCAATGAACACCGAACCCTCGAGGGCATAAAAAGTCTTGCCAGTGGGTTCTTTCCAGGCGATCGTTGTTAGAAGACCTCTCGAGCTTGTTACTCGATTAGCGCCCGTGTTGCTCAAGATGAAAGCGCCAGTTCCGTAGGTGCACTTGTTCTCACCAACTTCGAATGCAGCCTGACCAAAGAGTGCTGCTTGCTGGTCACCAGCAACTCCAGTAATTGGAATTGAAAGTCCAAGAAAGCTAGCTGGGTCACTCTTGGCAAGTTTGCCGTAGCTTGAGACAACTTCTGGAAGTGCGCTTCGAGGAACCTTGAACATCTCAAGCAGCTGCTCATCCCACTCACCGGTGTCAATGTTTAGAAGCTGGGTTCTGGAGGCGTTTGAAGCATCGGTGATGTGAAATTGGCCCCCGGAAATTCGGGAGATTAGGTAGGAGTCAACAGTTCCGATCAGAACCTGCCCTGACTTGACTGCTTCCCAGATTTCAGGTTCTTTCTGTGCCAGCCACAAAAACTTGGTGCTGGAAAAGTAGGGATCCAGACCAAGACCTGTTTTCTCAATAACACTGCCTTCGACTCCAGAGTTTCTTAGTTCAACTACGAGATTGGAAGTTCTGCGATCCTGCCAAACAATGGCGCGTCTAGCCGACTTAAGAGTGTCCTTATCCCACAACACCACAGTCTCGCGCTGATTAGTAATTCCAATTGCCGTTGGAGACTCTGATGATCCCGAGAGAGCTGCGGTTGTGGCGCTGACAGTGGCTTCCCAAATCTCTTCGGGATCGTGCTCGACCCAACCCGACTTAGGAAAGTGCTGGTTAAATTCCTGATAACCCCGCGACAAGATTGCGCCAGAAGTAGAAACTACTAATACGGTGATACCGGTAGTACCTGCATCGATAGAGAGAATGGACATAAATTACAGATTAGCAAAGCTAAGAAAGGGGTTATCCGTTCGTTATAAAACTCGTTGCCGAAACGTTACTGCATAACCGACCAGTTGTAACTTGAGGCTCATACCCTAAACTCATGTCCCAAAAATCCCCCTCAACAAACTATGACGTTGTCATAATCGGCGGGGGAATTAACGGGGCGGTCTCAGCCGCTGCACTTTCGGCCAGAGGGCTAAAGGTCTTTCTTGCCGATGAACGTGATTTTGGTGGACTCACTAGCAGCCAGTCAAGCAACCTAATCTGGGGAGGCATCAAGTACCTCCAAAGCTATGAATTCGGTCTGGTGTTCAAGCTAAGTAGGGCACGAGCAAAGCTCATGAGGAACTACCCCACCAAGATCATAAACATGGGATTCTTTGCAGCCTTGGGACCCAATGCACCTTTTGGTCAAGTACTTGGCCGATTCGGAACACTTTTTTACTGGGCTATCGGATTGTTTTCCACGCCCATGCCGGCTCTGTTTGGAAAAGCAAAACTAAAGATCGTTGAACCCACTGTTTACGCAGACAACGTGAGGGGAGCGGTTGAGTACTTTGATGGCGTAATGCCTGACAACGACTCGAGGTTTGTTTGGGAGTTCGTATCCCGAGCGCGCGAGCTTGGTGCAACGGTGAAAAACTACCACCGAGTGCAAGAAATAACCAAGGATTCTAACGGCTTCGAGATTGGGATCAAGAACCAAATCTCTGGTGAGCAGTTCGATGTGCGGGCAAAAGTGATTGTGAACGCGGCCGGCCCATTTGCCAAGGAATCAAATAACCTGGTTGGCAGTAAAACAAAGAAGGACCTAGTTTTCTCAAAAGGTATCCACCTTGTGGTTCGAAAGCTCACCTCAGACAATCGCGTACTTACTTTTTGGGACGAGCAGGGGAGAATCTTTTATGTGATCCCGATGCACGATCGAAGCGTAATCGGAACTACGGACACGAGAGTATTAGATCCTCTTGAGGAAGTGACTGATCAAGATCGGGAATTTGTTCTGAGGCAAATTAATCTATCCATGACACTTGATAAGCCTCTAACATTTGCTGACATCATCTCCGAACGGTGTGGAGTAAGAGCTTTAGTTGTGGATCGAAACAAGGACAACTCCAAATCCGATTGGCACAAGTTGTCCCGCAAGCACAGTGTTGAAACTGATCCGCAGGGAGTCATTTCAATTCTTGGTGGAAAATTCACTGACTGTATCAATGTGGGCGAAGAAATCGTACGCAAGGTCAGAAAGTTAATTCCCATGGGGACAGCCGCAGCACCTTGGTTTGGGGAAGAAGGATCGAAGGCTAAGACTGGCTTTGATTCGGCTGTCAAGAATCTAATCTCCAAAGGTGCAATCACGGCGCAAGTTGCTGATCAATTGTGGCGGCGTCACGGCTCTAGGGCGCTAGAGATTGCCGAGCTACTAGAAAGCCAACCAGAAACCCGGGAGCTAGTGTTTGAAGGCCTGGCTATAACGTTCGGCGAGCTGGAAGTGATTGCTGAGAATGAGGAAGTAAAGACTGCTGAGGACCTTCTAAGGCGGAGGCTCCCGATTGCTTTGGCAAGGAGCAAGCAGGAAATCAAGGCCAACCAAAAACTACAATCCTTCTTGAAAAATCACCAGCTCAGTTAGCAGCGAACAGGCTAGGTGAAGTGGGGCTGATCTAGCGGGCTCTTACTCTTCTTATCCGGCCACTCAACAATCAGCATCGCAACCACAATCAAAACCCCACCAATCACGGTTCTTGCTGACAAAACTTCTTGCCCTACGGCAACTGCAATCGCAGCGGCGAAAACAATTTCGCCAGTCAATATGATTGCCACCCTAGAGGGGTCCATGATTGATTGCGCCCAAGTCTGAATCAAAAATGCCATGGCTGTTGCGAACACTGCTGTAAACACAACTGTTCCCCACACGAAAGCATTCGGTGGCGGCTGGTACCCGTCTGGCACAGCTCCCATCCAGCAAACAACAGCCCCAGCACCCAATTGAATAACCGTGAGCGGGTAAATGTCTTTGGCATTGCTCCAGAAGCTCAGGCCGATGATGTGGCCCGCGAATAGGAGAGCGCAGGCAATGAGCCATACCTGACCTGGATCAAAAGAAATTCCGTTGAACGAAATGAACAGCAAAGCAGTTAGAGCCAGCGTTGTTCCAACAATGACTTTCTTATCTACTTTCTTCTTGAACACGAACCAGAAAAGCAGAGGGGTGAAGACAACATATAGGCCAGTCAAGAACCCAGTTATGGCGGCGGTTGTTAGATCTAGGCCGATTGTTTGGGTGATGTAGGCAAGACCGAGCATGACGCCAAGAACGGAACCTCGAAAAAGGGTCTGCTTATTGATGGCCGATAAAACTTGAGGCCGGATGGCAATCATTACAAGAGTTGCCAGGGTGAACCTAGTTGCCAAGAAGTCGAAAACTGGCTGGTCGTCTATGGCGTCCTTCATCAGGACAAACCCAGCGCCCCAGACAACAGCCACGAAAACCAGTGCGATTACTGCCCAGGACTTTAGCTTCATAGTCCTCAAAGTTTATCCAAGTTGCTTGGCGGGGCTGAAGCCGCCAGCTATCAAGGAATCTGGGCCAAATGTACAAAAAGAGTTTCCCGTTCGTTCACCTTCAAGACAACCCCTGTTTGGGGGGTCGAGTTAACTTGGTGTCTGTCAACCCGACATCTTACGAAAGGTACTACATGTCACGATTAATCAAACTGGCAGCTATTGCTGGAGCTAGCGCTCTAGTTTTGAGTG
>JBIIXB010000033.1:0-5129 GCA_044338605.1 Rhodoluna sp. | reverse complement strand
GATGGTATTGCGGATCTTGCCAGTCAAGAAAGAGTCCGTGCAATTGGCGAAACGGGTTTGGACTTTTTTAGAACCGAATCTGAACAGGGGAAATCTTTTCAGCAGCACTCATTTGAAAGACACATTCAAATTGCTAAGGATTTTGGTCTTGCGCTACAGATTCACGATCGAGATGCACACGAGCAAGTGGTTGAGACTCTTCTGAGAGTGGGCGCTCCAGAGAAAGTTGTCTTTCATTGCTATTCGGGAGACATCGAACTTGCGAAAATTTGTGCAGAGCACAGTTGGTACACATCTTTTGCAGGAAACATAACCATCAAAAGAAATCAACACCTTCGAGATTCATTTAGACACATGCCCAAAGACCTGATTCTGGTTGAGACGGATGCGCCTTTTTTGACCCCTGAGCCACTGCGCGGCAGACCAAACGCCCCGTACTTGGTTCCAATCACTGTGCGATTCATGGCAGCTGAGTTAGGCATGGACGCTAACGAGCTTTCCGGGCAGCTAGCGAAAAACACTGTGGCTGTTTATGGATCCTGGGGTAGCTAGTGGTCGAACTATTAGGTGCCGGAGAAATCAGATCGTTAGCTTCTGAATTGGATCTTCGGCCAACCAAGAAACTTGGTCAAAACTTCGTGATCGACCCAAACACCATTCGCAAAATAGTGGCTGCTGCTCAGCTAAGCCCCACAGACAAAGTAGTTGAGATCGGACCTGGTCTTGGCTCACTAACCCTTGGATTGCTTGAGAAAGTGGACCAGTTGATTGCCATTGAGTTTGACCAGAAGTTGGCCGACAGGCTCGCTTCGACCCTCAAGCAAAAGGCTCCCGACAAGAGTTGCCAGATTCTTCACGCTGATGCAATGAATGTCACTCAGCTAGATTTTGAGCCCGATGCCCTGGTCGCCAATCTTCCGTACAACATCTCAGTTCCAGTAATTCTTCACTTCCTAGAGAGCTTCCCCTCGATTTCGAAAGTCTTAGTTTTGGTGCAGGCAGAAGTGGCAGCTCGCCTGGTTGCAGGGCCAGGATCCAAAACCTACGGGTCACCGAGTGCAAAGCTGGCTTGGTACGGCAAGGCTTCGGCTGCCGGGGTAGTTTCACGCAGCATCTTCTGGCCGGTTCCAAACGTGGACTCTGCGTTGGTGTACTTCCAGAAATCTAGTAAACCGCTACCGACGGGTCTTCGAGCAGAAGTGTTTAGAGTTATAGACGGAGCTTTTGCCCAGCGCAGGAAAACTCTGCGGCAGGCTCTTTCGGGTTGGGCAGGTTCCCCTGATCAAGCAGAGCAGATTTTACTGAAGGCTGGAGTTTCTCCTCAGGCTAGGGGAGAAGACCTAAGTATTGATGACTTTATTGAGGTGGCAAAACAGAAGTGATTTTTGAAACAGATCATCGCGCTAGTGAGCCCACACTCGTAGGCTCAGCAATTCTTTCGGGAAACCTTGGGCAAACATTCAACATCTTGAAAGACCCATCATCATGGGGACAGCTAGAAACTCCTAGGGTCGTTAATTCAACTGACAAGTTAAGGATTGTTTTCTCTTTCGATGGCGAAAAGAAAGCGGTTGCAACACTTTCGGCTTGGAATTCAAATGTCACCGAGCTTGAAATAGTGATAACTGGCAAAAGCGACAGTGAGATCGGTCAAGCCCAGATTAAGTACTGGAATGAAGTTGTCTCCATGCTGCAGAAACGACTCAACGCCCCTCCCATTGTTGTTGCCTCAAGCCCTGGCAAGGTCAACGTTTACTTTGCCGTAGGGGCGTTTTTAAAAGACGGCTTTCATGATGTGGCAAGTTGCTATCAGGCCTTGAATCTTCGAGAAAAAGTACTTGTTGAACTCACCGGTAGCTTCTCAATTGACTTTGCGGGTCCCTTTGAACAAGAGAGCCAGCTACTTGTTCCCAAGGACGCAACGAATCTGGTCTATCGGGCCGGTCAGGAGCTAAAGGAACTCGGCTCAGCCATGGGTTCCGACAAGGTGTCATTCGTTATTCACAAGAGCGTCCCGATAGCCGGGGGTATGGCTGGGGGATCAGCCGACGCCGCTGCCGCACTGGTCGCTCTAAACAGCCTCTTCGGATCAAAACTGGATGAGAAACTTCCAGAAGCTGCGGCCAAGCTTGGCTCTGATGTTCCCTTCTCCCTGATGGGAGGAACTGCTATCGGTGTTGGAAGAGGCGAAGTGCTTTCCAAGGTAGCCGATGGCCCAGCTCTGCACTGGGTTATGACTCCCAACCCAGCAGGGCTTTCAACCCCTCAGGTATATCGTCAGCTGGATATCATGCGGATTAACCAGGGAATAGATGTCTCTGCGCTGGACGCTCCAGAAGTTCCCGAAGAACTATTGGAGGCAATCGCTTCTGGCGATGTTGAGGCGATAGCTAAGTTGATGCACAACGATCTAGAGATAGCAGCTGTTGCGATGCTGCCGGAGCTTGCAAACACTTTAGAAGCAGGCCGTAAGGCCGGATCTGTTCGCTCAATGGTTTCAGGATCTGGTCCAACAATTGCCCACCTTGCAAAAAATGCAATTCACGCTGAACAAATCGCCACAAGACTAAAAGCTGCGGGTTACCCAAGCCTGGTTACTTACACTTCAAACTCCGGAACCAGGCTGGAGAACTAGTTGGCTCACCTTCTTGGGGCGGAGAAGATCCGCCTTAGCTTTGCAACAACCAGAGTGTTTGAGAATCTAACAATTGGCGTGCAAGACGGTGACCGAATAGGAATCGTTGGACGCAACGGTGACGGTAAATCAACCCTGATAAAACTCTTCGCTCGAATCCAAGAACCAGACTCCGGACAAATCACCAAGCGAGGTGATGTTCGCGTTGGGCTATTAGATCAGTTTGATCAGTTTGCGCCATCAGAAACCATTTCTCATGTCGTGGTTGGAGATACCCCGGAGCACGAGTGGGCAGGAAACGCAAAGATCAGAGATATCTTCCAGGGCCTACTAAAGGACTTTGATTTCGACCAAAAAGTTTCTGAGCTATCCGGTGGTCAGCGAAGGCGGGTGGCCCTGGCTGCCTTGTTAGCCAAGGAGTGGGACATCTTGATGCTGGATGAGCCAACTAACCACTTGGATATCGAGGGAGTGGCCTGGCTTGCTCAGCACCTAAAGACTCGCTGGGGCAAGGCAACTGGCGGCTTATTGGTGGTAACTCACGATCGCTGGTTCTTAGACGAGGTTTGTAATCTCACCTGGGAAGTCCACGATGGCACAGTCGAAATCTATGACGGAGGCTACGCCGCATACATTCTGGAGCGAAACGAGCGCGCCAGATCCCAAGCTGCAAGCGAATCGCGAAGACAAAACTTGCTTCGAAAAGAGCTGGCCTGGCTGAGACGGGGAGCACCAGCCAGAACAACCAAGCCAAAGTTTCGAATCGATGCAGCCAATGAATTAATCGCCAACGAACCACCGCCTAGAGACAGCGTGAGTCTTGCCAAGCTCGCCACCACCAGGCTCGGCAAGGATGTTCTTGATATTGAAAATTTGAGTTACGAGATTGATTCGCAGCAAATCCTAAACAACGTAACTCTTAGGTTGGGTCCGGGGGATCGAATCGGACTAGTGGGACCAAATGGCGCAGGTAAAACCACCCTGCTTCGATTGATTCTTGGAAAGCTGTTACCTACTTCGGGAAAAGTGAAGTTAGGCAAAACTGTAGTGCCAGCGATTCTTAGCCAAGAGGTTTTGGAATTAGATGAATTTGGCGACCAGAGAATATTCGAACTTATTGCTCGTGAGAAAAAGACCTTCACGGTAAACAAAAAAGAGGTTGGTATTTCTCAGCTAATCGAGCAGCTTGGATTTACTAGCCTGCAATTACAGACTCCGGTTTCTGATTTATCGGGTGGTCAAAAAAGAAGACTTCAACTACTTCGTTTACTCTTCGGTGAACCCAACCTGTTGATTCTGGATGAGCCAACAAATGATTTGGACACCGACATGTTGGCTCAGGTGGAAGACCTACTTGATTCTTGGCCAGGAACACTAATTGTTGTAAGCCACGATAGGTACCTTCTTGAGAGAGTGACCGACATGCAATACGCGCTGCTGGGCGACGGAGCGCTTCGTCATTTGCCACGGGGCGTGGATCAGTATCTTGAGCTTCGAGGTGCGGCAGGGAAAGCGGCGATCCAACAGACAGCTCCAAAGGTTTCGGGAGCCGAGCTTAGAGCCAGCCAAAAAGCCATCCAGAAACTTGAGCGGGCAATCGAGAAACTGGAAGCCGAAGAGGTGGCAGTTCAGCTGGATCTGCAATCTCGTGACCCCCTGGATCACGAAGGATTGGCCTCTGCAGCTCTGAAGGCCAATGAACTGGCCGCCCAAAAGGCCTTACTTGAGGCCCAGTGGATGGAACTCAGCGAAACGACATAGCCCTCTTGTTTGGCCAGTAAACCTACTCAAGTTAATTTCGCAGGACTACAATTTAGAAATCATTTATAGCTTCTGTCATGAAGGAGTCTTGGGTATTGATGCCTCTAAACAAATCACTCGCGGTTGTATCGGTGTGTTCACTTCTTTTACTAACCGGTTGCCAGAGCGGAACCGAAAATACACCAGGGCCTGAAGCGTCAGCGCCAGCATCAGAAGAGGCATCAGCTCCGACATTCCAACTGAATGTTGACGAAGTCACGACCCTTGAAGGAGTCTCCCCGGAGCTCATCGAAGACCCAGCCGGTGGCTACCTACTCTTGACAACTGGTCTTGGTCAGAATCGTGTTTACCGATCGGCCGATGGAGTTTCGTTTACACCAGATCCAAGCTTTAGAGTCCCAATGGGAAGCGATTACTCATTGGTCCAAAAACCTGATGGCTCTTGGCTGCTTTACTACATCACATTTGACGGACCTCCGGGCGAACCAGGTAAACCAATGGACCCCTCAAAAGCAATTAAGACTGTCATGGTATCAACGGCAGCAGAGTTGACATCATTCGGCGACGGTGTTCCGACTGGAATTAAGCAAGACAAGCCAGGACCTGCATGGGGTGTTCCAGAAACCTACATAACTCCAGATGGTACATACCAAATGATGTGGGTGGACATGGTTGAAGGTCAAAACTCAGAGGTTCTAAGAACAGCAAACTCAACCGACGGAATCACTTACAC
>JBIIXB010000006.1:0-56072 GCA_044338605.1 Rhodoluna sp. | reverse complement strand
TTATTCCAACCCCAGCCACCTCTTTTTTGACAGCAGATCTAGACGCCGACTTTGGCGTAATGATCTCCGCTTCTCACAACCCAGCACCGGATAACGGAATCAAGTTCTTCTCCCGCGGTGGACACAAACTCGATGACGCAGTCGAAGATGCAATTGAGAAAGCGCTTTCTGCAAAGCCGCTAACTCCAATCGGTGCCGAGATTGGTCATGTAAAAACTTTTTCCGATGCGAAGAGCCGCTACCTGGTTCACCTTCAAGGAACTCTTCCTAATAGCTTGAAGGGAATCAAAGTTGTGGTGGACTGCGCCAATGGTGCCGCATCCGAAATCGCTCCAAAGGCGTTCAGAGATGCCGGAGCGGAAGTAGTTGTAATTGGAAACGAACCTGATGGTTACAACATCAACTTGGGTTGTGGCTCGACACACTTGAGCGCGTTGCAGGCCGCGGTCGTTGAGCACGGGGCTGATGTCGGAATCGCGCACGACGGTGATGCCGACAGAACCTTGGCAGTGGACGCAACTGGAGCCATTGTTGATGGCGATCAGATTATGGCTATCTTGGCAGTTGCTGCAAAAGCACGCGGAGATCTATCGCGTAACACATTGGTTGCAACCGTGATGAGTAACTTAGGTCTAAAAATTGCCATGAAGCAAGCCGGCATTGAAATGATTGAAACCAAGGTTGGAGACCGTTACGTTCTAGAAGTTATCCGCGAGGGTGGATACACCCTAGGTGGCGAGCAGTCAGGTCACTTGATTTTTGCAAGACATGCCACCACAGGAGATGGCATCCTGACCGGCTTACAGCTTCTAGCCCAGATGAGCTCAACCGGGAAGAGCTTGCAGGAACTGGCAAGTGCGATGAAGGTTTATCCGCAGGTGCTAATCAATGTGCCACAGGTGGACAAGTCCAAGGTTGATTCCGACCCAGAGTTACAAAAAGTAGTTCAAGAGGCAAAAAGCGAGCTTGGTGAAACTGGCCGCGTGCTCCTTCGGGCCTCTGGCACAGAGCCACTGGTTCGCGTGATGGTTGAAGCCCAAGATGCCGGAACAGCCCAGAGCTGGGCCGAGCGAATCGCCAGGGTTGTTGAAAAGCAGCTAAAGCTTTCTTAAAAGCACGCTTTCCACCCGGTGATTGTCACCTTTTTTCAAAACCAAAGTAGCCCTGGATCTGGTGGGCAAGATGTTTTCAGTCAAGTTTGGCAAGTTGATGGTTTCCCAAATTTCGGTGGCTCGAGCCAATGCTTTTTCTAGTGGCATCTCGGCGTAGCGGTGAAAATAGCTTTCCGGGTTAGTAAAGGCTGACTCGCGTAGCGCGTGGAAGCGATTTAGAAACCACTTGGAAATGTTTTGTGTTTCCGCATCAACAAAAATCTTGAAGTCAAAAAAGTCGCTCAAGGTTATATCTTGATCTGGCCCTGGCGCCTGCAAAACATTGAGTCCTTCAATAATCAAAACATCGGGGGATTCAACAACCACTTGTTCACCGGGGATGATGTCGTAAGTTAGGTGCGAATAAACTGGCGCTGAAACTTGAGACTTTCCGCTCTTGATATCTGAAACAAACTTGATTAGCGCCAACCGGTCATAGGATTCCGGGAAACCTTTGCGGTCCATGATGGATCGTTTTTCTAGTTCTTGATTTGGATATAGGAATCCATCGGTGGTAACCAGTGCAACCTTTGGAGTTCCTTCCCAACGGCTCAGTAGTTCGCGCAGCAATCTTGAAACAGTTGATTTACCTACGGCCACCGAACCTGCGACACCAATAATGAAGGGCACGGGCTTGGCACGCTCTCCCAAGAACTCACTGGTTGCTTTATGGATGTCAGCATGCTTTGTCACATACAAATTAAGGAATCGGCTAAGGGGTAAGTAAACTTCTGAGACTTCCGTTAGGTCGAGAAAGTCACCGAGACCTCTGATTTGAGAGATTTCTGACTCGGTCAAAGGTTGTTTTGTTGAATTTCCGAGCCTGGACCAGTCCGATCGCAATATTTCAACAAATGGGGTCAGCTCGCCCTGGTTTATAGGGGTTGAAGGGGAACCGGAAGCACTCACAACAAGTCATTCTGCCGTAAATTAGAGGTATGTGCGGAATTGTTGGATATGTAGGACCGAAATCAACCAAAGATGTAATTCTTGGGGGATTGCGACGCCTTGAGTATCGCGGATATGACTCCGCGGGTATCTCTGTTATCACCGCTCTTGGAACCCTAGAGACCAGGAAGAAAGCCGGAAAGCTAGACAATCTGGTTGCAGATATAGAAGCCAACCCAATGGAATCTTCCAAGACTGGAATCGGTCATACCCGTTGGGCAACCCACGGTGCCCCGACCGATCAAAACGCCCACCCTCACCTAGGTGGATCCCACTCAAAACTTGCCCTGATTCATAACGGAATCATTGAGAACTTTGCTGAACTCAAGCAAGAGCTTTTGGCATCGGGTACCAACTTCGCGAGCGAAACAGACTCCGAGGTAGCAGCACACTTGATTGCCAAAGAGTTTGATAAATCTGGAGACTTAGCTTTTGCTTTTGGCAAGGTTGTAAATCGCCTCCACGGCGCCTTTACAATCTTGATCATCCACGAAGACTTCCCTGATTTGATTTTGGCTGCCAGAAGAAATGCCCCCTTGGTAATTGGCCTAGGAGATGGTGAGAACTTCTTAGGAAGTGACGTGGCAGCCTTTGTTGAGCACACCAAGCGGGCAATCTCGGTTGGACAGGACCAAATAGTTAGCCTTAGCTCGACTGGCGTGAGTGTCACTAACTTCGATGGAACACCGGTAGCTAGCAAAGAGTTTGAAATTGACTGGGATGCATCCCAGGCTTCCAAGGGTGGCTGGCCATCATTTATGGCTAAGGAAATTGCCGACCAACCGCAAGCGGTTGCAGACACGATGATGGGAAGAATCAACTCTGACGGACTAGTTATCCTAAGAGATTTAGATGCCCTCGATAAGAAGTACTTCGATGAAATCGAACGCATCATCGTTGTTGCTTGTGGAACAGCAAGCTACGCCGGCGAGATAGCTAAGTACGCCATTGAGAAGTGGGCCAAGATCCCAGTTTCAGTTGAGCTAGCTCACGAGTTTAGATACCGCGACCCAATCTTGACTACAAAGACCATGATTGTTGCCGTTAGCCAGTCTGGTGAAACCATGGACACCTTGATGGCAACTCGCTTTGCTAAAGAACAAGGCGCCAAGGTCTTGGCTATTTGCAATACTCAGGGAGCAACCCTGGCCCGCGAAAGCGATGCCGTTGTTTACACTCACGCCGGTCCTGAGGTTGCGGTGGCTTCCACTAAAGCTTTGACAGCGCAGATGACTGCCGTGTATTTGCTAGCGCTTTTCCTGGCAGCCAATAGAGCGATTCTTGATCGCAATGAGCTAATGACTCTTGGGAAAGAGCTCTTGAAACTTCCAGCCAAGGTCGAGGAGACACTAGCTTCACTTGGTCAGGTCGCTGAGCTTGCCAAGAAGATGGAAAAAGCAAAGACCGTTTTGTTCCTTGGAAGAAATGTCGGTTTCCCGGTGGCTATGGAGGGAGCGCTCAAGCTCAAAGAGCTTGCATACATTCACGCTGAAGGTTTTGCCGCTGGTGAACTAAAGCACGGCCCTATTGCCCTAATTGAGCAGGGCCAGCCGGTGATCGTCATTCTTCCGGCGCCAGCCGACCCACTGCATCCCAAGGTCGTTTCAAACATCCAAGAAATCAAGGCTCGAGGCGCGGAGGTAATCGCTATTGCGGTCCAGGGAGACACCGAGGTGGCAAACTACGCGACCAACGTTTGGTACGTGCCAGCAACCGAGTGGTTAATGGCCCCAATCCTGACCGTTATCCCACTTCAAGCATTTGCCATGGAGCTCGCAACCGCTAAGGGTCTCGACGTGGATCAACCGAGGAACCTGGCCAAATCAGTCACGGTCGAGTAATGATTTTTGGAATCGGTGTTGATTTGGTTGACATCCAAAGATTCGAGAAAGCCCTAGACCAAACCCCAAAGCTTCGAGATCGGTTATTCACCGAGAGCGAGCGGGAGCTTTCTCTCCAGTCCTTAGCTGCCAGATTCGCAGCTAAGGAAGCGCTCGTGAAGGCAGTGGGCAAAGCCAAGGGGCTTTCTTTTCAAGGGGTAAGTGTTGCCAAGGACCAAGACGGCAAGCCGTATTTTGAATTCACCGGCGAGACCGAGCAGACCATCAAGTCTCACGGCATTAGCCAATTTCATCTTTCCTTGAGTCACGATGGCAACATGGCCGTTGCCTACGTCGTTGCTGAGGTTACAAATTGAGAACTATCACTATTGATCTAGAGGTAATTGCAAATAACTACAAGACGCTAAAGAAACTCACCGGTGGTCAAGTATTAGCAATTGTTAAAGCTGACGCTTTTGGCCACGGCATGATTGAAGTTTCCAAAAAGCTTGAATCAATTGGGGTGGATATTCTTGGAACTGCTGACATAGATGAGGCCATGGAGCTTCGCCACGCCGGAATCAAATCTCCAATTATGGCTTGGCTCCACGGCAAGAACACACAGTTTGAAGAAGCCATCAGTAATGATATTGAACTCGGCGCATCTGCTATTGCAACTTTGGAAAAAATCGGGACTGCTGCCAAGAAAGTTGCCAAGGTTGCCAAGGTGCATCTAAAAGTCGACACCGGACTAGGTAGAAACGGTGCTGATCTTGCGAGCTGGCCAGCGCTGATTGAAAGAGCAGTTGAACTATCAGGCAGCGGCGCGATTGAGTTGGTTGGAGTTTTCTCACACCTTTCTGGCACCAGCGAGAAAGATGATCTAGAACAGCTTCGAGTATTTGAAGAAGCCATCAAGACAGCAGCCAAGCTTGGTGCAACTTTTAAGATTCGTCACATCGCCGCTAGCCTCGCCGCCTTGCGATATCCGAGCACCAGATTGGACATGGTTCGAGTCGGTGCCGCTATGTATGGCATTGACCCCAGCCCCGAGGTAATTGCCAGGGACTATGGCTTGTTGCCAGCGATGAGAGTTAGCTCTGAGGTGGTGCACGTCAAGAAGGTGCCAGCAGGCCACGGAGTTAGCTATGGCTACCTTCACAGAACCAAGGCTGAATCCACGCTAGCCCTGGTGCCTTTTGGCTATACCGAGGGGTTTCCGAGGGTGGCCACTGGGCAAGCCGAGGTATCGCTAAATGGCAAGAAATACCCAGTTCTAGCTCGGGTGGCTATGGATCAGTTCATCCTGGATCTAGGAAGCGATAGCGCCGAAGTCGGCGATGAGGTAGTAATCATCGGCGATAGCACCAAGGGCGAGCCAAGTGCCGAAGATTTAGCCCGGGCCGCCGGCACCATCAATTATGAAATAGTTACCAAGATGGGCGGCCGGGCAAAGCGGGTCTTTCGTTGAGTAACGCTAAGCAACTTTCGATTTTGATCAAAAACGAGAACCAGATGCATGATCTTGGCGTTCGGCTGGGTTCATTATTGAAGCCAGGAGATTTAGTTTCCCTCAATGGTGTCTTGGGTGCTGGGAAAACTACCCTCACCAAAGCAATCGGAGAAGGCGTTGGGGTTCAAGGAAACATTTCTTCTCCGACATTTTTGATTGCCCGCACTCACCTAACAGCATCAGGCACACCTTTTGTTCACATCGATGCCTATCGACTAGGAGCCCCTAGAGAACTAGATGATCTAGACATCGATTACGCAAACTCAATTTCAGTTATCGAGTGGGGCAGGGGATTTACCGATGGCCTCAGTGGATCTCTTCTAGACATTCAAATTGAAAGATTCCTAGAATCCGAAGATCGTCAGCTAACTGTTTCTGGCGAGGGAAGACTTGGCGATGTCTTTGAAGTACTTGGTGAATCAAAATGAAACAGATTGTTTTAGCCCTTGATACCTCACAAGGAACCTCGGTCGCTGTGCTGGTAGATGGCAAAGTTGTATCGGAAGCAACCGATCCAAATCCAATGCGTCACGCAGAAAACATTGGGACACTTATCGCTAGCTGTATCGAGAAAACCGGAATCAGCTCTGCCGAAGTCACGGACGTAGCTGTGGGGATTGGTCCTGGGCCATTCACTGGCCTGCGGGTAGGAATTGCCGCCGCCAAGATGTTTGCAGCCGGCTCGAATGCAAAACTGCATGGTGTTGGATCTCTAGATGCAATTGCCTTCAAGTTGGCATTAACAGAGCCGACCTTGGTAATCGCAGATGCCAGAAGATCCGAGGTCTACTTTGGCCTTTACCAAGGCAAGAGCCCGAACGGGGTCCCTAAAGCCTTGTTGGTTCCTGGTGTTAGCAAGCAAGCTGAGCTGGAAGCTAGGCTCCAGGCCCAGAGTCAGGAGTATCAGCTCATCTCGGAGCCCGTTGCCGCAGCTTCCCTCGGATTGCTAACTATTGCCCGTCAAGCAGAAGGCCACTTGGCTGGCTCCATTCAGGCCAATTACCTGAGAGAGCCTGATGCCACGTTCGCAAACCCGAAGAAGGTTTCTGGATGAGGCAGCAAATAAGGATTGCTTCAGAAGCAGACCTAGAGAACATAATGCAGATTGAAAAAGCCTGTTTTGGTAATGACGCTTGGTCTAAATCAAATATGAAAAGTGAGCTTCTGGCCCCGCACACAACCTATGTCGTTGCTGAAGAGAGCAATTCTTTGATCGGCTACGCCGGCCTTAGCAAGCTTGCCTCTTCAACAAGTTCCGATATTCAAACAATTGCTGTGAGCGAAAGCCACCGCGGATTAGGTGTCGGGCGAAAGCTTATGGAAAGCCTTTTAGCTTTTGCCAGAGAGCAAAAAGCCAAAGAAGTTTTTCTTGAGGTACGCGAGGACAAACCAACGCCGCAGAAGTTATATGCCTCTCTTGGTTTCCAAGCTATTGACCGCCGTGAAAACTACTACCAACCAGATGGCGTTGCGGCTATCGTGATGCTTCTTGATTTGGAGGGTAACGAATGAGTGCTCCTATCGTTTTGGGAATCGAAACAAGTTGTGATGAAACTGGAATTGGAATTGTTCAGGGCAACAAGTTACTTGCCAATGTCATTTCGTCATCCATGGATCAGCATGCAAGATTCGGTGGTGTAGTTCCTGAGATTGCAGCACGTGCACACCTAGAAGCGCTAGAGTCCGTTTTGGCCAAAGCACTTCAAGATGCAAAGATTTCAATCGATCAAGTCGATGCTGTTGCAGTCACAAATGGCCCGGGGCTTGCAGGAGCTCTTATGGTGGGAGTGGGTGCGGCGAAAGCACTAGCTGTTTCGTTGAATAAACCAATTTATGCAGTTAATCACTTGGTAGCCCACGTAGCGGTGGACATCTTGGAGCGTGGAAAGCTCGAAACCCCAACTGTGGCGCTACTTGTAAGCGGAGGCCACACCTCGTTATTGCTAGTCCGGGACATTCTGAATGACGTGCAATTGCTTGGGGAGACCGTAGATGATGCCGCTGGGGAGGCCTTTGACAAGGTCGCTCGGGTACTTGGCCTGGCCTATCCTGGCGGGCCGGAGATAGATAAGGCCGCCAAAGAAGGAGACCCAAAGGCCATTAGGTTCCCAAGGGGACTGAGCCTTCCCAAAGACATGGAACACAATCGATACAACTTCAGCTTCTCAGGTCTTAAAACAGCAGTAGCAAGGCACGTCGAGCTGGCCGAATCCAAGTCAGAAACAATTTCTGTTCCCGACGTTGCCGCATCGTTTCGGGAAGCAGTTGTGGATGTTTTGGTTACCAAAGCCATCAACGCCTGTCTCGATAACAATGTCCCAAGACTGATTCTTGGAGGTGGCGTTGTTGCCAATGCGAGACTTCGCGAAGTCGCAGCAGAACGCTGCGCCGAAGCAAGCATCGAACTTCGAATCCCAGCCTTTTCTCTCTGCACAGACAACGGCGCGATGATTGCCTCCCTTGGTGCGCAGATGGTTATGACTGGCGTAAAGCCAAGCAATCTAGACTTTGGGGTTTACTCAACAATTGATTTTTAGCCGCGAAGCGGCAGAGCAATTCCAATTGCTATAAACACTCCACCAAAAACTTGATTTACGCGTTTACCAAATTTGGCCAAAGCTGGCTTCAAGGTATTGGCAAGAGAGGCAACCACGTATTCGTAGATGAACTCAATAACCACAAAAGTCAGTGCCATTACTACAAACTGCGAAAGCAGAGAAATACTTGGATCAATAAACTGCGGCAAGAATGCCACAAAAAACAATATTCCTTTTGGATTAGTAAGCGCTGCTAGTGCACCCTGCCTAAATAGGTATGAGCCTTTCACACCAGCAACCGGTTTGGTGTCTTGTGCACCAATCGCAGTTGAGCGCCAAACTGAGATTCCTAGCCAGATCAAATACGCTCCACCAACAAACTTGAGCACCGTGAGTATTTCAACCGATGCTGCCAGCAGGGCTCCGATTCCAAACATTGAAAGGGCGATAACCGTAGCAAAACCAACAGAGCCGCCAACTATGGTCGAAAGGGTCTTTCGCCTCCCATAGATTGCCCCGTGGGTTAGGGCCAAAAGCCCATTGGGACCAGGAGTCAAAGTCAGCCCGGTTACTGCCAGAAGATACAAAACCCAGTTTCCAAGCTCCATTTATGGACTACCTGGCGCCAATTTCTCGAAGCGCGCTTGCCTTGGCTTGCTCCGCAGAAGTTGCTTGCAGAACATTCTGCGCTACCTTTTGAGCATCTTCCAACTCAAGAGAGGAAAGCGCGTTATGCACCGCATCAACTTGAGATCTAGAAACGCTGATCGAGTCAAAACCAAGACCAGCTAGCAAGATTGCAAAGGCTGGGTCAGAAGCGCTCTCACCGCAGACACCTGATGATATTCCCGCATGTTTTGCATCCTTGGCAATGCTAGCCAGCGACTTTATAAGAGCCGGTTGCCAATGATTCAAAAGTGCGCCAAGAGATGGGTTCATGCGGTCTGCTGCGAAAAGATACTGAGACAAGTCGTTGGTTCCAACTGAGACAAAATCCACAACCCCAGCAAGCTGATCAACCAGCAACGCGATTGAAGGCGTCTCGATCATGATTCCAACTTTGTATTTGCCAAGACTCCGAGCCAAATCCGAAAATGTCTTGGCCTCGTCAACAGTTGCAATCATCGGGGCCATAACCCAAACCTCGCGACCAGATTCTTCGCGCGCCAGCTCCAATGCCTTGAGCTGACCCTCGACGAATTCGCGATGAAGGGCAAGGAGTCGATAACCACGCACTCCAAGTGAAGGGTTTTCCTCAGCCGGCATATTCAAAAATGGAACTGGCTTGTCGCTTCCGGCGTCAATGGTCCTAACCACAATCGGTCCTTCGGGAGCAGCCTTGAAGATTTCGCTATAGCTTTTTGCCTGCTGCTCAATTGATGGCTCATGTGAGGAAGACAAATACAAAAGCTCAGTTCGAAAGAGTCCGACCCCATCGGCCAGTGTTTTACTGGCTGATTCTGCATCCTCCAGGGTTCCGATGTTGGCGCGAACTGGAATCAGGGACTTAGCGCCAATTGGGACAAAGTTGATGGCTTGGGTTGCCAAAGATACGTCATCGCCCACAATCACCCTGTCGCCAACTGGGTCCACCAAGACCCTGTCGCCAGTTGCCAATTCGCTGGCACCTGGGCAGGACACAACCGCTGCGATATTTCTGGAGCGACAGATGATTGCGGTGTGTGAAGTTGGGCCACCTTTTAGGGTGACAACACCAACCACCGCGTCAGTAAATTGCGCCGTATCGGCAGGGGAGAAATCTTCCCCAACAAGCACAATCTTTCCCTTTGTTGGCAGATCTAGATCTAACTTAATTCCAGCTAACTTTGCTTGGACTCTTTTTGAGAGGTCCTGAAAGTCAGCAACTCTCTCATCAAAAGTCGGGTCGCCCTTGAGTAGCTCGGCGAACTCATCAACCGCTTTACCAAAAGCCGCCGCCGCACTCCAACCATCTACAATGTTCGAAGATGCAACTTCGAGAAGTTCATCGTCTTCCAACAAAGTCTTTAGCGCTTCAAAGATTTCAGCGCTGGTGCCACCAGCTTTAGATCCGAGCTCATCAAGTTGATTTGAAACAAAGGCGATTGCAGATTTCAACTCGGAAATTTCCTGTTCGGGAGTCTTTGTTGACTTTGTCCACTCGGGGATCAGTTGTGAGTGTTCAACAACCAACACTTCTCCAAGGGCCGGCGAAAGCCCAACGCCTAGACCGCTAAGAATTGTTCCAGGTTTGGCAGACAACTATTCGCCTTTAAGAATTTCTTGAATCTCACTGATCATCTTTGTTGCAAGCGGTTCATCTTCGGTTGGAACATGAACTACAAGAGTCTGCCCAGTTGCCACCTTGAGAGCCAGGAGCCTTAGAGCGGAGTTGGCTTTAGCCGCCTCTTCGCCTGGTTTACCAATCAGCACTTCGAGCCCGGAGTCCTTGACCAGTTTTACTATCTGGCTGGCAGGCCTAGCGTGCAGTCCAATTGGGTCCAAAACCTGGACTTCTCCTTGGATAACCGACATTGCTTTACTCCTGGGACCTGTTGGGAATAGCTCTAATTATGGCGGTTTGGGCCAAGATGGCCAAAACTTGAGCGTTTCTACTCACAGCCTACTAACAGCTAAACCGAACCCTTTCCCCAGACTGTGGTGCTCAAATGGAGCTAGGTAAATCAAAAGAAGGAGCCAACATGGCAGACAAAGATAAGAAGTTCGATTTCACCAAACTCAACACCCTAGCGGTTGTTTCAATCGCTACAGCCCTTACCTCCATTGGAGCGGTAGCGGCGATCATCACAGGACATGTTGCCCTGACCCAGATTAAGAAATCTGGCCAAAGCGGTCGCGGACTAGCACTGGCCGGAACCATTGTGGGCTACGTAACAATCGCTTTCTGGATTCTCACAAGCATCGGATTCCTAATCGCCGGAGCCTACCTTAAGAACATGTACGGCATGGAAATGGGAAACCGAATGGGTTGGGACTGGTAACTAAAAACTTCTAGTCAGCTGATGGGTTGCGTGACTAGCACTCGGTGGGCGTCGCCCACTCTGGTAACAACCAGAGTGGCGGCGCCTTCCCCTTTGGGGGAGAGTTCACGTCTTAGCTCTTCGGGTGAAATATCCGAACCCCGCTTTTTGATTTCTAGAATTCCGATTCCATTTTTCTTCACGTAAGCCTTGAGTTGCTTGCGGTCAAAAACTAAGTTATCGATAACCTCAAAGCCACGCATCCACGGCGAGCTGATTCTTTCATTGGAAGTTAGGTAAGCAATGTCGGGGCTAATAATTTGCAATCCAAGTGGTGCGGCGAAATCAGAAATCAACCTGGAGCGAATGAGAGAGTTATCTGGTTCGTAAACATACTTTCCTAATTCACCAAGTGGAGCGTTAGGACTTTCGGTTTCTGAAGAAGTTATTTCGTGTTGACCATCAGCTGTTACTAAAAGTGCCGAGCGTGAAATGTTTTCTCGCTTGAGTGAACCAAACCACAATCCAAGTTCAACCAAATCACCTTCAACAGAAACCCACTGCGCCTCAGCATCATTTGGAATTTGCCTCTTGTCGTGACCTGGACCCAGTTTTATCCCGCTTGGTTTTGATCTGGCCGCAGCTAGACAGAAGTCGAAATTCGGCGAATAGTTAGCGGGATCAAAATGCCTTTGGGCCTCGGCTTTTTTGGGACCATTTAGCTCTCTTCTGGCGGGGTCCAAAAATAGTGCCTCAAACTGGGAAAGATCGAGCTTTTCAACATCAGCCAGCTCCACGGTTACGTTCTCAAAAGCCGCCAAGTTATAGGTGGCAACGGCTGCTGTGACCTCGTCTATTTCAAAGGCCCGAACCTTAATATCCAGCGCGGCGAGGGCCATAGATTCCGCGCCTATGCCGCACCCTAGGTCCGCTACCTCTTTTATGCCTGCAGCCCGGAACCTACCCGCGTGCAGGGCAGCGACTTTGAGCCTCGAAGCCTGCTCAAGCCCAGCCTCGGTAAAGAGCATGCTGGAGGCAAAGTCACCAAACTTGGCTATGGCCCTTTTTCGAAGCTTTGCTTGGGTTAGGGCAGCTGCCACGGTCATGGGGTCATGGCCGGCTTTTCGAAGCCCAGCCACCATCTTGAGCACATCGTTATCGGAGGAGTAGACCAGCTCATCAAGTAATAACTGGCCTCCAGGGCTAGCCAGCCTTATAAAGTCCTCGCGCTCCATCGCTACAGGCTACCAAGCTCGCCTTGGCCGAGCCCTTGTTCCCGTGCTATTGTTTAGTTAGCACTCTCACCTCGAGTGTGCTAATCCACCTAAAACTTAGACAAAGAAGAGGTCATAATGTCGGTTTCAATCAAGCCGCTTGAAGATCGTATTGTTGTTCGTCCTTCAGCTGCCGAGCAGGTAACTGCCTCAGGTCTGGTAATTCCTGACACTGCTCAGGAAAAGCCCCAAGAGGCTGAGGTTATCGCCGTTGGGCCAGGACGCGTTGACGACAAGGGAGTAAGAATCCCGGTTGATGTTTCAGTTGGCGACATGGTGATTTTCTCCAAGTATGGAGGCACTGAGCTTAAGTACAACAACGAGGAGTACCTAGTACTTTCTGCCAGAGACGTATTGGCAGTCATAACCAAGTAGTCGTTTTCTATAAAAACCCCACAGGCTAACTTGCTTGTGGGGTTTTTATTTACCCCTAGATTTAGTGTGTGAGTGAGAAAGCTATAGGCAAAGGTATTGGCTACGGTCTTTCTGCCTACCTAATTTGGGGCTCTTTCCCAATTGTCATCGCGGCACTGTCTTTCGCTGAACCTTTTGAGATTGTTGTCTGGCGAGTAATCTTTGGATTCGTTTTCGGAATCGGCGCAATCCTGATTACCAGAAAGTTTGCTGAATATCGTGCAGTGTTTTCTCAACCCAAACAGCTACTTTGGATATCCATTGCCGCCGTTGTTATCTATATCAACTGGCAAGTCTATGTTTTTGCCGTCGCCGACGGTCATGTGATTGAGGCCTCGCTTGGGTATTTCATAAATCCACTTGTGACAATAGCGCTCGCAACAATATTCCTTAAAGAAAAGCTAAATGTCTTTCAATGGGTAGCAGTTGGCCTCGGAACTGCTGCAGTTATGGTGATGACTTTTAGTCTTGGGCAGCCACCGGTAATTGCACTTTTGCTTGCCTTCTCTTTTGGAATTTATGGCTTAGCTAAAAATCGTTTGGGTGGGAAAGTTTCTGCACTGAATAGTTTCACCATCGAAACTACGATGCTGCTTCCTTTGGGAATTGCCCAGCTGGTTTTCCTTGCCACCTTCGCTGAGATTCAATTCGGATCTGCCGGGTTGTTACCATCGCTTGGTTTAGCGGCCTATGGATTCCTAACTGCTATTCCGTTGTTACTGTTTGGCGCTGCCGCTAAACGCGTTCCGCTAAGTTACATCGGGTTCATGCAGTATTTGACCCCGACGCTGCAGTTTTTACTTGGGCTGTTCTATTTTCAGGAGCTAATGGCACCAGCTCGCTGGTTTGGTTTCATAATGGTCTGGCTAGCCCTGGCAATCTTGTCATTCGATGCGCTTAGGCAGCTAACCAACAGAGGTAAGCAAACAACCCCTCAGATTTCCTAACGGACACCTGTTCCAGATTTTGAAACCGAATTGTAATAAAGCCAAAAAAGGGGCTTCTGGCAACTGATTTCGAAGCAAATTAGCCATTTTGGCTACAAATTCAGGCTTTTTTGGCTGTTTTTGGCCGATTTCAAAGCTACGGATTCCTGAAGAGTGAAGTCAGGCTTGAAGGCTATAGTTTTCGAAACTTGGCCAATCTATACTTGGGAGCTTGAACCATATCTTAGGAGATGGTTCAAAAACCATTATATAAAGGAGAAAAATGAGCTCATTTTCATTCTCTCGTCGTAACAGAAAGACCGCTACTGCAGTCGCTACTCTAGCTGCTGCTGCTTTGGTTCTTTCTGGTTGCGCAGCAACCGGAGACGGTGGCGCTGCTGGCGGCGAGCTAACACTAAAGATCGGTACTGCACTTCCGCAGACCGGAAACCTAGCCTTCCTAGGCCCACCTGAAGAAGCTGGTGTTGCTCTTGCTGTTAAGGAGATCAACGAAGCCGACAAGGGTGTTCAGATTGAAGTTACTTGGGGAGACTCCGGTGACACAGACAACAAGGCATACGAGACCGAGATTCCTCGTCTTCTAAACGCTGGCGTTAACGCAATCATTGGTGCTGCTTCATCTGGTACCTCATTGCAGTTCATCGACCAGGTTGTTGGAGCTGGAGTAGTTCAGTTCTCACCTGCAAACACATCTGCTGCGCTAAGCACCTACGACGACAAGGGACTGTACTTCCGTACCGCTCCTTCTGACGTTCTACAGGGTGAGGTTCTTGGTAACCTAATCGCTGCTGATGGTCACGAGACCCTTGGAATGATCGTTCTAAACGACTCCTACGGAACTGGTCTTGCTAGTTTCGTAACTGAGGCTTTCGAAGCTGCAGGTGGAGAAGTTACAGCTGCACCGACATACAACACCGGTGACACTAACTTCACATCTCAGATTGCTGAAGTTCTTGCAACTAACCCAGACGCAATTGCTCTGATCACCTTCGAAGAAGTAAAGACCATTATTCCTGGTCTAAGCGACTTCCCAGCTGACAAGCTTTACTTTGTTGATGGAAACCTTGCTAACTTCTCAGACGTATTTGAGCCAGGCACTCTAACCGGCGCAAAGGGAACTCTTCCAGGTTTGGACATTGAGACCATTCCTGAGTTCCTACAGAGAATGAACGACAACTGGGTAGCAGAGGGTAACCCTGACCTAGACGGCGTTTACTCTTACGGACCTGAGTCATACGACGCAGTAGTTCTTCTAGCTCTTGCAGCACTTGCTGCTGGATCTGCAGAGGGCGTTGACATGGCTGGCAAGCTTCAGGAAGTTTCTGGAGGTTCCGGTTCAGGTACCAAGTGCACCAGCTTTGCTGAGTGTGCTGACATCATCAACGACGGCGGAGTCGCTGACTACGATGGTGTTTCTGGTCCAATCACATTCGATGAGAATGGTGACCCTACTGAGGCAAGCATCGGTGTATACGTCTACCAGGACGACAACACTTACGTTCCAGCCCCGTAGTAAGCATCAATTAGAAAAACCCCCGGGAGCAATCCCGGGGGTTTTTCATTTGAGTATTTTTCTACTCTCCTAGAGTTCCTAGGTAGAGCCCGATAACCTTTGGGTCGTTTAGTAGCTCACGACCGCTACCAACAACGGCGTCCTTGCCCTGATCAAGCACATACGCCCGGTCAGAGATCTGGAGGCAACGGCGGGCATTTTGCTCAACCATGATGGTTGTAACACCCGCCTTGTTGATCTCAGAAACGCGAATGAAGGCCTCATCCTGTCTTACCGGTGACAATCCAGCTGAAGGCTCATCAAGTAGCAATACTTTTGGATCCATCATCAACGCACGGCTCATGGCAACCATCTGGCGTTCTCCACCAGAAAGCGAACCAGCACGCTGCTTGAGTCTCTTACCAAGCTCAGCAAAGATGCCAGTCACAAATTCCAGGCGCTCTGCATATCTCTTTGGGTCTTGAAACAAGCCCATCTGAAGGTTCTCTTCAATAGTTAGCGAAGGAAAGACGTTATTGTTCTGAGGAACGTATCCGATTCCCTTAGCCACCAATTGGTTTGCTTTCAGGTTCGCGATTGATTCTCCGTATAGCAAGATCTCGCCCTCGCGAACCTTTACCAGGCCAAAGATTGCTTTGAGAAGTGTGGACTTACCGGCACCGTTTGGGCCAATGATTCCAACAAGTTCTCCCTGGTTCGCGAAGAAGTTTGCACCATTAAGGATGTTTACTCCAGGAAGGTAGCCCGCGACCAATGATTTGGTTTCAATTACAGGAACATTAGCCATGGTTTACTTCTTTCCCTTATTAGGTGGCAAAGTGATTCGCCCGGTGACTGTTCCAAGATCAGTGTCTTGGTGAGAACCAAGGTAAGCATCGATAACAGCGGGGTTCTTCATAACCTCGTCTGCTGGACCCTCGGCTACCACTCGACCCTCGGCCATAACAACAACCCAATCGGCGATGTGTCTAACCATGTGCATGTCGTGCTCAACAAACAATACGGTCATACCCTCGTTCTTTAGGTTCAGAACGTGTTCAAGAAGAGACTGGGTTAGAGCTGGGTTCACTCCAGCCATCGGCTCATCCAGCATCACAAGGACTGGATCAGTCATTAGGGCTCGAGCCATTTCCAGAAGCTTGCGCTGACCACCGGAGAGGCTGGCAGCGAAGTCGTCCTTCTTGGTGTCGAGTTTGAACCGCTTTAGAAGCTCTAGAGCTTTTTCTTCAATCTCTTGCTCTTTTGCCTTCCATAGGAAAGGGAAGATCGAGAACACCAGCTTCTCACCGCGCTGGTCCTTGGCGCCGAGTTTCATGTTCTGCAACACGGTAAGCAAGCTCAATGCCTTGGTGAGCTGGAAGGTGCGGACCTGACCCATCTGAGCCACCTTGAAAGCAGGAATACCCGCAAGGGACTTTCCTGCAAAGTTCCAAGTTCCAGTGTCTGGCTTATCGAAGCCAGTCAAGAGGTTGAAAAGTGTAGTTTTACCCGCACCATTAGGACCAATCAGGGCCGTGATTGCACCTCGAGGAATCTCTAGGTGCTCAACATCAACGGCAACAAGTCCTCCGAACTTACGAGACACATTGTCGATTGTGATAATCGGGTCGACCTTGGGCACGCCGGGACGAATCGTTCCAACGTGCAGTCCGGTTGTCTTGGCTGCAGGCTTGCCTGGCAGTTTTGCGCTACTACTTGACAAAGGTCAGCTCCTTTTTGTCGCCAAGGATTCCTTGAGGACGGTAAATGACAAGAAGCATGAGACCGACTCCCACCAGGATGAACCTGATGGTTGAAGCCTGAATGCTACTGATGAACGGAAGAATTCCGCTGGAAACGAGCTGGGGTAGCACGTTGGACAGGAAGGCCTGAAGCACCCAGAAAATAACCGCTCCAAGCACTGGGCCAAACACGGTTGCCGCTCCACCTAGAAGAAGTGCTGTCCAAACGAAGAAGGTCAACGAGGTCACATAAACACCTGGGTTTACCGATGACGGCAGAGCGTAAATGATTCCACCCAAGGATCCAAAAACTCCACCAATGATAAGTGCTTGCATCTTGTATGCAAACACGTTCTTTCCAAGGGCTCGAACGGCATCCTCGTCTTCACGGATTCCCTTAATGACTCGACCCCAAGGGCTCTTCATAAGAAGTAGTAACAAGAAGGCACAGATAGCCAAAGTGATTAGGCCCAAGATTAGAACCCAGAACTCGATGTTGTTGTATGTCCAAGGACCAAATCCATAGTCACCCTCAGGGAACGGGTTGGCTGCTCGGAAGCTGTTGTGGTATCCGGAGAGACCGTCAGCGCTACCTGTGACATCGACGAACGCGTTGGTAAGAAACAGCAAGCGAAGAATTTCAGCAGCAGCGATTGTCACAATGGCCAAGTAGTCACCGCGAAGGCGAAGCGTTGGAATTCCCAAAATTAGCGAGAAAAGCACAGAGGCAACCAAGCTAACTAGGATTCCCTGCCACCATTCGAAGCCGAAGGTGAGAATCGAAATTGCGTAACCGTAGGCACCGATAGCCATGAAGCCAGCGATACCAAAGTTCAGAAGTCCTGCGAAACCGAAATGCATCGCGAGTCCAAGTGCGGCTAGAGCGAAGGCCATAGTGGCGGGGCTCAGAAGACCTTGAGCGGTGTTGGATAAAATTGCAGACCAGTCCATAGCTTGCCTCCCTAACCTATTCGTTCTTTTCGACCCAGGATTCCCTGCGGTCTTACTAGCAAGATCACGATCAAAACGACCAACGCTCCTACGTACTTGAGATCCGATGGGATCACGAGGCTGGAGACCTCAACCAACAAACCAACTACCAAGGCTCCAAGTAGGGCACCAAAAGCGGTTCCGAGGCCACCAAGAGTCACAGCGGCAAAGATCAAAAGCAAAATTTGAGCTCCCATATCCCACTTGATACCTGGTCGGAAGTAAGCCCAAAGGACGCCCGAAAGTCCAGCTAGTCCAGCCGCCACAATCCAAACGATCCGGATCACGCGGTCAACGTCAATACCAGAAGCTGCTGCCAGGTCTGGGTTGTCAGAAATGGCGCGGGTGGCCTTTCCTGTCTGGGTAGTCATCAACCACCAGGCAAAGCCGATAATCACAACAAGGCTCAACACCATCGAAGCGATGTCAATGACACTCAGCGAGGTTGCGCCAAAAAGTTTGATCTTCGGAGAGTCGAAGCCAGGAAGCTGTGTTGTTCCTCCTCCAACAAAGAATTGGAATAAGTAACGAACCGCAAGAGACAAACCGATTGAGACAATCATGAGCTGGACAAGACCAAGCCCACGTTTTCTGAGCGGTCGCCAAAGACCTGAATCCAGACCCCAGCCCATCAGACCACTTATTACAACTGCAGCGGGAATTGCAACCCAAATAGGAAGTGCCAAAACTCCACCCAGGAAGAATGCGGTAATGGCACCGAAGGTGACCATTTCTGCGTGAGCGAAGTTTGATAAACCAGTTGTTCCAAACACCAATGAAAGGCCAACAGCTGCCAACCCAAGCATTAGGCCAAAGTTCAACCCATAAATGATTCGAGCAATGACTTGGTCGAACAAGCTGACGACAATTCGCTCACCGGCACCAATGAAGAAGTTCATTGTTACGCTTCCCGAAGGTCCTATTTCGACCGATTGTTCGGCACCTGCTTCATCGATTACCGCAATTCCAGCAGGCAAAGTCTCTTGATCAAGGGTTACTGTGTAGCTTGCTTTCTCAGGAACGCCGATGTACCAACGACCCTCGGCATCAGTCACTGTTTCGGCGGTGTAGCCGCCGCCGGAAACAACAATTCGAACACCCTCAAGGGAAGTTCCTTCGTTTTTGACGTTCCCTACGATCTTGAAAGGCAGGTCTGTGCCAACTTCGTCGGCATGGGCGCTGGTTGCAAACAGGCCACCGAAGGTTATGGCGGTAACAACGGCCAGCATTAGGAGCTGAATCCAGCTTCTAGAACCTCGTTGGGTTGTGGAGAGGATCAAAGTGCCTCCATGTCATTCCTGGGCATCGATGCCTCATCTAAGATTTAGCCCAGTTTTCAGGGTTTACCAAAGAATAGCACTGTCTTTAGGCCTGAAAAAAAACTAGACTTGGGTAAAGAAGCTTCTGACCCCAATAGTTAGGTACAAAATGGCCCAGCCAGACCCCTTTGGCCTAGTTGGTCTGACCTACGATGACGTCCTTCTTCTCCCTGGCGAATCTGACGTGGTTCCATCTCAGGTAAACACCAAAACCAAGGTCACCAAAAGAGTAGAAATCAACATCCCACTGCTGTCTTCTGCCATGGACACCGTTACCGAGGCAAGGCTGGCAATTGCCATGGCCAGGCAGGGCGGAATTGGGGTTTTGCACCGCAACCTTTCTCTGGAAGACCAGGCCAGCCAGGTAGACCTAGTAAAGAGGTCTGAGGCCGGAATGATCACCCACCCGGTAACCATTGGCCCACTAGCCACCATTCAAGAAGTCGATGACCTTTGTGGCAAGTTCCGAGTTTCGGGATTGCCAGTTATCGACGAGGACGGCCTACTGCTTGGCATCGTAACTAACCGCGACATGAGATTTGTTCTTGACGTGCAAAGAACAACAACCCTAGTCAAGGACGTTATGACCGCCATGCCTCTTGTCACTGCCCCGGTGGGAATTGTTCCAGACAAAGCAATTGCAATTTTTGCTCAGCACCGCATTGAGAAGCTGCCACTAGTTGACGAGCTGGGAAAACTTCGCGGACTTATCACAGTCAAAGACTTTGACAAGAGCGAAAAGTATCCTCTTGCTTCAAAAGACTCAAGCGGCAGATTACTTGTTGCAGCTGCGGTCGGAGTTGGAACAGACGCTTGGGAAAGATCGATGGCACTAGTTGATGCTGGTGTTGACATTTTGGTTGTTGACACCGCTCACGGTCACAACAAAGCCGTTTTGGAAATGGTTAAGAAACTTAAGTCCGAACCATTTGCAAAAAACGTTGACATCATCGGGGGCAACGTGGCAACTCGCGAGGGTGCCCAGGCACTTGTTGACGCTGGAGTGGACGGAGTCAAAGTTGGAGTTGGACCAGGCTCGATTTGCACCACACGCGTTGTTGCTGGAGTTGGTGTGCCACAAATTACTGCCGTGTACCAAGCAAGTCTTGCTTGCAAGCCAGCTGGAGTTCCAGTTATCGCAGATGGTGGATTGCAGTTTTCGGGAGATATTCCAAAGGCCCTGGTTGCAGGGGCAAACGCCGTAATGATCGGTTCTTTGCTAGCCGGAACCGATGAGGCTCCAGGGGAGATCACCTTCGTTGGCGGCAAGCAATACAAGACGTATAGAGGTATGGGTTCTCTTGGAGCCATGCAGTCCAGAGGCGAAGCCCAGAGCTACTCGAAAGACCGCTACTTCCAAGACGATGTGCTTCGTGAGGACAAGCTTGTCCCAGAAGGTATCGAGGGTCAGGTTCCTTACCGCGGTTCGGTGGCGTCGGTTACCCACCAACTCATCGGGGGCCTCAGAGCAGCAATGGGATATGTTGGCGGAGGCACAATCGCTGAGCTTCAGCAAAAAGGAAAGTTCGTTCGCATCACCGCAGCTGGGCTCAAAGAGTCACACCCGCACGATGTGCAGATGACTATTGAAGCCCCCAACTACGGAACTCGCTAGGAGAAATCTTCATGACCGAAATTGAAATCGGCAGAAACAAGCGCGCCAAGAGCGCTTATGCCTTCGATGACATCGCGATTGTCCCAACTAGGCGAACCCGTGACCCAAAAGATGTTTCAACCGCTTGGTCAATCGACGCCTACCAATTTTCAATGCCGATTCTGGCAGCACCAATGGACTCTGTAGTTTCTCCAGAAACAGCAATTGAAATTGGAAAACTCGGTGGAGTTGGGGTTTTGGATCTCGAAGGTCTTTGGACCAGGTATGACAAACCAGAAAAACTTCTTGAGGAAATCTCTAAGCTAAAAGATTCTGAAGCAACCGCAAGAATGCAGCAGATCTACGCCGAGCCAATCAAGCCAGAGCTAATTCGCGATCGCATCGCGCAGATCCGCGCGGGCGGTGTGACAGTGTCAGCAGCCCTTTCACCGCAGCGCACCGCGCAGTTCAGCGATGTGGTTTTGAAAGCTGGCGTCGACCTGTTTGTGATTCGCGGTAACACCGTTTCAGCCGAGCACGTTGCCAAAGATTCTGAGCCACTGAATCTGAAGAAGTTCATCTACGAGCTGGATGTTCCAGTAATCGTTGGAGGAGTAGCTAACTACACGGCAGCTCTGCACTTAATGCGTACCGGAGCAGCCGGTGTCCTTGTTGGGTTTGGTGGCGGTGCCGCCTCCACAACCCGCGCTGTCCTTGGTATCCACGCCCCAATGGCTACCGCGGTAGCTGATGTTGCCGGGGCAAGGCGCGACTACATGGACGAGTCCGGTGGCCGCTATGTGCACGTTATTGCCGACGGAGGGCTAGGCACCTCGGGAGATATCGTGAAGGCGATTGCCTGCGGTGCGGATGCCGTGATGATTGGATCTATTCTTGCCCGTTCCACGGATGCTCCAGGTCGCGGTTGGCACTGGGGCCAAGAGGCTTTCCACGCGGAACTTCCTCGAGGTCACCGCGTGCGCGTTGAGCAAACTGGATCACTAAAGCAGATTCTTACCGGACCTTCTTCTTCAGCCGATGGCGCATCCAACATTGTTGGTGCTCTTGCCAGGTCTATGGCAACTACTGGTTATTCAGATCTAAAAGAATTCCAGCGCGTTGAAGTTGTAATTGCTCCTTACGTAAAGAGCTAATGACTAACCCAACCTGGTCTCAGGTCGCTAGAAGACCCAAATGGATTTTTGGATTATTCCTAGCGCTTGCAATCGCAGCGGTTTTTGCTCTACTGGGTCAGTGGCAATTAGAGCGATCTTTCACTGAAGTTGAATCAGAGGATTTATCTCAAGCACCACTAGTTCTGATTGATTCAGAAAAACCCGGAGCGCCACTTACTGCAATAGCTGCCAACAAAAGAGTCAAAGCGGAGCTAATGCTTGATACCCAAAATGTTTTCATTGTTGCCAATCGCTTACAGCGCACAAACGATGAAGTGATCTCGGGATATTGGGTAATTGCAAATGCGGGTGTGCTGCTAGAAGACGGTGACTCAACCGCAAGCTTGAGTGTGGGAATTGGTTTTGCCGAGAGCCTGTCGGTTGCAGAAACCGCAAGAGCAGAATTGATGGGATCAATTCAACCGCAGGCCTTTTTGGAACAGACCGGAAGATATCTTCAAACTGAGGGACCAGTTGCTCTGACAGCTCCGGACACGCCCTACCTGCTGGAAAGCTTCTCGCTGGCTCAACTGGTGAACCTATATAAAGGAGCTGGAGCTCAGAGCCTTGCTGGCTTTATGGTTCTGGACTCAGAACCAGGCTTTGGACTTGAGACGATTGTGATTGCTCCACCTGAGGCGGGCACCCAGGTGAACTGGCTGACACTGTTTTATGCCCTCGAATGGGCTTTGTTTGCTGGATTTGCTGTGTTTTTGTGGTGGCGGCTGGTTGAAGACGCCCGGATCCGCGAGCTACAAGGCTAGTTTTTCTAGCTTTTGAGTCCTTTTTTGCCTGTTTCTGGTATTTTGGGCCAAATTATCTGCTAGTTTTTTCCTCAATCAGTCAGAAAACTACACAATCAGGCAGATTCGGACAGGAAACAAATGCTCGCTGAGGAGCGCAGGCTTCGACTTATTGAATGGTCGAACAAGGACGGACGCATTGACGCGCTCGATGCCTCCAGCAAGCTCCACGTCGCAGTCGAGACAGTCCGCAGAGATCTAGATATTCTTCAAAGGCGCGGACTACTGCGTCGAGTTCACGGTGGAGCAATATCTGCAGGACGCCTTTCACATGAATTTACTTTTCCAGAGCGTAAAAACCGCAACCCGGAACAAAAAGCTCGCATCGCTCAAATTGCTGCACAGTACCTTCCAGAAGAAGGTTGCATTTTTGTTGATGGTGGAACCACCACAGAATTTCTAGCTGACTCACTTCGCAACAAACCACAACTGATGGTTGTGACCAACAGCCTTACTCTCGCTTCCGTTCTTGGAGAGTCATCCACTCAGGTTTATCTACTGGGCGGTCGCATCAGACCAACAACACTTAGCTCAATCGGATCAAAGACTGTTGAAGATCTTCAAAGCTATCGGGCACAGATTGCATTCCTTGGCACAAATGGAATCGACATCAACCACGGCTTTTCAACTGTTGACCCAGACGAAGCCGCTGTGAAGAAAGCGATGATTGAGCACGCTAATGAGACGATAGTTCTCGCTGACAATTCAAAGTTTGGCTCCAGCTACTCTGCTCTCTTTGCAAACTTTAAAAACATTGACCGAGTAGTTACCGACGTGGATGCAGACCGTCTTCACGTTGAGAAACTCATCTCCCAAGGAATTGAGGTGGATCTAGCATGACTAGAACCATCGACAAAAAAGCTTCAAACGCTCGAGCGTTTGAAGGGGCTAACCCAAACGGCAAAAGAACCTTTTTTGCCGAGAGGTTTGGTCAGAGTGCAACTCAACCCAAAAAAACTACAGAGAGGTAGTCGACTAAATGAGTAGTTATATTCCAAGCGGAACAGGCACCCAAACCGGGTGGCGCGCCGCAGTACAGAAGCTGGGTGGAAACCTTGCGGGTATGGTGATTCCAAACATTGGAGCCTTCATTGCCTGGGGTTTGCTAACAGCTCTGTTTATTCCAACCGGATGGATTCCTAACGAGGAGCTTTCCAAGATGGTTGGTCCTATGATCATCAACTTGCTACCAATATTGATTGCCTACACAGGTGGTCGTATGGTGCACGGTCAGCGTGGTGCCGTTATCGGTGCCGTTGCAACCGTTGGTGTAATCGTTGGATCAACAATTCCTATGTTCCTTGGTGCCATGCTTATGGGACCTTTGGCTGCATGGGTTCTAAAGAAGATCGACGCTGTACTTGACCCAGTAACCCCTGCTGGCTTTGAGATGCTGATTGGAAACTTCAGCCTCGGAATCACAGGTCTACTAGCAGCTATCGGTGGATTCCTAGGAATCGGCCCAGCTGTAACCGCAATCTCAAATGTCTTGGGTGCGGGAGTTAAGTTCCTAGTCGACAGTTCATTGCTACCACTTGCTTCATTGCTTGTGGAGCCAGCGAAGGTACTGTTCCTAAACAACGCCATCAACTTTGGAGTTTTGGCTCCACTGGGTGTTGTTGAGGCTGCCGAAACCGGTAAGTCAATTGCATTCATGATCGAAACCAACCCTGGTCCTGGACTTGGAATCTTGCTAGCTTTCTGGCTTGCAGGTCCTCAGGTTCTTCGCGGATCAGTTCCTGGTTCAATCGTTATCCACTTCCTTGGTGGAATCCACGAAATCTACTTCCCTTACGTACTACTAAAGCCAAAGATGATTTTGGCAGCTATCGCTGGTGGTGCTACTGGAGTGGGAACATTCATGGTTACTGGAGCTGGACTGGTAGCAACACCATCACCAGGTTCAATCTTCGCTTGGCTAGCAGTTACCCCTCCGGGAAACCACTTGGGAGTAATTTTGGGAATCACCCTTGCAACAGCAGCATCATTTGCTGTTGGTTGGGTATTGCTAAAAACTGGCAAGCAGGATGACTACGCAGACCTAGCTGGAGCACAGGCTAAGTCCAAGAAGATGAAGAACGGCTAATTAGCCATGACTTCAATTTCCGGAGCTAAAGTCAAGCGATTAGTAATTGCTTGCGAAGCCGGCATGGGCTCGAGTGTCATGATTG
Organism: Rhodoluna sp.; assembly: GCA_044338605.1. GTDB lineage: Bacteria > Actinomycetota > Actinomycetes > Actinomycetales > Microbacteriaceae > Rhodoluna. The sequence goes on along the minus strand of JBIIXB010000006.1, from coordinate 31,222 downwards.
CCAAGCAATTGGCAAAGACACTCAAAGAACATGACGTAGTCGTGACTCACTCACCCGTAAATCAACTCGAAGACGAAAACCCAGATTTGGTTTTGTGTCATCGAGGATTGGGTCAGCGGGCCAAACAGGCAATGCCAAACACCCCTGTTGTGGTGTTTGACATGTTCCTGGGCGACCCAAAGATCCAGAGTGTAGTCAACGCAATAATGGAGGGCGAACTCATTTCAGATGAGTAGCCTTCTTGCTTTGGCCGGAATCCGTATAGACGCCACGGCCTCCTCGCAAGAGGAGGCCGTGCGCCTGTGCGGTTCGGTCTTACAAGAACTCGGTGCCGTTGGCCCTGAGTATCTGGACGCGATGGTGGCCAGAGAAAAGATTATTTCTTCCTACATGGGAGAAGGAGTTGCTCTGCCACACGGCACGGATGACTCAAGAAAGTATGTGAACTTTACCCAGTTGGTATTTGTGAGATTTGCAAATCTCGTGGACTGGGAAGGTGAGAAGGTAAAGCTCTGCATCGGCATAGCTGCCAAGGGGGATGAACACGGTGAGCTGCTTGGAAACCTGGCAGACAAACTACTCGATGAGAGCTCATACAGCACACTCATGAACTCCTCTTCAGAGCAAGAAATATTGGATTTACTAAACGCTTAGAAAGGCAATAGAAGTGAAGGCAGCAATTTACCGGGGACCGCAGGATCTTAAAGTTGAGCAGGTAGAAGAGCCAACTGCTGGATCCAAGGAAGTAAAGCTTCGCATTCACGCCTGTGCTACCTGTGGCACCGACGCCAAAATTTTCAACCACGGCCATCCGCGCCTAGAGCCACCACAAATCATCGGCCACGAAATTGCTGGTGAAGTTGTTGAAGTTGGTAGTGAAGTAACTTCCGTCAAGGTCGGCGACCGGGTTCAAGTTATTGCCGCAATTCCTTGTGGGAAGTGCTGGGCCTGTCTGGCAGGCAAGATGACAATCTGCCCCAATCAACTTTCCATGGGATACCAGTTCCCGGGCGGATTCGCCGAATTCATGATTGTTCCCGACGAGGTAATTCGAGTTGATGGCCTAAACCATATTCCAGACAGCGTTACCTACGAAGAAGCTTCGGTCGTTGAACCTCTTGCCTGTGTATTGAACGCGCAGGAACTTGTTCGAGTTGGCGCAGGGGATGAAGTGTTGGTTATGGGTGCTGGTCCAATTGGATGCCTACATGTTCGACTCGCTAGAGCACTCGGTGCCAAAAAAGTTTTCCTAGCTGACATCAACGGATCAAGGCTCAAGCTTTCGGCAGATGTTGTAAAGCCAGATCGTGCAATCGACATGTCAACCGAGGACTTATCTGAAATCATCAAGGCCGAAACCGATGGCAAGGGACCAAGCGTAATTATCACCGCAGCTCCTTCGGGTCAGGCTCAAGAGCAGGCTATTGAAATGGCCAGGCCAGGTGGAAGAATTAGCTTTTTCGGAGGACTACCAAAAGATAAGCCAATGATTCAAGTTGATTCGAATCTAGTTCACTACAAAGAGTTGATGCTCATGGGCGCCAACGGTTCTAGCCCTTCACACAACCGACAGGCCCTAGAGCTAATTGCTTCTGGCAAAGTGAAGGTGGCCGATCTAATCACCACCCGAGTTGGTCTTGATGATGTGGTCAAAGGAATTGAGGCGGTCCTAAGCGGAGAAGCCATCAAAGTAGTGGTGCTCCCAAGCAAGTAAACTTGGGGTATGTCTAGACCAATCCACCAGCTTCAGGTCCCAGCAATTCGGTCTGCTCTAAAGCTTTATAAGGTCTCATCTTTTATTACCGGCTTCTTTTTACTACTTCTTATGGCCACCTGGGCACTTCGTCGCCTTGAGAACGTGAGCTTCGGAGCTCTCATTGGCTATGACTTGTGGATAGCGGGACCCAACGGATTCCTAACCGCCGAGCCATATCTAAACGAGGGTGAAGGTATGCCAGAAACTGGCCTGAGCCTAACGGTGGCAATTTTGGTAGTTCACGGCTGGTTGTATGTTTTGTACCTATTTGCCGATTTCAGAGTTTGGACTCTCATGCGTTGGAGCTTTATGCGCTTTTTGATTATTGCCGCAGGTGGCGTAGTTCCATTCCTTTCCTTCTACACCGAGAAGTACTACGCGAAACTAGCCGAAAAGGAAATTGCTGATTCACTCTCCGGAGAAAAAAATTAGTCGCCCGGTTCTGGTTGTTGATTTTGGTGCCCAGTACGCCCAACTAATTGCCAGGCGAGTTCGTGAAGCTGGCGTGTATTCCGAGATAGTTCACCACAACGTCACCGCCGCCGAGATACAAGCCAAAAATCCACTTGCCATTATTTTGTCCGGCGGTCCATCAAGTGTTTACGAACCAGGATCTCCAAATCTTGACGCCAAGATTCTTGAACTTGGAATTCCTATTTTGGGCATTTGCTATGGCTTTCAAAAATTGGCGCAATTGCTTGGCGGCCAAGTAGATAAAACCGGCAAGCGCGAGTATGGCGCCACAAACTTGAAAGTTTCTTCGGCTGGAGAAATCCTTGCCGGTCAACCTGATTCGCAAGTTTGCTGGATGAGTCACGGTGATCAAGTTGTTGAAGCTCCTGCTGGCTTTGAAGTTTTGGCTTCGACTGAAACCACACCGGTAGCTGCCTTTGCTGCATCGGCCAAGAAGATTTACGGTGTGCAGTGGCACCCAGAAGTAAAGCACTCGGATTTTGGACAGAACGTTCTAGAAAACTTCTTACACAACGCTGCCGGCATCACACCGGACTGGAATTCAAGAAACGTAATCGCCGAGCAGGTGGAGAAGATCAAGAAGCAGGTCGGCTCTGGTCGGGTAATTTGTGGGCTATCTGGTGGAGTCGATTCTGCGGTTGCAGCGGCCCTAGTTCATAAGGCAGTAGGAGATCAGTTGGTTGCGGTGTTCGTCGATCACGGACTACTTCGCGATGGCGAAGCCGAACAGGTCGAGCGCGACTACGTTGCAGCAACGGGTATCAGGCTTGTGACCGTAAATGCCGAGCAGAGATTCCTGACTGCTCTAAGCGGAGTAACTGACCCAGAGACCAAGCGAAAGATCATTGGCCGCGAGTTCATCAGGGCTTTTGAAGAAGCCCAAGCGGAGCTGATGAAAGAGGCAAGTACCGCTAACGAAGAGATCAAGTTCTTGGTTCAAGGAACTTTGTATCCAGATGTAGTTGAATCTGGCGGCGGTGCTACCGCTGGAATTAAGTCTCATCACAACGTGGGCGGTCTGCCAGAAGATCTGAAGTTTGAACTTGTTGAACCACTTAGAACATTGTTTAAAGACGAAGTGCGTGAAATAGGTAGGCAGCTAGGACTTCCTGAACCAATTGTTCAAAGGCAGCCTTTCCCAGGCCCTGGTCTTGGAATTCGAATTGTTGGTGAGGTTACAAAAGAAAGACTGGACCTTCTTCGTAAAGCCGATGCGATTGTTAGAGCTGAGCTCACTGAAGCCGGATTAGACGTTGAGATTTGGCAGTGCCCAGTAGTTTTACTAGCCGATGTTCGATCGGTTGGAGTTCAAGGCGATGGCAGAAGTTATGGTCACCCGATTGTTTTGCGACCGGTTTCGAGTGAAGACGCAATGACCGCGGACTGGACCCGCGTTCCGTACGACCTGTTGGCGAGAATTTCGAATCGAATCACCAACGAGGTTGAAGGTGTTAACCGCGTTGTGCTCGATGTGACTTCAAAGCCACCTGGCACCATCGAGTGGGAGTAAACACTTGAAGCCGCTAGTTTTTGGTCATCGTGGTGCCAGCGGTTATAGACCTGAAAACACAATTGAAGCATTTGAACTTGCCATCCAACAGGGCTCTGACGGAGTTGAGTGCGACCTAGTTCCCACCAAAGACGGTGAACTAATTCTTCGTCACGAGAACTGGCTAAACGGAACAACCAACGTAGCTTCGTTAGCAAAGTTCCAGGGAACCGCGTCAACTGGTTACTCCGATGGCCTGACTGAAACTGGCTGGTTCAGCGAGGATTACAATCTTGCGCAGCTTTCGGAGCTTAGAGCCATTGAACGAGTGCCAGAGACTCGGCCAGGCAGCGCCAAATTCGACGGTCAGTTCTTGATTCCAACAGTTGATGATTTATTGGCTTGCTCGTTCATGAACGAAAAGACGCTTGTTATTGAAATCAAGCACGGCATGTACTTTATGAAAAATGGCATCAACATGGCAACAATCCTTGCTAGCAAGCTAGATAGCTCAGACTGGAAAGAGCGCGGAATTTCGATTGTTATCGAAACCTTCGATGAAACGATGCTGGAGCATCTCAAAGACGCCTGTGGGCCAGATAAGAAGTACGTGTTTTTGACTGAGATCGACCGCCTACCTCAGGGTTCAACTCGCATGTCTCGTGAGTATCTGGAATCCCTGGCCGCGCGCTTTGATGGCATCAGCGTTGATCTTGCGCTGGCTTTAGATATTGATTCAAACAGCAATCACACCATTGATAACGGCCTAATTGATGAGGCGAAAGCTGCCGGTTTGATGATTTACGGCTGGACTCTTCGAGCCGAGGATGCAACCGCAAGTGTCGATGAGTACTTTGGCAAGGTGGCCGAATCTGGTCTGGAGGGCATCTTCGTTGATCAGCCAGACCTGCTTCGTCAAATTGTCGATGGTCTGGCTTAGGCTTAGGCGGTCATGAATCTAAATCTGCTCGAGGGTCTCAATGCTCAGCAGGTGGCGGCTGTCACCGACCGTGGACCAGCACTACTAATTGTTGCTGGAGCAGGCTCGGGAAAAACCAAAGTTCTAACCCACCGGATAGCTCATCTTCTTGCCAATAAAGAGGCGTGGCCTTCGCAAATTCTTGCCATCACTTTTACCAATAAAGCTGCCAATGAAATGAAGGAGCGAGTTCACTCGCTACTTGGCAATGTTGCAGACGGCATGTGGATCAAAACTTTTCACTCCGCTTGTCTGCAAATTCTTCGAAGAGAGGCCAGCAGACTCGGTCACGATGCAAATTTTTCTGTCTATGACACCGGAGATACCAAGGCCCTAATTAAGCGCCTGATTCGCGAATCGGGAAGTGATATCGAAGGCCTCAAGCCACAAACAGTTGCTGCAAGAATCTCCAACGCCAAGAACGAACTCAAGGACGCGGACGATTTCTATTCTTTGATTGACTCCTCAAACCCCAAAGATCGTGCGATTGCTGAAATCTTCTCTCAGTACCAGGCAGCCCTTCGCAAAAACAACGCCTTTGATTTTGATGATCTAATTGCCGAGACCGTTTATCTGTTTCGATCCTTTCCAGACATCGCGGCTCAGTATCAAAGGCGCTTTAGGCACGTCCTGATTGACGAATACCAAGACACCAACCACGCTCAGTACTCACTGATTCGAGAACTCACCAAGCCAATAGCTGACCTGCATAACGAGCCCGACCCCAACACCGGAGAGCTTGCCGGGCCATCAGCTATCACCGTGGTGGGAGACTCGGACCAGTCAATCTATGCCTTCCGAGGCGCTGATATGCGAAACATCGCTGAGTTTGCCAAGGACTTTCCTGGATCGAAGACGATTCTGTTGGAGCAAAACTATCGTTCTACTCAGAACATTCTTTCTGCAGCTAACGCCGTTATATCCAAGAACTTTGATCGACCAGAAAAAAACCTCTGGAGCGATGCGGGAGATGGCGAAAAAATCGTCTCTTTTACCGGCTTAGATGAACGAGGCGAAGCCGCCTACATCGTCGATCAGATTCAAGACTTACGCAAACAAGGCACTGCGTACAGGGACATGGCGGTGCTTTACCGAACTAACGCACTCTCACCGTCGTTGGAAGCCGAGCTCAAAAGCCAGCGAGTCCCATACATGGTTATCGGAGGACTGAAGTTCTACGAGCGCAAGGAAATCAAAGACGCACTTGCCTATTTGACCGCAATTGCAAACCCTCGAAACGATGAAGCGGTCAGAAGAATTCTGAATGAACCCTCTCGGGGAATCGGTGAAAAAACTGAGCTAAAAATTGCTGAGCTTGCCAGAAGAGATGAAAGTTCATTTCGGCAAGCACTTTTGAAAACTGATTCACTCGGCCTTGGGCCAAAGCTAACAGCGGCACTCAACAGTTTTTCAAAGCTGTTGAATGATCTGGATGCCATGAGCGTCGAGGCCAAAATTGCCGATGTCTTATCCGCAGCTCTGAATCTTTCCGGTTACCGAGCGAATCTGGAAGACAGTCGTGACCCGCAAGACGAAGCCAGAATCGATAACCTAGACGCTCTTATTGGACAGGTCTCCGAATATCAAAGACAGTATCCAGAGGCAACAATCGCTGAGTATCTGGCAGACATAGCTCTTGCTGCGGCCGCAGATGAGATTGACGATGACTCGGGAAGCATTTCCTTGATGACTCTTCACACCGCCAAGGGCTTGGAGTATGACGTGATTTTCTTGGTAGGTCTAGAGCAAGGTACTTTGCCACATGTTCGATCCTTTGATGAGCCTGGGGGAGTCGCTGAGGAGAGAAGACTTCTATATGTGGGCATGACTCGGGCCAAGCAGAAGCTTTATCTGAGCTCTGCCTTGCAGAGAACCCTGTTTGGTTCAACTACTGCCTTCTTGCCAAGTAGTTTCTTGGGAGATATCCCGATTGAGCTCATTCAATCCGAGGGTGCCACAAGGGCCTCGGCGGGAACGATAACCGGCGGTTATCGAGGCATGGCTCCGAGTGCGTCACCGCCAAAGGCCAGAACTGAGATTGCGGGAGCTATAACGCAGGTGAGGGATAACGGCTCGCTTCAGCTTGAAATCGGTGATCGAATCCAGCACCTGGATTATGGCCATGGGGTAGTAACTGAACTAAGAGGTGAGGGAGCTAGGCAGGTAGCCCAGGTGAATTTCGATTCCGGTGCCACCAAATCACTCGTGGTAAAGATAGCTCCCATCGAAAAGCTCTAAACTTGAGCTTTGGGCCAATGGCCATTTGATCAATCTGAAAAGAGTTCTAAGTTGGATTTATTTGAGTATCAAGCGCGCGATATTTTCGAGAAATACAATGTTCCAGTTCTAAGAGGACTTATCGCAGACACTCCAGAGCAAGCCCAGAAGGCCGCCGAGCAAATAGGTGGAACTGTGGTTGTTAAGGCTCAAGTAAAAATCGGAGGTCGCGGCAAAGCCGGCGGCGTCAAGGTTGCGCACTCACCCGAAGAAGCTAGACAAGCTGCCGAAAAGATTCTTGGACTTGACATCAAGGGGCACGTTGTAAAGCGGGTAATGATCGCCGAGGGCGCGAAAATCGCCAAGGAATTCTATTTTTCAGTACTACTTGATAGATCCAACCGAACTTTCCTGGCACTTTGCTCTGTCGAGGGTGGAATGGATATTGAACAGCTTGCGGAGGAAAGACCAGAGGCGCTCGCCAAGGTTCCAATTGACGCAGTTAAGGGAATTGATCTAGCCAAAGCTTTAGAAATTGCCAAGCTAGGTGGCTTCGATGATGAGCTTGCAGCCAAAGTTGCTCCGGTATTTGTAAAGCTTTACGAAGTGTTCAAAAAAGAAGACACCACTTTGGTTGAAGTGAATCCACTGGTCTTGTCTGAAGACGGCGAAGTTATTGCCCTAGATGGCAAGGTCACTTTGGATGACAACGCTGAGTTTCGTCACGAGCGCGAGCAAATGGAACGCGATGAGCTAGATCCTTTGGAGGCCAAGGCAAAGCAGATGGATCTGAACTACGTCAAATTAGACGGTGAAGTGGGAATCATTGGTAACGGTGCCGGGCTAGTTATGTCGACTTTGGATGTGGTTGCTTACGCGGGAGCCCGCCACGGCGGAGTGAAACCAGCCAACTTCCTGGACATCGGAGGAGGCGCCTCGGCTGAAGTTATGGCTGCCGGACTGGATGTTATCTTGAACGACCCACAGGTAAAAAGCGTTTTTGTGAATGTCTTTGGCGGCATCACAGCTTGTGACGCGGTTGCTAACGGAATCGTTGGAGCCCTAGAAAAACTAGGCTCCAAGGCTTCCAAGCCTCTGGTTGTTCGCCTTGATGGCAACAATGTAAACGAGGGTAGGAAAATTCTGGCGGATGCTAACCACCCGCTTGTGACAGTAGTTGAAACCATGGACGAGGCTGCCGATAAAGCGGCCGAGCTAGCTAGCAAGTAAGGGAAGTAAGAATTTAGATGGCTATTTTTCTAAACGAAAACTCAAAAATCATCGTCCAGGGAATGACTGGATCTGAGGGTATGAAGCACACTCGCAGAATGCTAGCTGGCGGCTCAAACATCGTTGGTGGAGTAAATCCTCGCAAGGCGGGCGAAAGCGTTGATGTAGATGGCAAGTCCCTACCTGTTTTTGGAACAGTTTCGGAAGCCATGAGCAAAACCGGAGCCAACGTTAGCGTTATCTTCGTTCCACCTGCTTTTGCAAAGGCTGCAATGTTTGAAGCCATCGATGCGCAGATTGGACTCGCAGTTGTTATCACTGAGGGAATCCCAGTTCACGACTCTGCAGAGGCCTGGGCACACAATGTCTCCAACGGTCTAAAAACTCGCATGATTGGTCCAAACTGCCCAGGAATCATTAGCCCTGGAAAATCAAACGCTGGAATCACCCCATCGGATATCACAGGAAGTGGACCAATTGGTTTGGTCTCCAAGTCAGGAACACTTACTTACCAGATGATGTTTGAGCTCAGAGATATCGGTATGTCTACCGCCATTGGAATTGGTGGCGACCCAATAGTTGGAACCACACACATCGACGCCCTGGAAGCATTCCAGAATGATCCAGAAACTAAGGCGATTGTTCTGATTGGTGAAATTGGTGGCGACTCGGAAGAAAAAGCTGCCGAATACATCAAGCACAATGTCACCAAGCCAGTGGTAGCTTACGTTGCTGGATTCACCGCTCCTGAAGGCAAAACAATGGGTCACGCCGGAGCAATTGTTTCGGGAAGTGCTGGAACTGCTCAGGCCAAGAAAGAAGCTTTTGAAGCAGTTGGTGTCAAGGTTGGTAAAACTCCTAGCGAGACTGCCGCGCTAATGCGCGAGGTAATTGGCTCTCTTTAGAGATCTTGTAAGCCGTGAATAAAAGACAGACCTTCTTTATCGCAGCTCTAGAAGCCGCGATACTGGTGGCAATTAGCTTGAGTCTTCTGCTTGTGCCGCTAACTCTGGTTTGGTTTTTAGAAAACAACCCCGATGTTGAGTGGCTGGTGGCCTTTAGGGCCGCTGCCGATTTCTGGTTACTCTCTCACGGCGCGGGATTAGTGGTTCCCGAAGGAGAACTGCTGGGAATCTTGGTTCCAGCATTTATGGTGACCCTAGTTCCACTGGGAATGACAATTTGGTTGGTTCGCTCTTTTTACAATGCCGGCAAGAGATTCATTGCGGCGAGATCGCTTTGGCCAGGTTGGCTCGGTGGTGGATTGGTTTACGGAGCTGCGGCGCTGGGTATCAGCACAGCAGCATATGACAGCGCCATTTATCCAATTGCTTGGCAAGGTGTTTTCTTCCCGACTATCTTGTTTTTGATTTTTCAAGTGCTCGGGTCTTTGTTTGGACAGCCGGATGAGATTTTTGAAGGAGACATTCTGGACCAGGCGCCGGAGCGCGATCGTATCCGTCAGGCACTTAATTCTTTTCGTTTAAAACTTCACTGGAGCGTTCGATCTATACTGGGACCCGCGTTTAGAGCAGGATCCGCTATTACGGTGATGCTGTTGATGATTTCAGCATTTACCATCGCCGTGCTAATTGCCATTAGCTGGATAGACATCACAAGGCTCTACGAGAGTGTTCAAGTTAGCGTTTTGGGCGCAGTGGTAATAACGCTTGGTCAGTTAGCTCTGATACCAAACTTGGTAATCTACGGTGCTGCCTGGCTTACCGGCGTTGGTTTTTCAATTGGAGCAGGTTCACTTATTTCTCCTCTTGGATCTCAAGTTGGACCACTGCCGGCGATTCCAATTCTTGGTGCTCTGCCGGTTGGGCAGTTGGAATTTGGAATGGTTTCGATAGCTGTTGTCTTGCTCGCAGCATTTATTGCAACACTCTCGATTAGAAAATCAGCCGACGAAATCAGATTCGAGTTTGCAAAGTCCTGGACCGCGGCACTCTCGCTTGGTCTCTCGATTGCTTTTGTCACAGCGTCTCAAATGGGCCTACTTGCTTTTATTGCCTCGGGAAGCGCTGGGCCCGGAAGGCTATCTCAGGTGGGCGTCTCTCCTTTGGCATTAGCGTTAGTTGTCTTCGTGGAGGTCGGAGTGGTTTCCACGCTGGCTGCTTTTTATAGTGCCAGGCCAGTAGCGGACAAGCCGGGTATCTCTAAAAAGGTAGGCTAACCCCATGCTTTCAGTTGTTGTTTTGATCTCTGGTTCAGGATCAAACCTGCTAGCGCTGTTACAAGCAGCAAAGAACCCACTGTTTCCAGCCAAGGTGTTGGCCGTTGGGTCCGATAAACCGGCACCAGGTCTTGACCACGCAGACCTGTATGGTGTTCCAACCTTTGTTGTTGAAGAAAAGCATTTTGCTAACCGTGATAGCTGGGCCGAAAAACTCGGAGAGAACATATCGCATCTTGATCCGGATCTGATTATTCTTGCGGGATTCATGAAAGTTCTACCTAAATCCTTTGTTGCCAAGTTTTCTCCGCGGATCATAAATATTCATCCAGCACTGTTACCGAGTTTTCCAGGCGCCCATGCCGTAAAAGATGCGTTAGCGTCTGGCGCTAGAGAAACCGGAGCGACAGTTCATATTGTCGACGAGGGAGTGGACACTGGTCCAATTCTGGCCCAAGAGGCGGTAACCGTTTTGCCGGCTGATGATGAAAATACTTTGCATGAGCGCATCAAGTTAGTCGAGCACAAGCTATTGATAGACACCGTCAAGTTTTTAGCAAGCAAGCAACTTGAGCCAAGTAAAGTCGGCTAAGGGTAGTCATGGATAGCAAATACACCGCAGCCGATTACCTTCACTTCGATAAAGTTCCAATCAAACGGGCTCTAATTTCAGTTTCAGACAAAACAGGTTTGCTAGAGCTCGCCAAAGCACTTGCTGCCACTGGTGTTGAGATTGTTTCAACCGGTTCAACTGCAAAAACTATCTCGGACGCCAAGATTGCAGTGACTGAAGTTTCTGCGGTTACCGGCTTCCAGGAAACTCTCGATGGCAGAGTAAAGACCCTTCATCCTGCTATTCACGCTGGATTACTGGCCGATCTTCGGCTAACCGGTCATAGAGCTGAGCTTGAAAAACTTGGCGTGAGTGCATTCCAACTGCTGGTTGTGAATCTATATCCATTTGTAGAAGCAATTGCCAGTGGTGCCAGTGGGGAGTCAGCTATAGACCAGATCGACATCGGAGGCCCTGCGATGGTTCGTGCTGCGGCCAAAAATCATGCCAATGTTGCGGTTGTTGTGGATCCTGCCAACTACAAAGAAATCATCGAGGCAACTACCTCTGGCGGCACCACTTTGGCGCAGCGAAAGAACTTAGCACTGCAGGCATTCACACACACTGCAAAATACGACACCGCTGTATCCAACTGGATGGCTGGCGCGCTTGATGACAGTTGGAAAGCGGAAGAAACTACTGACGCAGGCAAGAACCCAGGTTTTGAACCTAAGTTAGCCATAAATGCCTCCTTGGCAAATGTTCTGAGATACGGTGAAAATTCACACCAGGCAGCTGCACTTTACAAAGTTGATGGCTTAGAAAAGTCTTTAGGTATTGCCCAAGCCAAACAATTCGGTGGCAAAGAAATGTCATATAACAACTACGTTGATGCAGACGCCGCCGTTAGAGCTGCTTTTGACTTCAATGAGCCGGCCGTGGCAATTATCAAACACGCTAATCCTTGTGGAATTGCGATTGGCTCACCTAATTCTGATGACGCAATCGCTGACGCCCATGCAAAGGCTCACTTTTGTGATTCTGTGTCTGCGTTCGGTGGTGTGATTGCGGCAAACCGAATTGTGACTTTGAAGATGGCTACCCAGGTAGCTGAGATATTTACAGAAGTTATCATCGCACCTGGATACGATTCGGAAGCTTTATCTTTGTTGCTAACAAAAAAGAACTTGAGAGTTCTGCAACTTCCACCAAGCTATAGCCAACCTGCAAAAGAGCTCAAGCAAATATCTGGAGGTTTTTTAGTTCAAGAGTCGGATAGCTTCAAAGATTTCTCTGATAAAAACTGGAAATTGGTTTCGGGAAGCAAGGCAGATACGCAAACTCGCTCCGATCTAGAGTTCGCGTGGCGCGCGGTTAGATCAGTTAAATCAAACGCCATCCTGCTGGCCCAAGACGGTGCATCGGTTGGTATCGGTATGGGCCAAGTAAACAGGCTGGATTCTTGTGAATTGGCGGTTACTAGAGCCGGAAGCCGAGTGAAGGGCTCGGTCGCTGCAAGCGACGCCTTCTTCCCCTTTGCAGATGGATTGTCAATTCTTATCAGAGCTGGAGTCAAGGCTGTCGTGCAACCGGGTGGATCGATTAAAGACGAAGAGGTAATTCAGGCTGCCACTGAAGCTGGAATAACGATGTATCTAACCGGAGAACGTCACTTCTTCCACTAGCTCAAGCAAGGAAGTTCTTGATGGGGTGGTATCCTAGAAGGCTGCCTCAAAAGGGCATGTTATTACCGAGGACTCATGAAGCAAGAAAAAACCATCGCTACCCTATTGCGAATTTTTCCCTACGCGAAAAAAGCTCTTCCTCGAATCATCCTCGGTATTGTTGCAGCAGTTGCAGCCAGTTTGTTCGCGTTAGCAATTCCTCAATTCCTAAGTTCCTTGTTTGACAACCTTGACGGTTCTGGAAACTTAGACACTCTTTACCTGTTTGTATTTCTAGTGTTTCTCATGGGAACCCTGGAAGCTGCAATGGTGCTACTTCGCCGTTGGCTAGTACTTACACCAGGAACTTTTGTCGAGGCAGGACTACGCTCTACTCTTTACAAGAAATTACAAGACCTTCCTGTCAGCTTCCACGATCGCTGGCCTTCAGGCCAGCTACTCTCAAGAGCAACCCAAGATCTGAGCTTAATTCGCCGCTGGCTTTCTTTTGGTGTAGTTCTACTGTTCGCTAACGCACTGACCATTGTTGTTGGGCTTGCAATCTTGTTTACTTTTCATTGGCTTTTGGGTCTAATATTCTTTTTGATCTCGATTCCAATCTGGATTCAGGGCTACCGCTTTGAGGCAAAGTATGGTGAGGTTGCAAGACTCTCCCAGGACCAAGCCGGTGACCTAGCAACTTCGGTTGAAGAGTCAGTGCACGGTATTCGCGTGCTCAAAGCCTTTGGTCGCGGCGATCATGCCGCACGCAAGTTTGCGGCCGAGGCGAAAGGCCTTAGATCCACCGAGCTCAAAAAGGCCGGACTGATTGCAAATATCTGGGTCTATCTGTTGTTGATTCCAGAAACCGCAGTAGCAGCATCCATGCTGGTCGGAGTCTTCCTAGTTGCCGAAGGCAGCTTGACAGTCGGTGGCCTGGTGGCGTTTTTTGCAACCGCAACCGTCTTGCGCTGGCCGACCGAGTCCATTGGATTCTTACTTTCCATGACGCTCGATGCCAAGACTGCAATTCAGCGCTTTTTCGAGGTTATCGACGAGCCAGTTCTTATCAAGGATCCAGAAGAGGCAAAGACTATTGGTTCGCCAAAGGGTCGCTTGGAATTCAAGAACGTTCATTTCCGCTACCCAGATAGCAAGCCCGACCAGCCAGATATCTTGCGCGGAGTTGACCTAGTGCTGGAGCCGGGGGAGTCAGTTGCCCTGATTGGAATAACCGGTTGTGGCAAGAGCACCCTAACTGCACTCACCACCAGGCTCTATGAAGTTTCTTCGGGATCTATAGAACTTGATGGCGTTGACATCAGAGAATTAACTCGATTTGAGCTTCGCTCACACATCGCAATGGCATTTGAAGACGCAACCTTGTTTTCGGCATCGGTTCGAGACAATGTGTTGCTTGGAAGACCTGATTCCACTGAAGAAGAATTGAAAGAAGCGCTTTCGATTGCGCAGGCTGATTTTGTGTATGAGCTACCAGAAGGTCTTGACACCAAAATCGGCGAAGAGGGACTTTCTTTATCTGGAGGTCAGCGTCAGCGCCTTGCACTTGCAAGAGCGGTTGCGGCCAAGCCAGCGGTACTTGTTCTTGATGATCCGCTTTCAGCATTGGATGTTGATACCGAAGCACTTGTTGAGGCGGCACTAAGAAAAGTTCTAAAAAAGACAACGGCTTTGATTGTTGCTCATAGACCTTCAACAGTGCAGCTAGCCGACAGAGTGGCACTCATGCAAGATGGAAAGATTGTTGCCGTTGGTAAGCACAGTGACCTCCTGGCAACAAGCGATCACTATCGATTTGTAATTTCTTCTCTAAATGCCGACGGTAAACAAATCGAGGTTAGCTAATGAGCATGCAAGGAGTTGCTGGGGAAGACAAGATCCAGCTAAGCAAAGAAGAATCGCAGCAGGTCAAGCTTCGTTCCAGAAAGCTTTTGCTCTCACTGATTTACCCCGTTCGCTGGAGACTGCTACTAAGTCTTTTGATTGTCATCTTGTCTCAAGCTCTTCGAGTCGCAGGACCAGCGCTAATTGCACTCAGCATTGACTGGGCACTGCCAGCTGCACTAAAGGCAGACACCACACCGCTTTTTTTGGTGGTCGGTGGCTACCTCTTTGCAGCAGTTGCTACGGCTGCTCTTATTGGTTGGTTCCTAAGATTTGCGGCCAAGTTAAGCCAAGATGTGCTTTTGGATCTAAGGAAGCGAATATTTGTTCACACTCAGAAGCTCTCGTTGGAGTTTCATGAGAAGTACACGTCGGGCAGGGTAATCTCCCGTCAAACCAGCGACCTTGATGCGATCAGTGAGCTGTTGGATACCGGCGGCAACGAGATGATTGTTGGAATTTTGTACATGCTTTTCACCGCTACTGCGCTGGTCTTTCTAGATCTTCCAAGTTTTGCGATTCTGGCAATTAGCTGGGTTCCTTTGTATTTTCTGACCAGATGGTTCCAGGTCAACTCCAAATTGATGTTCCGTGAGTCAAGGGTTTCGTCGGCCAAGTTGATTGTCTACTTTGTTGAGACCATGACCGGCATTCGTGCCGTGAAGGCATTCCGCAAGGAGAAAAGAAACCAGGGTGAGTATGAAACCTTGGTTGAGAAGTACCGGCACATCAACGCCAAGGTAATTCAACTCTTTGGAATCTTTGATCCGGCTCTAATCATGATTGGAAACATCTCTGTTGCAATTATTTTGCTCTGGGGCGGTGTTCGAGTTCTAGAGGGCTCTTTGGGGCTGGGAGTTTTGATTGCAGCAATCTTGTACGCAAGAAGGTTCTACGACCCGATGGAAGATCTTGCGATGTTCTATAACTCCTACCAATCCGCTAACTCTGCGCTTGAGAAAATCTCAGGTGTCCTAGAAGAGCAAGCTTCTGTTCCTGAGGCGCAGAAACCAGTAGCGCTAACAAACGCCAAGGGTGAAATTGGTTTTGACAAAGTAGGTTTTCACTACTCAAACGGTGTTGAAGTAATACCCGAGTTCTCATTGACTGTTCCAGCCGGTCAAACTATTGCTTTGGTTGGAACTACCGGCGCGGGCAAGTCGACAATCGCGAAATTGATTTCGAGATTCTATGATCCAACTTCTGGAAAGCTAACCCTAGATGGTATTGACGTCCGCGATTTGTCCGCCAAGGACCTAAGAAGATCGGTAGTAATGGTCACCCAGGAGGCTTACCTGTTCTCTGGATCGGTTGCTGACAACATCGCTCTTGGTAAGCCAGATGCAACCCCCGAAGAGATTGAACAGGCAGCCAAAGCTGTTGGAGCCCACGAATTCATCCTTGCTTTGCCAGAAGGGTATTCCACCGATGTCAATAAACGTGGTGGTCGAGTAAGTGCTGGCCAAAGGCAGCTGATTTCCTTTGCAAGAGCATTTATCGCAAACCCCGCTGTTTTGATTCTGGATGAAGCGACGAGCTCGTTAGACATTCCTTCAGAGCGACTAGTTCAGCATGGACTCAAAACCCTGCTGGCAGATCGAACCGCTATCATCATCGCTCACCGCTTATCGACAGTTTCGATTGCTGATCGAGTTCTGGTTATGGAGAAGGGAAGAGTCATTGAAGACGACTCTCCAAGGAATTTGATTTCCGGTTCAGGAAAATTCTCCAAAATGCACAAGGCATGGCGGGATTCTCTGGTTTAGCAGGGAAAAGACTTTTCAAGTTTTCGGTAGTCTAGAAGAGCTTTAGGGCTCATAAAAGAAAGAGTAATCAATGGAAAAGATCAAGGTTGTTGGCAAGGTAGTCGATCTAGATGGCGACGAGATGACTCGTATCATTTGGCAAAACATCAAAGATTCACTTATCCTTCCTTTCTTGGATATCGAGCTGGATTACTTCGATCTTTCCATTGAAAATCGTGACGCAACCGATGACCAAGTCACAGTCGATGCCGCCCACGCAATCAAGAAGCACGGTGTTGGGGTTAAGTGTGCGACGATCACACCCGATGAAGCCCGAGTAAAAGAGTTTGGTCTCAAAAAGATGTGGAAGTCTCCAAACGGAACTATCCGAAACATTCTTGACGGAGTTGTTTTCAGAGAGCCGATCATTATCTCTAACGTTCCAAGACTGGTTCCTGGTTGGACCAAGCCGATAGTTATCGGTCGTCATGCCCACGGTGATCAGTACAAAGCAACCGATGTAAAGATCCCGGGCAAGGGCACTGTAACGATGACTTACACCCCTGAGTCCGGTGAAGCCCAGACCTGGACTATCGCAGATTACCCAGCTTCCGGTGGTGTCGCGATGGGCATGTATAACTACATGGACTCAATTCGTGACTTCGCGAGAGCCTCGTTCAACTACGGATTGGCTAGGACATACCCGGTTTACCTGTCCACCAAGAACACAATTTTGAAAGCCTACGATGGCGCCTTCAAAGACGCTTTCCAGGAAGTATTTGACGCCGAGTATGCAGACAGGTTCAAGGCAGCAGGCATTACTTATGAGCACCGTCTAATCGATGACATGGTGGCGGCTTCTTTGAAGTGGGAAGGTGGCTACGTCTGGGCCTGCAAGAACTACGACGGCGATGTTCAGTCTGACACTGTAGCTCAGGGCTTTGGGTCTCTTGGACTCATGACCTCTGTTCTTACTACCCCAGATGCAAAGACAGCCCTTGCTGAAGCAGCTCATGGAACGGTTACTCGTCACTACCGCCAGCACCAGGCCGGTCAGAAGACATCAACTAACCCGATTGCTTCTATCTACGCCTGGACCAGGGGTCTGATGCACCGTGCAACTTTGGATGGAACTCCAGAGGTTCAGAAATTTGCCGAGACCCTAGAAGATGTTGTTATTAAAACAGTTGAGTCTGGAAAAATGACGAAGGATCTTGCAGCACTGGTTGGTCCGAATCAGAGCTACCAAACCACAGAAGAATTCATGCAGTCGCTAGCAGAAAACTTGCAACAGCGTCTGAAGTAATCCACATTGTGTAAAACCCCTGACCCAATTCGGTCAGGGGTTTTACATTTGCGGAATGCAAAAATTCAAATACTCTTCGATGACTGCAGCCGTTGTGGCAATTGGAATAGCTACGGCAACACTGAGCGCTGTCCCGGCCAGTGCAAACTATGTAGAAAGTTGCTACGAGCAAAATTGCACTGTTTGGTTTTCTCACACCGGTGATCTTCAGCAATGGACCCCTCCGATAAACGCGCGCAACATGACGTTTCAGGTTTCTGGTGGTCAGGGTGGAAAAAGTGGTGGTCAAGGTGGACGGGTTACTGGAACTTTGAGCCAGATTCCCTCCACGCTTTACGTCGCAGTAGGTGGTGCTGGAGTGACAGGCCAGTCAGCAAACGGTGGTTTTAATGGTGGTGGTCCAGCTGGGTCAGGCTCTAACAATGAAGGATCTGGTGGTGGCTCCAGTGACATTCGCCTAAGTACAAACGTTGAATCCAGAATTGTTGTTGCAGGTGGTGGCGGAGGTCGTGGAGCTGGAATAACACCCACGGCTAGCCCTGGCGGAGGTCTTATTGCCGCTGCCGGAAAAGATGGACAGGGCCAAGGCGGTGGAGGAGGCACACAAACTTCTGGAGGAAGCGGCGGTCTTGCTAACGGAACTGGTACTTCGGGTGCCGCAGGCTCGCTACTCAACGGAGGTAAAGGTGGTTCGAGTGCTCTCTACGGTGGAGGAGGTGGAGGCGGTGGCTACTACGGAGGTGGTGGTGGCGGTTCAGACACCGACAGCTCTGGAAATGATGCAGGAGCAGGTGGAGGCGGATCTTCATTCGCAGATCCGCTCTACACATCAAACATTACGCATTTCACGGGTGTCAAAAGTGGCCATGGAATGGTGATGATTGAGTACCAACTGGTTCCATTGTTTCAATCAATTGGAGCCCAGACACAGCTAACTAATTCATCTTCGATTGACTTTCAGATTCAGCTAAGTGATCCATTCCCTGGCTTTTCGGCAAGCAACATTGAGCTAACTGGCGATCTTGGTACCTGTCAACCTGGAACACTTAGTGGCAGCGGAACCTCTCTCGTTTATACAGTGACAGATTGCGTGGATGGAGAAGTGGGCATTTCAATTCCTGCTAACTCAATAGCCGAACAAAGTTACTCAGGGCCTGAGATAACTCAGAGCTCAGCCATGGTAACTGTAGATCGAACCGCGCCAGCGGTATTAGAGATCACCCAAGAAGATTCGGAATTGATTATTCCAATTACTGAGCCAGTGCTTCAACCACAAGCCGATAACTATAGCTTCACAAGCTCTACCAGCGCTTGTCAGGTTGACTCTGTTGCTGCTAGCAGTGATCAACTTTGGATCGCAACACTAAGTGGCTGTGAGGGTTCAAGTTTCTCCTTCACAATTGTTGCCAACTCGGTTCTGGATCTAGCGGGGAATACCGGTCCCGAAGCTGACACCTCCTTTGCAGTTACGGTTCCAGAGCCTGCTGGTTCAGCTGTGACACCAGTTATTTCCAGTGTTGCTAAACCGCCAAATGTATTAGGGGTACCAGCTCGAGAACGCTCACCCCTAGTAACCTTGGAAACTTTACCCTCCCAGGATTCAGAGGTTACAAAAGCGCCGACTCAAAGACGGCAAGCCGCTCAATCTGTTATCACCGCCTCCACTGCCGCAGACCCAGTGAACTCGAGTCTGGGCTGGACCGTTGGTTTGGCAATTGCAGGGGTCTTACTTCTGGCAGCCGGATTGTCTTTGAAGCGCAGAGGTATTTCTGATCTGTTAATCGGTTAGGTTCTCGACCACCCGCCAACGGCCTCAAAGATTGGCTCTGGTAAGCTACTAAAAACGAGGAGCCCCGATTGACTACAAGTAGCCAGCCATCGAATTTTTCCAAGCCGCTTTCTGAGACCGATCCAGAAATTGCTGCTGTATTGCAGCAGGAGCTTGATCGCCAAAGACACACGCTGGAAATGATTGCTAGCGAGAACTTTGTTTCGAGAGGAATCCTAGAAGCCCAAGGTTCGGTACTGACCAACAAATACGCGGAAGGCTATCCGGGCAAGAGGTACTACGGTGGTTGCGAAGTTGTTGACGTTGCAGAAGAGCTAGCTCGCACTCGAGCCAAAGAGCTTTTTGGAGCAGAGCACGCAAACGTGCAACCACATTCCGGAGCTACCGCCAATGCAGCCCTGATGATGGCTCTTGCAAAACCAGGAGATCGTATTTTGGGTCTTGAGCTTGCTCACGGTGGACATCTAACTCATGGAATGAAGTTGAACTTTTCTGGTCAGACCTATGAGCCACACGCTTATGGACTAAATCCCGACACAAATTTGATTGACATGGAAATAGTCCGAGCCCGTGCGCTTGAGACCCAACCAAAGGTTCTAATCGCTGGTTGGTCTGCATACTCAAGGCATCTGGACTTCGCAGCGTTCCGCTCGATCGCCGATGAAGTTGGAGCAAAGCTCTGGGTTGACATGGCTCACTTTGCTGGTTTGGTTGCAGCAGGACTGCACCCATCACCTGTTCCATACGCTGATGTCGTTTCAACAACAGTTCACAAAACCCTCGGCGGACCAAGATCCGGTTTGATTCTTTGCAAGGAAGAGTATGCCAAGAAGATTGACATGGGAGTTTTCCCAGGTCAGCAAGGTGGACCTCTAATGCACGTTATTGCTGCCAAAGCGGTTGCTTTCAAGGCGGCTATGAGCCCAGAATTCAAGGAGCGCCAGCAGCGAACCATCGAGGGAGCACGAATCATCGCTGAGCGTCTGGTGCAGCCAGACGTGAAGGCAAACGGAGTTTCTATCTTGACTGGCGGAACCGATGTTCACTTGGTTTTGGTTGATCTTCGAAATGCGCCTATCGATGGAAAAGAAACAGAAAACTTGCTCCACGATGCGGGTATTACCGTGAACCGAAACTCTGTCCCGAATGACCCAAGGCCACCAATGGTTACTTCAGGTGTTCGAATCGGAACTCCAGCTCTTGCCACTCGCGGTTTCGGAGCAACCGAGTTCACCGAGGTTGCAGAGATCATTGCGCAGGTGTTGCTTCCAAACCCAGACACTCAGGCGCTAAAGGCTCGAGTTCGGGTCTTGACCGAAAAGTTCCCACTCTATTCCGGCCTAGAGAACTGGTAGCACTTGAGCGCCATAATTCTTGATGGTCTAGCTACGGCTAAAGCCATAAAGAAGGAACTTACAACCCAAGTTGCTGACCTAAAAAAGCGCGGCATAATTCCAGGTCTTGGAACCTTGCTGGTTGGAGATGATCCAGGTTCTCACACCTACGTTTCGGGAAAGCACCGTGACTGCGCTGAGGTAGGCATGAAGTCCATCCGGATTGATTTACCTGCAAGTGCTTCTAAATCAGATATCTTGAAGGCAATCAATGAGTTGAACTCATCCAAGGATGTCACGGGCTACATAATTCAACTACCGCTTCCGGTGGGAATTGATTCGCTAGAACTTCTTGAACTTATTGATCCTGCAAAAGATGCCGATGGATTGCATCCAGTGAATCTTGGCCGATTAGTTCTGAACGTTTCAGGTGAAATGAGATCCCCGGTTCCTTGCACACCAGCTGGAATAGTTGAACTGCTTCGGAGATACGATGTGTCACTAAGTGGGAAAAAAGTAGCGGTGCTTGGTCGGGGAGTAACAGTTGGAAGGCCGCTAGGTTTACTTCTTACTAGAAAAGGCATTGACGCAACTGTGACCCTATTGCATTCGGCCAGCAAGAACATTCCAGAGGCTTTACAAAACGCGGATGTGATTGTTGCCGCTATTGGTGTTCCTCATTTTGTGAAGCCAGAGTGGGTCAAAGCTGGCGCAGTGGTATTGG
Organism: Rhodoluna sp.; assembly: GCA_044338605.1. GTDB lineage: Bacteria > Actinomycetota > Actinomycetes > Actinomycetales > Microbacteriaceae > Rhodoluna. Next base: position 9,878 of record JBIIXB010000006.1, on the reverse strand, counting down.
ATGTTGGCATTAGCAGAATCGAATCTGGAGCCCTCGTTGGAGATGTTGACCCAAAGGTCTCAGAAGTTGCTGGCTACCTATCGCCAAACCCAGGCGGAGTGGGTCCAATGACCCGCGCGATGCTGCTACAAAACATAGTTCAAATAGCTTCTAGAACTTAGATCTAATCGCCCAGAGGTCAGCAAATACGGGCCTAAACAGGGTGCTTGCCAGATAGCCGACCCCTGCGGAACCACCTGTTCCCATCTTGGCTCCAATAGTGCGCTCGACCATTTTCACGTGACGGTAACGCCACTCCTGGAAACCTTCGTCTAGATCCATCAAGGCTTCGCCCACCATGTTGGCTTCCGGGTCATTTCGGTGAGCCGATAACAACGCTTCTTGAACCTGCTCGTTTGCTTCGTAAGGAAGTGACACGTCTCGCTCAAGAACATCTTTTGGCATTTTGTGACCGCGAGAGTCAAAAAACTTTAGCGCGCTGTCGTAAAGGCTCGCTCTACTCATCGCAGCCTCGACTCTGTTCCTAGCCACAGATCCTGGAACAAGGTGTGAGGCCATTGACATGCCAGTTCCCGCCTTGGCGTCTGATCCTGCCTGATCGCGTCTTCCAAGAACTGCTTCTAGTTCACGAAACTGAGCGGATTGAAAACCAGATGCTGAACTTAGTCGACCGCGGAATGAGTTGAACTGCAGCGGGGTCATTGTTTCAAGAATGTCTAGCTGCGCTACGCAAGTTTTCATGATGGTTCTCATCCGGCCAAGTATTGAAAGCGATCTGTGGGTTTGGGATTCTTCCAGCGCAACTTGCAATGCCGCACTTTCATGCAGCAGTTGTTTGAACCAAAGCTCGTAGACCTGATGAATAGTTATAAATAGAAGCTCATCATGTTCAGGCCCATCAGATAGCGGCTGCTGCAAATCAAGTAACTCATCTACTTTTAGATAGCTTGTGTAAGTGACTGCTTTGTCGTGCTGTTCGCTCATTTAGGTAACTCGATTTCCAGTGTCTTGAATTTTCTCGTAATCCTTACGTGCAACAGAATCTCTGATTCTTTCGAATCCATCGAAGACTTCAACGAAGCTTGTTGGTAATGGGGAAATTGCGAGCCTGATGGAATTGGGCATCCGGTAGTCAGGTACTACTTGAGCAAATTGCCTAAGGGCTGCCGCAATTCTTTTGGCTTCAGGGTGACCTATTGTGATGTGACCGCCGCGAAGCCTGTGATCTCTTGGGGTCAGAAGCGTAAAGCCCAGTGGAACTAGCCAGGCATCAAACAGAGCGATCATTAGCTCCGTACCAATGGCTGCCTTTTTGGCAATGCGAGAAATACCTGCCCGCTCAATCATTTCGTAGCTAGCTTGGACCGCCCTGATGCCAACAATTGATGGGCTGGCGATCTGGAAGCCGCGGATACCTAGGTTCTTGTCGAAAACAGGCCCCATTGCAAACTGATCATCCTGAGCAAACCAGCCCTGGATGGGAACCTTCAGGCTAGATTGCAGCTCCTTTCGAACGTACAACCAAGCTGGAGAACCGGGGCCACTGTTTCCATATTTATACGTGCAACCAACAGCCAAGTCGACTCCATTGTCATCAAAATTAAGTTCAACCGACCCGCCAGCGTGAGATGCGTCCCACACCACAAGCCCACCGTAAGAGCGAACCAAATCCGTAATCGTCTTGAGGTTTGCCCTCGCTCCAGAGCGATAGTTGACAGCCTGTAGTGTCACTAATGCAACATCGATGCTCAAATATGGCGCTAGTAATTCAGCTGTCACTAGCTCGTTCTCGGATGCGATTGGAACAGAGCCTGGACCACCGGTGCCGTCGGTATCAAGTGTGATTAGCTTCAAATTGAGTTGCTCTGCAATTCCCTGAATTACAAATCGGTCGGTAGGAAAGTTAGCTGAGTCAATGATTATTGTTTTTCGTCCCGGACGAGCTTTTATTGCAGCCACACAAAGTTGATAGAAATTAACACTGGTAGTGTCACAAACGAGCACCTGACCGCTAGCTGCACCCAACGTAGCTCTTCCTAGAAGATCTCCGGCTGGCTGAGCTTCATCAATCCAATGACTCCAACCATCGACAAGTTCTGTTCCCCACTCGTTTTCTAGAAAGTCAGAAACTTTCTCGATGGTTGCAAGTGGTAAGCGGCCAAGTGAGTTTCCATCTAGGTAGCAAAGGGATTCATCTTTGATGAAAAACTCTTTACGGAAATCTTTGAGTTCGTCGGCCTGATCCAGAATTTCTGCAGTTTTCCTGGAGAGTAAATCACCAATTCCTGCAAGCAGTGGGTAGTTCATGAGTTTCAGCCTAGCCCGAACAAAGAGCTCGAGTTACACCAACAGTTGATGCTTGGCTAGCTGCTTGTAAAGTGGCGTGGACTTCACAAGCTCAGAGTGAGTCCCCGAGCCAACCACCTTGCCCTGGTCTAATACGATGATCAGGTCGCTATCAACAACAGTTGATAGCCGGTGAGCAATAACAATCATGGTTCTACCTTGGGCAACAGCGTCAATGGCCTCTCTCATGTGCTGCTCGTTTAGTCCATCCAGAGAAGATGTGGCTTCGTCAAGAATCAGAATCGGTGGCGCTGCTAGCAGTGTCCTGGCTATCGCGAGGCGCTGCCGCTCTCCTCCGGAGAGCATGATTCCAGCCTCGCCAACTTCGGCGTCTAAGCCTCGTTTATCCCGCTTGAGAACTGCCGTTAGATTCACTTCTCCCAATACAAATTTCAACTCTTTATCCGTCGCATTAGGCGACCCAATCAATAAGTTATCTCTCAGAGAGCCGGCTAGCACAGGGGCATCTTGCTCGACGTAGCCAATCTGAGAACGCAAGGCATCGCGCGATAGCTCAGTAACGGGTGTGCCCTCAAGGAGTATCTCTCCAGAGGTTGGTTCGTAGAAGCGCTCAATAAGGGAAAAAACAGTTGATTTTCCGGCGCCTGACGGGCCCACCAGCGCGACCCGGTCACCAGTCTTGATCTTGAAACTCACAGAGTCTAAAACTAGTTTTCCGTCGCGATGCTCTTCCGCAGAGGCGTAGGCAAAGCTAACTTTCTTGAACTCGATAGCGTTCTGGGTTTTCTTGGGCTTTGATGTCTGCGCAGACTCCGAAGCGCTCTCTTCGAGCGGGAGCTGCAAGATTTCTTCAATCCGAGCAAGAGCACCTAACGCGCTCATAACCGAGCTGTATGCACCAAACGCTTGACCAAGTGGCCTGATCATTAAGAACATCAAAAGAATAAATGTAACTAGATTTGCAACCGAAGTTTCTCCAGCTGCAACGCGGTAGCCACCAACACCGAGTACGACGATAAATGCAGCGTTTGATGCCACACCCGCAATTGGGGATATCAACGCGTTGATTTTTGCAATCTTGACACCTTGAACGTAAGCCTCATTAGCATCGTTACTTATGCCTGCGGTCTCTCTCGACTCTGCTCTAGCGGCACGAATTGTCCTAACTGCAGAAAGAGCTCTCTCCACCGATGCGGCCATGTCGCCAACTCTTTGCTGTGCTTTGGTGGTGGCAGATCTAATCTGCCTGGCAGAAACCACAATCGAAGCAACAGCAACTGAGATCATTCCAAGGGTCAGTAGTAACAAGAAAGGGTCAATAAAAGCCATGGCGATGATTGCCCCAACAAAAATGAGCACACCACCAGCCGCATCAATAAGTCCTTGAGTTAGAACCGCTCGCAATAAAGTGGTGTCGGAACCGACCCTAGAAACCAAGTCACCGGTTCTTCTAAGGTCATACTCCAAGATGGGTAGCTTTAAAAGCCGAACGGCAAGCTTGTTCCGAGCCGATAGAACTACACCCTCGCCAGCTTTTGCCAGCACGTAATACATAAATCCGCTGGCGATTCCGGCCCCAAGAATCACAAGAACCAGGATCAGAGCTAGCTGGCCAACATCTTCGCCGTTTTGCACAGCGGTTATCACCTGACCCACGACCAGTGGCTGAGCCAAGCTCACCACTGCGCCAATTAGAGAAAGCACCACCGCCACCACCAAAGCGGCCTTGTGTTCAAAAAGATAGGGAGTTAGTTGGCTGAATTTAGCTTTTGGTCCAGTATCTTTTGGGGCTAGATTTCTTCCTCTGCCTGCCATGCTCATGTCTTAGATACCCTCAATCATCGGATCGCCGTAGATTTTTTCGTTCAAAAGGTAGTTGATTTCTTGCAGTGAAAGCGCCTCTGTGTATGCGGTGTTCTTGAAAAACCTAGAGTAATCAACGCTCTCGAGGGCGGCTAGAGCCTGCGGGTGCTTCAGCTTCAAAAACATCTGTGTGGTGTTGGCAACTGGTTCAAACTGGGTCTTCACTTTGCCGCACCCATAACCAAAGATGGTTAGTGAAACATCAGCCAGTTCCGGAGAAACTTTTTCGATAATTCCTTTATCGGTAACTCGAACCAAGCTTCTAGGCGCATCTGCTTTCTTCCAAATCTGAAAACAGGTTGCTAGGTGATTCTTGTTTGATAGCGGCGTGCCAGCTGCGTCGACATAGTCAATGTCAATATCTAGATCAAGCGCCAACTCAAATCCTAGGTCGAGCCGATTTGTTACTGACCATTTGCGCCAAGATCTTGGAACAATAAAACAAATTGCATCGCTGACTTTGGCTGCGTGATTGAAAAACGGAATACTCAAAGAGTTGTTTCTGCCAAACGGGGGATTGGAAATAGTAATCAAATTGCTTTCTTTGATTTCCTGCTCTAGAAAATCACCTACTGACACAAGTTCATGAAGTGGCTCGATGTCGAAGCTGATGACGTTAGCTACGCCTTTTGCTTGGACGGCATCGATAAATGCTCCAGTGCCACCGGCTGGTTCCAGAATGGTTTTTCCCGCAAGTGAACCAAGGACATTTTCAATGTGCTCGACTAGTTCAAGAGCGAGAGGTTTTGGCGTGTAGTACTGCTCTTTTCCGGTAACCCGTGTGTTTCCTAGCTTGGTTGCAGGAAGGGTTTCGGTAGGCATTACTCAAGGCTAACAAGCATTTGAAGACTTACCAGCTGGGTCTAGTTACCAGAAGACAGCTAGGACCACGTTCAAGAAGGTTAGTCCACCAATGGTTCCAAGGGCGCTTCCAGAAACCGGCTTCTTCTTACGATTTAGCATCACAAGAACTAACACGATAAGGGCAACAACAGATTTGATTGCAATCTTGCTGTGATCAAGATCGTGGCCGCCACCTAGAGATAACTCCCATTCGCGAACTCCGACTAGCAACAGACCTGTGACAAATGCGGTCCAGGCACCGTGCACGATGGCTGGCAAAATCTCGGCGGTCTTTGCGCGAAGAGCCTTTATCTGCACCAAAAAACCACCCAAGAGGGCCGATAGACCAACTAGGTGTAACACAACAAGAAAACTCTTTATGATTCCAGCAAGTTCAAGCATTATTTCCCCTTCGTTACTTAAAGGATAACCGCTTCATCGTGATCGCGGCCTCAACTGCTTCAGCACCCTTGTCTTCTTTTGAGCCTGGAAGACCAGCTCTGTCTAAAGCCTGTTGCTCATTTGCTACAGTCAACAGCCCAAAACCAATTGGAACAGAGCTATCTAACTGAACACGAGTCAGCCCACTGGTTGCCGCGTCGCACACGTAATCAAAGTGTGGTGTGTCACCCTGAATTACAACACCTAACGCGATGACAACTTCAGCACCTTCTTTGATGGCCATTTGGGCTCCTAGTGGAAGTTCAAACGCACCTGGGACCCGAATCACTTTGTAATCCGTATTTCCGGAAGCCTTAAGCGCACGCTCAGCTCCAGCAAGCAATCCGTTGGTGATCTCTTTGTGCCAGCTCGTGACAACAACTGAAACTTTGATTCCGGCTGCGTCAATTGCGATTTTCGGTGCGCCGTTACTGCTCATTGCGATCCAATTCCGGAATCATGTGACCCATTTTTTCGCGCTTGGTTTCCATGTATTCAACGTTCTCGTCTTGCTGACCCACAACAATAGGGACATACTCGTTGACAACTATTCCCGCAGCCTCGAGTGCTTCAATCTTGGCTGGGTTATTGCTCATCAGTCGTACACTCTTGATTCCCAAGTCACGAAGAATAGAAACGGCAGCGCCGTATTCTCTTGCCTCACTTGGAAGACCCAGAGCAAGGTTTGCTTCCACGGTGTCCATGCCCTGATCTTGCAAGGCGTAGGCCTTGAGCTTATTCAAGAGACCAATTCCACGACCTTCTTGACCACGAAGGTAGATAACTACGCCTCCCTTTGGATCGGTTGCAATCTTGTCGAGAGCGAAATCAAGCTGCGGTCCACACTCACACTTTTTGGATCCGAAGGCTTCACCAGTGATGCATTCGCTATGCATTCTCACCAGTACGTCTTCGTGCATGGGTTCACCGGCAATAATTGCCACGTGCTCAGCGGTGGTTTTGGTGTCATAGTAGCCACGGACCTTGAATGCCCCGTGAGTGCTTGGCATCTTGGCCTCAGCTTCGAATCTGATTCGACTTACTGAATCATCACTTGGGATTGGCTCTGCTACCTCGCGATAGTTGAAGATCTGCTCGATGCTTATAACCGGCAAGCCTTCTTTAGCACCGACTTCCTGAAGCTCTGGAAGACGCATCATCGTGCCATCTGCAGAGACCATCTCGGCAATAACTCCAACTGGGGTAAGGCCAGCAAGTTTTAGAAGGTCCACTGTTGCTTCAGTGTGCCCTGGTCTTCCAAACACACCATCTGGGTGAGCACGCAGTGGGATAACGTGACCTGGACGAATCAGATGCGCTGGCTGAGAGTTGACATCTGCAAGAACTCTTAGGGTGTGCGCTCGATCGGCGGCGCTGATTCCTGTTGTCACACCAGAGGCCGCGTCAACCGAGACTGTGTATTGAGTGCGATAGCGATCTTGATTGTTGTTAGTCATCAGTGGAAGATCCAAGCGGTTAGCAAGGGACTCTGACATCGGTGCACATAGGAACCCTGAGGTGTGATTCACCATCCATGAGATCCATTCGGGTGAGGCAAACTGGGCGGCCATGATCGCGTCGCCTTCGTTCTCACGATTGCGGTGATCTACTACCAGCACCGGCTTTCCAGCCTTGAGTGTTTCTAGTGCTTGTTCTATGGTTGCCAGATTCATTTCTGACTCCTCGCCTCTATTAGTTTCTCAATGTGCTTTGCCAAGATATCTGCCTCGACGTTCAACTTTGCCCCAACTCCTTTTTGACCAAGGGTGGTTAGGCGCAAAGTTTCGGGTATCAGGCTTAGTGAAACAACGTCTTCAGAGATGTCATTCACGGTTAGAGATACTCCATCAAAAGTGATTGAACCCTTGTGAACCACATACTTAGCTAGCTCGCCTGGAATTCTTACCTTTACTACCTCCCAGTTATCACTGGGCTGCCTAGAAATTATCTCTCCAACTCCGTCGACGTGGCCTTGCACCACATGACCTCCAAATCTGCCAGTTCCAGACATGGCCCGCTCGAGATTCACCTTGTCGCCAACTGCGATTCCGCGAAGGCTGGTTCTATTCAGGGTCTCTAGCATCACATCGGCAACAAAGCCGTCTTTGGTCAATTCGGCTGCTGTTAGGCAGGCGCCATTTACCGAGATTGATTCGCCTTGGGTTAGATCTGATCGCACTAGCTCTCCGCTAACTTGCAATCTAATGCTGTCGCCTAGGTCCTTTACCCCTGAGATGGTTCCAAGTTCTTCGACTATGCCTGTAAACATCAGATCCTCCCTACCGGTTTCGCAATGATCTGAACATCTGCACCCAGAGTGTTAATCTTCAAAAACTCAAGCTCTTTTGCGTCTTGGATGGAAGGAACGTCAATGGAGCCAATGGCAAGCTTGTCGCCACCAAGAAGTTTTGGAGCCAGGTAAATTACAAATTCATCTACCAGATCCATTTGAACAAATCGACTTGCAAGAGTTGGTCCACCTTCAACCAAAACGTGTTTGATGCCTTTTTCATAGAGCTCGCTCAAGGCACCGTGGATTGATTGAGTTTTCAGAGTAAGCGTTTCTGCGTCGTTATTGAATATTCGAAGCTCGGCAGGTAAGTCTCGTTCTCCAAGTACAACCCGTAGTGGTTGCTGATCGTGCAGCGAACCATCTGGTTTTCTTGCAGTAAGTTCTGGGTCATCAATTTGTGCGGTGCCGGTTCCAACCAGGATGGCGTCAACTTCTGATCGTCTCCGGTGGGCATCTTGCCTAGCGGCTTCACCGCTGATCCACTTGCTAGATCCATCTTGGGCGGCTGCGCGACCATCGATACTACTTGCCCACTTCAAAGTAACAAATGGTCTTTTGTGTTTTGCGGCCGTTAGCCAAACTCTTGATTGCTGATCTGCTTTATCGGCATGAAAACCAGCTACAACTTCAACGCCTGCTCTGCGCAAAGTTTCTGCACCACCGCTTGAGTGATCACCTGGATCTAAAGAAGCAAACACAACTTTGCTTACTCCTGCCTCAATCAAGGCCTTTGCGCACGGACCGGTTTTACCAGTGTGATTGCATGGCTCCAAAGTCACAATTGCAGTTGAGCCGGTGGGAAGTTTTGAAGCTCCGTTGAGCGCAGCATTTAGAGCAACAACTTCGGCATGGTCAGTCCCAGAACCCTTGTGGTATCCCTCGCCGATTAGCTCACCGTCGGCATTTAGAATCACTGCACCAACTTGGGGATTTACTCCGGTTACTGGTCCATTTAGGGCAAGCTCAAGCGCGCGAGTCATCGCGTCATCGAGGCTTAGCTTGGACATATTTCTACCCTTGTTCGAATTTAGAACCTCGGGGTAGCGGAATGGGAAAGTAGAGTCAGCCGAATTGGCGTTAAAAACGCCAACGACTAACCCTAGGTTCTTCTCCCATCCGGACTTTAACCGTCGGCTCTGGAATTTCACCAAATCAACCGAATTAGAGCTTTTTCAAGATCTGATTCGGGTCGCGGGCTATACCGCCGGCTCAGATTTTCACTGACCCCGAAGAACGTTGTTACGTTTCTATCCTTACAGATAACTAGAGATAGTGCCCAAAATGTTTCAGGCTCCCAGCTAACTCCTAGGAATCAAGCCAATTTTGTCGTAGACGCTCGCCAAAGTGGCCTCGGCCAGTTCGTTGGCACGAGCTGAACCAGTAGCCAACAGACTATCTAGCTCATCGGTGTTTTCCAATAACTCGCTCGCTCGTTGCCTAATGGGCTCGATTACAGCGATGACAGCGTCGGCGACTTCGGTCTTTAGGTCTCCGTAACCTTTGCCTGCAAAGGCTGCTTCCAAATCTTTGACTGACTTGCCTGATACGGCTGAATAGATTCCAAGCAGGTTTGAAACCCCAGGCTTGTTTTCGACGTCAAATCGGATGTCACTATCGGCATCAGTTACGGAACCCTTGATCTTCTTTACCGTCACGCTGGAGTCATCCATTATGTTGATGGTGCCTTTTGGCTCGTTCGATTTAGACATTTTTGCAGTTGGATTCTGAAGATCATAAATCTTGGCGGTTTCTTTCAGGATGTGAGCTTCGGGAACCGTAAAAGTTTCGCCGAATCTTGAATTGAATCGCATCGCAAGATCTCTGGTTAGCTCAAGGTGCTGTCTTTGATCTTCGCCAACTGGAACCTTCTTTGGTTGATAAAGCAAAATGTCCGCAGCCTGCAAGATTGGATACGTGAACAACCCAACGGAGGCCGAGTCACTATCTGCTTTTTGAGATTTGTCTTTGAACTGAGTCATGCGGCTGGCTTCACCGAATCCAGTTATGCAATTTAGCACCCAGGCAAGTTGTGCATGAGCTGGAACCTGTGACTGAATAAACAACGTTGACTTACTCGGGTCAATTCCGGCTGCAATGTATTGCGCAGCAGTTCGGCGAGTGTTTGCAAGAA